>JBJDXS010000016.1:0-16595 GCA_051866815.1 Candidatus Onthomonas sp. | reverse complement strand
TCATGAGCAAGGTGATCGACGGCGAGATTCAGGTGCTGGTCTGCACCACCATCATCGAGACCGGCATTGACATCCCCAACGTCAACACCCTCATCATTGAGGACGCGGACAAGATGGGCCTGGCCCAGCTCCACCAGATCCGGGGCCGGGTAGGCCGCTCCTCCCGGCGGGCCTTCGCCTACCTCACCTACCGGCGGGGCAAGGTGCTCACCGACATCGCTGCAAAGCGGCTCTCCGCCGTCCGGGAGTTTGCCGAGTTCGGCGCCGGCTTCAAGATCGCCATGCGGGATCTGGAGATCCGGGGCGCCGGCAATCTGCTGGGCGCGGAGCAGTCCGGCTTTATGATGTCGGTGGGCTATGATATGTACCTCAAGCTGCTGGAGGAGGCGGTGCTGGAGGAGAAGGGAGAGACGCCGGTGCGGGCCGAGGGGGTCACCGCCGACCTGACTGTCTCCGCCAACCTCCCCGAATCCTATATCCCCTCCGCCGAGCAGCGGATGGATCTCTACCGCCGCATCGCCCGGATCCGCACCGAGGAGGACGCCGACGATATGGTAGACGAGCTGATTGACCGCTACGGAGAGCCTCCCAAGGCAGTGAACAATCTGATCTCGGTGGCACTGCTCCGCTCCGCCGCCGCCGAAGCCGGCTTTACCGATGTGAGCCAGAAGGGCACCGTGGTGAACTTCTCCCTCAAGGAGGCGGATCTCCCCGCTGTGGCTCGGCTGTGCGGCATGCCCATCTTCAAGGGCCGGCTGCTCTTTTCCCCCGGGGACAAGATTGTCCTCTCCCTCCGGCTGCGGCCGGGCGAGAACTCCCTCGCCTGGTCGGATCGGCTGGTCAAGGAGTATGCCAAGACCCGGCAGAGCGGCTGACCGCCCCCGGAAGCGTTTTCTTCCCCTCCAGACAGCCTGTGAATTTGTCTGAAACAGTTGACGGGGAAGAAAAACCGGGGTATGATATTATGTAAGCTCGAATTATGTGGGTTTTCCCCCATTTCCATACAGATACCAAGGAAAGGACGTTATACCATGGCAAGAGATTCCAAAGGCGGCAGACGTCTCTCCGGCGGTCAGTCCGCCGCGCCCGATACTGATTTTGATTTCTCCCTGGATGATTCCATCCGTTTCTCCGACGACGGCTACAGCGGCAGCCCGTCCGGCATTGACGATGCGGTGATTGATGAGATTCTCCGCTCCATCTCCGACCAGAGCGACACTCCGGTGCCCAGCACCCCGCCCCGCCAGCCCCGGCAGACAGCTCCGGCATCCCAGGTGACCCAGACCACCCGGCCCCGCCCCGCGACGGACAACAGCTACGCCGCTGCCGCCCGGGCTCACCAGGAAGAGGGGACCCGGCCCATCTCCCCCGTACGTGGTGACCGGCCCGTCCAGCGCACCACCGGCCCGATTCCCGACCCCTCCTACTATGCCATGCGGGATCCCTCTCAGACGCAGTCCTTCCAGCCCGCCCGGCCCACCCACCGGGACACTGACCGGCTCCCCACTCTGGTGGAGGAGAAGCCTATCCGCCGTAAGAGCGTGGTGGGTAAGGTGCTCACCTTCCTGGTGGCGATTCTGGTGCTGGTGGCCATCGTGCTGGGCGTCCGGATGGTCTATATTCTGGGGCCCTCCATGGGCTGGAATCTGCCGGATCTGAGCAAGCTCCCCATCATCTCCATCTTCACCGACATGCTTCCCGAGGAGCAGCAGGGCGAGACGGTGGGCAACGACACCGATCAGTCGGCTGACGCAGAGCCTGCTGAGCCCGCGCCTCTGCCCACCTCGGTCACGCTGGATCAGGAAACTCTGAATCTGTCTGAGGGCAGTATGGCCATTCTCACCGCCACCCTGGATACTGACTGGGACGGCACAATTGCCTGGGCCAGCAGCGATGAGAATGTGGCCATTGTCACCTCTATCGGCCCCAATATCGCCCAGGTGGAGTATGTGGGCGAGGGCAGCTGCAGCATTGCCGCTGTGGCTGCAGTGGGCGCCGCCTCCTCCGACAGCAGCCCTCACGCCTCCTGCCGGGTGGTCTGCGGCCCCGAGGAGCCCATTGAGGACGACGAGAATATCCCCGACACCGATGACGGTGAGGAGGAAGCACCCGTCGACACCGGCGCTCATGTGGATATTCAGCTCAACCGGGAGGACTTCACCCTCAAGGTGGGTGAGCGCCACCCGCTGATGGACGAGAACGCCGACCAAGTCACCTGGACCACCTCTGACGCGTCTGTGGCCACCGTGGGCGAGACCGGCATTGTCACCGCCGTAGCCCCGGGTACCGCCACTATCACCGCCACCGGACCGGACGGCGCCACCGCCTCCGCCATCGCCCGGGTTAAGTCCTGAGTCTCTCTTTCGAAAACACACAGCCCGTCGCTCCGTATCAGAGCGGCGGGCTTATTTTTCTAATCGTTTTGCGTCAGTTTCCGGTCAGCATCCCCAGACACCCCTCAAACCGGACGCCGTAGTTGTGCGCTGGCTCGGTATTCCGGATGGCGGCGGCCACAAAAGCGCCCGCCTGCTCCGCGGCCGTCTCCAGCGGCTCCCCCCGGAGCAGCAGGCCCAGACAGGCGGCGGCAAACAGGTCGCCGGTGCCGTGATGGCGGCCGGGGAGCTTTGGCTGGCTGAGCAGCCGGGTCTCTCCGGTATCACAGCGGCAGATCAGGCTGGATACCTGACCGGGCAGGCAGTCCAGGCCGGTGAGTACCACCCATCCGGCCCCCAAATCTGCCAGGGCCAGGGCGGTCTCCCGGCAGAAGGCCTCATCATAGGTCGCAGGAATCTCCCAATCCCCCAGCAGGAACCGGGCCTCGGTGAGGTTGGGGAGGACGACGTCGCTTTTGGCGCACAGCGCTCTCATCCCCCGGGCAAAGTCGGGGCCGAAGCCGGAGTAAAACCTGCCGTTATCCCCCATCACCGGATCCAGCAGCACCAGGGTCTCCGGGCCCCGGAGCCCCTCAATCAGGCCGGACACCAGCTCCAACTGGGCCAGGGAGGCCAAGTAGCCCACCCCGATGCCGTCAAAGGCAATACCCTGAGCCTGCCAGCTCCGCCAGACCGGCTCCAGATCACCGGTGAGATCCCGGACATGGGGCCGTGTAAACTCCGGCCCGGTGTGGGTGGATAGCACCGCCGTGGGCAGCACGCAGCACTCCGCCCCGCAGGCGGAGAGGACGGGGAGCGCCGCTGTCAGGGAGCACTGGCCAATGCAGGACAAATCCTGCACCGAGAGCACCCGGGGATGCCGTCTCATATCGCGCCCCATCACAGCTCCAGCTTGAGCCCCACCGGGCAGTGGTCGCTGCCGGTAATCTCCGGGTAGATGTCCGCCTGGACGATCTTGTCCCTCAGCCGGTCGGAGACGATAAAATAGTCGATACGCCATCCTGCGTTGTTCTTCCGGGCGTTGAACCGGTAGCTCCACCAGGAATAGGCCCCCGTCCGGTCAGGATACAGGAACCGGAAGCTGTCGGTAAAACCGGACGAGAGCAGCTCGGTCATCTTCTCCCGCTCCTGGTCGGAGAAGCCCGCATTGCCCCGGTTGGGGCCGGGATTCTTCAGGTCAATCTCCTGGTGGGCCACGTTCAGATCTCCGGCGTAGACCACCGGCTTTTTCTTGTCCAGCTCCATCAGATAGGCCCGCAGATCCTCCTCCCAGCGCATCCGGTAGTCGATCCGCTTGAGCTCGTTCTGGGCGTTGGGGGTATAGCAGCCGGCAAAGTAGAACGGTTCAAACTCCAGGGTGATCAGCCGGCCCTCATGGTCATGCTCCTCAATGCCCATGCCGTAGGACACAGACAGGGGTTCCTGTTTGGAAAACACCGCTGTACCGGAATAGCCCTTTTTCTCCGCATAGTTCCAGTACTGGTGGTAGCCGGGCAGATCCAGCTCCACCTGACCGGATTGCAGCTTGGTCTCCTGGAGACAGAACAGGTCGGCGTCCAGGGCGTAAAAGGCGTCCTCAAAGCCCTTTTTCAGGCAGGCCCGCAGGCCGTTGACATTCCATGAGATCAGTTTCATCTTGCCGCTCCTCTTTTTCGGGGCATGCCCCGGTATGTTCTCTGTTATTATAGTACAGCCCCGGCCGGGGCGCAATCGCTTTTCCCCGTTTGTAAGCTCGGTGTAGCTTTTAGGAAATTTCATTCAAAACTCTGTTGAATCTTCCCGGCTTCTATGTTAGAATATCCACACAGAAATCCCACCTGTCCGCAGGTGTAATTTTAAAGGAGTGACTGACCATGGTTAGAGTCATTATGGATCCCAAGGGTTCCGGTAAAACAAAGCAGTTGATCGAGATGATCAACTCCGCTGTTCTCACCGAGCACGGCAACGTGGTGTGCATTGAGTGGGATCGGGAGCTGGTCTACGACATTCACTACCATATCCGTCTGATTGAAGCCAGCGACTTCTACCTCCCCAGCTTTGAGGCCCTGAAGGGCTTTGTCAGCGGCCTGTATGCAGGCAACTACGACATTACCCACATCTTTGTGGACAATCTGGGCAAGATCGTTCCCTGCAAGGACGTGGCTCAGGTAGAGGAGTTCCTGGATTGGGTGGACCGCTTCAGCGACACCAACGGCCTGAAGTTCACCATCACCATCTCTGCTGACCCTGAGACCGCCTCTGAGGGCGTGAAGAAGTATCTGTAATCGGCTTTTTTGATGATATGGGCGTCCGAACTTTGGTTCGGGCGCCCTTGCGTGTCGATAGGGATCGACACGCTCGAACAAAATCTACGATTTTGTTCGAAAATGCGGCCGTCTACCCCGAGGGCACTTTGTCGCCGCCTGCGGCGGCTCGGGCGCGCGCACGCGCTTCGCGCGCACACTCCCGGCCTCCCTGTGTTTTTTGGCCGGTACACGCCCGTCCAAAAAACAGATTTGGTTTTATTTTGTTGCTAAAGCAACAAAACTCTTGCAGAGGGCTTCCTGAACTTTTAGCCTTCATCAAAAAAACGCCAAGCATACTTTTTGACAGTCTGGGGCGTCCGAACTTTGGTTCGGGCGCCCTTTTGCTGCTAGCTCGGCCGCAGCGAACAGAAATTCACCGCTCTCCCGTTCTCTGCCCCTTGACAATTCTGGTCTACTATTGTAGACTACTCATACGAGGTCTACAGTTATAGACCATCCAAGGAGGAATTCCCATGGCGAACTATATCCTCTGTGACAGCGACTACCGGCTGCTGGAGCTGATCTGGGAGCACGCTCCCGTGCCCTCGGGGCAACTGGTCAAGCTGTGCCAGGCCCGACTGGGCTGGAAAAAGTCCACCACCTATACCCAGCTCAAGCGCCTTTGTGACAAGGGGTTGATCCAAAACGAGAACGCCCTGGTCACTCCCATGGTTTCCCGGGATCAGGTGCAGCGACAGGAGAGCAACTATTTTGTGGAGCGCACCTTTCACGGCTCTCTCCCCGGCTTTGTGGCCGCCTTTCTGGGGGGCAAAACCCTCTCTGACCGGGAGGCGGAGGAGCTGAAGGCGCTGATCGACCAACACAGGGGGTGAGGAGATGACCAATGAACTGTCCAGCCTGTTTCTCTCGGTGGCGGAGCTGAGTCTCAGCGCCGTCCCGGTGATTCTGGTGCTGTTTGCCCTGCGGTTTCTGCTGCGCAGGGCCCCAAAAGTCTACTCCTACGCTCTCTGGGCAGTGGCGGGCTTCCGGCTGCTCTGCCCGGTGGCCCTGCCCTCGGATTGGAGCCTGTTCAACCTCCCTATTTTTCAGAATAATGACCCAAAGGAGGCCATCGCCCTGACGGAGCGGGCCGTCCAGACAGGCGTCCGGGCCATCCGCCGGGCAGCCGGCACTGGTCAGGCCGTCGTCTCCGGAGCCTCTGTCTCCGGTATGTCCGCGATCCCTTCCGTCTCATCTGCCCCAGCGGAGGTCTCAGCTCCCAGTTGGAGCATCTCTCAGATTGTCACCATGCTCTGGCTGGCGGGCATCCTCTGCATTCTGCTCTGGAATGGCTATCAGCTGCTCCGGCTGCACCGCTGCACCCGCACCGCCGTCCGGGTGGAGAGCAATGTGTGGGAGAGCGATCAGATTCCCGGCCCCTTTGTTCTGGGGCTGATCCGGCCCAGAATCTACCTGCCCGCCAGGCTGGAGGGCACTGCCCGGGCCTGTGTCCTGGCCCATGAGCGGTATCATCTCCGGCGGCATGATCCCTGGGTGAAGGCGCTGGCCTTTGCCCTGCGCACCCTCCACTGGTTCAACCCCGCCGTCTGGCTGGCGGTCTGGGCCATGGAGCGGGATATGGAGCTCAGCTGCGACGAGGGTGCCCTGTCCCGTCTGGAGGGGGACTGCCGTCAGGACTACAGCCGCACTCTGCTGGCCCTGGGGGCCAACCGGCGGGACTTCGGCCCCGCTCTGGCCTTCGGCACTCCTGCGGTGAAGCAGCGGATTCTCCATGTGCTGAGTCTGAAAAAGGCAGGGCGGGTCACTATTGTTCTGGCTCTGGCGGTGCTGCTGACGGCGGGGCTGACCTGCTGCACCAGCGCCAGCACCGGCGGCTGGGTTCAACTGAGCAACAGCGGCGGTTACACCTACAAGCTGCCCAGCGGCACCAAGAGCTTTGCCGTCTATTATGAGGAGCAGATCGACGGCCGCACCGTCAACCGGCAGGTGAGCACCTACGGTAACGTGGGGCAGGTCAACGGGACGTTCCCGTCCAAGGGCAGCTTT
Source organism: Candidatus Onthomonas sp. (assembly GCA_051866815.1). Taxonomy (GTDB): domain Bacteria; phylum Bacillota; class Clostridia; order Oscillospirales; family Oscillospiraceae; genus Onthomonas. The sequence continues at coordinate 9,910 of JBJDXS010000016.1, read as the reverse complement.
GACATCCAGATCGACACCGACGGCAGCTATATCTGGACGGACAACAGCGGCGTGGTCACCCACAGCACCCTCTCTCTGGAAACCGCCGAGCTTTTCGCCCAGGCGGACACCACCGGCGGCAGCTACCCGGCGGAGCGGGTGTCCCTGGCCCTGGATGAGTCCACCGAGCTGTTTAGCATGATCGCGGGGCAGGACAACGCCCCCATCGCCCAGGTGACCTGCTATCTCTATCCCTCCTCCCAGTCCGAGGACGATACCTATGCTCAGCTCACGGGAGCAGACTATGCCAGGCGGCTCTATGGGGCCCGGGTTCAGTATGTGGGCGACAACAGCGCCGTGGGAGCGCTCCGCAATGTAGTTGTAGCAAATAACGTCTATCAGGACTGCACCATGGAGCTGTTTACCGGCGGGGAGCCCTATGGCCTGGCCCTCCACTTCGCCGCCCCGGAAGGCTGGACGGGCAGCGGGGAGGAGTTGGCCCTGGCGGAGCAGGAATTTCTCCGCAATGGCGTTCTCATGCTGGCGCTCATTGACAACGCGGAATACTATGAGCAAGACCTCAATGGCTCTGATCCCTTCCACATGACGGTGGAGGACGCTGAGATTCTGTTGGGGATCGACGATCTGAAAGCCTATGGACAGAGTGAGACGGGCGTCTCCGAGCTGCTGGAGGAGATGCGCTTGTCCCTCAGCTCTGCCGGGCGTTACGCCGCTCAGCTCTATGCCGTCCGGGTGGCCTCCGCCGCGGATCACGCCGCTGTCGGAGACCTGTGGACTGCCGTCCGGCAGGGAGACCAGTACCAGGACGGCAAAATAGAAATTCTGGACAGCACCCAGCCCTACGGGATCAGAACGACGCTGGACCGGCCTACCGTCGGCAGCGTAGACCTGCCCACGTTTGAGCGGGAGGCCGTGCGCAACGGCGTTCTGCTGTTGGCCCTTGTGGAGGACTTGGAGTCCTATGAACAGGTGCTCAGTGCCACGGCCCATCAGCCCGAGCTCCGCTGTCCCACCCTCACCGTGGAGCGCGCCGAGGCCCTTCTGGGCATTGACGACTTAAAGGCCTGTGGCCAGAGTCAGGAGGGAGTTTACCTGCTGCTACAGCGGCTGATTGAAATCTGGAATACAGATGTGGAGGCCGAGCCCGGCCAGACAGCTGAGCGGACGAGATACTATCTGGATACAGATGCGGATACCCTCTATGTCCCCTGCCTGTCCCTCTTTGAGGACGGCACCTTCGCCTTCTCCTATGACGCTCTCAGCTCCTATTTCCCTTACGGTGCATGGACAGAGACAGATGGTCTGGTGCGGTGTGAGACCAGTGACAGCCAATATCATTATACCTTCCAGCGTATGGACGAAAACACCCTCCGGTTTATCCAGAGCCAGTCCAGCGATGTGGAGGTCATTCAGTGGGGGCTGTCCGGGGCGGAGATTTCGGATGGGGCGCTGTTTGTGGCGGAATCCTCCAACATAGATGGGGCTTGACAGTTCTTTTTGCCCCGGTTACCATGGAATAAAAACAGGAAAGAGGCCCCTGCCATGGACTGGAACCGCGTCACTCACACCCTGAATACCCGCCAGCCCCGTCCCCTGGGACAGGGCCGTCCCTCCGCCGTCCTGGTCTTGCTCTCCGGAGACCGGCTGGTGCTGGAGGTGCGAGCCAAAACCCTCCGCCACCAGCCGGGAGAGATCTGTCTCCCCGGCGGCGGTCTGGAACAAGATGAGACGCCAGTCCAATGTGCCCTCCGGGAGACCCGGGAGGAGCTGGGCATTCCGGAGGAGGAGCTTCAGGTGGCGGGGCCCCTGGATTTTCTCCTCCACTCCAACGGCCGGGTGGTCTATCCGGTGCTGGCCCGGTGCGATAAGACTGTGCCGGAGGGGCTCCGGCCCAACCCGGCGGAGGTGGAGGAGGTTTTCTCCGTGCCCCTGGCCTGGTTCCGTGAACATCCGCCTATCCCCTACCAGTACCGGCAGGAGAACACCGGCCTGGAGGCCCTGCCGCCTCAGATGGCTCAGTGGCTCTCCCACTACCCCACCCTCCGCCGGGGCGGGTACTGGGACTATGAGGGAAAGCTGATCTGGGGGCTCACCGCCCGGGTGATCGCTCAGGTGGTACAGCTGGAGACCGAATGCGAATAGACAGCAAAACAGCGCCAGGCTTCCATTGCCCGGCGCTGTTTTCTGCGCTGTTGTGATGCAACTGGGTAAGAAATGGCGGGGGCAAGCCCCCGCCCTACAGCAGCTTGTCTTATTCCCAGCTCTTCCACACCTCAGGACAGTAGCCCACGGTGGCCTGCTTTCCGTTTCGGACGATGGGGGTGCGCAGCAGGCTGGGATCCTCCATCAGATGCTCCAGCTTCTGGCTGTCCAAGGCCAGGTAAGAGAGCATGGCGGCGTCCGGGTGCTTGGGATCGATGAGATTTTCCAGCCCCACCGCCCGGATGACGGCGGTCAGCTCCCCCTTGCTCATGCCGTAGCGGAGCAAATCCACGTTCTGGAACTTGACCCGGCGCTCTTTAAAGTAGCGCTGGGCCTTTTTCGTGTCAAAGCACTTGGACTTGCCGAAGATCTGGATGTTCATACCCGCACCTCCGGGGGCACCAGCTCATCCGTGACCGCCTGATAGTGGGCACGGACCTCCGCCGCCTTGCCGCAGCACATCTTGCCCTCAGGACAGGGCCCGGCCACGCAGGGAGGGCCGGCCTGGGCGAAGAGGGCGGGGGCGATGGGATAGACCAGCTTGAACATCTCCTCCGCTAAGGCCCGGATCTCCCACTGAGCCCGGTTGCAGCAGCGCAGGTGGAAAAAGTTCTGGAGGCTCCGGGCGTTCATAGTGACCACCATCTTGGTCTCGCAGGCGTTGGGCAGGACAAAGCGGGCGTCCTCATTGGCCAGCTTCTCCGCCTTTTTCTCCGCCTCTTTCTCCTCCAGACCCTGGGCCATCAGCTCCGCCTTGTGTTTTTTCTGGAGCGCCGCAGCGATATTCAGATAGTGGCGGCCCTCCTCCTCCATGGCGGTGAGAAAGGCGGCCTTGGCCTCCGGGTCGGACTCCACCTCCGGGGGGACGACAAAATGAAAGTCGTCCAGCCGGACGTACCGCTGGCTCTGGACAGAGTAGGAGGCGATGCGGTGCCGGGTGATCTGGGCCAGCAGCGCCCGGGAGACCCCCTCGATGCCGAAAGTGAAGGAGGCGTGCTCGATGGGGCTGGCATGGCCTAAGCCGGCCAGCATCCGGACGAATTTGGCGTCCCGCTCGGGGGTGGATTTTTCCAGCAGGGCGTCCACTCCCACGGCAGAGTAGCACAGCCGGGCGGCGGCAGCCACCACCCGCTCCGGCTCGGGGGTGTGGGCAAGCAGTTTGACGTTGAGCATGGACGGTTCCTCCCCAATCAGAAAAGTTTATAGATCAATTTCTACCGATAACTATAGCATAACAGCAGCAAAAAGAAAAGACGCCGGAGACCCGGCGTCAGGGGAACATTGCTGGCAAACCTTAAAATGCAAGACCTTGTAGAGGCAGCAGACGGCAGCCCTCGATAAAACGGCAGGCGCACAATGTGCGCCCCTACGGGGTAATCTCGCAATTCTCCGTAGGGCGGGGGCTTGCCCCCGCCGTCCTGGGTTAGCGAGTGACTTAACAGTCTGCTGCTCTCCCCTCCGCCTTTCTCCCGGGCAGAAGGCTCAGCCGGTCTTCCGGAATGAGGCTGCGGAAGAAGGGAATTTTGGGGAGCTGACAGAGCACGATCATGCCCAGCACATAGCAGGCGGCCAGCTCGCCGATGCCCACAGTAAAGCCGTTCCAAGCAAAGGCGGCGCCGAAGCCGGGGCCAAAGCCAGTCTCATACCAGGCAATCTCCGCTCCGATGATGACGGCATTGCAGAGCACCGGGGGCAGGGGGGCCAGCCAGGGATTTTTCACCCTGGACGTCCACAGAGCGGCCAGCAGGGTGGCCAGGGAGCCGAAGACCACATCCACAATACCGTAGGCGGAGAGGATGTTGGAGATGGCGCAGCCCAGGAACAGGCCGGGAATCGCCTGGGGGAAGAAGAAGGGTAAGACGGTGAGGGCCTCGGAGAAGCGCAGCTGTACCGGCCCGTAGGACAGCATAGGCAGGGCCATGGTGAGGGCAGCATAAATCGCGGCGATCATGGCGCTGAGACAGAGGGAACGGATGGCGTTGTTCTTGTTCATTGTGGGTATACCTCCATTTTATATTTAGAGTACGGGTGAACCTGCCCGCACAGCGCCGGAGCCTGCCAGAGCTTCGGCGGTTGGACCGGGTGTGGAGAACCGGTCAGCAGGTATCATAGCATAGGAAATGAGAAAAAGAAAGGGCAAATTCAGCCCCTGCCCTTGCATTTTTCCTCCAGATGGCTATAATGAGCCTGTAATTGAATCAGGCAGAGTAGGTCTGGACGTGTTGAGGCGGCGAGAGCCGTCCCAGTGCCGGCGGAACGGGGAGTTGTCCGCCGGACGAATTGGCGTTTGCCAGCAGTGTCCAGCCCGCATCCCGCTGCCGCATGGTGAGGTCGTATTCGGGATGCAGCGCAGGGCGCGGCATCCCGTTTTTTCTCTCTGTGTGGCGTCTGCCAAAAGGAGTGTGTCTCACATGAGAGAAGAAAACCGGTTCCTGTCCTCCGCCAAGGCCCTGGCTCAGCCCAGAACCCTGGCTCTGGCCGCCCTGTTCGTGGGCATCAACATCACCCTGGATCTGCTCAACATCCGCATTCAGATCACCCCCCAGCTCCGGGTCACCTTCGGCTTTCTGTGCAATGCCTCCATCGGCATGCTCTTCGGCCCGGTGGTCACCACGCTGGCCGGGTTCTGCACCGATGTGCTGGGCTACCTGATGAACTCCGGCGGCGGGGCCTATTTCCCCGGCTACACCCTCACCGCCATGGTGGGCGGACTGATCTACGGTTTGATCCTCTACCGGCCCTCGGAAAACCGGAAAAATCGGCTGCTCCGCTGCTTTATCGCCAAGGGGCTCATCAACCTGATCTGCAATATGGGCCTCAACACCCTCTGGCTCTCCCTCACCGGCGGAGACGCCTTCACCGTCCTGCTCCCCCTGCGGGCCTTTAAAAACCTCTGCCTCTGGCCCATCGAGAGCCTGCTGCTCTTCTTCGTCCTGGAGGCGGTCTACCGGGTGAGCCTCCAGTTCCCCGCCTACCGCCGCACCTCCGGAGGGGGCCGCTGAGCCATGACCTACGAGCAGGCGCTGGAGTATATCCACTCCAACCACTGGCAGGGGAAAAAGCCCGGTCTGCGGCGAATCCGCGCCCTCCTCTCCCGGCTGGGCGACCCCCAGAAGAGGCTGAAATTCATCCATGTGGCGGGTACCAACGGCAAGGGCTCGGTGTGCGCCTGCCTGGCCTCCGTGCTCCAGGCGGCGGGATACCGGGTGGGACTGTACACCTCCCCCTTTCTGATCCGGTTCAATGAGCGCTTTCAGGTAAACGGCGTCCCCATTTCGGACGAAGATCTCTGCCAGGTCACCCAGGCCATCCAGCCCGCCGCCCAAGCTATGGAGGAGCCCCCCACCGAGTTCGAGCTAATCACTGCCCTGGCCATGGTATGGTTTCTACGGCAGCGGTGCGACATCGTAGTATTAGAGGTAGGGCTGGGGGGCGCCCTGGACCCCACCAACGTCATCGATCCTCCGGAGCTTGCGGTCATCACCTCCCTGGGGCTGGACCACGTCCGGGAGTTGGGAGATACCCTGCCTCAGATCGCCGCCGCCAAGGCGGGAATCATCAAGCCGGGGACGACCGTAGTCTCCTACGGCCGCTGCCCGGAGGCGGACGATGTCATTGCCCGGAGAGCAGCGGAGCAAAGCGCGTCCCTGACCGTTCCCGACTGGGAGAGTCTCTCCATCCGGGCTTTGGAGTCGGACTGCACCGTACTGGACTTCGGCCCCTTCCGGGGCCTGCGCCTGCCCCTGCTGGCCGCCTATCAGCCCTATAACGCAGCGCTGGCCCTCACCGGCCTGCTGGCGCTCTGGAAAAAGGGCTGGTCCATTCCGGACGAGGCCGTCTATCATGGCATGGAAAACGTCTCCTGGCCGGGGCGATTTGAGCTGCTGCGCAGGGAGCCCCCCTTCCTGCTGGACGGCTCCCACAACCCCCAGGGCATCCGGGCCACGGCGGAGAGCCTGGCCCTCCGGTATCCGGGACGCAAGTTCGTCTTTCTCCTGGGAGTCATGGCGGACAAGGACGTGGGGGCGATGATCTCCGCGATAGCCCCTTTGGCCCGGAGCTTTGTCACCGTCACGCCCCACACCCCCAGGGCGATGCCCGCCGAAGCCCTGGCGGAGGAGATCCGCCGGGAGACCGGCCTCGACGCCGAGGCCTGCTCCTCCATTCCCGAGGGCGTGGCCCGGAGCCTGGCCGCGGCAGGCTCCGACGGCGTCTGCGCTCTGGGCAGTCTCTACTTCTCGGGAGACATCCGCGCCGCCGCCCTCCCCCTGTTCTCCGGCTCTGGCACTTGAGCCACTCAAATCTGCATATTTTAGCAGTCAAACTACCTGTCTGATACTTTTGACAGGTAGTTTTTTCCTGTATGGATTTCCGCATCGTTCACAAACTATTTATATTCTGGCCTATTGACAATTCCCCGGCCGGGTGCTATATTACCTTTAGCACTCATAGAAACAGAGTGCTAATCCAAGCAAGATTTGAGGTGAGGCCGTTGGCAATGTCAGAACGCCGCAGAAAGATTCTGCGGGTAGTGGTGGAAAACTACATCGAGACGGCAGAGCCCATCGGCTCCAAGGCCATCGCCGAAAAGGCGGGCCTCACCTGTTCCTCAGCCACCATCCGAAACGAGCTGGCCGCACTGGAGAAGCTGGGCTACCTGGAGCAGCCCCACACCTCCGCCGGGCGGATTCCCTCCCCTCAAGGTTATCGGCTGTATGTCAACGAGCTGATGGAACAGCACAAGCTGTCCATGCAGGAGACGGAGCGGATCAACGAGGCGCTGAACGTCAAGATGCGGGAGCTGGACCGGGTCATCGACCAGGCCGGACGTCTGGTCAGCCAGATGACCAACTATCCCGCCTTCTCCCTCACCGCCGGCGGCAGCCAGATCACCATCACCCGGTATGACCTGCTGATGGTGGACTCCAGCTCCTTTATCGCAGTGGTCATGACCAGCAGCAATGCGGTGAAGAACAAGCTGATTCACCTCCCCACCGACATCACCGAGCCTCAGCTCCAGCTCCTGAACACCCTGCTCAACACCAGCTTCACCGGCAAGAGCCTCTCTGAGCTCAGCCCGGAGCTGATGCGGGTGGCGGAAAAGGCGGCGGGCTCCTCTTACGGGCTGATTTCCCTGGTGGTTTCCTTCGCCATGGATGTCCTGGAGGATCTGGGCCACGGCCCGGTCCGTACCGCCGGCGTGGGCCACCTGCTGGAGAGTCCCGAATATCAGGACATCGACAAGGCCCACAAGCTGATGACCTATCTGTCCGATGACCCGGCCTTCTCCCAGATGTCCCTTCCCATGTTTCAGGGGAATGAGGATACCAAAATCCTCATCGGCCCGGAAAACGTGGCGGAGGAGCTGAAGGACACCAGCGTGGTGCTGGCCAGCTACGACATCGGCGAGGGCATGAAGGGAGTCATCGGCGTGGTAGGCCCCACCCGGATGGATTACGCCAAGGTGACCGCCAAGCTGTCCTACCTGGCCGATAATCTGAGCAAGCTGTTTTCCGCTCCTCAGCAGACCAGTCTCCCCCAGAAGCGGGAGGCTCCGGCTCTGAACCCGCCCAAGCCAAAGGGCGGCGAGGAAGCATAGTTCCCAAAGGAGACGTATATGAGCAAACAGGACAAAGACAACAAGGCGACCCCTCCCGAGCAGGAGGCTGCTGCCGAAGTCAAGCAGGAGGCTGCCCCCGAGGCTGCCGAAACCCAGGCAGGAGCCAATGAGGCCCCCAAGGCCGCTCCCGATCCGTCGGAGGAGCTGAAAAAGGCTCTGGCCGCCAAGGAGGATCAGTTCCTCCGGCTGGCCGCCGAGTACGACAACTTCCGCCGCCGCTCCTCCAAAGAGAAAACCGAGGCCTACGCTCAGGCCAAGGCGGACGCGGCGCTGGCCTTCCTCCCCGTCTACGACAACCTGGAGCGGGCCCTGAACCAGGGCACCGAGGATCAGGCCTTTCTCAAGGGCGTGGAGATGACCATGACCCAGCTGACCAAGGTGCTGGCCGACCTGGGAATCCATCCCATCGACGCCCTGGGCAAGCCCTTCGACCCCAACCTGCACAACGCAGTGATGCACATCCAGGACGGGAGCCTGGGCGAGAACGTGGTGGCTCAAGTCTTCCAGACCGGCTTCACCATGGGCGACAAGGTTATCCGGTTCTCTATGGTGCAGGTGGCCAACTGACGGTGTCATTCGTAGGGGCGCACAGTGTGTGCCCGCAGGAAAGCAATCCATTTCCGGGCGCACACTGTGCGCCCCTACAGAACCAGGTTTTAAAAAGCCGCACACAAAATTGTTAAAACATATCTTTTTATAAATTGGAGGAATTTACTATGTCTAAGATCATCGGTATTGATTTGGGTACTACCAACTCCTGCGTGGCCGTCATGGAAGGCGGCGAGCCTGTTGTCATCCCCAACGCGGAAGGCAACCGCACCACTCCCTCTGTCCTGGCCATCAGCAAGGACGGCGAGCGCATGGTGGGCCAGGTGGCTAAGCGCCAGGCCATCACCAACCCCGACCGCACTGTGATTTCCATCAAGCGTGAGATGGGTTCTGACTACAAGGTGAACATCGACGGCAAGCGCTACACCCCCCAGGAGATCAGCGCTATGATTCTGCAGAAGCTGAAGACCGACGCCGAGGCCTATCTGGGCGAGAAGGTCACTGAGGCTGTCATTACCGTCCCCGCCTACTTCACCGACGCTCAGCGTCAGGCCACCAAGGACGCCGGCAAGATCGCCGGCCTGGAGGTCAAGCGTATCATCAACGAGCCCACCGCCGCCGCTCTGGCCTACGGTGTGGACAAGGAAGAGGCCCAGAAGATCATGGTCTATGACCTGGGCGGCGGCACCTTCGACGTGTCCATCCTGGACATCGATGATGGCGTCATCGAGGTTCTGGCCACTGCCGGCAACAACCGTCTGGGCGGCGACGACTTCGATAAGTGCATCATGGACTATCTGGCCGACGAGTTCAAGCGTGCCAACGGCATCGACCTGCACGGCGACAAGATGGCCATGCAGCGTCTGAAGGAGGCTGCCGAGAAGGCCAAGATTGAGCTGTCCGGTGTCACCTCCTCCAACATCAATCTGCCCTATATCACTGCTGACGCCACCGGCCCCAAGCATCTGGACGTCACCCTGACCCGTGCCAAGTTCAACGAGCTGACCCACCATCTGGTGGAGGCCACCATGGGCCCCGTGCGCCAGGCCATGAGCGACGCCGGCCTGTCTGCCGGCGACCTGTCCAAGGTGCTGCTGGTGGGCGGCTCCAGCCGGATCCCCGCTGTCCAGGAGGCCGTCAAGAAGATCACCGGCAAAGAGGGCTTCAAGGGAATCAACCCCGACGAGTGCGTGGCCGTGGGCGCCGCTATCCAGGGCGGCGTGCTGGGCGGCGACGTCAAGGGCCTGCTGCTGCTGGACGTTACTCCCCTGTCTCTGGGCATTGAGACCATGGGCGGCGTGTTCACCAAGCTGATCGACCGCAACACCACCATCCCCGTCAAGAAGAGCCAGATCTTCTCCACCGCCGCGGATAACCAGACCTCCGTTGAGGTGCACGTCCTCCAGGGCGAGCGCGAGATGGCCGCTTACAACAAGACCCTGGGCCGCTTCCATCTGGACGGCATCGCTCCCGCCCGCCGGGGTGTGCCTCAGATCGAGGTCACCTTCGACATCGACGCCAACGGCATCGTGAACGTCT
>JBJDXS010000015.1:0-82415 GCA_051866815.1 Candidatus Onthomonas sp. | reverse complement strand
CGCCTGTCTGACCAGCGGCCCCGCCTCAATGGTCATCTGGATTTTTGTCTTTCTGATGCTCATGAGTTACTTCCTGTCTAAATATACGAGCGGATATGAAAGCCGTCCGCAACTATGAGACCCTCGAATAATAGGACAAGTGCCCGACAGACAATAATAGTCTGCCGGGCGCTTTGATTTTTCGCTTTTTGCTGCTTCACCAGTCCCAGTCAAGGGTGGCTCCCGCAGCTCTCAACAGTCTGTCATCTCTTGAGAAGTTATCAAGGTCAATTCCCCATTCCTGGCAGCCGTTTGGACGGTCTTTCTTGATTTCACTAACCGGTTTACCATAGTATCCGCCTGCGCATATACCGTTGAGGTTATGTTCACAGGTATCACAACTGATGTTCCAATAGTGTTTTTCTGTCCACCACTGTTTGTTAGTCAGATTCTTCTTTACCCACTCTTCCGGGGCGCAGACCTCAATTCCTTTTTCAGGATCAAGCTCAGCAGCTATAAGGGTTTGCTCTCCCGCATGAACTTTCTTCATGAGATTTTCCATTTTGAATTACCTCTCCTCGCTTAACAAATCCGCCGTATCTTGCTTTCGCCCGCTGCTTCTGGGAAAATCCCCTCAATGTATGACTCCAAATCTTCCAGAGAAACAAGCTGCTTAGTCCCTGCCGGGAGATGAGGGATTTTGCCCTGTTTCACCAGGCGGCGGATTGCTGTTTCCGTCAAGGCGGTTTCCGGGTCAAGCTGCCTTACATAGGCAGCAGCTTGTGAAATAGTTCTCATCCTACGCATACTTTTCATTTCCTCCTATTAAAAAATTTATCAGGAATAACAAAACAAAAAGCACCCCGTAATCCATCCGCTTGTATCGGATAAATCACGGGGTGCTGAACTGCTTGAGCTGCTGACCCGCTAACATATTGATTTTTGTTAAGTCAAGGCACAACGACTACACGGTTAATCCGATGCAAAATACATTATGTCCTGACTCTGTCCCCAGCACTGCCACGCACTGAGGCCCCAAGTTGTAATCTTGGTGGGTCTGCACTCACATCAGGCGATGTGATGGATTTGTTAGCTTATAGCCGCAGGTTTATTTCTTACCTGTATTCCTCCATGGCTTGTATTATATCAGGTTTCATTTGCTAGTCAAGTGAAAATGTATTTTTTCCAATTTATCCATAGATTTTATATTGTTCCGTATTGTATCACCCAAACACGATTCAAAGCGTTTTTAGGGACATAATGGACAAATAAAGGACAAATCAGCCAACGAGAGAAAAAGCGAAACCCGAAAAGCCTTGCAATTACAAGGTTTTTCGGGCTTTAACCTCAGTGCGGATGACGGGACTCGAACCCGTACGCCCATTCGAGCACAAGCACCTCAAGCTTGCCAGTCTACCAATTCCAGCACATCCGCATATCTGATTTTCAACAGGAATTATTATAGCGGTTCTCCTCTGCTTTGTCAACTGTTTTTTCTCGCTCCGCGCATTTTTCTCGCTCCGCGCATTTTCCTCCCAGAGACCTGTTCCCCGGGGCGGAAAACCGCCCCGGGGAATTTTTTGTCCATTTCTTACGCCTTTTCCAAATACTTGGAAGAGATGTAATAGTAGTTTCCGTCGATATAGCACATAAACCAGGTGGTATCCTCCACCGTCTTGGACCAGCCATCCACCACCTTTACTGTGGTTCCCTTCTTCAGCGTCCCCACAATGTTGCTGGAAGAGGACTTATCCGGACTGCTGCGATAGTTCAGATCACCGGTAGTCACATAGTCTACCAATGTGACGCCTACGGTACTGGTAGCTGTGGCCGAAACGCCCTTGGTATTATAGTAGCTCAGCGTGGAGCCGCTGTAGGCACGAACCGTGTAAATATAGGTGGTACCGGAGATCACATTCTTCTTGTCGGTATAAGATGCAGCTGTGGTCTTGGCAATCAGCTGCCAGCTCTCCCCCGACGTCTTGCGGTAAACCCGATAGCCATCAGCACCGGAAACCTTGTCCCAGGACAGGGAAATACCGGAGGAGGACGCCTTGGCCGTGCCCAGCTTGGGGACAGTCAGACACAGGCAGGAGATACCTGCTGTCTCATACCGGGATTGAACCGAACCGTAGGTCGCCCGGACTGTATAAATGTAGGTAGTGCCGGATGCCGCGGTAGTATCGTCATAGCTGACCTTGCTATTGGAGGTGAGCGTGGCGATTTTGGACCAGCTCTTCCCTTCTGTCTTTCTCCAGACCGTGTAGCCGTCGCCGTTGCTCACTTCTTCCCAGGTCACCCGGACGCCGCCAGACACATTGGCCGCCTTGGTCAACTCGGGAGTAACCAGCAGGTTGTTGGCAGAGATGTAGTAATAGCTGTCGTCCACCTGGATCTTCCGCCAGGTAATTCCCCCCTCTGTCTTGGTCCATCCGGAGACAACCTTCACTGTTTTGCCTGCGCTCAGCGTTCCAGCCGCACCTGCTGAAGTAGACGTTGTCGCGTAATAGCTGGACTTCTCCCTTGTCACCTGATTCTCCAGAGTGACCGTTCCGGAGAGCTTCGCAGAGACGCCCTTGGAATGGTAGGAGCTGATGGCAGAGCCTTTGGTAGCCCGGACCGTATAAGTGTATGTGATGCCAAGGTCCGCAGAGGTGTCAGTATAAGACACTTCGGATCCGGAAGACACCGAGGCAATTTTAGACCATTTGCTGTCGGCAGTCTTACGGTAAACATTATAGCCTGTGGCACCGCTCACCTTGCCCCAGGTGACCTGAATAGAGTTTCCGGACGCTTCGGCCCCGGTCAGACTGGGTGCTGCGAGATACAGGCAGGAGATGCCGGCTTGGTCATAGCTGGAAATACGGCTGTCCTTGATTGCCCGCACCGTATAAATGTAGGTTGTGCCGGAGGACGCCGTCTTATCGTCATACCGGTTGGTGGTCACCGTGTCCAGCTTGGTCCAGCCGGAAGAGCCGGTTTTGCGGTAGACCGCATAGCTGTCAGCTCCGGGCTGCGCGCCCCAGGTCACCCGGATGCCGCCCACAATATTGGAGGCGCTGTTCAGAACCGGGTTGTAGATGACATAGGCGCCGTCCACATAGTAGGGGCCATCTCCGTTGACACGAACCTGATACCAGGTCGATCCGCCCGAGGACACCGATGTGCCGGGAATCACCTGAATCCGGGCCCCGGCGGAAAGGGTGCCCACGGCAGAATAGGAGGTGCCCGCCCCGGTCCGGTAGTTCAGCTTGGCCGTGGTATAGCCATTGACGAGCAAATTGGTAGTAGCCGCCGTTGCCGTCACACCGCTCGTATCGTAATAGGACACGCTGGAGCTGCTTCTGGCCCGGAGCGTATAGCGGTAACTGGTACCCTTTTGTGCAGTGCCGTCCACATAGCCCTGGGTTCCGCTGCCGATGGGCTTCAGGTTGACCAGCTTCTGCCAGCTTCCCGAGTCGGTCTTCCGGTACAGGTCATAGCTGACCGCTCCTGTCACCGGCTTCCACCGGACACAGATGCCCACATCCTCCGCTTTGGCCTCCACCAGCTGAGGCACGTCCAGATAGAGAATCTGAAGGCCATCAGTATCATAGCTGCTCAGGCCTGCGTCATTTTCCGCCCGCACTGTATAGGTGTAGGTAGTATTGTTGGAGATATTCTTCTTGTCGGTATAGGTTCCGGTGCTGCCGGAGGAGATATTGGCGATCCGGGTCCAGCTGGTCTCACCGTCGGCCTTGCGGTAGACCCGATACCCGTCGGCATTGGAGACACACTCCCATTTCACACGGACGCCGCCATTTACATTGGAAATGCCAGTGAGCTCAGGCGTTGCAGGCTTTCCTGCTGCCACGCTGCTGGTAGCAGAGCTGGAGACGGTGATCCCAATGGCGTCAAAACTGCCGCCGCCGGAGATAACATAGATGGAGCATTTTCCGTTGCTCTTGGCTGTGATCACACCGGAATCAGAGACCGTGGCCACATCCGGATCGCTGGTCTCGTAGTAGAGTGTACCCGTCTTGCCCGACGTGGAGACGATGGAGGATATATTCAGTGTGTCGCCCTTTTTGACGTTGTAGACCGAGGAGAGGGTCACAAACTGCTCCTGGATATAGCCGGTATAAGAGGTTCCGGAAACGGTAACCTTAACCTGATACCAGTAAGGGTACGCCAGCCGGGAATTATAGTTGTCCGTTGTGGTGACGGCTCCCCCCAGCACCGTGACCGTTGCGCCCTCGGGTACCGTCACTTTGGCGGACGTGGAAGTAGACGGGCCGGAGTAAAGCTTTTTCTCCGCAGTCGTCGTGCCCTGGGTGGTAGGCGTCATGCTGACCGTGGAGCTCTGGTCCGGCATGTTGTCAAACACAGGGATGAAAAACAGGAAAGCGTTGTCCACCGCGCCTACTTCCTCATAGGCATTGTAGGTCTTGGTCGCCTCGGCAGCAACGGCATAGATGGCGGACATATACTGATGGCTGTACAGGCTGTACTCGGCCTCCGGACCCACGTTAAATCGCATATAGTAACTGGTATTCTGGCCCTTACCGATGTACTGATTGTAGATGTACTCCGCCCCGCCATAGATGGCAAGGATGGGATTGCTCCAACCCTTGTCCTTTGCATAGGCCAGGCCCTTGGCTATGGCGCCGCCGTTGGAAGAGGCATAAGCGCCGATATTATAGAAATTGTAGTAGCCTGTATAGCTCACACCGTCATAGCTGTAATCGCCGCAGATGGAACCGTTTGTAGTATCCGCACCGGTCTCCTGGGCGATTTTGCTGGCCATGAAATAGGGGCTGATGCCAATGGCCAATCCTACATTATAGATAATCTCAGAATAGTTGTCGCCGTACTCGCTTTTCAGACTGGCCAGAGTGGCAGTCTTGCCGGCAGTGGTGATATAGTCGGTCATATGGTACAGGCCGGTACTTTTGCTGCAGGCATTTTTCAGAATCGTCTTGACACCGGTCAAAGTCTGGACATTGCTGTTGTACCGCTGATCCTCAAACTGGAAGATGTATTTGTCCATCATGAAGTTCCGGGGATCCATGTAGTAGGCGATGGCGGCCCGGGAGCAGCTGACGTGGGCGCTGTCAATCGGCTTGTAGCCGTTGGTGCTGGAATAGCTGCTGGAGCTGTAATAATCGGAATGGTTATTCAGCAGCAGATGGCTGGTTTCTCCGTTGAGATTATAGTCGATCGTGCTTTTTTGGCCTAACTCTCCCTCGATGACCTCATCCCAGGAGAGGCCGGTATCCACCGCCACAAAAACCCAGTCAGGATGCTGCTCATGCAGCGTCTTAAGCAGACTCTGATAGCTGGAGGGAAATTTCTTCAGCTCAGTTTCATAGCTGTAATCGGCGTCGCTGGAACGCATGGCCATGGCCCGCTGCAGAATCTGCTCCAGCTCAGCCATCGCCTCCTGCTCTGCCAGTTCCTCTGCCGTGGGCTCCTCCACAGCGGGCGCTTCCTCCGAAGCAGGCTCCTCCGGGGCAGGCGGTTCCTCAGTGTTCTCCTCCTCTGCAGGGATCTCAGGCGCAGGCTCCTGCTCAGAAGGTTCTTCTGTCTCCTCCCCAGGCTGGTCAGGCAGCTCTGAGCTCTCGCCCTCCTGCTCTGTCGCTTCCGTTCCCTCCTCCGGTGCGGCAGAAGGCTCCTCCTCCGGCTGCTCCGGCGGGAGCTCCTCCTCTGTCGCAGTCTCGGCCTGAAGCAGAGGGTCAGCCGTCTCCAGGGCGTAAGCCATGGCCGGGCTGGCCTCCGTAAAAAGCAGGGAAACCAGCAGCAGCATGGAGAGGATGCGGGTCATCAGAGTTTTTCTCATATTGGTTTTCAATTCCTTCCATTTTGATGTAGCGGTTTTCTCTGTCACGATGTTACAGATTGTAACCAGAATGTATCTATTCGTTATTATATGGCAAAACAGGAAAGAATGCAAGCCTTTTTCCGAAAAATCGGGTACAAAATCCGTCGAATTGCGCCTGTTTTCGAAAAAAATGATATCAAACTCACCGAATGCGAAGGAACTGCGGTCCTGGGCGGAAAAGGGCTTGACTTTCCCCTTCGGACACAGTATACTATTTAAGTCGCATCGGGGTGTGGCGAAGCTTGGTATCGCGCTTGGTTCGGGTCCAAGAGGCCTCGGGTTCAAATCCCGACACTCCGATCTCAAAAGGGTTCCGTAAGTATGCATCACTTACGGAATCTCTTTTTTCCTGAACCCGAGGCCTCTGGCGGCGTCAGCCGCCGTTCAATCCGCCTCGGGCATGCCCCCGAAGGGAGGCATGCCTCGGGTCCAAATTCCGACGCTCCGATCTCAAAAGGGTTCTGTAAGCACATAACGCTTGCGGAACCTTTTTTCTTTCCTGAACCCGAGGCCTCTGGCGGCGCATAATCAGCCGCAGCAGCGACAATTTTCCGCCAATACGCAAAGCTCCCTCAGACTGTACGGTCTGAGGGAGTTTTCATATTTTTAAAAGCGTTCAGGCTCTGGGATGTGCCTTCACATAGACGTCCTTGAGCCGCTGATTCACCAGCTTGGCATAGACCTGAGTGGAGGAGATATCCGCATGGCCCAGCATCTCCTGGATAGCGTGGATGTCGGCACCGTTTTCCAGCAGGTGGGCGGCAAAGGAGTGGCGCAGGGTGTGGGGGGTGATCTCGGTCTGGATCCCCGCCTTCTCCCCGTAGTATTTGATCAGCTTCCAGAAGCCCTGGCGGCTCATCCGGGTGCCGTTCATATTGACAAAGAGGGCCTGCTCCCCTTCCGCCGCCAGCTTGGGCCGGACGTCCCGGAGGTAGTCGGTGAGGGCCTTGAGGGCGGTGGGGTACATGGGGATAATGCGGGTCTTCTCCTTGCTCTCGCAGCGGATAAAGCCGGCGGAGAGGAAGACGGAGTCCACATTGAGGCCGATGAGCTCGCTGACCCGAATACCGGTGGCATAGAGCAACTCCAGCATGGCGTGATCCCGGTAGCCCTTCATGTCCACGCATTGGGGCTGCTCCAGCAGCAGCTCCACCTCTTTGCTGGTCAGCACCTGGGGCAGCTTGCGCTCCACCTTGGCTGTCTTGACGCCCAAGACAGGATTTTTCTCACAATAGCCCTGTTCCAGCATCCAGTGGTAGAAGCACTTGAGGGAGGCCAGCGCCCGGGTCACCGTGGCCGCAGACTTCCCCTGTCCGGTCAGCCACTGGATGTAGTCCTGGAGGTCCTCCTGCTCCACCGCCTTGATATCCAGGCTCCGGCGGGACAGGTACTCAGTAAACTGGTGTACATCGCGAAGATAGGAGCTGACCGTGTTGGCAGAGGAGTGCTTTTCAGTTGTCAGGTAGTGTTCAAACTCATCTACAACGCGCATCATAGTTTGCCTTCTCGATCTCTCTCGTGAGTAAGTAGGTACTAAATCAGATTCCAAAGGGCCGGGGTAATAAACTTGCATAGCAGATACTCATAGGTCAGCAGCAGGACCAGTCCCGCCAGACAGAACAGGCAGCAGCGGCGGCCATAGCCGGGAGGCGTTCTCCGGCTCAGTCGGGTTTGGGTGGTCAGCTCCCAGGCCCGGGCCCAGCCGGGAATGGAGATGGCCAGCAGCAGGGCCAGTAAAATCAGATCCTCCACCCCCACCCAAAGGGCGGCGGCCCCCAGTCCGGGGAGTCCCCAGGTGCGGGCCAGGCCGGAGATGGCGTAGCCGGTGCGAAAGCCCTGGGCCCCCAGCAGCAGCGGCAGACCCAGCACCCCCAGGGCGCTGAAGCTGAGCACCAAAGCCAGCAGCAGCGGCTGCAGGCAGCGCCACAGCAGAGTGAGCAGCTCCGGCTCCGTGACGCCCCGGGTCAGGCAGCTGGCGCTGTAGCCCTCCAGCAGACCGGAGAGGCTTTCGGCGCCCAGACCCGCCAGCAGGTGTCCGCCCCCGCCTCCCAGCAGGAAGGCCAGGGGCAGCAGCAGCCAAGGCAGAGTGGCCGGAGAGGCGGGCAGGCTCCACACCCGCACGCCGGTTTCACGTCTTGTCATCTCCTCACCTCCCCATAGCTTATGGGAAAGCAAGGCCGGCTAGAAGGTCACTTGCCCAGTTCGCAGGCCCGGCGGATGCAGCGGTCAAAGGCCAGATCAATCATCCGGTCGAAGCCCAACTCATCAAAGGCGGTAAGGCCGGCCAGGGTGGTGCCCCCAGGGGAGCAGACCTGGCGCTCCAGCTCCGCCGCCGTTCTGCCGCTCTCCAGCAGCATTCTGGCGGAGCCCTCCATGGTCTTGGCCGCCATTTGAAGGGCCGTCTCCGGGTCAATCCCCCGCTTTTCCGCCGCCTGCACCATCAGTCTGACCATCCGGAAAAAGAAAGCGGGGCTGGAGCCGCTGACCGGGATAATCTCGTTCATCCGGTCTGCCGGCAATTGAGTCACCATGCCAGCAGCAGAGAACAGCCGCAGGGCAAAGTCATAATAGTCCTCCGGCACATCGCCCCGCTCCGTCACGGCACAGGCGCCGCAGCCCAGCATCAGCGGAGTGTTGGGCATAACGCAGATCACCCAGGCCCCGGGGAGCTGCCGCTCCAGCCACGGGCGGGAGGCGCCGGCCGCGATGGAGATGACGCATTTGCCCGCTGTCTCCGGGCGGATCTCCTCCAGAACCCCGGGCAAAATCTGGGGCTTCACCGCAAGCAACAGAATGTCAATGTTTTGAACTGCCTCCAAATTAGAGGTCGTGGTGTGGACTCCCCTTTCACCAAATGGTGTCATTTTCTCGGAATGAGGATTGGCCAGCCAGACCTGTTCCGGTGACATAACGCCCGCATCCAGCGCACCCTGTAAAATCGCGCTTCCCATGCTGCCGGCGCCGATCACGCCTAACATAAAATCCTTCACAGCAACCATCTCCACCAGTGAAAAGGTCATAATTCGCCCGCATTTCTGTGGGAATATCCATACTATACCATTTTCGCCCCCTCCAACGCAATACTTTTTTAAGATTTCTTTTATTTTTATCTATTATGACCAATTTTTATGTTAACAAAATTATGTTAACTCTAAAATGGATAATTTTGCGATTTCTCGTTTTTCGCACTTTCCCTCCACATATAGGGCGGTTTTCTCCTTTCGGCACAAGATAAGGCCCGGAGTCGTTTGCACAACTCCGGGCCTTTGCCCTTGATTCCGTTCTGTATTGATTACGTCCGGTATAGGGGTTTTGCTCAATCTGCCATGCCGGAGCGGATGGCCTTGATGGCAATGGCGCACTCCAGGCGCTTGCGCTCCAGCTCACAGGCCACATGGGAGGGCTGCTTCAGGTCGCCGTTCTCGTTGTAGCCGCCGGCGGCGCAGCCGCCGGAGCAGTAGAATCGGGCCCAGCAATCGCGGCAGGCGGGCTTGGTGTAGATGTTCAGACCGGCGAAGGTGTCGGCAATCTCCGTGTCGAAGCTGTCGTCGTAAACATTGCCCATTTTGAACTGGTCGTTGCCCACAAACTGGTGGCAGGGGTAGATGTCCCCCTCCGGGGTGATGGCCACATACTCGCTGCCGGCGCCGCAGCCCCGCATCCGCTTGATGACGCAGGGGCCCTGCTGCAGGTCTACAAAGAAGTGGAAGAAATTGATCTCCGGCTTGTCCAGCAGCTCCTGGGCCAGCTTGTCGTACTCCGCCTTGGCAGCCTCCAGCTCGGTCTCGGTGATGGCAAAGGGGTCGCCGGGCTTGCCGGTGGCCGGCTCCACGGACACATTCTTGAAACCCAGCTCGGTCAGGTGCATGACGTCAGCGGCAAAGTCAGGGTGCTTTTTCGTGTAGGTGCCCCGGACGTAGTACTCCTGGTCTCCCCTGCCCGCCACCAGCTTCTGATAGCGGGGGACGATCCGGTCATAGCTGCCGGTGTGGCCGGCGGTGGGCCGCTGGTCGTCGTTGACCTCCTTCCGGCCATCCAGGGAGAGGACGCAGTTTTTCATCTCCCGGTTGATGTAGTCCATCTTCTCCTGATCCAACAGCATGCCGTTGGTGGTGATGGTGAACCGGAAGTTCTTGTTGTACTGTCCCTCAATGGAACGGGCGTATTCCACCGTTTTGACCACCGTATCCCAGGCCATCAGCGGCTCGCCGCCGAAGAAGTCCACCTCGATATTGCGGCGCTTGCCGGAGCGCCGGATGACAAAGTCGATGGCCTTTTTCGCCGTCTCAAAGGGCATGATCTTGCGGCCGGTGCCGAAGTCGCCGGTGGAGGCGAAGCAGTATTTGCACCGCAGGTTGCAGTCGTGGGCCACATTGAGGCACAGGGCCTTGATGGGGGCGTTCTTCATCACCGCCCACTCCGGCTTGATATAGTCCTCTTTTGCAAACAGCAGGCCCTGGGCCTCCAGTTCCTTCAGTTCTCCCCAGACCTCGCCGATCTCCTCCGACTCATAGGGCAGCTGTGCCCGGACATCCTGGGGACACTGCTCCGGCAGGGATTCCAGCGTCTCCACCCGGCGGAGCACATCGTAGGTCATCTGATCCAGCACATGGACGGCGCCGCTGTTTACGTCCAGGGCGATGGGGCAGTCCAGGGCCACAAAGGTATGTACCATGTCGTTCTCTCCTTGCAATAGAATGGACACATCGGATGCCCAATGTGTCCAAACATGTTTCCTCAATTGACGGGCGCAGAATTACTTCTGGCTCTCGCACTGCTGGTTGGCGACGGTGCAAGAGGTCTTGCAGGCGGACTGGCAGGAAGTCTGGCACTCGCCGCAGCCGCCGTAGGAGGCGCTCTTCTTCAGGGTGGCGCCGTTCAGGGTCTTGATGTGCTTCACGAAAATCCCCTCCTCGCATAGTTTCTGAATGGGATTATACCACCGCTCCCCGGTCATTTCAATCATTTTCTCTGTTTTTTCCGGGAGGCGGACAAAATTCCACCCAGTCCGCCCCCCAACAGGGCGGCCACAGCCCCGGGAATCGCAAGTCCGCCGCTCCCGTTCAGCCAGAGCAGTCCGGCCAGCATCCAGAGCAAGCAGTACAGCACGCTCACCCCCAGGCCCACCAGCAGCGCTCTGCTGCGGACGCCGGAGATGGCGTAGCAGCCTCCCACAAGGCAGCCCAGGAAGGAGCCCAGAATCCCCGCCCGGGCGGTCCAGTCCTCTCCCAGGCTGCCCCGGGAGATCAGCCAGGCGGCGGCCGCCATGGTCAGCAGCCCCAGTCCCAGGGCAATTGCCCCGCCTGCCGCCAGGGATGTGGCAGCAGAGAGGAGATCCCCTCCCTGCTTCTTTTCCTGCTGCATAAAAAACACCCTCCCGTCTCCTTTTTGCAAGGATATGACGGGAGGGATGGTTTATGCAGGGGGATTACTTCTTCTTTTTCGCGTCGGCGTTCTTCTGGCTCTCGGAGGCCTTCTCGTCCTCGGCCACCTGGACGCCCTTGCTGGAGATGGCCCACTTCATCAGCTCGATGCGGACCCGGTCGGCGCCGGTCTCCAGCACCACGCTGTTGGTCTTGACGGCGCAGACGGTGCCCACGATGCCGCCGATGGTGGTAATCTCGTCGCCCACGGTCAGGCTGTTGCGCATCTCCGTGGCTTCCTTCTTCCGCTTGTTCTCCGGGCGAATGAGCATAAAGTAGAAGATCGCGATCATGACCACGATCATAATAATGCTAGAAGTCAATCCTTCCATGTTTCTGATACCTCCAAAGTGTTCTGGGTTTCCCCGACATAGTGCGTTTATTGTAGCAGAAATCCCCTGCCAAATCAAGACTTATCCCAAATTTTTCGGGTTTTACAGCCGTCTCGACAGTTTTTCGGAGTAGGCGGCCCGGAAGGCGTCAAAACGGTCCTCCTCCAGGGCGGTGCGGATGGCCTCCATTAGGTGGTTATAGAACCAGAGATTGTGGGTCACCGCCAGACGCATGGCCAGCATCTCCTCCGCCTTGAACAGGTGGCGGAGATAGGCCCGGGAGTGGTTGCGGCAGGCGGGACACTGGCAGCCCTCCTCAATGGGCCGGTCGTCCAGCTTGTACTTCTCGTTTTTGATATTGATGGTGCCCTCCCAGGTGTAGAGCTTGCCGTGGCGGGCGTTGCGGGCGGGCATGACGCAGTCGAAGAAGTCCACCCCCCGGGCCACCGCCTCGATGATGTTGGAGGGGGTGCCCACCCCCATGAGATACCGGGGCTTGTCCTGGGGGAGATACGGCTCCACGGCGTCGATGACATCATACATGGTCTGGGTGCTCTCCCCCACCGCCAGGCCGCCGATGGCCACACCCTCATAGCCCTCCAGCTTGGCGATCTCCTGGGCGTGCCAGATCCGCAGGTCGGGATAGGTGCCCCCCTGGTTGATGGCAAAGAGCATCTGGCCGGGATTGACACAGTCCGGGGCCGCCATCAGCTCCTTCCGCTTTGCGATGCACCGCTCCAGCCAGCGCTGGGTGCGCTGAACCGACTGCTCCACATAGTCGTGGGTGGAGGGGTTTTCCACGCACTCGTCAAAAGCCATGGCGATGTCGCTGCCCAGGTTGGCCTGGATGGTCATGGACTCCTCCGGGCCCATAAAGATGTGCCGGCCGTCCACGTGGCTGTGGAAGGTGACGCCCGGCTCTTTGATGTCCTTGCGCTGGGCCAGAGAAAAGACCTGGAACCCGCCGCTGTCGGTGAGGATGGGGCCGTCCCAGTTCATAAACTTGTGCAGGCCGCCCATGGCCTTCACCACGTCGTCTCCCGGCCGGACGTGGAGGTGGTAGGTGTTGGACAGCTCGATCTGGCAGCCCAGCCCTTTCAGATCCTCCGCCGCCAGGGCACCCTTGATGGCCCCTTGGGTGCCCACGTTCATAAAGACAGGGGTCTGCACGGTCCCGTGGGGACAGGTGAAGATGCCTCGGCGGGCTCTTCCGTTGGTTTTGACTACTTGAAACATGGTCACAATCCTTTATAAAACAGATTCAGCTCCGCTTTCCGCTCGGGAGCCAGTTCCTTTTTCGGGACGTCCTGAATGGCGCCCTCCAGGGCGGTCACCTTGTGCAGGCAGACCTCCTCCCTGCCGTGGCGGGCCGCCAGGCGCAGCACCGCCTGCTCACAGCCCAGAGCCCGGAGGGTCTCCCCGTCCGGAATGCCCGCCTCCCGGAGGAGCTGGGCCAGCTTGGGGCCGATGTTGGGAAGTGTGGTCAGTTCTGTCATGGCAGTTCCCTCCTGATTTTCTCCATCACAAAGTTGGTGAGCAAAACACCCCGGCGCTCCACCTGCTGCTCCCGCAGCACCCGGTAGCCCCGCCGCCGGAAAAAGGGCCGGGCGGTAATGGACGCATGGGTGATGATGCGCGAGCAATCGCCGCAGCTCTCCAGACGGTCGCAGAGGGCGCTGCCGATTCCCCGGCCCTGCCAGTCCCTGTGGACATAGAGCCGGTCCAGATAGCCGGTATCGTCCACATCTCCAAAGCCCACAACCGTCTCTCCCGAGACCGCCACCAGGGTGAAATGGGCCAGAAATTCCCGGTTCCAGCGTTCCAGATCCGGCCTGCCGTCCGCCCAAGCATCCAATTGCGCAGGGGTATAGTCCCGGGCGTTCACAGTGTGCACTGTATCATAGAAGATCCGGGCAATCCGGGGCAGATCCTCCGGCCGGTAGGGCCGCAGAATAAAGCTGCATTCTGCCATAAAACTGTCTCAGGAGATAAACATGGCGTCCCCGAAGGAGAAGAAGCGGTACCGCTCCCGCACCGCCTCCTCATAGGCGGCCAGGACATGCTCCTTCCCCGCCAGGGCGGAGACCAGCATAATCAGAGTGGACTCGGGCAGGTGGAAGTTGGTCACCAGGCCGTCCAGCACCTTGAACTTGTAGCCGGGGTAGATAAAGATCTTCGTCCAGCCCCCGTCCGCCCGGACGGTGCCGTCCTCGTTGGCGTAGCTCTCCACCGTCCGGCAGGAGGTGGTGCCCACGCAGATCACCCGGCCTCCGTTTCGCTTGGTGTCGTTGATGATCTGCGCCGTCTCCGGGGGGATGACGCAGTACTCTGAGTGCATGTCATGGTGCTCCACGTCGTCCACCTTCACCGGTCGGAAGGTGCCGAGACCCACATGGAGGGTGACGTAGGCCAGTCTGACCCCCATCTCCTCAATCTGCCCCAGCAGCTCCGGGGTGAAGTGGAGCCCCGCCGTGGGCGCCGCCGCGGAGCCCACCACCTTGGAATAGACCGTCTGGTACCGCTCCTGGTCCTGAAGCTCCTCCTTGATATAGGGAGGCAGAGGCATTCGGCCCAGCTCCTCCAGGATCTCCAGAAAGATGCCGTCATAGTCAAACCGCACCAGCCGGTTGCCGTCCTCCAGCACCTGGGTGATCTCCGCCGTGAGCTTGCCGTCGCCAAAGATGATCTTCGCCCCGGGGCGGAGCTTTTTGCCCGGGCGCACCAGGCACTCCCAGGTCTTGTTCCCCCGGTCGATGAGCAGCAGCACCTCGCACACGCCCCCGGTCTCCCGGTGGCCGATGAGCCGGGCGGGCAGCACCCGGGAGTCGTTCATCACCAGGCAGTCCCCGGGCCGGAGGAAGGAGGGCAGGTCATAAAAATGATGGTGGCCGGTCTCGCCGGTCACCTTGTCCAGGGTCATCAGCCGGGAGCCGTCCCGCCGCTCCAGAGGGGTCTGGGCGATCAGCTCCGGGGGCAGATCGTAGTAAAAGTCGCTGGTCTTCATAAGGGATTCCCCATTCTATCACAAATCAGTCTGAAAATACTGCAAAAGCTGCTTCGAAATTGGCAGGTTTTGCAGGAAATGCGCCTTGACTCTGCAAAAGAAGCGTGCTATCATTAGCCCAGAAATGCAGAATAGAGGCGCGGTTTATATGAGTACCGCTGCGGAGAGCGCCGCCGCTCGATGATGCAGCCGGAAAAGGATACGCCGCCGAAGGGGCCTGACGGCGGGAGTCTGGGCTGCCTGGGCAGCAGGTCAACAGCCTGCTGACTGTCATCAGACCACTCTGGTGGAGCGCTTCTGGTGTTGAGCTGATCTGCTGTGTATAATGGCGGCGCTGTGCGCTTAGCACATTATAGTACAGGATCAGCCGGTTTTCAACGGCTGATTTCTTTTTTTGCCCCCGGGAGGCGGGGAAACAAGCGGATACCGTCCGCATAAACTGGGCTGAGCCCGGATTTAGGAGGAGTTCACAATGGAAAAGTTTAAGGTTGGCGTTGTCGGCTGCACCGGTATGGTGGGCCAGCGCTTCATTACGCTGCTGGAGAATCATCCCTGGTTCCAGATCACCGCTCTGGCTGCCAGCGCCCGCAGCGCCGGCAAGACCTATGAAGAGGTGGCCGGCAAGCGCTGGCTGATGAAGACTCCCATGCCTGAGGAAGTCAAGAAAATGGTAATTCTGGATGCCGAGGCCGACATCGAAACCTTCTGTGACCGGGTGGACTTCACCTTCTGCGCCGTGAATATGAAGAAGGATCAGATCAAGGCGCTGGAGGAGGCCTATGCCAAGCACGAGTGCCCGGTGGTCTCCAACAACTCCGCCCACCGGCACACCCCCGATGTGCCCATGGTGGTGCCCGAGATCAACCCCCAGCACATCCGGATCATCGACAGCCAGAGAAAGCGGCTGGGCACCCAGCGGGGCTTTATCGCCGTCAAGTCCAACTGCTCCCTCCAGAGCTATGTCCCCGCCCTGCACCCCCTGCGGGAGAAGTACGGCCTGGAGAAGGCCCTGGTCTGCACCTATCAGGCCATCTCCGGCGCCGGCAAGAACTTCACCACCTGGCCTGAGATGGTGGATAACGTCATCCCCTACATCGGCGGCGAGGAGGAGAAGAGCGAGCAGGAGCCCATGAAGCTGTGGGGCGAGATCGTGGGCGACCAGATTGTGGACGCTGTCTCCCCCGCCATCACCAGCCAGTGCATCCGCGTCCCCGTCACCGACGGACATATGGCGGCCGTGTTCTTCTCCTTCCCCGAAGGCGTCAAGCCCTCCGTGGAGGAGATCAAGGAGTGCTGGGCCTCTTACCAGGGCCGCGCCCAGGAGCTGGAGCTGCCCTCCGCTCCCAAGCAGTTCCTCCACTACTTTGAGGATCCCAACTATCCCCAGACCAAGCTGCAGCGGGATCTGGAGGGCGGCATGGCCATCTCCCTGGGCCGCCTGCGTCCCGACAGCCAGTATGACTACAAGTTCGTGGGTCTGAGCCACAACACCCTCCGGGGCGCCGCCGGCGGCGGCGTGCTGCTGGCAGAGTTGCTGTGCGCCGAGGGTTACATCACCCGGAAGTAATTTTTCCCCGTCTCTCTGATGCGAAGAAAGGAGATCCTTTTATGAAGCAGCCTGTTTTCACCGGCTCCTGTGTCGCCATCGTCACCCCCTTCAAGGCGGACGGCGTGGACTATGAGAAGCTGGGACAGCTCATCGAGTTTCAGATTGCCAGCGGCACCGACGCCATCTGCATCTGCGGCACCACCGGCGAGTCCTCCACCCAGACCATGCAGGAGCATATGGTCACCGTTGAGTACGCCATCAACAAGGTGGCCGGCCGCTGCAAGGTGATTGCCGGCGCCGGCAGCAACGACACCGCCGCCGCTCTGGAGCTGGCCCAGCACGCAGAGCACGCCGGAGCCGACGGCCTGCTGATGGTCACCCCCTACTACAACAAGGCCACCCAGAAGGGCCTGATTCAGCACTACACCTATTTGGCTGACCGGGTTCACACCCCCATTATCCTCTACCATGTGCCCAGCCGCACCGGCACCAGCTTCAAGGCCTCCACTTATTATGAGCTGTCCAAGCACCCCATGATCAACGGCATCAAGGAGGCCAGCGGCAACTTCACCCTGGTCTCCCAGACGGTGGCCCTGTGCGGGGATGAGATGAACATCTGGTCCGGCAACGACGACCAGGTGGTGCCTCTGATGGCCATGGGCGGCAAGGGCGTCATCTCGGTGCTGGCCAATATCCAGCCCCAGGTGGTGCACAACCTGACTCAGCTCTGCCTGGAGGGCAGGTTCGCCGAGGCCGCCAAGCTTCAGGCCAAGTACCAGAAGCTGAACGACGCCCTGTTCATCGAGGTCAACCCCATCCCGGTCAAGACCGCCATGAATCTGATGGGCATGGACGCCGGCCTGCTGCGGATGCCCATGTGCGAGATGGAGGAGGGCAATCTGGCCACCCTCAAGAAGGTACTGGGCGAGTACGGCCTGCTGTAAGGAAGGAATTCAGATACCATGCTAAAGATGATTATCTCCGGCTGCAACGGCAAGATGGGCCAGGTGGTGGAATCCATCTGCAAGGCCGACAGCCAGGTGCAGGTGGTGGCCGGCTTCGACGTGAACCAGGCCCCCCGGGAGTATCCCGTCTACGTCTCCCCCGCCAACTTTACCGGCGCGGCGGACGCCATCATCGACTTCTCCAGCCCCAGGGCGCTGGACGGACTGCTGGCCTTCGCCACCGAGCGGAAGGTGCCTGTGGTGCTGGCCACCACAGGCTACACCGAGGAACAGCTTGCTAAAATTGACGAGGCCTCCAAGGTCGTCCCCATCTTCCGCTCCGCCAATATGAGCCTGGGCATCAATGTGGTGCTGGATCTGGTAAAGCGGGCGGCCGCCATTCTGGGCGACTCCTGCGATATTGAGATCGTGGAGCGGCACCACAACCGGAAGGTGGACGCCCCCAGCGGCACCGCCCTCATGCTGGCGGACGCCGCAAAAGAGGGTCTGGATTACGACGTGGAGTATAACTACGGCCGTCATGAGCGGCGGATGTCCCGGCCCAAGAACGAGATCGGCATCAGCGCCGTCCGGGGCGGCACCATCGTGGGCGTCCACGAGGTGATTTTCGCCGGCCGGGATGAGGTCATTGAGATCCGTCACGAGGCCCAGAGCCGGGAGATCTTCGCCTCCGGCGCCGTCAAGGCCGCAAAGTTCCTCACCACCGTCACCCAGCCGGGCCTGTACAATATGCAGCAGCTGGTGGCCGCACAAAACGAAGGAGGTTCCTTATGAGCCAGGGAATTACCAAGATCGCCTACGCCTCTGACATCACGCTGATCACCCTCTCCTCCCTGCCCTGCGACAGCCGGGTGGTGGCGGCGGTGCTGACCGCCCTCTCCGACAGCGGCATCAACGTGGATATGATCTCCCAGACCGCCCCTCAGGGGGGCAGCATCCGGCTGAGCTTCACCATTTCGGACGCCGCCCTGGCCGACGCCCTGGCAGTGCTGGCCAAGCTGCGCCAGGAGAATCCCGCCATTTCCCCGGAAATCCTCCCCGGCAACTGCAAGCTGGCCTTCTATGACGAGAACATGGTGCAGACCCCCGGCGTAGCCGCCAAGGTCTTTACCCTGCTCAGCCAGGCGGGCATCCAGGTGATGCTGATCACCACCTCCGAGGTGGATATCTCCATCCTGGTCAGCGGGCACAACCTGTCTGACGCCCTCACCGTCATGTGTGAGAACTATAACGTGGAGCCGGTGGAGACCAGCTTTTGATATTCTTCGCAAACAGCCTGCCTTGGTCTGGGCAGACTGTTTTGGTTGAGACACCGGTTAGGTGATCGATCCCAATTTGAAGGAAAAAGAACATGAAAAGGCAATTACAAGGAATATCCATTATTTTGCTTAGCATCTTATTAGAAATATGCTTTAGCAACGTAGGTTGGGACTACATATTCGATCTGAGTCTGCAGTGGGAGCATATCTTTATATTGGCAGGTATCGTAGGAACAGCTATGGTATTTTCCCCTGATAAAAAGGACAGATAAGTCTATCGTAATATCAATATACCCATTTAGCGAAGAACCGGCCGCCGCAGCGGAATGCTGCAGCAGCCGGTTCTTCTTATCGTATATCTCTGGACTTACAGATGCACCCGATGGTAGACCTTCTTGCCCTTGCGCAGAACAATGCCCTCCCCTTCCAGGGCGGAGGCAGGCACCTGGCAGGCACAGTCGCAGACCTTTTCTCCGTTCACGCAGATACAGGCGTCCTTGGTGATGGCCCGGCGGGCGTCGCCGTTGGAGGAGGCCAGGCCGGAGAGCACCAGCAGCTTGAGAATGCCGATGCTGCCGTCGGTCAGGTCGTCGGCGCTGAGTACCGTCTCCGGCATATCGGCGGGGGCGCCGGAGCCGCCGAAGAGGCTGCGGGCGGTCTGCTGGGCCTTGTTGGCCTCCTCCTCGCCGTGAACCAGCTTGGTCAGCTCATAGGCCAGAATCTCCTTGGCGTGGTTGAGCTGGCTGCCCTCCCAGGACTCCATCTTCTGAATCTCCTCCAGAGGCAGGAAGGTGAGCATCTTGATGCACTTGAGGACGTCGGCGTCGTCCACGTTGCGCCAGTACTGGTAGAAGTCGTAGGGAGAGGTCTTCTCCGGATCCAGCCAGACGGCGCCCTTCTCCGTTTTGCCCATCTTCTTGCCCTCGGAGTTGAGCAGCAGGGTGATGGTCATGGCGTGGGCGTCCTTGCCCAGCTTGCGGCGGATCAGCTCGGTGCCGCCCAGCATGTTGCTCCACTGGTCGTTGCCGCCGAACTGCATATTGCAGCCGTACTTCTGGAACAGGGTATAGAAGTCGTAGGACTGCATGATCATGTAGTTGAACTCCAAAAAGCTCAGGCCCTTCTCCATCCGCTGCTTGTAGCACTCGGCCCGGAGCATATTGTTCACCGAGAAGCAGGCGCCCACCTCACGGAGGACGTCCACATAGTTCAGATCCAGCAGCCAGTCGGCGTTATTAACCATAAGGGCCTTGCCGTCAGAGAAGTCGATGAACCGGCTCATCTGCTTTTTGAAGCAGTCGCAGTTGTGCTGGATGGTCTCACGGGTCATCATCTTGCGCATGTCGCTCTTGCCGGAGGGGTCGCCGATCATAGCGGTGCCGCCGCCGATGAGGGCGATGGGCTTGTTCCCCGCCATCTGGAGCCGCTTCATCAGGCACAGGGCCATAAAGTGGCCCACATGGAGGGAGTCCGCCGTGGGGTCAAAGCCGATGTAGAAGACGGCCTTGCCGTTGTTGATCATCTCGCTGATCTCTTTCTCGTTGGTTACCTGGGCAATGAGGCCACGGGCCACCAGCTCTTCGTACAGTGTCATGTTGTTTGTCTCCTTTGCTCTTTTTTCTCGGGGACGGGCAAAACAAAAGCCCTCTGTCCCCAGTTTCGGGACAGAGGGCGCGAAAAGCGCGGTACCACCTCTGGTTCGCCCTCTCCTCACGGAGAGTGCCTCAGGGAGTTCCAACAAACTCCGGCGCGGTAACGGGCGCATCCGGCCTGCCCTACTTGGAAAACCGTTCAGGGGGCTGCTCAGAGGGGTATTCTCACAGCGCTCTCTCCCCCTTTCACCGGCCGGGGGCTCTCTGCGCAGAGGGGACTGTGATACTTTTCCTCGTCGTCGCAATTCTGCCGATTATGATACCATCCCTCAGGCGGCTTGTCAACCCCTCACCGGGCCACGAGCAGGATCAGAGAGAGCAAAATCAAAATTCCGGACAGCTCCATCAAGCTCCGCCTCCTTTGTCTGCTCATAGGATAACAGACAAAGGTTGGATTCTCCTGAAGATCTGCTTTCGTTTTTCTTAAAAATCCGGCGGGGCTCAGCCGGTGAAGCCGTCCCAGGGCCGGCGGGAGGTCCTGACCCGCTTCATCAGCTCCTCATAGTACAGCTCGCTGTCAAAGGGAATCTGTACCGGGCGGCCCAGCCAGGAGGACAGGTGCATGGCGTTGGAGAGGGTCAGGCCGTAGATGCCCTCCTCTCCTGCCGCCACCAACGGCTCTCCCCGGAGGATGGCCCCGGCAAAGGCGTTGAGGACGCCGGAGTGCTCGGTGTTCTGCCCGTCCGTCTCCACCTCGGTTTTGGTCACCCTGGGATAGCGGAAGGGCTCGGTGTTGGTTCTCGACCACTCCGCCTCCGGCATCTCCATGTCCCAGCGGTAGAGCTTTCCGCTTTCCGTGACCAGCTTGCCGTTGTCAAAGTCGATCTCGAACCGGTTGCTGCCGGGGCAGTCGCCGGTGCTGGTGATAAAGGTGCCGGTAGCCCCGTTGGGGTACTCCACATAGGCGGTGACGTCGTCCTCTACCTCGATGTCGTGCCACTTGCCGTAGTGAACCTTGGCGTCCACCCGCACCGGCATGCCGCAGATCCACTGCCACAGATCCAGATTGTGGGGACACTGGTTGAGCAGCACGCCGCCGCCCTCTCCGCTCCAGGTGGCCCGCCAGGGGCTGCACTCGTAGTAGACCCGGGAGCGGTACCAGTCGGTAATCAGCCAGGAGGTGCGGCGGATGCTGCCCAGCTCCCCGGATAGGACGATCTCCCGCATCTTGCGGTAGATGTGGTTGGTGCGCTGGTTGAACATCATGCCAAAGACCACGCCGGCGTCCTTGGCCAACCCGTTCATCTCCTCCACCTGGCGGGTGTAGACCCCCGCAGGCTTTTCCACCATGACGTGGATATGCCGCCGGAAGCACTCTTTGGCAAAGTGGGGGTGATAGAAATGGGGCACCGCTACCAGGGCGGCGTCAATCTTGCCGCAGTCCAGCATGTCATAGGCATTGTCAAATTTGAGGACAGAGACAGGCAGGTTCTCCTCCGCCCAGCGGATCCGGGCCGGGTCAATGTCAGCCACGGCGGTCAGCTCGATCTCCGGGCACTTGCCGGCCTTCAGATTTCCGATGTGGAAGGAGCCCATATTGCCGATGCCGATGATGCCAAGACGTACTTTTTCCATGACAGTCCCCTCCTAATTGAAATACCGGCGCAGCACTTCCAGCCCCTCCTCCGCCTCCTGGCGCAGGGTGCGGGCGGGGTCGTGAATCGCCTCAATGCTGACGCGCGCCTGATAGCCCGCCCGGGCCAGGGCGGCGCCCATGGCACCGTAATCGGCGCCGTCTCCCATGCGGGGCACCCGCCGGTTGACCGGCTCCGCCAGATGGATATGCCGCAGCAGAGGGCCCGCCTGGACAATCTGTTCAAAGGGCTCCCCCTCCCGGCAGACATGGTACCAGTCCGCCAGCAGGAAGAGATTATCGTGGCTGATCTCTTTCACCAGACCGGCCCCCTCCTCCACCGTGTGGAAGAAGTTGGTCTCCCCGGCGTTCAGCGGCTCCAGCACCAGGGTGATGCCGAACTGACGGGCCGCCTCGGCGGTATGCCAGACCGCCTCGCAGAACTGGCCCCTGGCCCTTTCCCGGGAAAAGCCCTCCGGGATGTGCCGAGCCCGGCCGCTGCCGTAGACGGCGATTTTGCCGCCCAGCTCCGCAGCCCGCTCCAGAACACGGTTGGTGTAGTCCAGCAGTTCTGGGAGAGGGGTTACGTCCTCCCCCACCAGGCGCTGGGGGCCGTAGAAGCAGTTGAACGCCTCGGCGGCCAGACCGGTTTCCCGTAAAAGGCTGCGGGCCTCCCGGAGCTGTTCGGGGCTCATCCCATCCAGATCCCGCAGGACACACTCCAGATAGTCATAGCCCAGTTCCTTCAGAAAAGGGGCATCCTGAATGGACGCACAATAGCCAAAACGCATCTTATTTCCCTCCTGTTCACAGATACGTTGATGTTCCGCCTCAATTTTGCCGCGTCTTCCACTGCTCCGCCTGATCCAGCATCTCCCCGGCGCTGTGGAGCAGGGCCTCAGTGACCTGCTCGCCGCCGGAGAGCCGTGCCAGCTCCTCCATCCGGCGCTGGCGGGAGAGCTGCTCCACGGCGGTATAGGTACGTCCGGCCCGTTCCCCCTTCTCCACCGAGAAGTGGACGTCGGCCATGGCGGCGATCTGGGGCAGGTGGGTGACGCAGAGCACCTGCTTGCAGCGGGCCACGTCGGACATCTTCCGGGCCACCTTCTGGGCCGCCCGGCCGGAGACGCCGGTGTCCACCTCGTCAAAGACCAGGGTGCCTACCGCCTCATTCTCCGCCAGCACGTTTTTCAGTGCCAGCATAATCCGGGCCAGCTCGCCGCCGGAAGCGATTTTATGGATGGGCTTCAGGTCCTCGCCCACGTTGGCGGACATGAGGAACTGCACCTCGTCCATACCGGTCTCGTCCATGTGGTACTTCCCCTCCTTGGGGGCAAAGTCCACCTGGAAACGCACCTTGGGCATATCCAGGTCGGCCAGCTCCTTCTGAATGCGCGCCTGCATCCGGAGGGCGGCCTCCTTCCGGGCCGCGGAGAGGGCTTCGCCCCGCTTCCGGGTCTCCTCCACCGCCGTTTTCAGCTGCTTTTCCAGCTTGGCGATCCGGTCGTCGGCGTACTGAATCTGCTCCCGCTCCTGTTTGCAGCGCTCCAGGTAGGCCAGCATGTCCTCCACCGTATCCCCGTACTTCTTCCGCAGCCGGTAGATCACGTCCAGACGGCCCTCCAGCTGGTCCAGCTCCCCCGGGGAGATCTCCAGCTGATCCTTTTCCCGGGCCACCGACTCGGCCAGGTCGTCGATGCCATACCGGGCCTCCGCCAGCTGGTCGGCCAGCTGGGCCAGGGACTCGGAATATCGGCCCAGGCTGCGCAGGGCGCCCTCTGCCTTGCCTAAGAGGGCCAGGGCGCCGTCCTCATCCTCCCCGCCGAAGAGGGCAAAGTTGGCCTCCTCCAGGCCGTCCATGAGCCGGCCGGCGTTGCGCAGCACCTGGCGGCGCTGGGCCAGCTCCTGATCCTCCCCCGGCTGGAGGTTTGCCCGCTCCAACTCCCGGATCTGGTAATCCAGAGCATCCATCCGGCGAGCTTTCTCCGCCTCGTCCATCTGGAGGGCGCTGATCTCCCGGCCCAGCCGGGAAACTTTGCTGTAGCTCTCCTGGAAAGCCGCCAGCAGCGGCTCCGTCTCCCCAAAGCTGTCCAGATAGGACAGGTGGCACAGGGGGTCCAGCAGCTGCTGCCCGTCGTGCTGGCCGTGGATATTCACCAGCTGACGGCCCAGCTCCTGCATCTGAGCCACCGAGATGGGCTTGCCGTTGAGCCGGCAGATGTTCCGGCCCCCCTGCTGGATCTGGCGCTGGAGAATCAGCTCGCCTCCGTCCGGGTCAAAGCCATTCTCCCCCAGCCAGGGCAGGGAGGCGACCTGGGTGAACTGGGCGCTGACCAGGGCGGCTTTCGCCCCGGTGCGGATCAAATCCCGGCTGGTGCGGCCGCCCAGGATGGCGCCGATGGCGTCCACCACGATGGACTTGCCGGCGCCGGTCTCGCCCGTCAGGACGTTGAAGCCGGCGTCAAACTGGATGTCCGCCGACTGGATGACGGCAATATTCTCAATGTGCAGCAGAGAAAGCATGACAGTTCCTCCCCTCCGCTGGGCTGTATATGGCTGATAGGACGCTTACCGCAGCATCCCCTTGATCTCTCCGCAGAAGGCCTCCGCCGACTGGCTGGTGCCCATGATCAGCAGCGCCGTATCGTCTCCCGCCAGGGTGCCCACCATGTTCTCGATGTTCATCCGATCCAGGGCGGCGGCGGCGGCGTTGGCAAGGCCGGGCATCGTCTTGACCACCACCAGGTTCTGGGCGGCGGCCACGCTGATGACCCCCTCCCGGAAGATATTGCGCAGCCGCTCGTCGTGCTCGCCCTTCCCCTTCCGGTCGGAAACCACATAGCGATAGCTGCCCGCCGGGCTCAACTCCTTGACCAGCTGCAGCTCCTTGATGTCCCGGGAAATGGTGGCCTGGGTGCAGTGAAAGCCCCGGCCCTTCAGGGCGGTGAGCAGCTGCTCCTGGGTCTCCACATCCTGGCGGACGATAATGTCCAGAATGGCCTGTTGTCTCCGTTCTTTCATGCTATCCCTCAACTTCTCCCCAGCTTCTGGCTGACGATCTCATAGAAATTGCGGCCGGTGAGCCGGACCAGCCGGATATAGCGGTCGGAATTGCTCAATTCCACCACGTCTCCGCCGCTGAGCCGGAAGGCCCGGCCTCCGTCGGCGGACAAATAGGCGGTCTTGCGGCTCTGACGGCTGGTGCGCACCGCCACCACCCGCTCCGGCGCCAGCACAAAGCTTTTGGCCTGGAGGGCGTGGGCGCAGATGGGGGTGACGATCAGATTCTCCGCCGTGGGCTCCACAATGGGGCCCCCCGCCGACATGGAGTAAGCGGTGGAGCCGGTGGGTGTCGCGATAATCACCCCGTCGCCGGAGAACTCGGTAATCTTGACTCGGTCGCCGTAGACGATCAGATCGATCACCCGGGCCACCGCCCCCTTGGTGATGGTGGCGTCGTTCAGGGCCACATCCTGGAAAATCGTGCGGTTGTCCCGCACCACCCGGACGTCCATCAGCCTGCGCTGCTCATAGGTATATTTCCCCTCCACCAGCCGGTGGAGCAGCTTGAGCTCGCTGTGCTCCAGCTCCGCCATAAAGCCCACGCTGCCCATATTCACCCCCAGAATGGGGATATCGTACTGGGCAGCCAGCTTGGCCGAGTGGAGAATCGTCCCGTCGCCGCCGAAGCAGATCAGCATATCCGCCTGGGGGGCCTCCTGGAGGATATCCGACACCTGCACCTCCTGGGGCAGCTCATAGCCCCCCTCCGGGCGAAAGGGCAGACAAATGGTTGTCTCCACACCGTCCTGCTCCAGGATGCGCTGGGCCTCCCGGACGGCCCGCAGACCCTTATCGCGGTAGGGATTGGGACTGAGTATCACTTTCATGGCGTCTTCTCCAAGCTCTCGTGGGACTGGCGCACCAATTCCGCCAGGTCGGGGACGCAGGGCTCCCCTGCCCCGGCCCGGAGCCAGCCCAGATATTCGATATTTCCCTCCGGCCCCCGGATGGGAGAGAAGGTCAGGCCCAGCACCGTCAGGTCGTTCTGAGCGGCGTGGGTCAGAAACTGCTCCAGCACCTCCAGATGGACGGCGGGATCCCGGACGACTCCCTTTTTGCCCACCTTCTCCTTGCCCGCCTCAAACTGGGGCTTGACCAGACAGACCATCTGGGCTCCATCCTTCAGCAGCGGGCGCAGGGCGGGCAGAATGAGACCCAGGGAGATAAAGGACACGTCCACCGACACAAAGTCCAGGGGATCGGGGATCTGCTCCCGGGTGAGGTAGCGGGCGTTGGTGCGCTCCATGCAGATGACCCGGGGATCCTGCCGGAGTTTCCAGTCCAGCTGGCCGTAGCCCACGTCCACGGCATAGACCTTGCCCGCCCCGTTTTGCAGCATGCAGTCGGTAAAGCCGCCGGTGGAGGCGCCGCAGTCCATGCAGACGGTATGTTCCAGGGTGATGGGCCAGGTCTGCATGGCCTTTTCCAGCTTAAGGCCTCCCCGGCTCACATAGCTCAGCGTCTTGCCGTGCACCTCGATGACGGCATCCTCTGTCAGGGCAAAGCCGCATTTGTCCGCCCGCTTGCCGTCCACAAAGACCTGGCCGCTCATAATGATGGCCTGGGCCTTCTGACGGGTGGGGGCCAGCCCCTGCTGCACCATGGCCTGATCCAATCTCATTTTACGCAACGAACTGCCTCCTCAATGGTAGCGGCGATGTGGGGCGCGTCAATGCCCAGCAGCGCCCGGAGCTGGGGCACGGAGCCGTGGGTCACCAGGCCGTCTCCGGCGTTGAGCAGGATGACCCGCTCCAGGCGCACGTTCAGCGCCGCCAGTTGGGTGGCCAGATCCCGGCCTACAGAGCCCCGGGAGGCCACCTCCTCCACCACCACCAGGCGTTTGGTCTTTTTGACGCTGTCCAGCACAGGCCCGGCGTCGATGGGGGAAACCCGGTTCAGCTTGAGAATCTCGCAGGAGATCCCTTTCGCCTCCAGCAGCCGGGCCGCCTCCAGGGCCTCCCCCACCAGGGTGCCATAGGTCACCAGAGTGGCGTCCTCTCCCGGACGGAGCTGCACGGTGGCCTCCGGGCAGGAATCACCACTGTAGCCGTTCTCCCCGCCCCGGGGATAGCGGACAGTCACCGGGCCCCGGGCCTCTTCCACCGCCCAGGTGAGCATGGTTTCCAGCTCGCAAAAGCTGGCCGGAGCTAGGATAACCATATTGGGCACCGTGGCCAGCATGGAGATGTCATAGGTGCCCTGATGGGTTTCTCCGTCCTCCCCCACCAGGCCGGCCCGGTCCACGCAGAATACCACATGGAGCTTCTGGATGGCCACGTCGTGTATCAGCATATCAAAGGATCGCTGCAAAAAAGTGGAATAGACGGCGAACACCGGCACAACTCCCTGCTTTGCCATGCCAGCGCACATGGCCACCGCATGGCCCTCGGCGATGCCCACGTCGAAAAATCGTTTCGGGAACCGCTCGGCAAAGTCGGTGAGGCCGGTGCCGCTCTCCATGGCGGCGGTGACGGCACAGAGGTTGGGGTTGCGCTCTCCCAGCCGGCACAGCACCCGGCCAAAGACAGCGGAGAAATTCTCCCCGGCGGGCTTGAGCGGCGTGCCGTCCTCCGGATGGAAGGGGCTGACGCCATGGAAATTGGCAGGGGTCTGCTCCGCGGGGGGATAGCCCTTGCCCTTGATGGTGCGCACATGGAGCAGCACCGGGCCCTCCAGATGTTTGGAAAACTCCAGCAGCCGGGTCAGCTCGCTCAGGTTATGTCCGTCCACCGGGCCGATATAGGTAAAGCCCATGTCCTCAAACATGCTGCAGGGCAGCAACGTACCCTTGATCGCCTTTTTGATCCGGTGGGTCATGGCATAAAGATGTTTCCCGCCGGGGATTTTCGCCGTAAAGGCGCGATAAAACTGCTTGAAGCGCAGGTAGGTGGGCTTGAGGTGATGCCGCCGCAGCAGGGTAGAGATGCCGCCCACGTTCTTCTTGATGCTCATGCCGTTGTCGTTGACAATGACCACCATCCGCTCGCCGCTGCCGCCGGCATCGGAGAGTCCCTCGTAGGCAAGGCCGCCGGTGAGGGCGCCGTCGCCGATGAGGGCCAGCACGTCATAGTCCTCGCCCCGGATGGTTCTGGCCCTGGCCATACCCACCGCCACCGACACCGAATTAGAGGCGTGGCCGGCGATGAAAGCGTCGTGGACGCTCTCCACCGGCTTAGGGAAACCGGCGATGCCCCCGTACTTGCGCAGGGTGCTCATCTGCTCCGCCCGGCCGGTGAGGATTTTATGGATATAGCACTGGTGGCCCACGTCAAAGACCACCCGGTCCCGGCTGGTGTCGTAGGCCCGGTGAATGGCCACCGTCAGCTCCACCGCCCCCAGGTTGGAGGCCAGATGGCCGCCGGTCTGGGCCACCGACTGAACCAGATCCCTGCGCAGCTGCTGGCACAGGGCCAGCCCCTCGCTGTCGGTCAGATCGGTCAGCGGCAGGGAGAGATTCTGTAAATACTCCCACATGATTCAGATTCCTCCAAACAGATGCTCCTCCGTCTCAAAACAGCCAGGCGCCCAGCAGCGCCACGGCCAGGCCCAGCAGCGCGCCGAAAAAGACCTGCAGCGTGGTATGGCCCATGACCACCTTCAGCTCCTGCTGGGACATGTTGGGCCGGATCTCCTGCAGGGAGCGCAGCATCTCATTGACCACCTTGGCCTGCTCGCCGGAGGATCTCCGGACATGGCAGGCGTCATACATAACCACAATAGCAAACAGGCAGGCCAGCGCGAAGAGGCCGGAGTCAAATCCGTACAGAAAACCGGTGGTCACGGCGCAGCAGGTCACCAGAGCCGAGTGGGAGCTGGGCATGCCGCCGCTGGCCAGAAACTGCTCCAGGGTAAAGGTGCCCTCCACAATGCGCTGGATGATGCCCTTGATGACCTGGGCCAGTGCCCAGGACAGGCCGGAGAGCACCAGAATTTGGTTTCCCAGGGGAATGTCAAACATATCGCTCGTTCCTCTCTCGTCGTTTCGTCACAGTCTGTATTTCTCTCAGTTGCCCCGGCCCGCCAGGTAGTCCGCCAGGGCGTCAAAAAACGCCGTCTCAATCCCGATGTCCCGCAGCGCCTCCTTGGCCCTTTCCGTCTGCTCCAGCACCACCTGTCCGCACTTTTCCAGACCCAGCAGGGAGACGAAGGTGGACTTGTTCTGAGCCGCGTCCTTGCCCACGCTCTTGCCCATGGTCTGGGCGTCCGAGGTGACGTCCAGCATGTCGTCCCGGACCTGGAAGGCCAGGCCCACCGCTTGGGCATAGTCCCGGGCGGCCTGCTTCTGCCGCTCTGTCCCGCCGGCGGCGGCCACCCCCATCAGGCAGGCCCCCTCCAGCAGACAGCCGGTCTTGAGGCCGTTCATCCGGGCAATCTCCTCCAGGGTGAGCTGACGCTCCTCCCCTTCCATATCCAGCACCTGGCCGGCCACCATGCCGTCCGGGCCGGCGGCTCTGGCCAGCACCAGGGCAGCCTCTGCCCGGCGCTGGGCCGGCAGGTCTGCGGACAGCACCTGCTCAAAGGCCGCCGCCTGCAGGGCATCGCCCGCCAGGATGGCCATGCACTCGCCGTACACCTTGTGGTTGGTGGGCCGGCCCCGGCGCAGGTCGTCGTTATCCATGCTGGGCAGGTCGTCATGGATGAGGGAGTAGGTGTGCACCATCTCAATGGCCGCCGCCAGGGGCAGGGCCTTGTCCGGCTCCCCGCCCAGGGCCTCGCAGAATGCCAGCACCAGCACCGGGCGAATCCGCTTGCCACCCGCCAGCAGGCTGTAGCGCATGGCCTCGTAGAGGGAGGCATAGGCGGGCTCTCCCTCAAAGCAGCTCTCCAGATAGGCCTCAATCTGCCGCTGGTAGGCGCTCATTTTTTCCTGCACTGCCATGGTTATCCCTCACTTTCAAAAGGCTCTCCCACCGGCTCGCCGTCCGGCCCCTTGGAGAGCTTGGTCACTTTCTGTTCCGCTTTATCCAGCAGCTGACTGCACCCGGCAATCAGCTTGGTGCCCTCCTCGAAGAGGGCGACAGACTGCTCCAGAGGGGCCTCTCCCCGCTCCAGCTGGGAGACGATCTCCTCCAGACGGGCCATCGACTGCTCGAAGCTCAGCTTTTTCGGCGGCACCGGTCACACTTCCTTTCGTTTTTTCATCACAGTACAGTCCAGGCTGCCGTCGGACAGCCGGACCTGAATCCCCTGTCCGGGCTGAACCTGCTCTACCGAGGTGAGCAGCTTTCCCCCCTCGTCCTGGGTCAGGCTGTAGCCCCGGGCCAGCACCTTGAGGGGGCTCATAGCGTCCAGAGCCGCCGCCAGGGCGGAGAGCCGGTTTCGCTGGGTATGGGTCAGGCTCTGCATCTGGCTCAGCAGACGGCTCTGCTGCCAGTCCAGCAGCACCCGCTTGTCCCGGATGGGAGTCATGGGGTCGGTCATCACCCGGCTCTCGGACAGGCGGTTCAATCGGGCACGCTCCTCCTCCAGCCGGGCGGAGACCGCCCCCGCCATCCGGGCGGAGAGCTGGGCCAGATGCCGCTCCAGAGCCTGGCAGTCGGGCACCGCCAGCTCGGCGGCGTTGGAGGGGGTGGCCGCCCGCAGGTCGGCCACAAAATCAGAGATGGTCACATCCGGCTCATGGCCCACGGCGGAGATCACCGGAATCTCCGACCGGTAGATGGCCCGGGCCAGGTTTTCATCGTTAAAAGCCCACAGATCCTCCATGGAGCCGCCGCCCCGGCCGATGATGATGACATCTGCCAGCTTGTGGGCGTTGGCATAGCGCAGCGCGCCTGCCAGCTCGGCGGGGGCCTGGGCCCCCTGCACCCGGACGGGCAACAGGCGGACCTCCGCCATGGGCCACCGGGCCCCCAGTATGCGGATCATGTCGTGGACGGCAGCGCCGGCGGCGGAGGTAATCAGGGCGATGGTATTGGGATATCTGGGGATGGGCTTTTTATGCTCCTCGGCAAAGAGGCCCTCCTGAAAGAGCCGGGCCTTGGTCTGCTCAAAGGCGACGTACAGCTCCCCTACCCCGTCGGGGATCAGGCTGTCGGCGTAGAGCTGATACTGTCCGTCCCGGGGAAAGACGGTGATCCGGCCCCGGGCCACCACCTTCATGCCGTTCTCCGGCTGGAACCGGAGCCGCTGGGCAGAGGAGCGGAAGAGGACACACTTTAAGGCTCCCTCTCCGTCCTTGAGAGAAAAGTAGTGGTGGCCGGAGGGATAGCGCTTATAGTTGGAGATCTCCCCCCGGATGGCGATGGCGGAGAGCAGCCGGTCTCCGTCCAGCTTGGCCTTCAGGTACTGGTTGACCTGGCCGACGGTAAAAACAGTCTGCT
This sequence comes from Candidatus Onthomonas sp., assembly GCA_051866815.1. GTDB lineage: Bacteria > Bacillota > Clostridia > Oscillospirales > Oscillospiraceae > Onthomonas. The sequence goes on along the minus strand of JBJDXS010000015.1, from coordinate 51,433 downwards.
CCATCTCACTGGCCCCGCTGGAGGCGGCGCAGGGTGAGCACCGCCGTGCCCATGGCGTTGTCTGTGGAATAGGCAGGCTGGGCAAAAATCGCCCCCTCCATCCGCTGGTGCAGCAGGGTATTGGACGCCACGCCGCCGGAGCAGAGCACCGGCAGGCCGGGATACTGGCGCAGGGCGGCCCGAGTGGTGCGCTCCACCGCCGAGGCGATAGTGAGCAGGGTGAACCGGGCGATGTCGGAGGTCAGCATGTGGGCGGAGACCATGTCCTTCACCTTGTTCTCCACTCCGGAGAGAGAGAACTCCAGCCCCTGGAGCTTCACCCGGAAGCAGTCCTCTTTCTCCGAGTACTGGGCCATCTTGTCCAGCGTCTTCCCTGAGGGGAAGGGCACCTTCATCTGCTGGCCTGCCCGGTCGATGAGCTGGCCGGCAGAGATATCGGTGGTGCCGCCGATGCGGCCGCAGCGGACGCTGCTCCCCTGGGGGACCACCAGCAGCAGCTCGGTGGTGCCGCCGGAGAGGTGCCAAGCCAGCATGGGTCCTTCCAGCAGGTCCAGCCGTCCGGCAGACCAGCAGGCAGCGGCCACATGGCCCTGCTGGTGAGAAAAGCCGTAAAAAGGCACCCCCAGGGTGGCAGCCAACGTCTCTCCCTGAGAGGCACCTGCCAGAAAGCAGGGCATATAAGAGCCCTCTACCGCCCGGGGCTGGGTGGAGGCCCCTACGGCGGCGATGTTCTTCAGCAGCCCCTGCTGCTCCAGCTCATGAAACCGCTCCGGCAGGGCCTTGACATGCTGAAAGAGGGCCTCGCTCTGGCGGAGCCCCAGCTCTCCCTCTTTGACCGTCAGCAGCTTTCCCGCGTTGGCCCCGGTACCGTCTGCCCGGCAGACGGCGGCGGAAGTGGTGTAGTTGCTGGTATCAATGCCCAGGGCAGCCTGCATCACTTGTGGGCCTCCTCCGGAAGCTCTCCCCGGTAGAAGGAGCCCAGAATGCCATTGAGGAAGGAGACCACCTTGTCGTCCTCATAGTGCTTGGCGATCTTCACCGCCTCGTTGATGACTACGGCAGGGGGCGTCTCAGGCATATAGAGCAGCTCGTACATGGCCACCCGCATAATGGCGGCGGCCACCCGGGGAATCCGGGCGAACTGCCAGCCGATGGCGTACTTTTCGATGTAGCCGTCCAGCTCTGCCCCGTGGGCGCCCACGCCGGTGACCAGGGTCCGGAGATAGGCCTCCTGCTTCTCATCGGGATAGCTGTTATACAGCTCGTCCTCCTGCATCAGCTCCGCAAAATGCTCCGGGGTCAGAAAACGGTCCAGCAGCTCCCGGGCGCTCTCGTTGGTATAGCCCAGCTCGTAGGCCAGGCGAATCGCGATCTCACGGGCAGTACTTCTTGTCATATTCCCGCTCCTCCATACTCTATTTCTGAAACGCTGAATCGGGCGGTCGGCGCAATTGCCCAATATACAGTATTTCCGTCATTATACACCGGATTATGCAAAATGAAAACCCTTTCACCAGAAAAAGCGGGGAAGAAAAAGATGGGGAGCCGGTTCACGGCAGCAGGATAAGCCGTGGCGGCTGATTTCGTTCGGCGGAGACAGTCACAACTCGTTTTTTTCGTCTCCGTGCGTAATTTGTGCAGCGGGCGAGTTCTCTAGGGTCTTCCCCTCGAATCAGTAGAACGATATCACTGCAGTCAATTAGATAATGGTTGCAGTTCTCCTGACATCGTGCACTGTAGCGTCCCTGAAAAAGGATCTCCTGATCACACTGCTCAAATGTACTGAAATAACGGTTCCGCTCCCCTTCTCCCCACGCAGAAGCCATCTCTTCCCATGCCGCCACACAAGTCAGCGTCAGCGTCGAATCTGTCCTCTTTTGTCTGCAAATCAGTTCGGCCGCAGAAAGCTCTCCTCCCCTCCGCATGCCGCACATATAGTTTGTAATCCCATATTTTCGTCTCAACCAGTCCAGTTTTTCCATAAATTGTTCCTGAAACTGCTCCTCCCGGCTTTTCCACTCAAATGGAGTAATTTCCGCCCCAATCACACATGCTATTTTCTTTCTCATCGCCCTCGCTCCCTTCCGCACGAAAAACTATATTTCATTATATTTGGTAATACCAAAATTGAAAAGAGAAAATCTCCTTATACTCAAGAAAAAAGCAAAGGAGATCGCCATGAACAAGCGAAAGCTGGCGCTGGGAGACCGCAATCTGGTGGGCGCCAGAGTAACCGAGGCCAGACTCCAGCAGTCCATGACACAGACAGAGCTGCTGGCTAAGCTACAGCTCCAGGGAATTGAGATCAGCATCCCCGCCCTCTCCCTTCTGGAAGGGCAAAAGCGTCCGGTAACCGATCGGGAACTGGTGGCCCTGTCCCAGGTTCTGAATGTGACCGTCGATTGGCTGCTTGGCTTGAATCCAGAAGAAGACAAATAAAAACGTGCGAAACCTGGCACATTTTTCCAGGCTTCGCACGTTTTTTGTGTTATCTTGATCTTACTCAGCCAGCACCACCTTGACGGCGCTGGCGGCGCAGTCGGTCTCTCCCAGGACGATGTCGGTGATCTTGGCCACGTCCGCCCCCTCCAGGGTGCCCGTCTCGGTGGAGACCACCACGCTGACGCTGTTTTCCCCGATAAAGGCCACGCACTCGGGATAGCCCTTGGCGGTGACCAGGCTCTCGATCTGGGATTCCGCCAGGGTGGCGGACGCCATGGCGGTGATGCTGTCGGCGGCGGCGCTGACGGCGGCCTCACTGGCCTCCGGGTCATCCACCGTGTCCTGGAGGATGGACAATGCGCTGGAACGGGCCTCCTCCCGGCTGAGCCGGGCGGTGGCGAAGTAGTCGCTCCCCTCCCCCGACGTGTCCACCGCCAGAGGCTCCTCGTTGAGCTCCTGGGACTCCCAGGTGTCCAGAACGATGTCTTCCGTCCCGGCGGCGGTCTCCTCCGCCTCCTGGGTGCCGGCGCTCACCAGGGCGGCCTCTCCCAGGGTCTTGGTGCTCCCCTCCTGGTTGGAGATGGAGGTGGACTCCGCCTGGCCCACGCCGCTGGCCGACTCCTGGTCATAGGACCAGTTCAGATAGACCGCCACGCAGACAAAGAGGACGATGGCCGCCACAACTGCATTTCGCTTCCACAATTTCATCTCAGATTGCCTCCTGTTCCTTCACAGATGGATATTTGGTTTGCATTCAGTCCGGTGAGGGCTTCCACCGCCTGCAATACCTGTAGCTTGACCTTGGGGTCGCCCCCGCCCTCGCAGACCACCAGCGCCCCTTGAAACTTTGGGCTGATCTGCTGGACGGTGACCGCCTGCTGCTGGCCGGAACCGGCGGAGACCACCACCGTTTCCTGATCCTCCCCCTTCTGATCGGTGGCCAGCACCTGCCGGGCACCGCTCTCCAGGGTGAGCACCACGGTGGCCTCTCCCACCCCCTGGATCTGTGAGAGGGCGGCGGCCAGCCGCTGCTCCAGCGCCTCCACCTGAAATTCTGAGGCGGAGGCCTCCGGCTGGGCCTGGGACTCCTCCCCGGCATCGCTCCCCTGGGGCCAGAGCAGCAGGGCCAGCCCCACCGCCAGCACCAGCAAAACCGCCTGATAGCGCTGAAAGAGCTCCTTCAGCCTGCCGGAATTCCAGGATACCTTCATGGCGCCTCCTCATTTGATGTGACATAGCAAATCTGTTCCGCCTCCAGCCCCAGATCCTGGGTCAGGGCCTGGGTGAAGCACTCCCTCTGGGCCTCGGTCAGCTCCCCGATGACCGTGACTCCATCGGGCACCGGCACCTGGCCGGACCAGTCCCAGGTCACCTCCGCCCGGCAGTCCAGCCCAAGCTCTGAGCTCTTGTCCTGAATATATGTGGCGGTCTCCTGGACTATGATGGATTCCGTCAGCTGCCGGTTGGTCTTCTCCAGGCTCTCCTGGGTCTCGGTCAGCTGGTCGGAGTAGTCCCGGAGGCTGGCGGCCAGCGAGGCGTACTGGATGCCCAGCACCGGCCGGGCGATTGTCAGAAAGAGCAGCAGCCCGCAGATCAGCCGGCCCACGCTCTTCACCGGCCCCTCCGGCATCACCGCCTGGGCCGCCGCCGTGAGAAAAGAGGCCGCCAGCACCGCCATCAGCCATTCCCGCAGCATGTCCATCTCAGCTCACCGCCATTGCAATGGTCATAATGACCGAGATCAAGGTGACCAGGGCGGAGGCCCCAACCATGCCCAGCATCAGTCCGAAGGCCCCGCCGATCTCTCCCACCAGCTTAGCCACCGGGCTGTCGGTGAGCACCGAAGCCAGGGCGGAAGCCAGTTTATATAATAGGTATTGAATGCCCAGCTTCAGAAAGGGCACCAGGCAGAAGGCCAGCACCGCCAGGGTGCCGAAGGTGCCCACGGCACTGCGCAAAAGCCCCGCCCCGGCCAGGACAGACTCGGTGGCGTCGGAGAGGATGCCCCCCACCACCGGCACCATGCCGGAGATGGCAAACCGGGTGAGCTTGACCGCCGCCCGATCCGCTGTCCCGGAGATGACCCCGCTGAGGCTGAGATAGAGGGTGAAGAGGGTCAGCACCCAGATAAGCACGCTCTGGGTGCCCCACTTGATCAAGTCCGCAATGGCGTGCACGCCCCGACTGCCCGAGGCCAGTGCTCCGGCACAGGCGGCAATATAAAGGTAGATCAGGGGAATCAGTACACGCTCAATCAGGCTGAGCAGCAGGTTGGAGCAAAAGAGGGTGGCCATCTGCCGGGCCGCCGCCCCGGTCACCGAGCCGCTGGCCGCCGCCGCCGTGGTCATGACCGGGATCAGGATCTTAGTAAAGTCAGACAGCTTTATAACCGTCTCCCGGCCCAGCTCCAGCAGGGAGCTGACGTCGCTCAGGGCAACGCCGGTCACCGCAAGGGCGGCCACCAGCCGGGCGGCCCCGATCCCCTGCCCCGTCTCCGGACAGGCCGCCTGGATGAGGGCGCAGAAGAGGGTGATCACCAGAATCAGTCCCCCGCTTCGGGTGGCCCGGGTGAGCAGGGAGCCCAGCTGCTCCAGGGCGGTGGCCCCAAGCTGGGAGAGGCCCTCGTCCAGGTCGATGTCCGGGGTCAGCTCTGTCTCCAGGTAATCCTCCGCCTGCTCCTCCAGGGCCTGGGTGTCCACGCTGTCCCACAGGTCTGTCCCGGCGGCCCGGGCGGGCAGTATCAGAGACAGCAGCAGCAGGAGCGCCAGCAGTCCCCGCCGCCTCACAGCAGCTCCTCCAGCAGCTCCAGCACCGCCCGGAGCAGAGGAGCTGCCACCGCCAGGGCGGCCAGGCTGCCCGCCAGCTCCAGAAAGGCAGCCACACTGTCCATTCCCCCGTCCCGGCAGAGCTGGGAGGCCAGGCGGATCAGAATGGAGATGCCCACCGTCTTGACCAGAGGGGTGAGCAGCTCCTCTGAGAGGCCCGCCGCCGCAGCCAGCTGCTCCAGCAGCACCACCGCCTGGGACAGGGCCTCCCGGCTGGCGTAGAGAATCAGTCCCCCGGTGACCAGGGCCAGCACCAGGGCCAGCTCCGGGGTCTGCCGCCGTATGGTCAACGCGCAGAGGGTGCCCGCCACGCCGATTGCACCCAGCTGCAGCACCAGTGTACCGCTCACAGGCCAAAGAGATCCTTGACCAACTGGAACAGGTCGCTGATCTGCTGCACCACCATCATCAGCACCACCACCAGCCCCGCCAGGGTGACCATGGTGGCCTGCTCCTCCCGGCCCGACCGGGCCAGCACCTGGTTGAGTACCGACACCAGAATGCCCACCGCCGCAATGCGGAAGATCAGATCCACATCCATTCTGCGTTCCTCCTTCGTTCTCCCTTGCTTTAGGCCAACACCAGGGCCAGGGTGAGCCCCAGGGTCAAGCCCAGCACGATGGCCGTTCTGCCCTGCTGCCGGCCCTCCTCCCGGGCCTCCCGGTGCAGCTCTTCCAGCTCCCGCCGGAGACCTGCCAGCAGCGCCGCCTGCTCCCGGCCGGTATAGCGGCCCAGGATCTGCCCCGCCCGGTTCAGCAGCTCCCGCTCCCCCCGGCCCAGGGGCAGCTCGCTCTCCTCCACCGCCCGGCACCAGAGCTGGGCCAGGGAATGCTCGTCCCCCGTCCGCAGCCCCTCCAGGCAGCGGCGGTAGATGCCTGCGGCCGCGCCTTTCTCCGATGCAAGCAGGGCCAGCAGCGTCTCAGTGTCCGTCTCCCGCTCTCCCAGCTCCGCCTCCATCCGGCGGAGGTCGCAACACAGCTGGGACAGGACGCGCTCCCGCTCCCCATACCAGCGGCACCGGCTCCAGCCCAGCCAGAGGCCGGCGCCAGTGACCAGTGCGCCTCCCACCAGGCCGGTCATGTCAGTTCCTCCACCCGATAGCTCCGGCGGCCCTCAGTCCGGGCGATGGTGATCACCCGGCGAAAGATCTTGTCCTCCAGCAGCGGTCGGTAGAGGGTGCGGTTAGCCAGCTCCTCCAGAGCACTGCCGTGGGCGGTGGCCAAGATGGCTGTTCCGCAGTTGGCCCCCTGGCACAGGGCGGAGACATCCCGGGGGTGGGTGATCTCGTCCACCGCCAGCACCTGGGGGGCCATGGCCCGGAGCAGGAGCAGCAGCCCCTCCCCCTTGGGACAGCCGTCCAGCACGTCCGCCAGCGGCCCCACCTCTAGCTGAGGTACCCCCTGGCGCAGGGCGGCCACCTCTCCCCGCTCATCCGCAAGGCCCACGCGGATCCCCGCCAGACCCAGCAGTCGGATGAGATCCCGGAGCAGCGTGGTCTTCCCCTCCCCCGGCGGAGCCAGGATCAGGGTACTCTGAAAGACGCCATATGTCATCAGCCGGGGCAGCAGCGCCTCCCCCACCCCAGGCACCGGACAGGCGATGCGGATATTTAAGGAGGAGAGACTGCGGAAGGCCAGCACCTGCCCCTCCCGGAGGGCGGCGGTGCCGCACAGGCCCAGCCGGTGGCCCCCCGGCAAGGGGAGAAAACCCTCCGCCAGCTTTTCCGACGCCCCCTGGAGAGAGGCCCTGGTGGCCCGTTCCACTGTCAGGCGCAGATCCTCCCCGGAGACCGGCATCGTCTCGCCTCCGGGGCCGGTGATCCGGTTCTCCCGGCCGGCGCTGTCCGCACAGGAGAGGCCCCGGCCCGCCCGGAGGCGGATCTCCTCCCAGCCGCTCTGCTCCCAGGCCGGCCGGGCCAGCAGGGCCAGCCGCAGCTCCCGGGGCAAAATGGCCGCCGCCTCCCGCACCGCAGCGTCTCGTTCCATGCTCGTCCCTCCTTTTTGGTTCTCTTGGCCCCAGTATATGGGCCCAAAACGGAGATATGACTGCTGTTTGACTTGACAAATCGACAGGATGTGACTATACTTGCGCTGTTCGTGTCCAGTGCTGGACTGATATGAAAAGTATTTTTTCTCATTTCAGATAAGGTCAGGAGGTCTCCGCCATGCTCTCGCTCCCTTTTACGCCCGAGGGAACTCAGCCCCTCTATCAGCAGCTCTATCAGTACATCCGGGGCGAAATTCAGACCGGACGGCTGGCCGCCGGGGAGAAGCTCCCCTCCAAGCGGCAGCTGGCCAGTGAGCTAAAGATCAGCGTGGTGACGGTGGAGGGAGCCTACAGCCAGCTGGTGGCCGAGGGCTATCTGGAGAGCCGCAACCGGCGGGGCTACTTTGTGATGCCGGTGCTGGCCCAGCCCGCTCTGGCTGCGCAGGATCCGACTCTCCCCCTGCCCGCCCCTGCCGCGCCGGAGTCTTCGTCCGCCGTCTGCCGGTATGACTTTGCCACCTCCGGCGGAGACGCCGCCAGCTTCCCCTTTTCCACCTGGGCCAAGCTGAGCCGGGAGGTGCTCTCCAGCCGGGATCAGGCGCTGCTCTCCGCCGCCCATCCCCAGGGGGTGCCGGAGCTGCGCCGGGCCATCGTCCGGCATCTCTACCAGTTCCGGGGCATTCAGGTGTCTCCGGAGCAGGTGATCGTGGGCGCAGGCTCCGAATTTCTCTCCACCCTTCTGGTGCAGCTGCTGGGGCCCCAGGGGGGCTACGCCCTGGAAGATCCGGGCTATCAGAAAATCGCCCGGATCTTTACCGCCAGCGGCGCCCAGGTCTGCCCCATCCCCCTGGACAGCCAGGGGCTTCGGGTGGATGCACTGGAGGCCAGCGGCGCCCGGGTGGTGCACGTCACCCCCTCCCACCACTTCCCCCTGGGCATCGTTATGCCGGTCTCCCGACGGTGGGAGCTGCTGGAATGGGCCCGGCAGGGTGAGGAGCGCTACATCATCGAGGACGACTACGACAGCGAGTTCCGCTTCTCCGGACGGCCCATTCCCGCCCTCCAGGGCCTGGATCGGGAGGGACGGGTGATCTATCTCAACACCTTCGCCAAGAGCCTGGCCCCTTCCCTGCGCATCAGCTACATGGTGCTGCCGCCCAAACTGCTGGAACGGTACCGGCAAAGGCTGTCCTTTTACTCCTCTACCGTGCCCTCCTTTGAGCAGTACACCCTGGCGCTGTTCATGGAGCGCGGACACCTGGAGCGGCACATCGCCCGCACCCGCAACCGGTATCAGCTCCGCTGCTCCGCCATGACCCAGGCAGTGGCCCAGGCAGGCCTGGAGCGGCTGTGCACCTTCTCCGGCGGCGAGGCGGGACTGCACCTGCTGATGACCGTCCACAGCAGCGCCGATCAGGCCCAGCTAACCCGTCAGGCCGCCGGGGCCGGAGTGAAATTATACCCGCTGGACGCCTATTTCTTATGTGAACCTGCCCCCCGGCGGCTCCCCACCTATGTCATGGGTTACGGAAAGCTGTCAGAAGCCGATTTGCAGGAGGCTTTTCTCACTCTTGCATCAGTTTGGGCATTTTGACGATTCTCGTCAAAGGCGATCTGTTTCCCTCATTTCGGGGCCTATGTCCGGTTTCCATTATTCTCATTTTGTAACTAATTGTTACTCCTTCGTTCGTTTTTTCGCCTCTCTTCAACATTCTTCTATCTTAATCATCCCATTTTTGTGTCAACATAATCCAAAATAGGCCTGTTATCAAACTTTTTATTGACAAACTTGATTTCGGGGTGTATACTATCTGTAGTCGAACGAGGTTACAAAAGTTACAGTCCTGAGCAAAAGAGTGACTGATGCCGCTCCGCTGCTCGGTTAGGAGGTAATTATGTCTCACCGCAACACTACATTATGTTCCCCTCTCATTCGGACGACGCTCCAGCTGCTGGCCTGCATTGCCACTGTGCTGGCCGTCCTGATGGTGTGCAATATCCCCGCCACCGCAAAGATCGACTATCAGATCAGCGACGGCGAGCATCAGTATCGTCTCTCCTCCAACGCCACCGACCTCTCCCAGGTTCTGGATGAGGCAGGCGTGGATCACTCCGATGTGGATCTGGTCAGCGCCTCCGCTGACAGCGAGATCGTCAGCGTGTCCATCACTCGGAGACAGTATGTGACCATCCTCTGTGATGGCGTGACCACTTCCATGCTGGCCGACACTCAGGACACAGTGGCCGATATCCTGGCTCACCTGAACATCGAGCTGGGCGAATACGACCAGGTCTCCGCCGGGCTGGACACCAAGCCCGAGGCCGGCGCCACCATCGAGGTCTCCCGGGCTGTGATCAGCTACACCACCGAGCGCACCCCCATCCCCTTCTCCTCCCTCCGTCAGGCAGATCCCCAGATGGATCGTGGGGAAGAAGCCGTCACCACCGTGGGTGTGGAGGGCAGCACCTCCGTTACTTACCGTGTCATCCAGCTGGAAGACAGCGAGCCCCGTTATGAGGCCGTCAAGACGGTGGTCGTGGATCCCGTGGACGAGGTGGTCTCCTACGGCACCAAGGTGCACTTTGAACGCCCCACTGGGCTGAGCACCTCCAGCGAGTACATCACCAACATTGACGACGAAGAAGGCACCTTCACCACCTCCAAGGGCGACACCTATTCTTTCTCCAAGACTTTGACCCTGGAGGCCACCGCCTACACTGCAGGCCCTGGCGCCATCTGCTCCACCGGCCGTCTGGCCCGGGTGGGTGTGGTCGCCGTCGACCCCAAGTACATCCCCTACGGCACCGAGATGTTTATCATGTCCGCCGACGGCAGCTTCGTCTACGGCATGGCCATCGCCGGTGACTGCGGCAGCGCCATCAACAACTACGACGTGGATCTCTACATGACCTCCCGCAGCACCTGCCTCACCTTCGGCCGCCAGGATGTGGTCGCCTATATTATCGATAGTGACAACGTTTGACTTCTGAACCGTTTGATCTCCGGGCAGCAGCGGCTGTCCGGAGATTTTTCTGCCATCAGCAGTCTTCCCTTTCCCCCTCGGATCTGATATGATAGTTCCATCGTTTTTGTGAGGTGCAGCGTATGAATCTGTGTGACGAACGGCAAATCAAGGCCCTCCTGGGCCGCCACGGCTTCCGGTTCTCCAAGTCCATGGGGCAGAACTTTCTCATCGTCCCCGCCATTCCCCAGGAGATTGCCGACGCCGCCCAGGCGGACGCTGGCTGCGGTGTGCTGGAGATCGGCCCCGGCATCGGCCCCCTCACCGCTCAGCTGGCCCAGCGGGCGGGCAAGGTGGTCTCAGTGGAGCTGGACCAGAAGCTGCTCCCCATCTTGGAGGAAACTATGGCCCCCTACCCCAACGTAGAGATCGTCCCCGGGGATATTATGAAGCTGGATCTGGCCGGGCTGGTGTCAGACAAGCTGGCCGGATACCGGCCCCTGGTTTGCGCCAATCTGCCCTACAACATCACCACCCCAGTGCTCACCCGGCTGCTGGAGTGTGGGCTGTTTCAGTCCATCACCGTGCTGATTCAGCGGGAGGTGGCCAAGCGGATCTGCGCCCGGCCGGGGACGCCGGACTACGGCTCCTTCTCCCTCTTCTGCCAGTACCACGCCGACTGCCGCCTGCTCTTTGAGGTGTCGCCGGAGTGCTTCCTCCCCGCCCCCAAGGTGACCTCCGCTGTGCTGCGGATGGAGCCGCTGGCAACGCCGCCCATCCAAGTGAAGGACGAGACGCTGCTCTTCCGCACCATTCAGGCCTCCTTTGCCCAGCGGCGGAAAAAGCTGCTCAACGGCCTCACCACCGGCTTCGGCGGTGAGCTGAACCGGGAGCAGCTGGCCGGAGCCCTGGTCCAGTGCGGCTTCCCGGAGACTGTCCGGGGAGAGCAGCTGGGGCTGGCAGAGTTCGGGCAGTTGGCAGACGTGTTGTGTGGGCTGCTCCATCAAAAGTAAAATCAATCATAAAGGGGCAGCGGCCCGGGATGTTCTCCCAGGCCGCTGCCTTTTTTACTGGCCTTTATTCCTTTGTATGCTGCTCAGACTGCTCCGGTTTCGGGCCGTCCTGCTCCGGCTTCTGTTTGGTCTGGCGGTAAGGGAGTTTTCCTTTACGCCTATTCCGGACTCTGCGGACTGCCAGGATCACCGTCGCAAGCAGCAGCAAGAAGATTACAATCCCGATGATGTTATAGGCCGCCCAGAGGAGCAGGTCCTCCAGCGTCTCCAGAAAACTCTCCGCACCCCAGCGGAGATTCTGGCCCAGCCGCTCCAGCAGTCCGACCTCCTCTTCTTCGGTCAGATCCAGCACCTCATCCAAGTAGAGGTGGATGGTAGCGTATCCGATCAGACTGTCGTAACGGTTCAGGTCGGAGGTATACTGCTCGATCTGATACTCCGTCTCACTGATGGCGCTCTCAATGGTGATGATATCCTCCATCTCGGTGGCCTGGGCCAGCAGGGCCTGGAGCCGCTCCATCTTGGTGCGCAGGGTGGCCAGCCGGGTCTCGGTGTCAAAGTAGGCTTCCCCCACGTTCTCGACGTCCTCGCTGCGGCTGCGCAGGTGGCAGTTTTCCCAGTCGGAGCATGCGTCCACAAAGGCACGGTAGTGCTCGCTGGGCACCCGCACCGTGTAATCCGCCGAACGGCTCCTGCCGTAGTTATAGAAGTTGGAGCTCTCGCAGTAGCCGCCCAGCTCCTCTATCAGTTGATTGAGGCCGTCCACGGCGGCGTCAAAGTCCAGCACCTCTATGTCCAGGTCGGCGGTGTAGATCAGCTTGACCTGTGCCTGGGCATAGCTGTCGGTTGTCTGTCCCTCTCCTCTGTCCGCAATCTCCTGTGAGTAGGCCTCCTCCGTCTCCGCATAATCTGCAGCATAGAAGCCGTAGCCGGCGTCCTCATCAGCCGCGGGCTCAGCTACAGCTGATGCGCTGTCATAGGCACTTCCTCCGGAAGCGCCGCAGGCGGTGAGTGTCAGCAGCAGGGCCAGCAGCAGGGGAATGATTTTCCAATTGTGTTTCATCTCAGTCGCTCCTCTCTGGGTCGGGTGTGTTCCCTTCTATCTATCTACACGGTTTTTCCCGGGGAATTGTTGCACCGGAGAGAAGAAAATTTTGACAGACCGCCGGAGGGCCGCATAGACTGGACTATCTCATTACCAGGAGGCAGTCCTATGGCGCTGGTCTATCTCTCCCCCTCCACCCAGGAGTTCAACCCCTACATCACCGGCGGCAACGAGGAGCAGTACATGAACCTCATCGCCGACGCAATCGAGCCCTACTTCCGGGCCAGCGGGATCTCTTTTGTCCGTAACCACCGGGACATGACGGCGGCCCAAATCATTCAGGCCTCCAACGAGGGGCAGTATGACCTCCACCTGGCCCTCCACTCCAATGCCGCGCCGGAGGCCCTCTCCGGTACCCTCCAGGGGAGCGACGTCTATTATGACCCCCGTTCTCCCCGGGGCCAGCGGGCCGCGGAGTTGATCGCCGCTGGGCTTCGGGAGATCTATCCCCACCCTGAACTGGTAAGCGCCCTGCCCACCACCACCATCGGCGAGGTGGTCAAGGTACGGGCCCCGGCGGTGCTCATCGAATTCGCCTACCATGACAATCCGGAGGATGCAGCCTGGATTCAGAACAACATAGCCGCCATCGCCCGCTCCGTCAGTCAGAGCATCACCCGCTACTTCGGTCTGCCCTTTCTGGAGCCCCAGCCGCCCCGGAAGGGCAGGGTGGATGTGGCCTGGGGCAATCTCAACATCCGGGAACGGCCCAGCACCAGCTCCGCCATCCTGGCCCGGGCCTATGACGGAGCCAGTCTCACCATCTGGAATCAGTATCAGGGCTGGTATGTGGTCTCCTTCGGCAATGTGTTCGGCTACGCCAATGGAGCGTATGTAATCCTCGAATAGTGTAAGGCAGAATTACTTGTCATCATTCAAAAGCACGACAAGTGATTCTGCCTTACATATTTTCTTTCATCTTCTTCGTCTGATATCTGCAAAGTGTTTTTACTTTACATATATAAGCGATTTTACTTTACAGCCATCAGGATAGTCCTTGCCCGGCTTCCCTTCCCTGCTCAGCGGTAGAAGGCATGGTTTCCGATGGTCACCAGATAGGTGCGGTTGCGGACGATCCAGGAGGCGGAGGTTTTGGCAGGGTTGAAGAAATAGAGGGCGTCTGAGGCAGCGCTGGCGCCGTCCAGCACCAGCTTGGCGGCAATGACGCTCTCCTCGGTGGGGGTGTCGTGGATGCTGCCGTTGGCAGCGGGGGTGAACTGATAGACGCCGCTGTTCACCTCAAAGACTACACCCTTGACCGTGTTGGGGAAGGACTTGCTGGCCACCCGGTTGAGCACCACATTGCCTACGCCGATCTTGCCGGCCAGGCTCTCCCCTCTCGCCTCGGCGGAGATGATCCGGCTGAGCCAGTGGAGGTCGGTGCTGTCATAGGTACTGCTGCCGCTGGCCAGCTTGCCGGAGCCGGTGACTGTTGCGGTATAGGTTTTGCCATCCCAGGAGACAGAGGCACCGTAGGCCTTGGCCAGGGGACGTACCGGCACCAGCAGACTGCCGCCGGACTGGCGCACCGGAGAGAAGGAGCCGGTATAGAGATAGCGGCCGTTGGCCACCACATAGGGGTCCCCTGCCGTGGCCTGGACGGTATAGCTTCCCTTTGCAGTCCCCGTCTTTCCGGAGACTGTGGCGGAGCTGGCTCCCATGGTGCGGCAGAATTCGACAAAGGGCACATAGGTGGTGCTGCCAATCAGCTGTGCCCCGGAAAGCGTCGTCCCGTTTACCTTGACGGTGACGCCTGAGGCCGCCTGGGCTTTGGGAATCAGCAAGCTCACCATCAGTACCAGGGCTGCCACCAGGGAAAAGATCCGTTGTCGGGTAAATTTCATATGTAACACTCCTTGTAAAGATTGTAACTAAATTGTAACCTATTCTCAGAGCCAGGGCAAGCTGTAATGATTTCCAGCAAAACACTCCCGCGCAGCCGATCTCATTCGGCTGTGCGGGAGCGCACACTAGCAGGGCAGGCGCAAAAAGGTATCTGCTAGGGACAGGTCATGAAAGAGGGCGGTGTTGGGCGGCTGGATGGTCCAGCAGATGATGAGACCGGCCAACAGGATAACCGCTCCGGTGAGGAGACTCTCCCACCGCTTCCCCACCGGCAGCAGGACGGGCAGCAGAAAGGCCAATCCCATGAGCAGGAGATAGAGGGAGACATCCAGCCGATACGCATCCGCCCCCAGGGTGACATGAAGAAACCAGCCTGACACCAGCAGCAGTCCACAGACCAGCAGCAGGGTGAGCAGCCAGGGGGCACGCCGCCACTTCCCTGCCCTGGTCAGGTAGAGCCCCGCCAACAGATAAGGCCAGAAGATCAGCTTGACATGCTCCCACAGGCTCTGGTTGACCGGCGCAATGAATTCGGTCAGGATACTGGGCCAGAGGTTGAACAGATTGTGCAGCGCCGTCCCCAGCGCCAGGGTCACCACAAAGCAGGCCAGCAGCCGCTTGTCCAGTCTCTCCATGAAAAATCCCTCCTCTGCCACAGGATATGCAGAGGAGGGATGTTCCAGAATGGATTTTCTCCGGCCTTATTTCAATGTGACAAGCTCATAGCTTCGGGTACCCAGGCCGATCTCCTCGGCATGCTCCAGACAGGACTTCCACTCGGACTCGGGGGTCGAGTTCTTGAAATGGTCGTGGTAGTCGTGGAAGTTGGGCTTCGCCATATTATCTGAGAGCTGGGAGTTAGGCATGGGCTTCTGCCGCAGGCAGGCGTCGGCGCAGGCCTGATCCAAGGCCACCGGGTCGAAGGAGGCGAACATGCCCACGTCGGGCAGAATGGCAGTGTCGTTTTCCCCGTGACAATCGCAGTTGGGGGTAATGTCCATGACCAGGTTGATGTGGAAGTTGGGCCGGCCGTAGCAGACCGCCTGGGCGTATTCCGCCATCTTGCAGTTCAGATCCTCGGCTGAGCTGCCGTCGCTGGGAGAGATGGCGTCGAAGTTGCAGCCGCCGATGCACCGGCCGCAGCCAACGCACTTGCTGTGGTCAATGAACGCCTTGCCGGTATCATAGGAGATGGCGCCCTGGGCGCACTGGCGGGCGCAGAGCTTGCAGTTACGGCAGGTGTCCGGATCCACCACCGGTTTGCCGTGGTTGTGCTGCTCCATCTTGCCCGCCCGGCTGCCGCAGCCCATGCCCAGGTTCTTCAGGGCGCCGCCGAAGCCGGCCATCTCATGACCCTTGAAGTGGTTGAGGCTGATGACGATGTCGGCATCCATAATGGCATGGCCGATCTTGGCCTCCTTCACCCGGACGCCGTTGTGGACGGGCACCAGCGCCTCATCCGTACCCTTCAGGCCGTCGGCGATGATCACCGGGCAGCCGGCAGAGAGGGGGGTGAAACCGTTCTCCCAGGCAGTCTCCAGATGCTCCAGGGCATTTTTGCGGCGGCCGGGATAGAGGGTGTTGCAGTCGGTCAGGAAGGGCTTTCCGCCCCGGGCCTTGATGTAGTCGGCCACCGCCTTGGCATAGTTGGGCCGGAGATAGGCCAAGTTGCCCGGCTCGCCGAAGTGGATCTTGATGGCCACAAACTTGCCGTCAAAATCAATCTGATCCATGCCTGCCTTGGTCAGCAGCCGCTGGAGCTTATCCAGCCGGCTGTGGCCGATGGTGACCCGAAAGTCGGTGTAATACACTTTGGATGACTGCATGAGAATGCCTCCAATCTTAGTTTGATCGTAAGGGAAAAATACTTGTCAGTCCTGTCACATCTCCGTGGCCGCTTTTTTGCCCCGCAGCCAGAGGGACACTGCCATCTGGCACATGGAGAAGAGGGCCACGATAAAGAACACATAGCCGGGGCCCCAGTTCAGCCAGACAAAGCCGAAGACCGGGGAGATGACAATCGCCACAATATGGTCTACAGCGAGACCTGCGGAGAGGCTCTCGGTGACCTCCGAGGGATCCAGCGCCAGGTAGCGCATCAGGTAGGAGTGAACCATATTGAAGGGCTCCAGGAGATTGCACAGTACATAGGCCGCGAAGGTAAAAATGGTGAGCCAGCCGCCGGAGAAGCCGCTGTAGAGCAGCTGCGCGGCAACGCCCAGCATACCGGCGGTGACGGCGATATAGCCCGCCTCAATGAGCAGCATTTTGCGTACGCCCCACTTATCCAGCATCCGGCCGATCCAGGGGCCGAAGGCAGTGCCGATAAAGTGGGTGGCGATGGCCAGCAAGGCCAGGACGTCCGCCCCCATGTACAGCAGCTCGGCAATCACCCAGGGGCCGAATACCAGGCGGATCCGCTTCTGGCAGCCGTAGGCAAAGGTGATGCAGTAGTAGGGGATGTACTCTTTCCGCAGCAGCAGGTGAAATTTCTTCACCGTACCGCCGTCGGGGTGGAACCGCTTCATCCGCAGCATGGCCGCCACCGCCCCCAGGGAGACCACCGCCGCAATGGCAAAGGGCAGAATCACCGGGGTGGTGAAGGAAAACCAGTTCAGCCGGAAGCCGAAGAAGACCACCACGGCGATGAGCAGGGAGCAAAAGGTGGAGATCCCCTTCACCCGGCCCAGCATGGTACCGGTTTTCCCCTTGTCCGCCAGGGAGATGGCGATAGCATCGTTGAGGGTGAGCAGCATATGGGTGCCCAGTGAATTGATGAAGAGGAACACCATCATCACCCCCAGACCGGGGGACAGGAAGCCCATGACCACCAGTCCCACCGTGATCAGGGCGTGGGCGATGACCGCCAGCTCCACATTGCCCAGAAAGCCCAGGCCGGAGATGAGCAGCAGGGTCAGGATACCGGGCGACTCCCGGGGAATCTCAATGAGACCCCGGAGAAAGGAGTCCGCCTGATAGGCCTCTTTAAAGTAGTTGGTGTAGATGCTGCTGCTCAGGCCATAGGCCACCGAGTAGCAGATGATGGCGGCGAGAAAGGCCTGAACCGCCCTTTCCCGGTTGGTCTTTTGGTTCACGTTTTCTCTCTTCTCTCTTCTTTTCCTCATATCCCGTCACAGGGCGGGAGTCAAGCCCCCGCCCTGCATTGTGTTCTGATCAGTTCAGAAAATCCTTCAGCTTCTTGGAGCGGCTGGGATGACGCAGCTTGCGCAGGGCCTTGGCCTCGATCTGACGGATGCGCTCACGGGTGACATGGAACTGCTTGCCCACCTCTTCCAGGGTACGAGTGCGGCCGTCCTCGATGCCGAAGCGGAGCTTGAGCACCTTCTCCTCCCGGGGCGTCAGAGTGGAGAGCACCTCCACCAGCTGCTCCTTGAGCAGGGTGAAGGAGGCAGCCTCAGAGGGCTCGCTGGCGTCCTCATCGGGGATGAAGTCGCCCAGATGGGAGTCCTCCTCCTCGCCGATGGGGGTCTCCAGAGAGACCGGCTCCTGGGCGATCTTGAGGATCTCCCGCACCTTGTCCACCGGCATGTTCATCTCGGCGGCGATCTCCTCGGGGGTGGGATCGTGGCCCAGCTCCTGGAGCAGTTGACGGGAGACACGGATGACCTTGTTGATGGTCTCCACCATGTGGACGGGGATGCGGATGGTTCGGGCCTGATCGGCGATGGCCCGGGTGATGGCCTGACGGATCCACCAGGTGGCGTAGGTGGAGAACTTATAGCCCTTGGTGTAGTCGAACTTCTCCACAGCCTTAATGAGGCCCAGATTGCCCTCCTGGATCAGGTCCAGGAAGAGCATGCCCCGGCCCACGTAGCGCTTGGCGATGGAGACCACCAGACGTAGGTTTGCCTCGGCCAGCCGCTGCTTGCAGCGCTCGCCCTTTTTGACCGCCTTCTCCAGCTCCTTGCGGACCTCCTCGGGGATCTCCTCCCCGCTGTCCTCCAGCTCGTCCAGCTGCTCCTTAGCGGCGTAGCCGGCGCTCATGCCCATGGCCAGCTCCGTCTCCTCATCCGGGGTAAGCAGGGGAACCTTGCCGATCTCCTTCAGATACATCCGCACCGGGTCATCGATGCCGAAGCTGTCCATCAGGGTGTTGGGGTCGATGACCTCCTCCTCAGGCAGCTCCTCAATCTCCTCCTCGGGGGGCTCCAGGGTCTCGGGAATCTCGTCGTCGGTGACCAGCTCGATGCCCTGATTCTCCAGAATGTCATAGAAGCGGTCCAAGGTTTCGCTGTCCAGCTCCACGCCGTCCAGCTCCATCATCTCGATGGCAGTGAGCTTTCCCTTCTTCTTGCCCCGCTCGATCAGCTCATTGAGCTTCTCCGCCCCGGGGACGCCGTCCGGAATCCGGGCCTGGTTCTCTTTGCTCTTTTCGGGGTTTTTCTTCTTGTCGCTCATGTCGGTTCCTCCATGCCTTTTTTGTCTCTGTAGGCCATCAGGGCGGCGTCATCCACCCCGGCCTGGTTTCCGCCTTTCAGGCGTTCCGTCTGTATGATATTGATGTAATCCTCCATGGCCCGCTCCCGGTTGGTCTGGGAGAGAGGCGTCTGAAGAATAGAGGCTAAGTGGTTCATCTCTTCGCCGGTGAGCTCAGGGCCCAGGACGTTGACAGAGACCGGCCGCTGCTCCGACCAGCGCTCCCAGACCATCTGGTAGACCCGGCCGAAGAGGGGAACTGTAAAGTCCTCCGGGCTCAGTCCTTTGGTATTGGCCAGCAGACCCGGGTCGCTGAGCAGCAGGGCGATGACGCCCTCCTCCGCCTTGCCGGAGCGCATATTCTCATAACGGAGGGCCCGGCTTTCCGGCTGGTTCATCTGCACCGGCTGGAGCACCTTCCGGGCCTGCTGCTTCTCCTCCCAGCGCAGCTGCCGCTTCTGACAGCGCTGGACCTCCCGGAGCATGGTGTCCGGGGTGATCTCCAGCTCCTTGGCCATCCGGGTGCCGTAGACCTCCCGCTCGGCGGCGCCGGGGAGCCGGGCGATAACCTGGGCCAGCTCCTGGATACAGGCCACCCGCTGGTCGTCCTCGCTCAGGTCGTACTTGTTTTTCACCTGGAGCAGCCGGAACTCCACATGATTCTCCGAGCCGTCGATCAGCTTCTGAAAGGCGGCGGCGCCGTACTTTTTGATGAACTCGTCCGGATCCTTGGCCCCGGTGACCTTGAGCACCCTGACCCGGATCCCCGTCTTGTTCAGCAGTTGGATAGCCCGCTGGGCGGCATTGACGCCGGCGGCGTCGCTGTCGTAGGAGATGACCACCTCCTGGGTGCGCTGGGCGATCATCCGGGCGTGGTCAGGCGTCAGGGAGGTACCCAGGGAGGCCACGGCGCAGTCAAAGCCCGCCTGGTGGAGGGCGATGGTGTCCATATAGCCCTCGGTGAGGATAATCATGCCCCGCTTGGACTTTTTGGCCAGGTTGAGGGCGAAGAGATTTTTGCTCTTATTATAGATGATGGTGTCCGGGGAGTTCAGGTATTTGGGGGTGGAGTCGTCCAGCACCCGGCCGCCGAAGCCGATGACGTTGCCCCGCAGGTCGATGATGGGAAACATGACCCGGCCCCGGAAGCGGTCATAGATATGGCCTTTCTCGTTTTTCACCACCAGGCCGGCGTCCAGCAGATCCTGCTTGTCATAGCCCTGCTCAGACATGGCCTTGATCAGCCCGTCCCACTGGTTGAAGGAATAGCCCAGGCCGAAATTGGTGATGGTACGTTTGGAGAGGCCCCGGCGGGTAAAATACTCCTGGGCCACCCGGGCCTGGGGAGAGAGGAGATTCTGGTGGTACCACCGGGCGGCGGCCTTGTTGAGCTGATAGAGCCGCTCCCGCCTTTTTCGGTTATCCCCCTGGCCCTGGGTCTCCGGCACCGGGAGACCCGCCCGCTGGGCCAGAACGGCCACCGCCTCGGGGAAGGAGACGCTCTCCGTCTCCATGACAAACTGAATAGCGCCGCCCCCCTTGTGGCAGCCGAAGCAGTAGTACATCTGCTTGTCCGGCGCCACCGAGAAGGAGGGGGTCTTCTCACTGTGGAAGGGACACAGGCCCCAGTAGCGGTTCCCCTTCTTGGTCAGGGAGACATAGCCGGAGATCAGATCCACAATGTCCGTTCTGGCGTTCAGTTCTTCCAAAAATGACTCTGGGATTGGCACGTTCTCCCTCCTCTCTGGGGCATTTTGTTCCCTTTTCCCCCATATAATAGCCCCTTTTTCCCTATCCTATCCAGAGGGAAAGGAAAATCACTTCACGGTCCAGGCCTTGGGGATAAACAGCTCGCCGTATTTGGAGACGGCGTAGGAGTCGGTCATGCCGGCAATATAGTCGCAGACCGCCCGCTCCACCCCTTCCTGGAAACGGATTTCCTGAAAGTCGGCAGGCAGCTTGTCCGGATCCTTCACATAGGCCTCAAACATGCGGTGGAGCATCTCCTCCGCCTTGCCCTCCTCCCCTTTCGCCTGGGGGTTCCGATAGACCATCTGGAAGAGAAAATCCCGAAGCTCGTTCATGGCCTGGCCGATCTCCGGCGTCTGGCGGATACAGTTCCGCCCCTGGCTGGCGTCGATGACGTCCCGCACCAGAGTGTCGATCCGCTGGCTCTTTTTATAGCCCAGGGTCTGCCGGAGGTGGATGGGGATGTCCAAGGGATAGATGATGCCGCCCCGCATGGCGTCCTCGATGTCGTGGTTGATATAGGCGATCCGGTCGGCGTACCAGAGAATCTGGCCCTCCAGGGTCTCCGCCCGGTCGCTGCCGGTGTGGCAGAGGATGCCCCGGCGCACCTCATAGGTGAGGTTGAGGCCGTCTCCCTCCTTCTCCAGCTTGTCCACTACCCGGAGAGACTGGACATTGTGCCGGAAGCCCCCGGGCATGATCTCGTTGAGGGCCCGCTCTCCGGCGTGGCCGAAGGGGGTGTGGCCCAGGTCGTGGCCCAGGGCGGCTGCCTCGGTGAGATCCTCATTCAGGCCCAGTCCCCGGGCGATGGTCCGGGCGATGCGGGTCACCTCCAGAGTGTGGGTCATCCGGGTGCGGTAATGGTCTCCTTCGGGCTGGAGGAAAACCTGGGTCTTGCGCTTGAGCCGGCGGAAGGCCTTGCAGTGGACAATCCGGTCCACATCCCGCTGGAAACAGGTGCGCACCGGGCAGGGCTCTTCCGGGCGTAGACGGCCCCTGGAATCCTTACTCTTGCAGGCCTGGGGCGAGAGGAGGAACTCCTCTGCCCGCTCTGTCCGTTCTCTGCCGTTCATGCCCTGGGCCCCCTTTCGACTGCCGCACGGGTGAAAAAACCTTCTTATTCTCTTTATACGCAGGGAATTTCAAAAATACTGCCTGCCGCCCAAACTTTTTTCAAAAAATTTGTTTTGCGGCAGCACACAACTGCGGCGGGGGCAAGCCCCCGCCCTACAGTTTGCGTGCAATCAGCCCCTGTTCAGTCGATTCGCTTTTCCAGCAGGAGGAGGGGCACCTGGCTGTCCGGGGCGGGGCCCAGGGGGACAAAGCCGTACTTCTCGTAAAAGTGCATCCCCTGCCGGTTGTCCGGAGAGCAGCGCAGGCGGATTTTATCTCTCCCCAAAGGACGGAAGGTGGAGACCGCCTGCCCCAGCAGTTGGATACCCAGGCCGTGCTCCCTGGCCTCCGGGGTCACATAGTAGAAGTAGATAAAGCCGGCTCCCTCCTCCTGATATCGGTGGAGCTCCATCTGGATGAGGCCCGCCACCCGGTCGCCCTGCATGGCGCAGACCACCGCCCAGGGATTTTCCCGAGCCGCGCGGAGTGCCTGGTCATAAAAGCTCTCCCCGTCAAAGGGCTGACCGGGATGCACCCGCTCCCAGGTCTCCCGGCGAAAGCGCAGATAGAGCTCCCGCTCCCCTTCCGGATCCCAGGGACGGTACCAGAGGTTGCAGGCGGGGTCGGCCACATTGCCGGTCTGCTTCCAGGTCTGTTTGCCCAGGGTGGAGAGCTCCGGCGTCAGGTGGGAGGCGTCGCACTCAAAGACCACCTGTACCCGGCCGTCCTCAATGTCCAGGCAGGTGACACCGGTGTTGTCGCACTTGGGCACCTTCTGGTTGATCTCATCCACCCGGTACCCGTGGAAGACGGAGAGGGCGGAGCGGAGGGCAATGTAGTGGGTGGAGACGCCGATGGTCTCCCCCGGATGCCGGGCGGCCAGCTTGAGAATCGTGCCGCTCACCCGGGTGCGCAGCTCCTCATAGCTCTCGCCCCCCGGGGCACGGAAGTCGGGGGCGCTGGTCTGAAAGCCCATCAGCCGGCCCGGGTCGGTGCGGCCGATCTCCCCCCAGGGATGATCCTCCCACTGGCCCAGGTTCATCTCCCGGAGGCCCGGCTCCAATTGGAGCGGCAGGCCCTTGTGCTCATAGAGGGCCCGGGCAGTCTTTTGGCAGCGGCGCAGGTCACTGGAATAGACGGCGTCCAGATGGATAGAGCGGAACCGCTCCTCCAGCGCCTCCACCTGGCGCAGGCCGTTGTCGGTGAGATTGCTGTCATATTGTCCGTGGATGCGGCGGTAGATGTTGCCCTCCGCCTCGCCGTGCCGGACGATGTAAACTCTTGTCATTGACTATCGCTTCTTTCTGTGGCGATTCGTGGAAAAGCAGTCCTCTTCCGCCGGACTCCGGTTTTGAGGACTGCTTTCGACCTGGTTACCAGGGCTGAACGCCGCCGGTGAGCTGGGAGATCCGCTCCAGACCCTGGCGGGCAGCGATCTCCTCCAGGCCGTCCCGCACCTTGAGGGGAGCGTAGGGATCGGCAAAGCAGGCGGTGCCCACCGCCACGGCGGAGGCGCCTGCCAGCATGAGCTGGGCCGCGTCCTCTCCCTTGGCGACGCCGCCCATGCCCAGGATGGGCACGTCCACCGCCCGGGCCACCTCCCAGACCATCCGCACCGCCACCGGCAGCACGGCAGGGCCGGAGAGGCCGCCGGTGTTCATTTTCAGGATGGGCCGCCGGGTATTCACATCGATGCGCATGCCCCGGATGGTGTTGATGAGGGAGACGGCGTCCGCCCCCGCCTCCACCACCGCCTTAGCGATGGCGGTGATGTCGGTCACGTTGGGAGACAGCTTGACCATGACCGGCACCGAGGCATGGCCCTTGGCCTGGGCGGCCACCTCGGCAGCCATCTCAGGCACCACGCCGTACTGGAGGCCGCCGGCCTTGACGTTGGGGCAGGAGATATTGACCTCAATCATGTCCACCCCAGCTTTGGACAGTTTCTCGCACATAATGCCGTACTCCTCCGGGGTATTTCCGGAGATATTGGCGATAATCCGCACGTCCTGTTCCTTCAGCCAGGGCAGCTCGTGCTCAATAAAGCCGTCCACGCCGGGGTTCTGGAGGCCCACCGAATTGAGGATGCCCATGGGGGTCTCGGCGATCCGGGGAGGGGGATTGCCCTCCCGCTGATGGAGGGTCAGGCCCTTGACGCAGATGCCGCCCAGATTGGAGAGGTCATAGAACTGGCCGTACTCCCGGCCGAAGCCGAAGGTGCCGGAGGCCACCACCACCGGGTTTTTCATGGTCATGCCCGCCAGATTGACGGAGAGATCTACCTTGCTCATTACCAGTCCACCTCCTCAGCGTTGAACACGGGGCCGTCCTTGCAGACGTGCTTGTGATGGCCGCCCACCGAGCAGGCACAGACCAGGCAGGCGCCGATGCCGCAGCCCATTCGCTCCTCCATGGAGACAAAGCAGGGGGTGTTCCCCTCCTTGGCCGCATTATAGACGCTCTTCAGCATGGGCTTGGGGCCGCAGGCGAAGACGGCGGCGTACCGCTCCTCCGAGAGGGCCTTGCGCACCAGGGCATCTACAAAGCCGTGGGCGCCGATGGTGCCGTCGTCGCTGGTGACCAGTACCCGGCCGCAGGCGGCGTTCAGCTCCTCCAGCAGGATGGCGTTCTCCTCGCTGCGAAAGCCCACGCAGGCGTCGGCCGCTTCACAGCACTTGGCGGCGTAGAGCATGGGAGGCACGCCGATGCCGCCGCCCACCACCAGGACCTTGCCCTGGGGGATGTCATAGCCGTGGCCCAGGGGGCCCAGCACGTCCAGCTCCTCCCCGGCCTGGCACTGGGAGAGCCACTGGGTGCCCTCTCCTTTGATCTGGAAGACCACGGTGAGCAGGGTGCCGTTTACGTCGCAGATGGAGATGGGCCGGCGGAGCAGCAGGCTCTCGCCGCACTTGATATTGACAAACTGGCCGGGCTTGGCCGTCTGGGCCAGTTCTCCCGCCTCCAGGGTGATGGAGACCACGTCACGGGTCAGATACTGGAGGTCGGTGATGGGGCAATTTCTTGTCATTGGCATAGAATCACCTTTTTCTTCTGTTCTTTCATGGGAAAAGGCTGGATCGGCCAGCCTTTCCCCCGTTGGAAATCGAAATGAAAATCCCGCTTACAGAATGGGCGTGACCGCCTTGATGGCGTCCCGCATCTCGAGAGCGGCGCTGCGTGCGGCCTCGGCGTAGTCCGCGCCGTTTTTGCCCGTCTTCTTCCAGGCGCACATAATGCCCCGGGAGGAGTTGACGATGGCGCCCCGGCCATAGCGGTCAAAGGCGTAGTGTACGTCCTCGGCGGTGCCGCCCTGGGCGCCGTAGCCGGGCACCAGGAAGAAGGTGTGGGGCAGCAGCTTGCGCAGCTGGCGGAGATCGGAGGGATAGGTGGCGCCGGTGACGGCGCCCACCCGGTTGTAGCCGTATTCGCCCACAGAGGTGGTCTTGCCCCAGCGATCCACCAGCTCGGCCATGACTTTATAGACCAGCCGGTCGCCGGCCACCATGTCCTGCAGCTCGATGGCGGAGGGGTTGGAGGTGCGCACCAAGGCGAAGACGCATTTGTCCTCGCTCTCGGCGTCCTTCAGAAAGGGCTTGATAGCGTCGCTGCCCATATAGCCGTTGAGGGTGACACAGTCGGCGTCAAAGCCGGGGACCATGGTCTCCCCCACCTTGGTCTTGCCCAGCCAGCCCTCGGAATAGGCGGCGGCGGTGGTTCCGATGTCACCCCGCTTGATGTCGGCGATGACGAAGAATCCCTTGCGCTTGGCATAGCGGATGGTGCGCTCCAGCATCTCCATGCCCTCCCAGCCCAGGTTCTCGTAGTAGGCGGCCTGGGGCTTGACGGCGGGGACGATATCGTTCAGGGCGTCCATCAGGCCGCAGTTGAACTCAAAGATGGCCTCCACGGCGGCCTTCCGGGTCTCGCCGTAGGCGGCGACGTACTTCTCCACAATGTGGGGAGGGACGTACTCCAACCGGGCGTCCAGACCGGCGACGGTGGGGTTCTTCATGGCCCGAATCTTGGCCTGCAGTGCATCAAAGGACATGTGCGACAGCTCCTCTCAATAAACGGTTCAGCGGTCCTGATAGATAATCTTGCCGCCGACGATGGTGTACTTCACTTTCCCCTGCAGCTCCATACCGGCAAAGGGGGTGTTCCGGGCCTTGGACGCGAACTGGTTCGGGTCCACCGTCCAGCGCTCGTCCGGGTCGAAAATGGTGATGTCCGCGCTGGCGCCCAGGGCCAAAAAGCCCTTGCGGATGCCCAGAATCTTGGCCGGATTGATGGTCATCTTCTGGATGATATCGGACAGGCTCATGAGGCCGGTATGGTAGAGATAGGTCAGGGCCAGGCCCAGGGAGGTCTCCAGTCCGATCATGCCGGCAGGGGCCTCGGGCAGAGGCTTGGCCTTCTCCTCGGCGGAGTGGGGGGCGTGGTCGGTGACGATGCAGTCAATGGTGCCGTCCTTGAGGCCGGCCAGAATGCCCTCCTTGTCCTTGGTGGCCCGGAGGGGCGGATTCACCTTGGCCAGGGTGCCCTGGCGGAGGATCTCCTCGTGGGTGAGGGTAAAATACTGGGGGCAGGTCTCGCAGGTGATCTGAACGCCCTTGCGCTTGTACTGCCGGATGATATTGACGCTGTTGGCGGTGGAGACGTGGCAGATGTGGACGGCGGTGCGGGTCTCCTCGGCCAGCATGGCGTCCCGCATGACCATCAGCTCCTCAGCGATGGCGGGCCGGCCGGGCAGGCCCAGCTGACGGGAGACTCTGCCCTCGTTGACGCCCCGGCCCCGGACCATATTGTCGTCCTCGCAGTGGGAGAGGACGGTGAGCTTGTTCCGGTGGGCCCGCATCAGGGCGTCCCGCATCAGATTGGCGTTCATCACCGGCATGCCGTCGTCTGAGATGGCCACCGCCCCCGCCTCCTTCAGGGCCCGGGCGTCGGTCATGGTCTCGCCCTTTTCGCCCACAGAGAGGGCGCCGATGGGCCAGACCCGGACGCCGCAGTTCTCTGAGGCCTTGTCCAGGACATAGCGCACCTGCTCGGGACAGTCAATCGTAGGCTTGGTGTTGGGCATACAGGCGATGGAGGTAAAGCCGCCCCGGGCCGCAGCGGCGGAGCCGGTGAGGATGTCCTCCTTATAGGTCAGGCCGGGATCCCGGAGGTGGACGTGCATATCAATCAGTCCGGCGCAGACGCACAGGCCGGACGCGTCCAGAATCTGGGCCTCCGGGTCCGCCAGACGATTGCCGATCACCACAATAATTCCATCTTCTACCAAAATGTCCATAACCCCGCCGATGCCGCAGACCGGGTCGATGAACGTGCCGTTTTTGATGAGCAGCTTCAAATCTCGTACACTCCTTTATCCATGCGGTGTGCATACTACGTTACTGTGAATTATACCGCAAAAGGCCGCCGGGCGCAATCGATTCCCGGAATTTCTCAATGTGCTTTTTGCAGGTGATGTCCTGACAGCAAACCAGGCGAAAAACCGCGGGGCAGCTGTCAGTCCATGGGTCTCGGACGCAATATTGGGAATATTCTGGAGTTTCATCAGAATAATTGACAGCATTCTTTGGTCTTGCTATAATGTTGTTATCTTTTGAATGAAACACACCGGCCCTGTCAGGCCGGCGGAAAGGAACATACACGATGAGCTTTCATATTCTGGGCACCGGCAGCTACGTGCCGCCCACTGTTGTGACCAACGACGATCTGTCCAAGCTGGTAGAGACCAACGACGAGTGGATCACCACCCGCACCGGTATCAAGCGGCGCCATATCGCCACAGATGAGACCGCCTCTCAAATGGCAGTCAAGGCGGCTTTTTCCGCCCTGGAAAACAGCGGCGTCAAGGCAGAAGAGCTGGATCTGATTCTCTGCGCCACGGTCAGTGGAGATTACATCGTTCCCAGTCTGGCATGCATGGTGGCAAAAGCCCTTGGCGTCTCCTGCGCCGCCTTCGACATCAACGCCGCCTGCTCCGCTTTCCTCTTTATGCTGGAAACCGCTGCTGCCTATCTCTCCACCGGCCGGTATCAGAAGGTGCTGGTTGTCGGCGCTGAGCAGATGTCCCGGATTCTGGACTGGACGGACCGCTCTACCTGCATTCTGTTCGGTGACGGCGCCGGCGCGCTGGTTCTGGAAAAGGGCGATGACTACCTGGGCAGCCATATCACGGTACAGGGCAACGACGAGGTGCTCACCGTGCCCACCAAGGCCGGCATCTCTCCCTTCTCCACTCTGGGCGAGTCCCATCCCTATGTCAATATGAACGGCAGTGAGACCTATAAATTCGCCACCCGCGCAGTGCCGGCCGAGATCAAGGCGCTGCTGGAGCAATGCGGTGTGGAGGAATCCCAGGTGGATTGGGTCGTCTGCCATCAGGCCAACCGGCGGATCATCGAAGCCGCCGCGCGCCGCCTCAAGGGTATCTCTCCGGAGAAGTTCCTGATGAACATCGAAGAGTACGGCAACACCACTGCCGCCACCATTCCCCTGCTGCTGGATGAGTACAACCGTAAGGGACTCTTCCACAGAGGCGATCTCATCGTCATGGCCGCCTTTGGCGGCGGTCTGTCCAGCACCGCCTGCCTGGTGCGGTGGTAATTTTCCAGACGCATAAAATCCCCCGGACGCCTGACGGCGTCCGGGGGATTCCTTTGTCAATCTATGCGGGTGCCCCCTTACAGAGCCGCCGCCAGTCAGTCTTTCTCCTCAGAATTTTTGGAGAAAACGAAAATTTCCTGTTGACAAACGGAACGCACATGATTATAATAGATTCCGTTGTTCACCAAGAAAATGACTTAAGTTCATATGGGGGTATAGCTCAGCTGGGAGCCCACGTTTACCGGTAAGCATCCCCTAGTTGAATTTTCCAAATTCTTTGAAAAGTTCCAAGGACTATACAAAATTATTAAAAAATCGAACATTTGGGGGTATAGCTCAGCTGGGAGAGCGCTTGAATGGCATTCAAGAGGTCAGCGGTTCGATCCCGCTTATCTCCACCAATTAAAACCTGCAGGTCAAGAGCCTGCAGGTTTTTTATTGCATTTCTCAAAGACTGCACATAGTCTTAAAGGTCTGCTGAAGTGTCTGCCCGTTTTGGACACTGCAGCAGACTTTTTGTTTTCGCCCATAGCAGAGGAGCACTTCGACACCGTCATTTGGATCGGCGGCCCCGGCTCTACCGGTATGAACGCCGTGAGAGAGGTACTCTCCGGTGCGGTCAACCTCTCCGGACGCCTGGTGGATACCTGCGCCTATGACGTCACCTCCCCTCCCTCTTACTACAGCTTTGGTGACTTCACCTACACTAACGGACAATACATGGGTGGCTCGAACAACGGCATGGAAATCTGTTATAATTTCGTCGAATCCACTAAGGCATCTATGTTGTTTACCGCTGCCGGGAGACCCGGTGCATTGACAACGAGATCCTTCGCACGCAGAAGCAAGCTTTATAAAATCTTAACATGTGACAGGCGAAAAGTGATAAAATAGAATTGATAGTGATTATTATTGGCCTTTAGGGAGGAAATTTCTTCCGGATTATGAAAGAAAGAGAGGGAATGATGGAAAAATCTGACATTGCAAAGCTGTCAAACGAGCTGACCTACCGCAGATACCTGATGAGCAACAGCCCGGTGCGGCAGTATTTTAAGGAGTTGAATATCCCGGAATATGTGGCCCTTCATATCATTGAAGAGACCGCGGCAGCGGATCCCTCCGGAAGGACCTACCTGAAGGATCTGGCTGACCGGATGCAGATTCCGGTCCGGCAGGCATCCAGAATTGTTGGCGCCCTGCGGGACAGGGGGCTTTTGAGCTGGTCCCATGACGGAGACGGCTGCGACGGTACCTATGTCACCCTGACCGACACCGGATTGGTCCAGATGCGCGGTCAGGAGCAGTTGCTGAAGGACTATTACGGCCGCGTCATTGAGCGATACGGCAAGGAAAATATGGTCCAGCTCCTGCAGATGATGCAGCAGCTGGAGGTTGTGATGAACAGCGAATTGGACAGAGCGGAGGTGGATGCGGATGGCGTTGGATCACCCGAATGAATATTTTGAGGCCCAGGAGGCGGTCTGCCGGAAAAACGACAGCATCGCTCCCCGGCTGTATGAGGAGTACGGCGTCAACAAGGGGCTTCGGGACGAGAAAGGCAACGGTGTGCTGACCGGTCTGACCAACATCTCCAAGATCGTCTCCTCGAAAATTGAAAACGGCAGAAAGATCCCCTGCGACGGTGAGCTGTGGTACCGGGGCTACCGGGTAGACCGGTTGATCGGAAGCCTGGGCCGTAAAGAGATGGGCTTTGAGAAAATCGCCTACCTCCTGCTCATGGGTGAGCTTCCGACTCAGGCGGAGCTGGCCGCTTTTTCTTCGCTGATGGGCGAATACCGGCAGCTCCCTGCCAATTTTACCCGAGATGTCATTATGAAGGCCCCCAGCAGCGATATTATGAACTCCATGACCCGGAGCATTCTGACCCTGGCCTCCTACGATGAGACGGCCGCCGACACCAGCGTCTCCAACTCCCTGCGCCAGTGCGTGCAGCTGATCAGTGAGTTTCCCCTGCTGGCCGTTTACGGCTATCACGCCTACAACTACTCCGAAAAACAGGAGAGCATGATCATCCACCGGCCCGACCCGGCGTTGTCCACGGCGGAAAACCTGCTGCGGATGCTGCGGCCGGATCAGCAATATACCGCCACAGAGGCCAAGGTGCTGGACACGGCACTGATCCTCCATATGGAGCACGGCGGCGGCAACAACTCCACCTTTACTACCCGGGTGGTGACCTCCTCCGGCTCGGATACCTATTCCACCGTGGCCGCAGCCATGTCCTCCCTGAAAGGGCCAAAGCACGGCGGCGCCAATATCAAGGTCATGGAGATGATGGCTGACATCCGGGCCCATGTCAGCGACTATGCCGACAAGGAGGAGATCGGCGCCTATCTCTCCAAAATCATTGACAAAGAGGCCTTTGACCGCAAGGGGCTTGTCTATGGCATGGGACATGCCATCTACTCTCTCTCCGACCCCAGAGAACGGATCTTCAAGGGCTATGTGGAGCGGCTGGCGGCGGAAAAGGGCCGGGAGCGGGATCTGCTGCTCTATCAGAACATTGAGGAGCTGGCTCCCAAGCTGATTGCCGAAAAGCGGCATATCTATAAAGGCGTCAGCCCCAATGTGGACTTTTACAGCGGCTTTGTCTATGACATGCTGGGCATCCCCCAGGAGCTGTACACCGCCATCTTCGCCATCGCCCGCATTGTGGGCTGGAGCGCCCACCGTATTGAAGAGCTGATCTGCATGGACAAGATCATCCGTCCCGCCTATATGAGCGTGATGGAGGAAAAGGACGGATAAATCCGCCCCGCCGTCAGGCACCTCCCTTCTCCTCCCGGCATAGACTGGCCCATCCGGTATTGTCGCAAGGAGGAGCATCTGTTATGGAACAATCCCAGGACTATGTAGTCCGTTCTCTGGAGCTGCATCTGTTTTTCGCACGCATTATGAAGGAACACGCCTTCTTTCTCAAGGTGGGTTTTCTGCCCCCCGGCGCAGGTCTGGCCCAGGAGAGCGAGGCGCTGCTCCGGCAGTTGGAGGCGCTGCTGGCCCGGGCGATCTCACTGAGCAACCATGTGGTTCGCTCCTGTGTGCTGGATTCCGGCGAGCTGTTCACTGAATTTACACAGCGGGCTGAATGTCAGACCCAGCAGTTGACCGGCACCCCCCTTAACCAGGAGCTGACCCGACGGGTCATGGCTCTCCGGGGCCGGGACTGCGGCGCGGAAGTGTGTCTTCCCCAGGGGCTGACCCGCCAGGTACAGCAGCTCAACCGCAGCGTGCTGGATCTGGTGAACCGCCTC
The DNA here is from genome assembly GCA_051866815.1 of Candidatus Onthomonas sp. GTDB lineage: Bacteria > Bacillota > Clostridia > Oscillospirales > Oscillospiraceae > Onthomonas. Next base: position 20,068 of record JBJDXS010000015.1, on the reverse strand, counting down.
ATCCGTCTGAAGGAGCGGACGCTGGCCGCCCTCAATTCCTGCAGCATCGCCACTGCCAACTATCCCCTGCTCATTGAGCATATTCTCCGGGAGGCCCGCCTCTACCGTACCCATCTGATGGAGCTGGAGGGCCTGGACACCTGCGGCTGTCAGACGGTGCAGGACGGCGAGCTGTTCTGGAATCAGATCATGATGGAGCACGCCCTGTTCATCCGGGGGCTGCTGGACCCCGGCGAGGAGACCCTGATCCAGACCGCTGACGGCTTCGCGTCAGATTACCGGCGGCTGCTGGAGACCGCCGGGGCGGCCCAGGACAGAGTCATCTGCAGCGGCAGTCCCCTGGTTCTGACCCGGAAGTTCCGGGACTTCAAGCGCTCCGGCGTGGACGGCATCGAGCGCTGCCAGATCCGCTCGCTCATTCTCCCGCTGCTGGCCGATCACGTCCTGCGGGAGGCAAATCATTACATTCGACTGCTGGAGGGGTGAGCCGTCCACTGCTTTTCCGGCAATGCGAAAAGCCCGGTTCGGAATCAGACCGAACCGGGCTTGCATTTTCACTTTGGTCTGCCGCCGCAATTGCTTCAGCTCTGGTTAGGACAGATAGACCCGCTTCACCCGGGGCGAGACGGCGCAGAGCAGTTCATAGGTGATGGTGCCCACCGTGTCCGCCTTCTCCTCCAGGGGAAGGCCGTCGCCGAAAAGGGTGACCTCGTCCCCCACCTGAACATCAGGAATGTCGGTCACGTCCAGCATGCACATGTCCATGCAGACCCGACCGATCTGGGGCGCCCGCTGTCCGCGCACCAGCATCTCCTGCCGGTTGGAGAGCAGCCGGAACAGGCCGTCGGCATAGCCCACCGGCACGGCGGCCACCAGGCTGTCCCGCTGGAGGGTGTAGGTGCGACCGTAGCTGACGCAGGTGCCCTTGGGCAACCGTTTCACCGAGGCCACCCGGGTTTTCACCTCCATCACCGGCTCCACGTCCAGCATTCCGTCGCAGGCGTGGTCGGGCTGGTGGCCGTAGAGCAGGATGCCCGGGCGGATCATGTCAAAGTGGACCTCCGGATAGTTGAGGCTGGCAGCCCCGGCGCAGCAGTGGCGGATGGCAAAGGTCACGCCCTTCTCTTCCAGCAGGGCCAGCAGACGCCGGTAGCGGTCAATCTGCATCCGGGAATATTCCGGGCAGGTGTCGGCGTCGGCAAAGTGCATGAACAGTCCCTCCGCCTCCAGGCCGGGAAGCCGGGCCATTTCCGCCAGCGTCTCCGCCCCCTGCTCCAGGTGGGTCTCGTCGCAGAGAACCCCCAGCCGGGACATCCCGGTATCCGCCTTGAGGTGGCAGCGAAGCTGCTTCCCCCGGGCAAGGGCGGCGTCGGAGAGGGCCTTGGCCTGCTCTGGGTCGTATACGGTCTGGGTAATCCCATGCTCCAGCAGCTCCCCTGCGTACTCCGCCGGGGTATAGCCCAGAATCAGGATGGGGGCGTGAATCCCCGCCCGGCGCAGCTCCTCCGCCTCGTCCAGGCAGGCCACCAGCAGGTAGTCCGCCCCCAGCTCCTCCAGCTTTTTCGCCACCGGCACCGCTCCGTGTCCGTAGGCGTTGGCCTTGACCAGGCCGGCAAACTTGCTCTCCGGAGCCAAGGCACGGAGCTTGCGGTAATTGCGCTCCAGCCGGTCCATATGGATTTCCGCCCAAGTGCGGCGGGTCTGTTCTGTCATCGGTATCGCTTCTTTCTCTATTCAGTAGATGGTTCCGCTGTCTCCAGCGTGAAATCGGTAAAGGTGAAGGAGATCACCCGCTGCTCCTCCCAGCGGATCTCCGCCTGGCGGAGGGCGCAAGTCTCCGGGTCAGCCCAAATGGCAATCTGGCTCTCCTGGGCGTCCGGATTCTGAATCAACAGGTAAAGGCTCTTTTCCTCCCCTTCCCAGTCCTCCCAGCCGCTCTCCACCAGAGCGCCGGAGGCACAGGCGGAGAGGATCACCGGCAGGGCGTCCGCCGGGGACAGCCCGTCCGGGGACAGCTGCCCGGTCTCCAGGCTGATGCCCTCGTACTCCAGCGCGGTCTTTCCGTCCTCCCAGGCGGCGCCCGTCCCGGCGATGGACTCAGGCGCGATGACAGTCATACTGCCCGCCTGGGCGTTTCCGGAGCAGGTCACCGTGTACTGGTAGGCCCGGTCGCCGTAGTCGGCGGTGACCTCCGCCCCGGCCTGGAAGCCGGTGAGATTCTGATAGGTCTCCCGGAGCCTGAGGGCCTCCTGCTCCGGCTTTGCCTCCCCGGCGCCGCAGCCGGAGAGCAGCAGCGCCAGAGAGAGTGTCATCAGTACGCCCTTATACAGGCGCATGAAATGCCTCCTTCAGGATGAAAAGTCGTCCCGCCACACCAGGGGCAGGGCCTCGATCAGATCAGACGGGGTCATGCCCCGGAAGCTCTTGTCCTCCGCCGCCCGGTCTCCCGCCCGGCCGTGGATCCAGACCCCGGCGGCTGCCGCCTGTACCGGCTCCATGCCCTGGCCTAAGAGCGATACAATCAGCCCCGCCAGAGCGTCGCCGCTGCCTCCCTTAGCCATGCCGTGGTTGCCGGTGGTGTTCTCATAGACCTGCCCGTCCGGGGCGGCCACCACCGTCCGGTGGCCCTTGAGCACCAGGATGCAGCCATGCTTGCGGGCGAAGGCCAGTGCCTCCGCCCCCCGGTCTGCCCCCGGCAGGTGTCCGGAGAGGCGCTGATACTCCCCGTCGTGGGGAGTGAGAATCCAGGGGGCCTTGGCTTGGGACAGTATATCCATATGCCGGCTGAGGGCATTTAGACCGTCGGCGTCCACCACCATGGGACATTCGGCTGTCTCCAGCACCCGGGTCACCAGGAGATCCAGCGCCGTCGACTGGCCCAGGCCGGGGCCAATGAGGCCGGCATCACAGCCGGAGCGCTTTTCGACCAACGCTGCCGCCGCGGCATCCGTCATCCGCCCCGCCTCATCCTCCGGGAGGGGGAAGGGCATGGCGGAATCGCACTTGACCGCCGCCGCAGGCCAGACCGAACGGGGCACTCCCAGAAAGACCAGTCCGGTGCCGCCCCGGACCGCCGCCTTGGCCGCCAGCACCGGCGCGCCGGAAAAGCCCACCGAGCCTCCTGCGATCAGCACTTTGCCGAAGGTGCCCTTGTGGCCATCCTCCGGCCGCCGGGGCAGCCAGGAGGCGATCAGATCCCGGGTCAGTTCCGTCATGGCGCTCCCTCCTTTCAATTCACGGGTATTGTAGCACAGGCAAAGTCAATTGGCAATTTCCCCGCCGGAAAACAGTACCGCATTTTCTCCTTGCTTTTTCTGACGCCCTGTGCTATAAATAATACGATTAAACTGCGCTGAAGGAGAAAATAGCGGGTTTGCTCTTCGATCAGAGAGTCTCTGTCACCGGCTGAGAGCAGAGACAGAAGGAGTTCCGCTTGGTTCGCTCTGGAGCTGCCCGGAGGAAAGGCCGGGCCGGGTCGCCGCCGTTACCGGCCGAGAGTGCGTCTGGAGTTTTCAGGCGAAGCCGGGTGGTACCGCGGAAGCCGTCTTTCGTCCCGTTTTGGGAGGAAAGGCGTTTTTTATTTGCCCAAACAGCATTGATACCTCATTATCTATTATCCAAACAAGGAGTTGTCAAAGATGAAAGAACAACTGGCGAAAATCCGGGACGAGGCGCTGGAGGCCATTCGCGGCACCGACGCCGCCGCCGCGCTGGATGCCGTCCGGGTCAAGTACCTGGGCAAAAAGGGCGAGCTGACCGCCCTGCTCAAGCAGACCGGCAAGCTGCCCCCTGAGGAGCGGCCTGTGGTGGGCCAGCTGGCCAACGAGGTGCGCGCCGCCCTCACCGAGGCCATCGCCGCTCAGAACAAGGCGCTGGCGGACGCCGCCCTCAACCTGAAGCTGGCCGCCGAGACGGTGGACGTGACTATCCCCGGCACCAAGACCGAGCTGGGCCATAAGCATCCCCTTTCCATCGTCATCGATGAGATCACCGACGTCTTCACCGGCATGGGCTTTGAGGTGGCCGAGGGCCCCGAGGTGGAGCTGGCCGACTACAACTTCACCAAGCTGAACATTGAGGAGGGCCACCCCGGCCGGGAGTGGACCGACACCTTCTACACCAAGGAGGACTCCTCCGTCCTGCTGCGCTCCCAGACCTCTCCCATCCAGATCCGGGTGATGGAGGCGAAAAAGCCCCCCATCCGTATGATCGCCCCCGGCCGGGTCTTCCGGAAGGACGAGGTTGACGCCACCCACTCCCCCATGTTCCACCAGATCGAGGGCATGGTGGTGGACAAGGGCATCACCATGGCCGACCTGAAGGGCACTCTGAACGAGGTGGTCAAGGCCCTGTACGGCCCGGACGCCGTCACCCGGTTCCGCCCCCACCACTTCCCCTTCACCGAGCCCTCCTGCGAGGTGGATATGCAGTGCTTCGAGTGCAAGGGCAAGGGCTGCCCCATGTGCAAGGGCGAGGGCTGGATTGAGATTCTGGGCGCCGGCATGGTGCACCCCAAGGTGCTGGAGGGCTGCGGCATTGACACCGAGGTCTACTCCGGCTGGGCCTTCGGCATGGGCGTGGAGCGGCTGGTCATGCGCCGGTTTGGCATCAAGGACCTGCGGCTGCTGTTTGAAAACGACGTCCGGTTCTTGAAGCAGTTTTAATTGAAATAAACTGACCGCTTACCCGTCTGCCCGTAGGGGCGCACACTGTGCGCCCGCTTTCTGCGGCATACGTCTGAACGGGTGCACACTGTGCGCCCCTACGTTGTCTTTTGATAGATGCAAGATTCGATGGATAGGAGCAATGATATATGAAACTTTCCCGGAAATGGCTGAACGAGTTTGTGGACTGCAGCTCTGTCAGCGATAAGGAATTTGCCGAGGCCATGACCATCTCCGGCTCCAAGGTGGAGATCGTCACCGATTTGGGGGCGGAGTTCCACAACGTGGTGGTGGGCCGGTGTCTCGCCATGGAGCGCCATCCCAACTCCGACCATATGTGGGTGCTGCAGATCGACGTAGGCACCGAGGAGCCCATCCAGATCTGCACCGGCGCCTGGAACGTCCATGTGGGCGACCTGGTGCCTGTGGCCAAGCACAAGAGCACCCTCCCCGGCGGCGTCAAGATCACCAAGGGCAAGCTCCGGGGCGTGGTCTCCAACGGCATGCTCTGCGGCCTGAGCGAGCTGGGTCTGGACACCCGTGACTTCCCCTACGGAGTCATCCAGGCTGCCGCCATTCTGGGGGACTACCACGTCCTCCCCGGCGAGCAGCCCTCCATTCCCGCCGACGTGGCCCCCGGCCATAAGATCTACGGCAAGGTGATTGCCGCCCGGGTGGAGCAGTGCGAGACGGTGGCCTATGCCCAGTTCCGGCTCACCCTGGACACCGGCAAGGGCCAGGCGGAGACCACCACTCCCTGCCAGAACATCCACGAGGGGGACATGATCTGCTACAACACCGCCACCGGCGAGGTGCTGACCCTGGCCGGCCTCCACGCCCAGCAGAAGGAGTTCCCCAACTGCATTGAGGACGGCATCTTCATTCTCAACGAGGCGTGCAAGCCCGGCGACGACCTGACTCAGGTGCTGGGTCTGGACGACCATGTGGTGGAGTTTGAGATCACCCCCAACCGCCCCGACTGTCTGGGCGTCATCGGCCTGGCCCGGGAGGCCGCCGTCACCTTTGACCAGCCCCTGAAGCTCCATCAGCCCGAGGTTCAGGGCTGCGGCGAGTCCATTCTGAGCCATGCGGACGTGGACATTCTGGACCCGGATCTCTGCCCCCGGTACTGCGGCCGTCTGGTGCGCAATGTCAAGATCGGCCCCTCCCCCAAGTGGATGCGGGAGCGGCTGCGCGCCTCCGGCGTCCGGCCCATCAACAACATCGTGGACATCACCAACTATGTCATGCTGGAGTATGGCCAGCCCATGCACTCCTTTGACTTTGCCTGCGTGGAGGGCAGCCACATCAACGTCCGTCGGGCCTATCCCGACGAGGAGATGACCACTCTGGACGGCAAGCCCCACAAGCTCAGCGAGAACATGCTGGTCATCGCCGATGAGAAGAAGCCGGTCTGCATCGCCGGCGTCATGGGCGGCGCCAACAGCGAGATTACCGACCAGACTACCTCCGTCTTCTTCGAGTCCGCCAATTTCAACGGCGTCTCCATTCGCAAGACCGCCATGGCCCTGGGCATGCGCACCGAGGCCTCCGGCCGGTATGAGAAGGGCCTGGATCCCATGAACACCCTCCCCGCCGTGGAGCGGGCCTGCGAGCTGGTGGAGCTGCTGGGCTGCGGCGAGGTGCTGGACGGCGTCATCGACGTGGTGGCTCAGGACTATGTCCCCACCTCCCTCCAGCTCCAGCCGGACAAGGTGAACAAGCTGCTGGGCACCGACATCCCCGCCGACGAGATGAAGAAGATTCTCACCGATCTGGGCTTCCTCCTGGAGGGCGACACCATCTATGTCCCCTCCTGGCGTTCTGACGTGGAGCACTACTCCGACATTGCCGAGGAGGTGGCCCGGTTCTACGGCTACAACAACCTGCCCACCACCCTGATGAAGGGCGACACCACCCGGGGCGGCCTCACCGACAAGCAGAAGGCAGAGAAGTTTCTGGGCCAGATCTTCCGGGGCCTGGGCTACAGTGAGATTCTCACCTATTCCTTCATCTCCCCCAGCGACTACAACAAGATCCGCATGCCGGAGGACAGCCCCCTGCGCAAGTCCATCACCATCCTCAACCCTCTGGGCGAGGACACCTCCATTATGCGCACCACCGCCCTTCCCTCCCTGCTGGAGACCCTGGCCCGAAACTACAACCACCGCAACCCCGCCGCCAAGCTGTACGAGATCGCCAAGATCTACCTCCCCGTGGAGGGTCAGGAGTTGGCTGACGAGCGGCAGCAGCTCTGCCTGGGCGGCTACGGCGAGGGTCTGGACTTCTTCTCCTTCAAGGGCGCCATTGAGACGGTGCTGGACGCGCTGGGCATCCAGGACGCCAAGTACACCGCCAAGAAGGATGACCCCACCTTCCATCCCGGTCGCTGCGCACAGCTCTGGGTGGGCGGCAAGGCCGTGGGCACCTTCGGCCAGATTCACCCCCTGGCGGCCAAGAACTACGGCATGGATCTGCCCCTGTTCGCCGCTCAACTGGACTTCGCCGATCTGCTGGCCTGCCGTCAGAGCGAGGTACTCTACCAGCCCCTGCCCAAGTTCCCCGCCGTGGAACGGGACATTGCCGTGGTCTGCGACGAGTCTATCCCGGTGGCCCAGCTCTCCGACTGCATCGCCCGGGGCGGCAAGGGCCTGGTGAAGGAGGTCAAGCTGTTTGACATCTACACCGGCAAGCCCATCCCCCAGGGCAAGAAGTCGGTGGCTTTCGCCCTCAAGCTCCGGGCCGAGGATCACACCCTCACCGACACGGAGGCCGACGGCGATATCAAGGCTATCCTGGCCCTGCTGGAGCAGGAGTGCCAGGCTGTGCTGCGCTGAGCTTTCGTTGTGCCTCTCTTCCGGCGTCCGCCCTCCGCATGGCGGGCGCCGGATCGCTTTTTTCTACAATTTTCGGTTCACATAATTGTGGAATCTGCTAAATTTCCTTTCCAACCCTCTTTACAGGATTGACATTCTGGGGTAAAATAGAACATAGATTCTCATGGCATGAGAAAAATCCAGCGATTCGGAGGTGCAGCTGTCTTATGTCCGATTATACACGGCGGTTCGACGTAGCCAAGGACGAGGAGTGGGATACCCGTGCAATTCTGACGGAAGTATATCGCTCTCTCCAGGAAAAGGGCTATAATTCTATCAATCAGATCGTCGGTTACATCCTGTCCGAAGATCCCACCTATATCACCAACTATAATAACGCCAGAACGCTGATTCGCAAGCTGGATCGGGACGAGCTGCTCCAGGAATTGCTGCGGTACTATCTGGACGTGTAATTTTTGTACTCTGTCCTCCCCTCTGTCAGTCTGCTCTGCCGGATTGTTTCACCCCATCTCCCTGATTTTGTTAGGGAGATGGGGGTTTTTTGCTGAAATCCTTTCTTTAGACCTAAAATACCAGTTGACAAGTCAGTAACTAACATGTTACAATTTGGTAACAGTTAATTTTGGAGGTAACAAAATGTCTGCACCGTCTAAATTTCCCCTGGAATATAAGGGATATCCCCTCTGCCGTAAGGACAATGTGATCTATTATGGCAATCCCTCCGACAAGTATATGATCCAGCTGCAGGTGCTCAGCTCCGCCCCACTGGACGACATGACCCTGGCCACCAAGGTCTCCGTGCAGCTGCAGAACACTGACCCCAATCTGAAAAACCGGGATCGGGTGGTGCGCTCCAGCGAGAAGAACAGTCTCTACGCCGCCATGGATCTGGCCAATGTCTGGCTGACCCGGGCGCTGGCCACCCGCTAAAGCGGCAAAACCACTCCCCAGCTGTCCTGTCCGCCCACCTGGTTTGGAGGTTCCATGTTTCCTGTACGAAAGCTGATCCGCACTCTGGTGTTTACCGGCGCTGTCGCCGCTCTGTGTACCGGCACTGCGCTGGCCGCCGACGCTTCGGCCATTCCCTATGAGGCCACTGTCTCCGCCCCCACCGCCTCCCTGCTGGAGGAACCGGAGGCCGGCAGCGCAGTGGCTGTCTCTCTGAAAAACGGCAGCTGCCTTGTTCTGCTGTCCGAAGACGACGGCTCCGGCTGGCTCTCCGCCGCCTATGAGGCCGGAGAGGATGAGGTCTATACCGGCTACATCACCTCAGACGCCGTAAACGTGCAGACCCTGGGCCGGGTCAGCATTCTCACCGGGGACGCCTCCCTGCTGGAGGACAATGACGCGGACAGCGATGCCCTCACCACTCTGGGTCAGGGCGCGAGCCTGGAGGTTCTGGGCTACGGCGACGGCTGGTTTTACGTGGAGGCCAAGGGCAAAACAGGCTATGTGCCCCTCTCCGATGTGGGCTGTGAGGTGGTCACCACCAGCAAGCTGAAGCTCCGCGCTGAGCCGGATGGGAACAGCGCGGTGCTGACCGTTCTGGACAAGGGTGTCGCCCTCACCCCCCTGGACGCGGAGGATGAGTGGTATCAGGTCTCCTATGACGGCCAGGAGGGCTACATCTCCAGCGAATATGTGACGCCCTCGGAGGCCGACAGCTTTACTGTGGAAAATCCCGCCATGACAGACGGCGAGGCAGTGTTGGCCTACGCTCAGCAGTTTTTGGGCAACCGCTATGTCTGGGGCGGCACCAGTCTGACCAAGGGGTGCGACTGCTCCGGCTATGTGATGCAGATTTACGCCCAGTTCGGCGTCAGCCTGCCCCACAGCTCCGCAGCCATCCGGCACTACGGCACCAAGGTCTCCTACAGCGAGATGGAGGTGGGCGATGTGGTCTGCTACAGCGGCCATGTGGGTATCTACGCAGGCGGCGGCCAGATCATCAACGCCCTCAACAGCCGGGCCGGCATCTGCTACACCAACGTTAATTTTGCGCCGATTGTCACAATTCGGCGGATGCTGTAACCTACATACGACCAAAGGACTCCCACCCAGTTCGGGTAGGAGTCCTTTTCTTAAGCGCAGCGCAGCGTCACCGTCACCAGCTCCGGCGGGTCAAACACCCGCAGGGGCAGGATGGAGTTGCCCAGCCCCCGGCTCACCACCATGGAGAGCCGGCCTTGCTGAAAGACGCCGCTGGTATATTTCGGAAACCAGCCCTGACCGGGGGCGTAGAGCCCGCCCACGCCGGGCAGCCGGATCTGGCCTCCATGGGCGTGGCCGGTGAGGGCCAGGTCGATGGGATAGTCCTGATACAGCTCAAAATACTCCGGCCGGTGGGAGAGCAGCAGGACAAACTGCTCCGGATCCACCTCTCCCAGGGTATTGTCCAGCATGGCCTGCATCCTGCTTCGGGTATCCGTCAGGCCGTCATAGTCCTCATTTTTGTAGAGGGTGGCCGGATCCTGGATTCCTGCAAGCAAAATGCTGTCCCCGTTTCGGTTCAACGTTACGCACTGCTGATAGAGAATTGTGACCCCCATCTCCTCCAGGGCGGTTTTGAAGGGATTGCGCTCCGGGTCGTCCAGCAGCATCATCTCGTGGTTCCCGTAGACGGCATAGACCGGGGCCATATCGGTTAACGCCCGGATCAGTTCCAGAGTGTCCCGGTCCGGCAGGAAATCCTCCTCCTGTCCCTCGGTCGGTGTGCTGTGGTCGGCGTAATAGTGGCTGTCAATCTGGTCGCCGGTGAGGGCAATGAGATCCGGCTGCTCCTCCCGAACCCGGGTCAGCAGCAGCTGGGCCTGCTCCGGCGTACGGACGGAGTGGAGATCAGCAATCTGGACAATCCGGTAGCCGTCAAACCCCTCCGGCAGGCGGGATGATTCAATCTCATACCGGGTCACCCAGACGCCGGCGTTGAGCAGGGCGTTGGCCCCCAGGGCCAACAGGCACAGCAAAAGCAGCCAGAGCAGTATCTTCCGGCAGCGGGACATAGGCATCACCTCAGCTAAAAAGAAAATCCCGGAACAGAAGCTCTGTTCCGGGAGATGCACGAGGCGGGAGTCGAACCCGCACGCCCACAACGAGCACTGGCACCTGAAGCCAGCGAGTCTACCAATTCCACCACTCGTGCATACCGCATTTGTCTTGGTATCGGACGCAAGTGATAATATAGCACAGCTCTCCTCCGCTGTCAACTGTTTTTTCAGATTTTGGGTTTCTTTGCTTCCGGCATTGACGGTCCCCGACCCTCCGATTATAATGATTATAATTCCGCCTGGGCGCCGCCCGGGAAGAAAGGACTGTGTTCCCATGAAAGAAATCGTCACCTCTCCCAACGCCCCCGCCGCGCTGGGCCCCTATTCCCATGCCGTACAGGTTGGAGATCTCCTCTTCACCTCCGGTCAGGTGCCTCTTGTGCCCGCCACCGGCAAGCTGGCCGGCGACACCATCGAGGCTCAAGCCAATCAGGTGCTGGACAACCTGGAGCAGGTGCTGAAAAGCGCCGGCATGACTTTTGAAAACGTGGTCAAGACCACCATCTTCCTCACCGACCTGGCCGATTTTGCCGCTGTCAACGCCATCTATGCCACCCGCTTCCCTGCGGCGCCACCTGCCCGCTCCTGCGTCCAGGTGGCCGCCCTCCCCGCCGGAGCAAAGATGGAGATGGAACTGATTGCCTCCAGGTGATCTCCCCCTCCCCTGGGTGAAATACCAGGGGATTTTTCCTGTCTGTTTTTGCCGCTCCGGAAAAGTCAAATTTGCCCCGGAGAAGCATCTCAGTTTTGTTTATCCTTCTCTCAACTGACCCTTGCGCCCTGTTTTTTGTTATGGTAAACTAAGATGGCAGGTTTCCTGTCGACTTCCGTTGTATTTTGAACAGACCGGTTGTCCGGTTTCGGTTCTTTCTCTATTCCGGGCGCAATAGGATGCGTTACGCCGCAGGGCTCGTTGGCCCTCAGAGTTGGTGAATTTCCTTGGTTTTTTCCAGTTTAATCTTTCTCTACGCCTTTTTTCCGCTGAATCTGCTGTGTTACTGGTTGGCACCCGGCATCCGCAGCAAGAATATTGTGGCGCTCTGCTTTTCCCTGGTGTTCTACGCCTGGGCAGGGCCAAAATATGTGCTGCTGCTGGTGGGGATGACTTTTGCAGACTGGCTGTTCTGTCTGCGAATGGACCGAAGCGGCTGCACCCATCGGGGACGGAAGATCTGCCTGATCGGAGCGCTGACCGTCAATCTGGGGCTGCTGTGTATCTTTAAGTACCTCACCTTCCTGCTCTCCAACACCAACAGCTGGTTTGGCTGGCCGGAGGCGGTGCCTCAGATCGTTCTGCCGGTGGGCATCAGCTTTTACACCTTTCAGCTCATCAGCTATGTGGTGGATGTCTACCGCCGGGAGGTACCTGCCCAGCCCAGCTTCTGGAAGCTGCTGCTCTATGTGAGCATGTTCCACCAGTGCATCGCCGGCCCCATCGTCCGCTATCAGGACGTGGCGGATGAGATCGACTGGCGCCGGGTCACCCGGCTGGATATGGCGGAGGGCGCAGGCCGCTTTGCTGTGGGCCTTGCCAAAAAGGCCATGCTGGCTAATCCCTGCGGAGCCCTGGCGGACACCTTTCTCTGCTCCACTTCGGTGGAGGCCGGCGAGGCTCTGACCATTCTCTCCGGCCGCTCGGTGCTCTCCCTGTGGCTGGGGGTGCTGGCCTACACCCTGCAGATTTATCTGGATTTTTCCGCCTATTCGGATATGGCCATCGGCATGGGCCGGATGATCGGCTTTCACTACCGGGAAAACTTCAATTATCCGTACATCTCCAAGTCGGTGACCGAGTTCTGGCGCCGGTGGCATATGTCTCTGAGCCAGTTTTTCCGGGACTACGTCTACATCCCTCTGGGCGGCAGCTACTGCAGCAGGGCCTGCCATCTGCGCAATCTGGCTGTGGTCTGGCTGCTCACCGGGCTGTGGCACGGCGCCAACTGGAACTTTCTGCTGTGGGGACTGTACTATCTGCTCTTCCTGATGATGGAAAAATTTGTGCTGGGCCATCGGATGGAGCGGATTCCCGGCCTGCTGCGCCGGGGATACCTGCTGCTGGTGGTGGCTTTGGGCTGGCTGATTTTCCGGGTTACCGATCTGGCCTGTCTTGCGGCCGCTTTCCGTGGGCTGTTTGGCGGAAACGGCAATCCCCTGACCGACTATGTCACCCAGCTGGAGCTGCAAAACCATGTCTTCTTCCTGCTCGCCGCCCTGCTGGCCTGTACGCCATTGCTGCGCAATCTCTATCGCAGAATCGACCGGGCTGTGGATGGGATGCCTATCCTGCAAAAGCCCTGGACGGTGCTCCAGTGCGTGGCGCCGGTTCTGCTGCTGGTACTCTCCACGGCGGCGCTGGTAGGCGATCAGTACAACCCCTTCCTCTATTACCGGTTCTAAGGCGGTGATCTTTCCATGATGACGAAACGTCCTTCCGCGCTCAAGCGGCTGATTCAGCGCATCCAGTGGAAGTCCTATGCCTTTTTCCACCGCTCCAGAAAGACGCCCTACTTTCTGTACGAGGAGCAGAAGCCGCCTCAGAAAAAGCGGGGACTCTCCCCCCGGATTGCCGTTTTTTTGGCCGCGCTGGGCCTGATCACCGTGCTGGCCCTGATCATTCCCCTTCGTCCCACCTATTCCGATCAGGAGCGGCGGGATCTGACCCCCTTCCCCACCTTCAGTCTCAGCGCCGCAGTGGACGGCAGCTATTTCTCTGATCTGACCACCTGGTTTGCCGACACCTTCCCCTTCCGGGATCTGTTCCTCTCCCTTCAGTCCCGGGTGGAGAGCCTGTACGGCATTCAAACCCTGAAGATCACCGGCAGCGTCACCCAGGGCGATGAGATTCCCGTGGTAGGAACGGATTCCGAAGCGGCCGCAGATACAGAGCCTCAACGGCCCGCCGCGCCGAATGGGATGCCGCCTCAGCCTGCTTTGCCGGATGAGCCCTTTGAAGAAGTTCAACAACCGGAGCCGCCTGCCGTCCAGGACACGCAGGAGGAGTCCCAGCCGGAGCAGCTGCCTGCCCAGGAACCGGAAGAGGAGCCGGAGGAGGAGCTGACCATCCCTGAGCTGGACGACGACGCAGTGGTGGAAAAGCTTAGCGCCGTGCTCTCCATCGACAACGCCGCCTACGAGTATTACAACTTTGTCCAGGCCTACGCCGACAACTACACCGGCGCGCTGAACCGGGCGGCGGAGCAGCTGGAAGGCATCTCCAACGTCTACTCCATCATTGTCCCCAACAGCATGGGGATCTGCGTCCCCACCGACGTCCAGGAGGCGGCCAACACCTCGGATCAGAAGGCGGCTATTGAGTACATGAATGCCTGTCTGAGCGACAAGGTCACTGCCGTCCCGGTCTATCACACCCTGCTCAAGCACTATCTGGAGGGGGAATATCTCTACTTCCGCACCGACCACCACTGGACCGCCCTGGGGGCCTACCGGGCCTATGAGCAGTTCGCCGAGGCGGCTGGTTTTACGCCCACCCCGCTGGAGGATTTCATCCCCCACGAGTACGAGGGCTTTTTGGGTACCTTCTACAACTCCACCAAGTCCGAGGCCATGGCCAAGACGCCGGACACGGTATACGCCTATGAGGCCCCCTCCACCAACAATATCCACATCACCAATGAGGAGATCAGCGATTGGCTCTATGTGGTCATCGGCAATGTGGAAAACTCCTCCGCCGGCAACAAATACGGCACCTTTATCGGCGGCGACAACCCCTACAGCTACATTGAAAATCCCAACAAGGACGACGGCTCCGCCGTCATGCTGGTCAAGGAGTCCTACGGCAACGCCTTTGCCCCCTTCCTGATTGAGAACTACCAGTACGTCTACATTGTGGACTATCGGTATATCTCCAAGGTGGACGACCGGAAGATCGCCGAGATGTGTGAGGATCTGGGCGTAGACGATGTGCTCTTCCTCAACACCATCTCCACCACCCGGGCAGACAGCCTGATTCAGCGGCTGGCAGACTTTGTGGGATGAGCATTCCTGTTTCCATGCGCAGACAGCCTTCGGCAATTCACGCCGGAGGCTGTCTTCTTTTTGCCGGATTATCTCTCTTCGGCACCATTTTCCGCCCCGGGCATAGAATGGCATGGAGCGTAAAGACCGCTTCCATCCATTTTCCAAGGAGGTTTCATCCATGGCTGAACCCGTCATTCCCGGCCCGGTTTCTGAGGATACCCCCATCCGGGAGGCAACCTGCATTCATACCCGCAAAATTTACGACTCCTGCCAGTCCAAGGACTGTCTGGAGGATCTGCGGTTTTATCCCACCGCAGCCAGCCAGAGCGTGCTGGACGGGGCCCAGACCGTCAAATCCGCCCGGGCGGAGCTGCTCTACGTCTCTGTCCAGGTGGATCCCGTGGGCTTTCACCGGGGCTTCTATACGGTAGATCTGCGGTACTATTACCGGGTCACCGCGGAGGCCGCCAGCGGCAATTGCTGCCGGACCACTCCCATCTGCGGCCTGGTCTACTATGACAAGCGCTGCATCCTGTACGGCAGCCAGGGCATGGCGAAGACCTTCACCTCTGCCCGGCCCTGCCCCGGCCCGGATCTGGGCTTCGGCGACAACCTGCCCACCGCCTTTGTGGAGGCGGTCGATCCGGTGGTGCTCAGCCTCAAGCTGACCGAGCACTGCTGCTCTGCCGGCTGCGAGTGCAGCTGTGACTGCCCGGCAGGCAGCGATGTCCCCGCCGCCATTCTGGCCGCCTTTGACGACTGCATCTCCTTCGGGGACAACGGGCAGCGGCGGCTGCTGATCACCCTGGGCCAGTTCTCCATTCTGCGGATGGAGCGTGACTCCCAGCTGCTCATCCCGGTCTACGACTACTGCATGCCTCACAAGGAGTGCCAGTGCGACGGCCCCAAGGAGGACGATCCCTGCCAGCTGTTCCAGCAGCTGGACTTCCCGGTAGGGGAGTTTTTCCCCCCTGCCGCGCCTCAGGAGACCAGCCTTGCAGACCGGCTGGACGTCTGCGGTCATTGCCGGACATAAATACGCTGTTTTAGCAGAACATGCGCTCGGTGATTCCTTCCAATCACCGAGCGCACTCCTTATTGGGGCGATCTGACCTTTTTGCACTGGGTTCAAACGGATAGACATCCTTCTTTGTCAGCTGTGGCTGTTCCGCAGGACAGTTTTTCACAGAATCGTTCTGCTCCTCTCATTTTGGGTCACAGTATGACTGTTCTACCTGCTTCTACAACTGCAGACGGCAGCAAACAGTAGTGTCTTTTAAAACAAAAAACTTCATAAGAATTAGAGCAATTATTTAAGAAACCTTTAGCTTTTGTTCATAGATTTTTCCAGTGGGCTGTACTATAATGCACTTGCTTTCCGGGAGGGCAGCACAGCCGTTTCTCCGGAGGGCCTGAGCGTCATCAAAACAGGCGGCCGCCTGTTTTGTCCTTTGCCCCGGGGCAAAGCAGCCCCCAATCCCGAAACAGAAGCTGAGGTGTTTGCATATGAAAAGACTGATCTCCAGATATCCCCAGTGCTGGGTGTTGCTCTATTTCCTGCTGTATCTCCCCTGGTTCTATCTGCTGGAGCAGCGGGATACCTCCCAATGCACCATTGTCCAACTGCGGATTGACCACATGATTCCCTTCTGCGAGTACTTTATCATCCCCTATCTGCTGTGGTTCTTCTATATCGCCGCCGGCATCTGCTATATGCTCTTTACTCAGTCCAAGGAGTGCTTCTACCGGTTTACCGGCGTTCTCTTCGGCGGCATGACGGTGTGCCTGATTCTGTACACCTTCTTTTTCACCGGCCTCAATCTGCGGCCCCACATCGACGTGGACAAAAACCTGTTCACCCAGCTGGTGGCCCGGCTGTGGTCGGTGGACACCAGCACCAACGTCTGTCCCAGCATCCATGTCTTTGCCACCATGGCGGTGCAGTCCGCCCTGACCCAGTGCCGGTTTGATCTGCGCCATCCGGTACTCTACCGGGGCAGCACAGTGCTGTCCGTGCTCATCGTCCTGTCCACCATGTTCCTCAAGCAGCACTCTGTGCTGGACGTGGTCTGCGCCTTTCTGCTGCTGTGGACGATGCACCGGGCGATCTACGGCGCTTCGCCGGTCTACACCCCCAGCCGCAGGCTGACCTACCAGCATTCTTAATCCTTTGCCGCCGGCAGCCGGAAAGCAGGGTTCTTCACCCGCTTTCCGGCTGCTTTTTCCCTTTGCTCCGCCCCCATTTTTAGGAAAAATTAAACAGCTGTTTTCTCTTTCTTCATATTGCCCTGGTATGCTATACTCTGTTCAGGGGGGATGTCTGTGAAACCAAAGACGAAAAGGCTGCTGCTCCTGCTACCGGTGCTGGTGGCGGTGACCGCGCTGCTCATGTATCTGCGCTCCAACGATATTCTCTCCAACTACTCCGCCGAGGCGATCCGGGACTGGGTGAATCAGTTCACCCCCTGGGGAGAGTTGGTGTTCTTTGGACTGCAGCTGATGTCAGTCATCATCGCACCTGTCCCCAGCAATGTGACCGCCGCCGCCGGAGGATTGCTCTTCGGCTTTCCCCAGGGCTTTCTCATCACCATTGCCGCCGTGGTGCTGGGCAGCTGCACCACCTTCTCCCTGGCCCGGCTGCTGGGCCAGGATTTCGCCCAGAACTTTGTCTCCCGCAAGCTCTCCGCCCGGTATCTGCAGATCATTCAGCGCAAGCGGGACTCCTTTCTCGTGCTGGTCTTTCTCTTCCCCTTCTTCCCAGACGACATCATCTGCATTCTGGCCGGACTGACCGATATCCCCTTTCGCCGTTTCGTGGCTATCGTGCTGCTCACCCGGCCCTGGGGACTGCTGGCGGCCTCCGCCCTGGGAGGCACCGCCTTCTCCATCCCCACCTGGGCGATTCCCATCGCGGCCCTGGCTCTGGCCCTGCTGTTCTATCTGGGTCTGAAATACGGCGACCGGATTGAGGCGGCCATCGTCCACCACTTCCGCAAATGAGGGAAGCTCTTTCGACGGAAAAATCGGGACAGTTTGCCTTGACTTCCCTTGCTCTGCCGTGCTATAGTATCAGAAACCAATTCACCGCCCAGTGGGACTGGCGAACTGATCAGGCGTAAGCCGGGCCGAAAGGCAGCGGAGATAAGAGAAAATCCGTGGGACAGCAAGTGTTCCACGGATCTTTTTTATTCTTTTGGGGAGGTCTTTCTCATGACAGAACATCAGCCCAGCTCAGAATACACCCTGGCCATGCGGGTTTCCCGGCAGAGCATCGCGGTCAATCTGCTGCTCTCGGTGGGCAAGCTGGTCGCAGGCATTCTCGGCCATTCCGCCGCCATGGTCTCCGACGCCGTCCACTCTGCCTCCGACGTCTTTTCCACCCTCATCGTCATGGTGGGTCTCAAGCTCTCCGGCCGGGCCGCGGACGAGAACCACGAGTACGGCCATGAACGCCTGGAGTGCGTGGCCGCCATCCTGCTGGCGGTGGTGCTGGCCGCCACCGGCGCCGGCATTGGCATCTCCGGCATTGAGAGCATCCGCTCCGCCCAGACCCTGGCGGTGCCGGGACTGATGGCCCTGTGGGCCGCCGTCATCTCCATCGTCGTCAAGGAGGCCATGTACTGGTACACCCGCTGGGCGGCCAACAAGTGTGGCTCCGCCGCCCTGATGGCGGACGCCTGGCACCACCGCTCTGACGCCCTGTCCTCTATCGGCAGTCTGGTAGGCATCGCCGGGGCCCGGCTGGGCTTCCCTGTCCTGGATCCCATCGCCAGCATTGTCATCTGCGTCTTTATCCTCAAGGCGGCCCTGGATATCTTCCGTCAGGCCATCGAACAGCTTACCGACCAGGCCGCCTCTCCCAAGCTGGAGCGGGAGATGAAAAAGCTGATTCTCCAGCAAAACGGCGTCCGGGCCCTGGATCTGCTCAAGACCCGGCAGTTCGGCTCCAAGATCTATGTGGACGTGGAGTTCTCCGCCGACGGAGAACTCACCCTGGTGCAGGCCCACGATATCGCCCAGCGGGTCCACGACCAGATTGAGAGCGCCTTTCCCATGGTGAAGCACTGCATGGTGCACGTCAATCCTCTGGAGGAGGGGGAACAGCAGGTGTAAGATCTGTACTCCCTGTCTTTCAGTAAGAGGCCCTTCCGCCAGAGCTGCCGTCTTCCGGCGAAATTTCGGCGGAAGGGCCCCTTTTCTCTTTGCCCACGCCGCGGCAAATGGTATAATAGTAAAAATGGCGGTCTGTCGGAGCGAATCAGCCGCCGGAATCTTCTGTGGAAGTGAGGCATGACAATGAAACCCTGGATCAAAGGAATGGATATCTCCTCCCTGCTGGAGGTGGAGGAATGCGGCGGACGGTTTTCCGATCACGGCTGTCCCGGGGACGCCCTGGGGATCCTGAAGGACTACGGCACCAATCTGATCCGGCTGCGGCTCTGGAATGACCCCTACACCCCGGAGGGCGCGCCCTACGGCGCCGGCACCTGCGACCTGCCCCGGGTGATGATTCTGGCCCGTCGGGCGAAGAATCTGGGCATCGACTGGATGCTGGATCTACAATACAGCGACTTCTGGACGGATCCCGGCAAGCAGCTGCTGCCCAAGGCCTGGGTGGGTCTGGACGCAGAGCAGCTGGAGCAGGCGGTTTACCGCTATACCTGCGCGGTTCTGGTCGTTTTGAAGGAGTCCAACCTGCTCCCTGCCATTGTCTCTGTGGGCAACGAGCTGTCCTCCGGGCTGCTGTGGCCCTTGGGGAAATATCCCAATTTTGACAACATTGCCCGGTTCCTCAACGCCGGCATCCGGGCCGTCCGGGAGCTCGCGCCCGGCGTCCCTGTGATGATCCACCTGGACAACGGCTGCCGCAACGGCCTGTTCCGGGACTGGTTTGACCGGTATTTTGCCGCCGGAGGTCTGGACTTTGAGTATATCGGCATGAGCTACTACCCCTTCTGGCACGGGCAGATGTGCGAACTGCGGGAGAATATGAACGATCTGGCCCTGCGCTATCACAAGGATATGATCGTCACTGAGACCGCCGCCGGTTTTACCCTGGAGGACTATCAGCAGTACGAGCAGCTTCCGGCGGACAAGCGGGTGGGCATGGCCGCCAACGCAAGTTCGGTGGAGAACATCCCCTACCCCATGACACCGGAGGGCCAGTGCCAATTCATGACCGATCTGATGGAGACCATCCGCCAGATTCCGGAGGGACACGGAAAAGGCTTTGTCTACTGGGAACCGGCCTGGATTCCGGTGCCCGGAAGCCAGTGGGCCAACGACACCGCCATTGCCTATATGAACGAGACCCGTCCCGGAGGAAATGAGTGGGCCAATCAGGCGCTTTTTGACTATGACGGCCGGGCTTTGCCCGCCCTGGAGGTCATCCGGGATTTTTGACTCCTCTCCCCCATCCCAATACGCCAGAGCGCGTTGACGCATTGAACCGCCAGCCGGGCACCCGGTTGGCGGGAGCCTGTCGTTAAACGACAGGCTCTCCAAACAAATGCGTTGCATTTGTTTGGAATTATGCGGCCGA
>JBJDXS010000014.1:0-3294 GCA_051866815.1 Candidatus Onthomonas sp. | reverse complement strand
GCCAGTTCATGGACCAGACCAACCCCCTGGCCGAGCTGACCCACAAGCGCCGTATCTCCGCTCTGGGCCCCGGCGGCCTGTCCCGTGAGCGGGCCTCCTTCGACGTCCGTGACGTCCACTACAGCCACTACGGCCGTCTGTGCCCCATCGAGACTCCCGAAGGTCCCAACATCGGCCTGATCTCCTACCTGGCCTCCTACGCCCGGGTCAACCGCTACGGCTTTATCGAGGCCCCCTACCGCAAGGTGGAAAAGGGTACCTGCCGGGTGACTGACGAGGTGGAATACATGACCGCCGACGTGGAGGATCAGTATATCATCGCCACCGCCCAGGAGCCTCTGGACGAGAACGGCTGCCTTGCCAACAAGCGTGTCACCTGCCGCCACCAGAACGACATTCTGGACGTGGACCGCTCCATGGTGGACTATGTGGACGTCTCCCCCCAGATGATGGTCTCCGTGGCTACCGCCATGATCCCCTTCCTGGAAAACGACGACGCCAACCGTGCCCTGATGGGCGCCAACATGCAGCGTCAGGCCGTGCCCCTGCTGGTCACCGAGGCCCCCATCGTGGCCACCGGCCAGGAGTACAAGAACTGCCAGGACTCCGAGATCTGCATCCTGGCTGAGGACGACGGAGAGGTGCTGAAGGTCAGCGCCGACTATATCACCGTCCGCTATGACAGCCTGGGTGTCCGGGAGTACAAGCTGACCAAGTTCATGCGCTCCAACCACGGCACCTGCATCAACCAGCGCCCCATCGTCAGCGTGGGCCAGCGGGTGAAAAAGCGCGAGACCCTGGCTGACGGCCCCTCCACCGACAACGGCGAGATCGCCCTGGGCCGCAACATCCTCATGGGCTTCATGACCTGGGAGGGCTACAACTACGAGGACGCCGTGCTGCTGAGCGAGCGGATGGTCAAGGAGGACGTGTTCACCTCCATCCACATCGAGGAGCACGAGCTGGAGGCCCGGGAGACCAAGCTGGGCCCCGAGGAGATCACCCGCGACATCCCCAACGTGGGCGAGGACGCCCTGAAGGATCTGGACGAGCGGGGCATTATCCGGGTGGGCGCCGAGGTCACCACCGGCGACATTCTGGTGGGCAAGGTCACCCCCAAGGGCGAGACCGACCTGACCGCCGAGGAGCGTCTGCTCCGGGCCATCTTCGGCGAGAAGGCCCGTGAGGTCCGTGACACCTCCCTCAAGCTGCCTCACGGCGAGAGCGGCATTGTGGTGGACGTCAAGGTCTTTACCCGTGAAAACGGCGACGAGCTCTCCCCCGGCGTCAACGAGTGCGTCCGCGTCTATATCGCCCAGAAGCGTAAGATCTCCGTGGGCGACAAGATGGCCGGCCGCCACGGCAACAAGGGCGTCGTCTCCCGGATTCTGCCGGTGGAGGATATGCCCTTCCTGCCCGACGGCACCCCCCTGGACATTGTCCTGAACCCCCTGGGCGTGCCTTCCCGTATGAACATCGGTCAGGTGCTGGAGGTCCATCTGGGCTATGCCGCCAAGACCCTGGGCTGGAAGGTGGCCACCCCCATCTTCAACGGCGCCAACGAGAAGGACATCCAGGATCTGCTCCGCCAGGCCGGCCTGAACGAGAACGGCAAGAGCTGGCTCTACGACGGCCGCACCGGCCAGCGGTTTGACAACCCCGTCACCGTGGGCTACGTCTACTTCCTCAAGCTGCACCATCTGGTGGATGATAAGATTCACGCCCGCTCCACCGGCCCCTACTCCCTGGTCACCCAGCAGCCTCTGGGCGGCAAGGCCCAGTTCGGCGGCCAGCGCTTCGGCGAGATGGAAGTCTGGGCGCTGGAGGCCTACGGCGCCGCCTACACCCTCCAGGAGATTCTGACCGTCAAGTCCGACGATGTGACCGGCCGTGTCCGCACCTACGAGTCCATCGTCAAGGGCCACAACATCCCCAAGCCCGGCGTGCCCGAGTCCTTCAAGGTGCTGATGAAGGAGCTGCAGGCCCTGTGCCTGGACGTGCGCGTGCTGGATCAGAACGGCAACGACGTGGAGCTCAAGGACGACGAAGATGACGATTATCTGCCCCGCGGCAAGGGTGATTACGACGATGATTACCCCGCCGACGAGAGCGAATACGCCGCCAACGGCTACACCACCGGCGAGATGGATGCCGAGGGCAATGTGGTCGAGGACGCCCCCGCCTTTGAGGAGGGCGAGCTGTTCCTGGACGATGCCGCCGGCGACCTGGATGAAGAATAACAAGGAGGAGGACGAAACATGAGTTGCCCTGATTTCGACGCTATCAAAATTTCCGTCGCCTCCCCGGAACAGATTCGGGAATGGTCCTATGGCGAGGTCAAAAAGCCGGAGACCATCAACTACCGCACCCTGAAGCCCGAGCGGGACGGTCTGTTCTGTGAGCGCATTTTTGGCCCGACCAAGGACTGGGAGTGCCACTGCGGCAAGTACAAGAAGATCCGCTACAAGGGTAAGATCTGCGACCGCTGCGGCGTGGAGGTCACCCGGGCCAAGGTCCGCCGGGAGCGCATGGGCCACATCGAGCTGGCCGCCCCCGTCTCCCACATCTGGTATTTCAAAGGCATCCCTTCCCGGATGGGCCTGATTCTGGATATCAGCCCCCGGATTCTGGAGAAGGTGCTGTACTTTGTCAACTATATCGTCACTGATCCCGGCTTCACCCCCCTGAGCAAAAATCAGATCCTGACCGAAAAAGAGTATCGGGATATGCGGGAGAAGTACGAGGACGATTTCGACGCCGGCATGGGCGCCGAGGCGGTGAAGAAGCTGCTCCAGGACATCGACCTGGAGGCCCTGTCCGCCGACCTCCACGAGCAGCTGAAAAACGCCGCCGGCCAGAAGAAGGCCCGGATCGTCAAGCGGCTGGAGGTTGTGGACGCCTTCCGCGTCTCCGGCAACCGCCCCGAGTGGATGATCATCGACGCCCTGCCCGTCATTCCCCCCGAGATCCGGCCCATGGTCCAGCTGGACGGCGGCCGCTTCGCCACCAGCGACCTGAACGACCTGTATCGCCGGGTCATCAACCGGAACAACCGCCTCAAGCGCCTGATGCAGCTCAACGCCCCGGACATCATCGTCCGCAACGAGAAGCGGATGCTCCAGGAGGCGGTGGACGCCCTGATCGACAACGGCCGCCGGGGCCGCGCCGTCACCGGCGCCAACAACCGGGCCCTCAAGAGCCTGTCCGACATGCTCAAGGGCAAGCAGGGCCGCTTCCGTCAGAACCTGCTGGGCAAGCGCGTGGACTACTCCGGCCGTTCCGTTATCGTGGTCG
>JBJDXS010000013.1:0-83503 GCA_051866815.1 Candidatus Onthomonas sp. | reverse complement strand
CCTATTCGCTATCCTTTTTCCTTTTTGTCACGCATCATTGTAATACCTACAGACTTTATCGTAAAGACATACGTCCGCACTGGACTTACCCTACAGGTTGTAGTATAATTTAGAATAAGATTCAGTCGGAGTTGATTCTGCGTCTGACAGGAAAGAAGGTTGTTTTCTATGGTAAACAAGCAATGGATTGAGACATATCGGGGGGAAATCGAGGCATTTTCCCAAACCATTTCCGCATTTCAAGCGGGAGAGATTGACAAAAAGGCCTATAAGGGCATGTCCGGCGGCATGGGCTCCTACGCACAGAGGGATCCGTCCAAGCACATGCTGCGCCTGCGGATGCCCGGCGGTCGGATGACAGTGGATCGTCTGGTTTTTTTGGCTCAGACAGTGGAGCGCTACCAGGTGCAGAAGCTGAAGCTCACCACCTGTGAGACGGTTCAGCTCCACAATCTGGATCCCTGGCAGGTGCCGGAAATCATGGAGCAGGCCATCTCTTGCGGCATTCTCTGCAAAGGCGGCGGCGGCGACAATCCCCGCAATGTCATGTGCAGCCCCCTGTCCGGAACGCAGGCCGGCGAGGCCTTCGATGTACTGCCTTGGGCAGAAGCGGTAACCGCCTATCTGCTCTCCATCTGCCGGGACATCCATATGCCCCGCAAGCTGAAAATCGCCTTCTGCAACGGCGTGGACGACTGTGTCCATACTGCCTTCCGGGACATGGGCTTCCAGGCCCAGCCGGACGGCACCTTCTCCCTGCGCATCGCCGGCGGTTTGGGCGCAAATCACCGGATGGGTGTATTGGTGGAGGAGTCTCTCCCCGCCAGCCAGATTCTCTACTATGTCAGGGCCATGATCGACACCTTCTGCGCCCACGGCAACTATCAGAACCGTGCCAAGGCCCGGACCCGCTATCTCCAGGAGACGCTGGGAGACGAGTTGAAGCCGGTCTATCTGTCCAATGTGGCAGCAGCCAAGGCGGCGGGCGGCCTGGATCTGGAGCTGACGCCCACAGTCATCCACAAGACCGGAGCAGGGACGCTGAACGACCCCAGAGCGCTGCCGCAGAAGCAGCCGGGCCTATATACCGTTCAGTATCACCCCATCGGCGGCAGTCTCCCCCTGGACAAGCCCGCTGTTCTCTATGGGCTGCTCAAGGGTATGCCTGACGTCGAGTGCCGTATTGCCCCCAATGAGACTCTCTATATCCTCAACCTGACCGCGGAAGAGGCCAGGCAGGTTCTTGCCGCCACAGCCGACGGCGCTCAGACTGAGTTTGAGTACAGCGTCGCCTGCATCGGCGCCTCTATCTGCCAGCAGGGCGTCCGGGACAGCCAGGGCCTGCTTCAGGCCGCCGTCGCCGCAGTCCGCGAAGCCAATGTCCCTGACGGCGCTCTGCCCAGGATCTGCATTTCCGGCTGCCCCTCCAGCTGTGCCGCCCACCAGGCAGGTGCCATTGGTTTCCAAGGCGGTGTCCGGCTGGTGGATAAAAAACCTCTCCCTGCTTTTAAGATGTTCTTAGGCGGCAGCGACGTTCTGGGGGCCGCCCGGTTCGGCGAGCCGGTGGCCACCATTCTGGAGCGGGACATTCCTGCCCTGCTGGTGGAGCTGGGACAGGCCGCGGCCGCTTCCGGCCTCTCCTGGAGCCAGTGGATTGCCGACAATCAGGATGCCTTCCAGACCATTCTTGCAAAATACGCATAATTCCCGCCGACAGCACAGCAGGCACGTCTGAAAGGGCGTGCCTGCTGTTCCATTGCCTGTGGGTGTGCTGTGCTATTTTGAACCCTCTGTACCGATATCGGTAAGCAGACCCTTGAGTTCCGGGTAGGGCATGGCGTAGCGCTGGCTGAGATAGCGGAGCGACGCTCCCAGCTCACCATCCGGCCCGCCGTATTGGCTGATGATAATGGCTGCCAATCGGGGATTGGTGGCCTTTATTTTTACCGGATATTGCAGTTTTTTGTCATAAATAAACATTTACGCGTCCTCCTCCGTATGATTCCAGGGCCACGGGCCATGGAGCCAAGTATAATGGTCGTCAGCGGCGGCGTTGATTTGCTGGAGTGGGCCATACTGCTCCTCGTACCGCATCCGTCCCTCCTGATAGAGTGCGGCATACTGTTGAAAGAGTCGGAAGGCCTCCTGATCTTTGGGGTGGGTATCCAGATAAAGTCCCAGCTCCGTCAAAACAAATCCCAACACCTGAAGCTCAGAGAGGGGCGTTTTGGGCACAGCCCTGCCCTGAACCGCCACGTGGAGGGGCAGGTTGAGGCCGGGGAACAGAGTGCCCTGGGCCAGCGCCTCGTTTTTGCCGTATTTGGGCTCACCCTCCTGTTGGAAAGGGACATAGGGAACCGCCAGCCCAGCGCAGCGGGGGAGCTGTCCCTGTCCATTTGGGCAGCGGGCGGCAGACTGTTCAGGTTCTTGCTTCAAATTGATTCCTCCTTCGGAAGGACAACGCCCTTCCGTTTCAATCTATGCATCGAATACAAGATTTGACAAAATCAGAGTGAACCCGACCCAATCTTAATTCTCCATACAATTTCGAATGTATGTTGCATATTTGAAAAGAGCTTTTATAATAAAAGCACACCGACTATCATACAAACTGACAGAGTCACAGGAGGTCATTGACATGAAAAGATGGATTAGTGTGCTGATTGTCCTCAGCCTGACTTTTTTGATCAGCGGCTGTCAAGCAAATCGGGGCACTGCAGAACCCACGCCGGAAGCACAGACGCCAGCAGCTTCTGAGCAGGAAACACCCACTGAGTTGCAGCAGGAAGAGCCCGAGCTTCCAGAAAATACAGCCGAGACATCTGCTGATCCGGAACCGTCCGAGACCCCGGAGGATACTGAAGATCAATCTGATCCTGAGCCTCCGGTCAGTACTGAGGAAGACCGTGCCGCGTTGACCGCCGTGCTGGATCAGATCCGGGCGGAGGCACGGGTAGGCGTTGCCGGCAGTTCTCTGACCGCAGTCCAGCTGGCCGCCGTTCTGCTGGACTGGGGCATGGAGACTCCGCTGACAGAGGATGAGATTCAGGATACCGCCCGGAGCTGGTACACCGGGCTGGAGAGTGCTGACCAGGAGGAGTTTCAGATGCAGCTCTCCGGTGTGGACGGAGCAATAAAGCAGGTTCTGGGAGAGAACGGTGCAGATCTGCTGGATTCTGCGGGCTGTACGGAGAGCGATTATCCCTGGAATGTCACAGCCGAGACGGCAGCAGAAGCAGTTACATCTGCAATCCTGACAGAAAAATAAAGAAAAGCTTGCGAGCGGCCGGTTCAGACTGTACTGAACCGGCCGCTTTTGTGGACAGGGCGGCTCTTTCGTGATAAACTACTATTGTCTCGCTCATCTTTCAGAGGTATAAACATCTCAACAGGTGGGGATAAACCTGTATTTGCTGCCATAAGCTGTCCCGGGAGGGATTGCAAATGGAACGTCGTCTTTCAAAACGTGCGCTGACCGCTTTGACATTGGCAGCGGCTATGATCTCCTTTGTCTTTTGGAGCGGATACTGGGCTCCGGTTCAGACCTTTTCCCCCGGTCTCCGGGAGGATCTGCTTCTCATCATCGACCCCGGCCACGGAGGGGAGGATGGCGGTGCCGTCTCAGTCTCCGGCGTCCCGGAGAGCGGCATCAACCTGTCCATTTCGCTCAAGTGCGAACAGCTGGCGGGACTGTTTGGCCAACCGGTTCAGCTGCTGCGCAGGGAAGAGGTATCACTGGCTGACCCGGAGGCAGAGACGCTGCGTCAGAGAAAACGAAGTGATCTGCAAAAACGGGTGGAGATCATCAACAGCGCCTCCAATGCGGTGCTGCTCAGCATTCATCAGAACTTTTTTACCAAAGCCTCCTATTCCGGCGCACAGGTGTTCTATCGGCCGGGAGCAGACAGCCGCCAGTGGGCCGTTCAGGTTCAGGAACAGCTCCGTCTGGCCTTGGATGAAGAAAACCAGCGGCAGGCCAAGGAGATTCCCAGCGACATCTACCTCATGAGTCATATCAGTTGTCCTGCCATTCTGGTGGAGTGCGGCTTTCTCTCCAATCCGGAGGAGGACGCACTGCTTCAGACCGAGGATTATCAGCGCAAGCTGGCAGTGACCATTTTGGGGAGCTGTATGGGCTATTTTACAAACACTGGCAGGACAGACTAGAAAGGGATATACAGATGAAAGCGAAGACCATCTTTTACTGTACCAGCTGCGGCAACGAATTTCCGAAATGGCAGGGGAGATGCCCCGGCTGCGGGAGCTGGAACACCATTGTGGAGCAGCCCGCGTCCAGCCGGGCTAAAACCGCCTCCGTTCCCGCCGCATCCGGCCGTACTTTGAGCCGCGCCCTGCCGCTGGATCAGGTGGAGACAGATGAAGAGATCCGCTTCTGCACCGGCATGGGCGAACTGGATCGGGTGTTGGGCGGAGGTGCCGTGCGTGGATCTCTGGTATTGGTAGGCGGCAGCCCCGGCATTGGAAAATCCACCCTGATGCTTCAGATCTGCGACAATCTGTCCCGGAATTACAAGGTACTCTACGTCTCAGGTGAAGAATCCGCCCGGCAGATCAAGCTCCGGGCCAAGCGGCTGGGCGTGGCAGGGGAGGGGCTGTACCTGCTGGCAGAGACCAACCTGACCCGGGTGCTGGACAGTGTGGAACAGGTGGCACCGGATATTCTGGTAGTGGACTCCATCCAGACCATGTATCAAGACAATTCCGACTCGCTGCCCGGCAGCGTAGCCCAGGTGAAGGCCTGCGCCATGAATCTGATGGAACTGGCCAAGTGCCAGGGCATTACCGTCTTTGTCATCGGTCACATAAACAAAGAGGGCTCCATTGCCGGCCCCAAGGTTCTGGAGCATATAGTTGACTGCGTGCTCTCCTTTGAGGGTGAACAGAATCTGGTCTATCGGATTCTGCGGGCCACAAAAAATCGGTTTGGCGCCACGGACGAGATCGGCGTTTTCGAAATGCTGGATTCCGGCCTGCGGGAGGTTCCGAATCCATCGGAGATGCTGCTCTCCGGCCGGCCCACCGGAACTCCAGGCACCTGCGTCACCTGTGTGATGGAAGGGATCCGCCCAGTTTTGGCAGAGGTCCAGGCCCTGGTCACCCTGAGCAGCTTTTCCGTACCTCGCCGCACCAGCAACGGCGTGGAGTATAACCGTGCCATGCTGCTGCTGGCAGTTTTGGAAAAGCGGGGCGGCCTGCGCATCGGAAACTGTGACGCCTATATCAATGTGATCGGCGGTCTCAACCTGAACGAGCCCGCCGCCGATCTGGCAATTATTCTGGCATTGGCCTCCAGCTTCCGGGACAAGCCGGTGCCGGACGATTTGACCGCCGTAGGTGAGGTGGGCCTGACCGGCGAGATCCGCAGTGTGGGCACCATGGGGCAGCGGCTTTCTGAGATTCGGCGGCTGGGCTTTTCCAAATGCCTGGTACCGGCCCGGGGCACCCAGGATATCTCAATCCCAGGCCTTCAGTTGATTCCGGTGCGGAATATCCGGGAGGCGCTTGCAGTGCTTCTGTAATTGAATCCGCTCTTAAGTTTATCAAGCAGCCGGCGGCAGCGGATGTGCCACCGGCTGCATCGCAATTTGATCCCCACGCCTTGACAGGAGAGGTGCTTTCTGATAAAATGAAAACCTGAACAAAATAAAGCGAGGTTTTGTTCAGGTTTTTGTAAAACCTGAACAAAACTGTTATTTTGTTATGGAGCCATGCGCCGGGGGCGCATGGCGGAATGAACAGGTTTGTCCCCGTAGGGGCGCACTTGTGCGCCCCGGTGGAGGTCGGAAGGGCGGCCGCCAAGCGGCGGAGGTCTGCCGCTTGTTGGCCGCCCTTGCGACCGACCTTTCAAACGGCCCGCCCGTGACGAGGCAGAGGCCAAAGGCCACGGGGCCACCGACCCCGCAACAGGCCGCAGGCGAGGCCGCCCCGGGCGGCAGGGGCCCGCAAGCCCCAGAGCCGAGGGCCCGAGCGGGCCGCAAGAACGGCGCGGCCCCGGCGGCCCGCCGACCAAGGCGGGGCGGGCGACCGAGTAGGGAGCCAAGAGGGGACGCGACGCCCGCGGCACGCCGGGCCCGACAAGCGGCGGAGGTTACCCGGGAGGGGGCCGAGGCCGGACGGCCCAGCCGTCCGAGCCGACCAGCCGCCCCGCAGGGGCGGAAGGGGAGCGCACGAGGGAGGCCCCCGGCCCCGCCGGAGGCCGACCGCCGGGAGGAACCGGGCCGGTTAGAGGGGCGGACGCTCCCCCTACGGCGGCCCGCAGGGCCTACTTGATAAGGGGACGTTATTCCGTCACTCCTTCGGAAATCCTCTCCCAAAAATGGGAGAAAAAATACGACTATTTGAATCATTCCGGCATCAACTGGCCCGGGAGGGCGAAGTCCCTTTAAAGGGACTGGGAGCCCTGCGGGCGGATGTATGCGGAAACACCCGCGTGAAGGTGATGGGGGACGTGGTGGAGCTCTGCGTCTGCGACCGGCCCATATTCCGGGAGGAGGGCTTCGAGGCGCACCTTCCCCGGGACAAGCTACGTCCCGGGAGGGCGACGGAAAAGTCGGAAAAGTCGGAAAAGGCCCCTGATGTACAGCGCAGTGCCCGGAGGGCGGCCCAGATGTTGCGGGAGTACGCCCTTTGCAACCGTCTGCCGCTGTTCGTCACGTTCACCTTGGACGGAGCGAAGATCGACCGGTATGACCCGGCAGCCATTACGAAAAAAATTCATGTATGGCTGGACAATCGGGTGCGCCGGAACGGGCTTCAATATTTGATCGTAGCCGAGTGGCACAAGGATGGGGCTGTGCATTTCCACGGGCTGATTAACGATGTCTTGCCCAAAAAAGACAGCGGGACGATGATTCCCCCCGGGGGCGGAAAGCCCCGGAAACCACGGAGCCAGCGACAGCGAGCGGAGTGGTTGGAGCAGGGCGGGCAGATCGTGTACAATCTGCCCAGTTGGTCGCTGGGCTTTTCCGCCGCTGTGCTGGTCAGGGGGGATTATCACCGAACGGTGAACTATGTCTGTAAATACATCACCAAACAAAAAGACGACCCCCGAGGGAAGGTCGGGGGTCGGTGGTATTACCACAGCAACAATTTGGAGCGGGCGGAACAGAGCGTGTTTTGGTGGTCGATGGACGAGGCACTGGCGGCAGGGGGACACCTGTACTATGTGCCGGAGGCGGGAAGGTCTTTCGTCTATCTTACAGCATCGAAGGAGGAATTTCAAGCATGAATCAGTACATTTTGTTGGACGAGCTGAGGGCCTATCTGGCAACGTTGGGCCGGGAGAGCGCGGAAGTGGCGGTACAGGCCACCTGTACGCCTGTGGAGGATTCCGAGGACGCTTTGGGGCAGTATGAAATCCTGACGTTCTGCGAGGCGGAGCAGCAGACCCTTGATGAGGTGGATTCGTGGGCCATGGGCCACGCCATCACTGGTAGTCTGATCGTGCCCACGCTGCCGGACGGCATTTTGGCCTGACCGGGGCGGTGGTTGACAGTTTGGGGAAAGGAGACTGGGGTTGAAAACCGATTACATTCTGCACAAAGAGCTGGATAAAGTGCTGGATTTGCTGACCCCGGGAAACAGAATCGTGATGAAAACGGCGATTCAGACCGGGCTGCGCATTTCTGACGTTTTGTCACTCCGGCGGGAAAAGCTGGGGCGGCAATTCTGGATTGTGGAGCGGAAAACCGGGAAGAAGCGGCGTGTGAATCTGCCGGAGGCGTTGCTTGAGGATATTCTCCGGCAGAGCGAGGGCAGTGAGTGGGCCTTTCCGGGCCGCGACCCGGCGAAGCACCGCTCCCGGCAGGCCGTCTGGAAGGATGTGAAGCGGGCTCAGCGGGCGTTCAGGTTGCCCCAGAATATCGGGACGCACACGGCCCGGAAGGTGTATGCGGTGGAGCTGTTTGACCGGTACGGCGATCTCCAGCGGGTCAGGCGGGCACTCAATCACCAGTCCCTTGAGGTGACGGTGCTCTATGCTATGGCCGATGAGTTGACCCGGCGGAGGCTGTCGAAACGTAAAAAGGCGGGGTGAGTGTTCACCCTGCCTTTCAGTTTACGGCCCTGCCTTTGAGGGCAGGGGCCGCCTTGCGGCCCCTTGACTGCCTTAAACTGCATTCGCCGGGGCCGGTCAAGGGCCGCGAAGCGGCGGCGGATACGCCGCTTGCCCTTGACGGGATTCCGGCGGGTGTGGTATACTCCCGGTAGATCATTCCGGGGAGGTGGATGGAGAGGAACCGGAGGGGGCCCCGAACGGCGCGGGAGCGGACGAGGGGAGGGGCCCGAAGCGGGAGCGAGGCGGGCCAGCATTGGGATAAACCTGAACAAAATAAAAATTTTGTTCAGGTTGAGGGAGGTAAAACAGCTCTCTCCAAGCATTGACAGGCCTGTACAAGCTCAGATATCTGATGAAAGAGGTTTATATACTATGGACTATCGGGAATTTGCATCTCCGATGCTCTGTGATTTTTTGGCCTACCATGAGTCAGTCAAAGGTCATTCCAATCTGACGGTAGACGAATACTGTCTGGATCTCCGGAGCTTTTTCCGCTACATGAAACGGCTGAAGCGTGTCGTACCCTGGGACACACCAGAGTCAGAAATACCTATTGATGATGTGGACGCTGCGTTTCTGGGGACAGTTACCATCAGCGACATCTACAGCTATCTGACCTATCTGAACCGCGAAAAAGGTCTGAATGAGGCTTCCCGGGCCAGGAAGATTTCCGCCATCCGTTCGCTATATAAATATCTGACTGTGAAAACCCATCAGCTCACGGAAAATCCGGTTCAGGATCTGGATTCGCCCAAACTGCGGAAATCACTGCCCAGATATTTATCATTGGAAGAATCTATCCGGCTGCTGCACTCCGTACGGGGCAAAAATCAGGAGCGGGATTACTGCATCCTGGTGCTATTTCTCAACTGCGGGCTGCGGATCTCTGAGCTGGTGGGCCTGAATGTGTCCGATATACACGCCAACACCCTGCGTATTCTGGGCAAAGGCAATAAAGAGCGAATTTTGTACTTAAATGACAGCTGTATTGAGGCTTTGGACCACTATTTAGTGGCCAGAAATGGCATGACGCTGATCGAGCCGGAGGCGCTGTTTGTCAGCAATCAGAGAAAACGCATTTCCAAAAGTGCCGTCCATCTGTTGGTGAAAAATTCCATTGCCGCCGCGGGGCTGGATCCGTCCCTGTATTCCGCCCACAAGCTGCGCCACACAGCCGCAACGCTGATGCTGCAAAACGGCGTGGATGTGCGCACCCTTCAGGAGGTATTGGGACACGACCACCTGAATACGACCCAGATCTACACCCATGTGAGCAGCGAGAATCTGGCGGACGCCGCCGCCATGAATCCATTGGCCCACATCAAAGAGAAATAGACGATACAACAGGCTGTCTCCATTCAGGATGACAGCCTGTTGCTGTGTGGATATGCTTATAGAATGATACAGATTAGTCCGCCGGTGCCTTCGTTAATGATACGCTCCAGCGTCTCCCGGAATTTCACCCGGGCGTCTTCCGGCATCCGGTTCAGCTTACCCTGCAGATCCTCGTTGACCAGCTCGTGGAAGGATCTGCCGAAAATGTTGGATTCCCAGATTTTTGTCGTATCTCCTTCAAACTCCTGGAGCAGATAATGGATCATTTCCTCGCTCTGCTTCTCGCTGCCCACAATGGGAGAGATCACCGTCTCGACATCCGCCCGCAGCATATGGATGGACGGAGCGCTTGCACGGAGTTTGACGCCATAACGTCCTCCCTGCCGGACAATCTCCGGCTCCTCCAGGGTCAGTTCATCCATGGTGGGCACCACAATGCCGTAGCCTGTCTCCCGCACATCCTTCAGCGCAGCGCCCACCTTATCGTACTCCCGTTTGACAGTAGACAACTGGGTGAGCAGCTGGATGAGGTCGCCGTCATCCGAGATTGCAAAGCCGGACTGCTGGCTCAACGTCTCATAGAACAGCTCTCTGGGCACCTCCAAAGCCGCCCGGGCCACTCCCCTGCCCAGGTCGATTCCGGTGAGCTCGCAGCGGCTGATGGTCTCACATTGGCCCATCTGGGCTACATAGTCCCGCACCTGGCGAATCTGCCGGATCTGGCCGCCGGCGGTACGGATGGCCTCGTAAAGACCGCTTTTAATGGGGTGCTCATAGGGCAGAGCATCTACCCAGGAGGGTAGAAACAGCTCCAGCTCCTGTAGGGGGAATTCATAGAGGACAGACTGGATGATCTGGGAGACATCCTGTTCCTCCAGCTCCAGGCAATTTACCGGCAGACAACTCACTCCATACCGGGCAGTAATGTCGGCAGAGATGGCTCTCGCGCGGTCAGAGTCCGGATCCTGGGAGTTGAGCAGGACAAGAAAAGGCTTGTTCAGCTCTTTTAGTTCCTGAATTACCCGTTCCTCTGCCTCCAGATAGTCCTCCCGGGGGATCTCCGTAATGCTTCCGTCGGTGGTTACTACGATACCGATGGTGGAGTGCTCGGCAATCACCTTGCGGGTACCCAACTCCGCAGCCTCAGCCATAGAGACCTCATGGTCAAACCAGGGAGTGGTGACCATCCGGGGACTGTCATCCTCCGTCTGACCTACAGCGCTGCTGACCAGATAGCCCACCGAGTCGATGAGGCGGACAGAAAATCGGACGCCTCCTTCCAGCTCCACCTGGGCGGCCTCCTCCGGGACAAACTTAGGCTCCGCCGTCATGATGGTGCGCCCGCTGCCAGACTGGGGCAGTTCATCCCGGGCCCGCTCCCGGCGGTAGACATTTTCAATGTTGGGAATGACCAGCGTCTCCATAAAGCGCTTGATAAAGGTGGACTTTCCTGTGCGAACCGGCCCGACAACGCCGATATAGATATCCCCATCAGTACGCTGGGCAATCTCCTCATACAGTTTGACGTGCTCCATCTGTGTCCCCTCCCTGTTACCGCTTCCGTGGAATCAGCAGCATCTGATTGCCCAGGGGCTGATCCTCATTCAGGCCGTTTGCGCTGCAAATCTCCTGGCTGGTGGTGGAGTACCGCTTGGCAATCGACCAGAGATCCTCCCCTTTTGCAGGTCTGCGCAAGACAACCGAGGGCTGTCCCATATGCTCCAGCGGATGCTCCCGGTCCAGCTCGACTTCGTTGAGCCCCACCGCTTCAAAAATCTGCCGGAAACGGAGCTGGAACTCCACCATGCCCCGGAGCTCAATTCCGGCAGCGGCAGGCAGCGCCTCCAACTGTGTTATGCCATAGCTGCAGGTCAGCTTGCCGTCGCTTGGAAGCGCCCGCTGGACAGTCACAGAGAAATTCATGCGTTGGGAGCGATAGCCTCCCTGTTCACTGAGATAAAGCACGGTTGCCTCGGCAGGAACTGTGAGGACAGTCTGATCCCCTTCCCGGGCAGATTGCAGAATGCCCAGCTCTACATGGCAGTCACAGACACTGCGCACCCCCTCCGCTTCCAGGAAAGTGCGGATAGGCTGGCGCAGGACAGTGCAATCCGCCAGACGTTGGAACCGCAGCGGCTCCCTCTGAAGCGTGAGAGGATAGCTGATGCTGTAGGCATCCGTAATCAGCGCGACAGGGACGCTCTCATAGAAAACCGCCTGAGCAGCCAGCTCCACTGTAATTGAGACAGCTCTTCCGTCCCCGGAGAGAGGACCCAGCTGCCAGTCCAGCACCTGGATCAGCGTCTGGAAAATCGCCCCCTCCCCTGCGCCGCCGGCCTCCAGCATTTGAGACAGGGGCAGGTCAAAATCCGCAGAGGAGAGCTCCCCCTCCCCGTTCCGGCACAGCAGACGGAGGCTGACGCCGCCCTTGAACACCAGCTTGGAGCCGATGAGCCGGGCTTCATTACAATAGGCACTGGGCTGCAGACGCAGCAGCTCGGTCACCGGACTTTTTCCGACGGGCAGCGTCAGCGTCTCCTCCAAGGAGAAGGTCTTTTCACCGGGCTCCAGAGAGAAGGCAGTCTGATAGTGTTCCACCCGCTGCTGAAGCCCTAGATTCTCTTCGTCTTTTAGCCCGCTGCCCACTGAAAGAACCTCTGGCCGATAGATCTGGACGGATTCCCGCAGGTCGACACGGATCAGAACCTTTCTGGGGTTCATCATCCGGGTCTCCGCTGTGACCACGGCGGCCTTGGCCAGCAGCCGGCAGTTGCTGTCTCCCTGGCTGCACTCGGACAGATGCTGGAAGGGCAGCTCTGCCTCCAGCCTGCGCAGCTCTTCGCTGCCCTCCGGCAGATAGAGCACAGTGACTCTGACGGTTCCTGCCAGCAGGGCGCCGGAATCGGTCATCTCCCGCCGGGTGAGACAGCAGTAGCCGTAGGTGTCTGTGACCTGTACCATGTCCGGGCAAGCGTCTGGCACAATCATCTCCTGCGTCTCCTCCCGGCTGCATACAGTGTCCTGAACCAGCCCGAAATGGCTGTGTTCCGTTCTGGTAAACTCCAGTTTCAAAAGGCATCCTCTCCTTCGTGCCCGGCCGGGCCGGACATGATTCTAAGAGAGGGTATGAGCCTGCCGGGGAAATCATGCCTGGAACATGGGACAGCTTTTCCGGCTGCGCTACATATGGAAGAGAAAGCGCAGCAGGCCGGACAGGAATTTGGGGGAACGGACGATCATGATTTTCATCAGAGTGCCTCCTTTTGGCAGACAGTGTCCAGAAACGCTTCGCTTCTCCCACTGGAAAGGCGGCAGAAGCGCTGAACCAGGAAATGTACGCCGCGCTTTCTCAAAAGCGCTTTATCCAGGTGCAGCCCAGGACAATGAGGGACACGCCGGCACAGAAAATAATGACCCCGACCGGCAGTACCAGTGCCAGAAGGATGCCTACTCCAAGAGAGATCGCACAGATTCCTCTCGTCCTGCAATTCCGGAACACAAAACCGCCTCCCTTGCATCTCCTGCTGTTTTCAGGATATGCGGGGAGGCGGCTTTTGGTGCCGGAAACGTGGCAGTCAAGTGATGTCTTTCTGAATAAGCAGTTCAGCCATCATTTGACGGCGCGTCATTCGAATCATCTTCTGTGTCTGCAATGCTTGTACGGAGGCAGGAAATGCCATTTGCATCATACAAGCTGGTTCCCTGTTCCGAGAGGGCACGGACAGTATAGATGTACGTCACCCCGTCCTCTGCAGTTTGGTCGAGATAGCAGGTATCTGTGCAGACGCCCATCACAGACCAGGAAGATCCCTCTGTCTTCCGATAGACGCGA
The DNA here is from genome assembly GCA_051866815.1 of Candidatus Onthomonas sp. Lineage (GTDB taxonomy): Bacteria > Bacillota > Clostridia > Oscillospirales > Oscillospiraceae > Onthomonas. Next base: position 70,259 of record JBJDXS010000013.1, on the reverse strand, counting down.
TATTCTGTGGTGCCGGCCACTGGTGACCAGGATACCAAAATGCCGTCCGCCTGGTTTTCTGCTCCAGTCAGATTGGGCGTGGCCAGTATCTGGATGAAAAGCCCGGACGTGTCAAATGCACTGAGCGTCTTTCCGGAGTAGGCACGTACCGTATAGCAGTAAACAGAAGCCTCTTCCAGCGGATCGGTATCCACATACCGGGTGCCGGAAACCGTGCCCAAAAGCTTCCAGCCGCTGCCTGTGGTCCTTCGATAGACACGGTATCCATCTGCGCCGGAAACCGGATTCCAGGAGATACGGACACCGGAAGAAATCTGCTGCGCTTGTGTCAGCTCCGGCGTCTCCAATCTCAGGCAAGTATATCCCGCTGTATTATAACAGCTCTTCTGTCCATCAGCGTAGGCCCGCAGCGTATAGGTGTAGGCGGTCCCGGAGACTGCAGACTGGTCGATATAGCTCAGATCGCTGACAACCGCCAGTTTGCTCCAACTCGTGCCGTCCGTCTTTCGGTAAACAATGTATTGCTTCGCGCCGGCTACACTGTTCCACTGAAGCTGAATCCCGGTACTGCTGTTGGCAATTGTCTTCACAGAAGGAGTGTCTAGCGGGAGATAACGGACGCCGGGTTTTTCATAGCTGCTGAGCAGCTTTCCGCTATAGGCCCGGACGGTGTAGCTGTAAGCAGTGCCAAAGCTCAATTGAGCAGTATCCAGATAACTGGTACCACTGACAGCCGCCAACCGTGTCCAACTGCCGGTTCCCGTCCGCCGATAGACATAATAGCCCTTCGCTCCGGAGACTGCCTCCCAGGTCACAGTGGCCCCCTTGGTTCCCTGGACAGCTTTCTTCAGCTTTGGAACAGACAAAAAAGTGCCGGAAACACCCTGACTGTCATACCAGCTCAGTCCATTTTCGCAGGAAGCCCGGACGGTGTAGAGATAAGTCATGCCGGAGGCTGCGCTGGTATCCACATAGCTGCTGGCATCTTTTACCGTTGTAATACGGCTCCAGCTCGTATCGGAGGTCTTGCGGTAGATCACATATTTTGTCGCGCCATCCACCATATTCCAACGAACCTCAATCCCATCGCTGCGAGCAGAGGTGCCCAGCAGCTCAGGCGTGGAAAGGTTGTGGAACGCTACTCCCGGCGACTGATAGCCGCTGACTGAAGAGTCGCCGTCATAGGCGCGGACAGTATAATAATAGGTGGTGTTGGCTGTCATAGATTTGGTATCGACGAAGCTTGTGTTCGTTGTGTAGCCCAAACTCTGCCAGCTTCCTGTTGTTCTGCGATAAACCCGATATTTGACTGCGCCTGCTACGGCAGTCCAGGTGATTTTCACTCCGGATACAGAAGTCCGGCTGGGGGCTTTGGGCTCAGGTGTAGCCAGGCGAAGGGCAGACACTCCCTTCATGTCATACCAACTGACACCGCCAGAGGCCACACTGCGTACTGTGTAAGTGTAGGAAACACCATATTCTGCCGTCGTATCCAGGAAATCTGTGCTGTCAGTCACTGTGGTGATCAGAGACCAGCTGTTTTTCTCAGATTTCCGATAAACGCGGTATTTTTCAGCCAGAGCCGCTGGCTTCCAGGTCACTTGGATTCCCTTTTTGACCGCTTCCGCCGACACAAGCTCCGGCGTTTCCATACAAAGTCCGCTGACTCCCGTATGGTCGTAGCTGCTGCGCTCGCTGCCCGCGTATGCCACCACCGTATAACGGTAGGTAGTTCCATAGGTATGTGCTGCCTCATCAATATAGGAGGCAGTGCCGCTGTCCTTGATTGTAGCGATTTTTTTCCATTTTCCGTCTTCTGCGCGGTAGACATAGTAGCCCTGCGCATGGTTGACTGTCTTCCACTTGATCTGCATTCCGGCAGCACAGGTGGCTGCAGAGACCAGTGTTGGGGCACTCAGCCACACAACCCGGAAGCCATAGGGGTCATAGCTTCCCTGCTGACCGTCAGTCACACCGCAGATAGTATAGGTGTACACTCCATCCCCGGAATCTGAGACCACCTGAGTATCCAGATAGCTGGTCTGAGTGAGATCAGTGATTTCGGCCAAGACACTCCAACTGCCGGAGGTGCCGCTGCGGCGGAAAATCCGGTAGCTGTCGTATTCCTCCATGGCGTTCCAAGTCAGTCGGATGCCGCCGGTTTCGTTTTTTGCCCCCGTCAGCGAGAATTGAGGCTGATATGTTACTGCGGTTCCGGCACGGTCATAGAGAGCCCGGACATTTCCGTCACAGGACTGCACCGCATAGCGGTAGGAGACTCCCTCCTTTGCAGTCTCATCCAGATAATCCAGAGTATCCGGGCCGGACACCGAGCCGATCTCCGTCCAGGCCGATGCCCCCTCCTTCTTTCGATAGATCCGATACTGATCCGCCAGGGCAACCTCATCCCAAACAAGATGAACTCCGTTGGCGCAGCAGTAAGTTCCCTTCAACTTGGCCTCAGGCAGCTTGTAATAGTAGTTCATATCCACATAGCCGCTGATACCGTTGATTTCTCCCTTGTCAGTATACTGCCAGTAGGTATAGGTATTTGCATAGTTGCTGCTGCTCACCCAGTGGGCCAGCCAGATCTCATAGCCCTCCTTGGCCAACTGCTCCCCATTCATATCGTCCAGCAGCATACTCTTGTTGGCATAGATCATAGCGGGATAGCCTGCAGCCTCAATTACTTCACAAAAGGCGCGGCAAATATTTGTCCGTTGGGTTTTCGTCAGCTTGGCATCGAGCAGGCGGCCAGAGGTATAGTACTCGTAGTCGATGACGATAGGCAGACGGAAAGAATAGCCTTCGCACATTTCCAACGCCAGTTCGGCCTCTTCCCGAGCCTCCTGCTCTGTAATGGCCTGAGAATAGATATAGACACCAATCTCCAGGCCTGCCTCCTGAGCAGCCTTCATGTACTCGTGGAATTTTGGGTCTTTCGACAGTGTTCCGCCGCTGGTCGTCCGGTTTCCGCAGCGAATAATTGCAAAGTCCACCTCTTTGGCCAGCTTGCTCCAGCTGGTAATACTGTTCCACTTGGAAATATCAATGCCCTGGAGCACGTCATAGCCTTTGAACCGGCTGTTATGCGTAACAGAGGTCTCCGCAGCCACAGAGACACCTTCATCAGCATAGTCAAAGAAGCCATCCTCCAGAAGCTTGAGGAATTGCGGATCCTCATAGTCTGCTTCCTGACCGTTATACAGCCGGTCAGACGCATCCCCGGCAGATTTTTCCTCTGCCTGCTCATCCTCTTCTACAGAAGCTGCAGGATCCGAATCCTGCTCTTCTTCCGGCGGCAGAGAGCCATCCACTTCCAGCTCTTCTACTGAAGTCTCTTCCTCCGGAAGCGGTTCCATCACGTCAGGCTCCTCTGCGTCTGGTTCCTCTGAGACAGCTTCCCCTTCTATTGCTGTATCAGAAAATTCGTCGGTCAGCGGCTCTGCATCTGACAGCAATTCTGTTTCCATTGCCTGGACAGGCAGCAACAGCTGCAGTCCCAAAAGCAGAGCCAGCAACAGGCTTAATTTACGTCTCATGCTTATTCCTCCCTTTCGGGCTGGGATCGGACCAGCAACGCCCTGCCCGCCTTAATCGTGATTTCCGCCCGCTGACCAGGCAGAATTTCATTGCTGATGGAGCGGGTAGAACCCCGGTACAGCGTAAAATCGGTCAATGGATATTTGACCCCCTGCAATGTGACGCCGGTAATCTGAGCGTCCAGCGGAATCAGCCCCAGATAATGGTAGCTGGGCTGATTCTCCACCACATAGCGGCCGGGCGCTAAAAACCGAATTTCATTGCAATCATCGATGAGGCAGCCCTCGCCGCCCAGATCGTGAATCTGTTCCAGTAGACCGACATTGGCCAAATGGTGGTCGGCCCGTCCGCCGGAGCAGCCCACCAGAATCAGCTCCCGGCAGCCGGCGGCAAAAGCCTGCTGTACCGCCATCTCCAAATCTGAGACATCCTTCTCCGATGGCAGCAGAGTGGCAGGCAGTCCTTCCGGACTGCCGCCGGAATCGTTGTCCCCCACATACCAGCTGGGCTGTAGGCCGAACTGCTCCAATTTGGCCCGTCCGCCGTCAGCACAAATGATATAGTCTCCCGGCTTCAGCTGCGGAAAGACGCCGGACAGCTCTCCGCCCGGCGCCGCACCGACCAAAATGGCCCGTCTTACTTGTTCTCCCATGGGTGGTACTCCTTTGCCTGCTGATAAAGTCTGACATAGCTGTCGTGCCGGCTCTGGGCGATCTTACCCTCTTGCAGCGCCGACAGCAATGCGCAGCCCTTTTCCTTCACATGGGCGCAGTCCACAAACGCGCAGTCCTCCAGATAGGGCCGGAACTCCCGGAATGCCCAGGCCAGTTTTTCTCTGTCCAGCAGCTCCGGAGTCTGCTCTTCAAACGCGGCAAAGCCGGGGGTGTCCGCTACCAAGGCATCTCCCGCCAGACGAAAGAGCTCCACATGCCGGGTAGTATGTCGGCCACGGCCCAGTTTCTCGCTGATCTCTCCGGTAGGAATGGTGCAGGCCGGATCCAGAGCGTTGAGGATGCTGGACTTACCCACGCCGGAATTTCCGGTAAAGACAGAAATCTTTCTCTGTAGGACGGTGCGAAGCGTCTCGATGCCCAGGCCGGTCTTGGCGCTGCAGGGGATCACCCGGAATCCGGCGCGCTCATAGACCTGCGCCAGTCCTTCGGCAGGGGTCAAATCCCACTTATTAAAGACCAAAACCGGCTCACAGCCCTTGCACTCAGCAAGGGCTGTCATCCGATCCAGCAAAAAAGGATCCGCCACCGGAACAGCGCCGGAAGCCACCAAAATTAGCTGATCCATATTGGCCACAGCAGGGCGATCCAAGGCATTGGTACGGGGCAGAACGCACTCCAGTACGCCCTCCCGATCACTTAACTGAGTGAGTTCTACCCGGTCGCCTACCAGGGGCCTCTGTTTCTGGTGGCGCAGCTTGCCCCTGGCCCGGCAGCGGATCACTTCTCCACCGCAGTCAATGTCGTAAAACCCGCTCAGCGAGCGCATAATGATTCCCGTCATTGGTCAATTTCCGTATAGTCAAAGTCCTTGGTCTGGACGCCGTCAATATACACGGTAATGCTGTTGATTTCCCCGCTGTAGGGTGTCGTCACAGTGCCAAAGTCCCTCGGATAGGAGGCGTTGAGGTAAGGATTCTCATTATCATTGACATAGATCGTGACGGTGACACTGTCAGAATCGTCCTCCTCTTCTCCTGCGGCAGGCAGAGGAACGGAAATCTGGTAGACCGGAGTAGGTGTCTCCGGCTGCTCCACCGGCGCGGCGGGGATATCCTCCGGCTCATCGGGAACATCCGACTCCTGAGGCTCATCCGGAGCTTCCTCCTCTGGCTGGTTCCCATTGTCCGCCAGCGATCCGTCACTGAGCTGGAGATAGACCACCGTACCGGGGGCCACCTCCGTATTTGCCTTCACACTCTGGTAGACAACCGTTCCAGCCTTCTCGCTGCTGGCAACCGTAATGCAGGAGCCAAGCTCCAGCTCCAACTGATCCAGCGCTTCCATGGCCTGTTCCTCTGTCAATCCGATGAGAGAGGGCATCGGAACCGTCGTGATCTCCGGCCCCTTGCTCACATACAGAGTAACTGTCTGGCCTGCGGTGAGGGGACTTCCGGCTACGGGATCAGTGGAGACAATCAATCCCTCATCAATGGTGTCCGAATAAACCCGCTCACCATAAGCGACCTCGACGCCGTAGTCATTTTTTAGTTTAGTCTCCGCCGTCCGGTAATCCTCACGAACCAGGCTGGGCATATAAATCGTATTATCATCTGGCACACCGGAGCTGATGACCACATTGATGTTCGTCACTTCGCTCTTGGTGGTAGAACCGGCATTGGGGGTCTGGGAGATGATATGCCCAACCTCTACCGTTTCACTAAACTCAGCCTTGGTACAGGTGACCGTAAAGTGGCCGCCGCACTCAGTGGCAATATATTCTTTGGCCTCATCTACCGTCATATCAATCAGCCTGGGCACCTCCAGCACCTCTCCGGTATCGAAGAAGCTGGCCAGGAAGTTCTGCCAGAGCATGAAGAAGATGACGAAAATAATTGCGATAATGGCCACAACGGCGCAGGTAAAAATCACGCGGTTCTTCTTCCGGCGCTGCTCATCCTCATATTCCTCACGGGCAGCCGTATCCATCAACGGATCTACAGCAGTATCGGACCTGAAAACGGCTGAAGCCTGGCCTGAGCCATTGTCCCGCTCCTGCGGCGGAATACGATCCGTACCCGGACGGGGCACTGACTGCGTATTCTGGCTTGAGGCGTTGGGCAGATAAGCGGTATCGGCATTGGCTCCGCCCCAGGGATTGGCATAGGGGAAGACAATGTTGGGGTTGCGCCGGAACTCGTCCAGATCCCGCAGAACCGACTGAGCGTCGGGATAGCGCAACTCCAGCTTGGCGCACATGGTCTGCATGCAGATCTGCTCCATGCCCACAGGAATGTCCGGGTTCAGCTCTCTGGGCGGAGTAGGCACCGAGTTGATATGCTGAATGGCAATGGAGACAGCGGTATCTCCATCAAAGGGCAGACAGCCGGTCAGCATCTCATAGAGCACCACGCCGGCGGAGTAGATATCGCTGCGGGCGTCCACATGGGCGCCCTTGGCCTGCTCCGGGGAGACATAGTGGACACTGCCAAAGGCCTCTTGGGTCATGGTCTTCTGGCTGTCCATAATCCTGGCGATGCCAAAATCGGCCACCTTGACGCTGCCGTCCCGGAGCACCATGATATTCTGGGGCTTAATATCCCGGTGGACAATGCCGCGGCTGTGGGCGTGGCGGAGGGCCTGCATGATCTGGGTCATAAAGTGGAGGGCTTCCCGCCAGTTCAGACAGCCGCCTCGCTTCTGCATATACTCCTTGAGGGTGATTCCCTCAATCAGCTCCATGACAATATAGTCCGCCCCGTCATACTGTCCCACGTCGTAGACGCTGACAATATTGGGGCTGGAGAGCATGGCGACAGCCTGGGCCTCTGCGTGGAATCGACGGCGGATATCGTCATCCATCATCAGATCCGGGCGCAAAATCTTAATGGCCACCAGGCGGTTAAGCCGGTGACATTTGGCCTTGTAGACGACTGCCATGCCGCCGCTGCCGATCACCTCTAAGATCTCATACCGATCGTCGAGGAATTTACCGATGTATTGATCCATGGCAAACCTTCCTTTACCTTTCTGCTTCGCTCTGTGCTTCCATGAGGACTGCAGTGACATTATCGTGGGCGCCCCGAGCAAGGGCAGCGTCAATCAGCCGCCGGCAGCCCTGCTCTGCCGGGCCGCCGTGGAGTACCAGTTCCTGCAGTACTCCGTCTGAGAGCTCATTGCTCAGACCATCCGAGCAGAGCAGAAGCCGCTCCCCCGGCAGCATCCTGTGTAGATAGAGATCTCCGGTCACGTGCCGGTCTGTTCCAAGGGCCCGGGTAATAATATTCTTTCTGGGATGATTCCGGGCCTGCTCCGGCGTGATCTGCCCTGCGCGGAGCAGCTCATCCACCAGAGAGTGATCCCGGGTGATCTGCCGGATGCCCTGCTCCCGAATGGAATAGGCCCTGCTGTCCCCAACATTGAGGATATAGGCGGTCTCCTCCAAAATCAGGGCGGCAACCAGCGTGGTACCCATGCCGCGGCAGTCCGGGTGTTCCCACCCATAGCAATACACTGCCTGATTTGCCCGCTCCAAAGCCAGGCGCATCAGCTCCTCCGGCGCATACCCTCCCTCTTGTAAAACCTGAGAGAAGGTCTCCAGCGCGACCCGGCTGGCCACCTCGCCGGCATTAGCGCCGCCCATGCCGTCACAGACAATGCCGAGGGCGCGACTGTTTTCCGCCTGTGAGAAACAGGCATCCTCGTTGTGCGCCCGAACACGGCCCACATCGGTTTGATTCCAAGCCCGGATAATCATTCCATCGCCTTACTTCCCAAACCGGGCCAACGACCCGGAAATCTGTCAGTTTTCCTGAATCCCCAGTGTCTTTCGACGCAGCTGCCCGCAGGATGCGTCAATATCCCCGCCCAGCTTGCGCCGGACTGTGGCTGTGACGCCCTGGCTCTCCAGCCGCTGCTGGAATTGCCGCACCCGGCGGCTGGGCTTGAGGGGGCTCTCCCGCACATCGTTGAGCGGAATCAGGTTGACGTGCCCCGGCATGCCGTGCAGCCGCTTGACCAACAGATCCGCCTGCCAGTCGTGATCGTTGACACTGTCCACCATGGCGTACTCATAGGAAATGCGCCGTCCGGTGGTCTCAAAGTAGCGGCGGCAGCAGGCAAAGAGCTTGTCCACCCCCACCGCCCGGTTTACCGGCATCAGCCGGGAACGGGTTTCGTCATCCGGCGCATGGAGAGATACTGACAATGTCAATTGTAACCGATAGGAGGCCAGTTTGTCAATTTTATCTACAAGTCCACAGGTGGAAAGAGAGATGTGCCGCATGCCGATATTTACGCCCTCCGGATCGTTGACAAGCTCCAAAAAGCGCATAACTGCGTCAAAATTATCCAAAGGCTCTCCGATGCCCATCAGAACAATATTGGAAATTATTTCACCGGAATCCTTTTGGGCAAAAATGACCTGATCCAGAATCTCTCCGGCGGTAAGCCGCCGCACCAGTCCTCCCAGAGTGGATGCACAGAAAGCGCAGCCCATCCGGCAGCCCACCTCCGAGGAGACGCAGATGGTATTGCCGTGCTGATAGTGCATCAGCACAGACTCCACGCAGTTTCCGTCTGCCAGCCGCCAGAGATACTTGATCGTACCGTCCAGCTTGGAGACCTGCTTGCTCTCCACCTTGGGGACAGAGAGAACGCACTGGGTCTCCAGCTGTTCCCGGAGCGCTTTGGACAGGTTGGTCATCTCATCAAAGGATTCCGCTCCCCGGTGCATCCACTGAAAGAGCTGTTTGGCCCGGAACTTGGGCTGGCCAAACTGAATCATCAAATCCTCCAGTTCCTGCCGGGAGAGGGATTTCAAATCAATCATGGTCTTCTCCTCATCTTCGCCATAAAAAAGCCGTCTGTCCCGTGCAGATGGGGCCAGAGGGTGACGCTGCCGTGGCAGGTTCCAATGCCGGGCAGTGCAAAGTCCTCCGGGCCAAAGTCAGGATGTGCAGAAAGGAATTCGTCCGCCACAGCCTGATTTTCCCGCCGGAGTACGGTACAGGTGGAATAGAGCAGCACGCCCCCGGGCGCCACATAGTGGGAGACATTGGACAGGATTTCCCGCTGGATGGCGGGCAACTGGGCCATCAGCTCCGGATCCTTGAACCGGATATCCGGTTTTTTCCGGATAATGCCCAGGCCGGAGCAGGGCACGTCGGCCAGTACCAGGTCAAAGCGCGCCTCCATTCCTGGATCAAAGACGCGGCCGTCCATGGCTCTGGTGGTCAAAATTTCAATGCCCAGCCGCTGGGCGCCGGACTGGATCCGGCCCAGCTTCTTCTCCTGCAGGTCGCAGGAGAGAATGCTCCCCTGATTGGCCATGGCCATGGCTGCCTGAAAGCTTTTGCCTCCTGGGGCGGCGCAGGCGTCCAGCACCCACATTCCCGGTCTGGGGTCAGCGGCCAATACCGCCATGCGGGCAGCGGCGTCCTGAATCTGGAAGAGGCCCTGGCGGAAACTCTCCAACTGCTCCAGGTCGCCGGTGCCGGAGATGGTAAAGCAGCCAGGCAGCGTGGGGTGGGCGGTCACAGAAACCCCTTCCGCCTCCAGTTGGGCCGCCAGGGCGGCGCTGTCTGTTTTCAGCGGATTGACCTGAATCGTCGTAGGGGGGTGACTGTTGTCCGCCTGAAGCAGTGCCTCCAGCGTCTCCTCCCCCAGTTCCTCCCGGAACAGGTCCACCAGCCATTGGGGATGGCTGTAGCGGACGGAGAGAGATTCCGGCTGGGGCAGGCTGTCCCGCCGCCGGTCAAAAGAGCGCAGTACCGCATTGACCAAACCAGTCGACCGGGGATTCCGGCTCCAGCGCCGGGCCAGCTCCACGCTCTGATCCACCGCCGCCCGGGCGGGGATCCGGTCCAGAAAGGCCATCTGGTACATCCCCAGCTGGATGGCGGTCAGCACCGGCAGCTCCAGCTTGTTCCGGGGAACGGTACAGAGCTGATCCACCCAAAAGTCCAGCAGCAGCTGATTCTGCTGCACACCGTAGCAGAGCTGACTGGCCAGGGCGGCGTCCCGAGGGGACAGGCCAGCCTTACGGATGGCGCTGGACAGGGCACTGTCCGACCAGGCCCCCCGGCGGCGGCAGTCCATCAGCACCTGCAGCGCCGCTTCCCGGGCGGATGCCGGCGTACGCTTTTCTCCTGCCATCAGTCCAGCCGGGTGTAGGAGAACAGCTCCCAGCGCAGCCGGTCACCGTTTTCCAGCCCCTGGGGCAGCAGGGCCAGGGCAACCTGGTTCAGCTCCGGCGCCGGGGCATCCGTCCGGCGAAGGAAAGCGTAATCGCCGGAGATGTGATCTACAACATACTCTTTTGGGGTCAAATCCATGAGAGGTCACCTCAACAGGAAAGAAATGTTAAACAATGGGATGTCCCCGGAGATAGTCCGGAGCTTTCATCCGTTTTTTGCCGGGGGCCTGCAGTTCCAGCACTCGCAGGACTTTTCCATCTCCGCAGGCCATGCAGATGCCCCGCTTGTCGGTCCCCACCAGCGTACCGGCCGGCTTGCCGGTGGTCTCCCCGGTCTCCTCAGCGGCATAGACCTTGAAGGTGCTGCCGGAGAGCTCCATGGTGGTAGCAGGCCAGGGGGTCAGGCCCCGGATCTGATTGTGAATCTCCCGGGCGCTGCGGCTCCAGTCGATGGGCGAGAGCTCCCTGCTGAGCATGGGTGCATAGGTGGACTGGCTGTGCTCCTGGGGGGTGCGCTGGGCTGTGCCGTCGGCGATGCTGACCACTGTCCGGCTCAGCAGCTCCGCACCCATCACCGCCAGACGGTCGTGGAGGGTCTCCACCGACTCGTTGGGGTCAATGGGAGTAGCGGCCTGGGAAATAATGTCTCCGGCATCCAGCGCCTCGGCAATATCCATAATAGTGACGCCGGTCTCAGTCTCTCCGTTGATCACCGCCCAGTTGATGGGAGCGGCCCCCCGGTACTTGGGCAGCAGAGAGGAGTGGACGTTGATGCAGCCCTTGGGGGGCAGGTCAATCAGCGCCTTAGGCAGCAGCTTGCCGTAAGCTACCACCACAATCAGCTCCGGCTCATAGGCATTCAGCGTCTCCAGGACCCCCTCTTCCCGGAGCTTCTGAGGCTGAACCACGGGAATCTGGTGGGCCAAAGCCACCTCCTTCACCGGAGAGGGCGTCAACTTCATTCCCCGGTTTTTTGGCTTGTCCGGCTGGGTGTAGACAGCGGCGATATCGTGACCGTCGGCAATCAGCCGCTCCAGGGACGGCACGGCGAAATCCGGCGTACCCATAAAGACAATGCGCATCAGCCCTGCTCCTCCGTTCCCTGCTGCTCCTGCTCCATAGCGTCCAGCTCCTCCAAAGTGTAGGTGCCGTCGCACAGCTCGTCGAAGAGATGGCCGTCCAGATGGTCCAGCTCATGGCAGAAGCAACGGGCGGTGAGGCCCTGATCCTCTACCTCGAACCAATTGCCGTCCCGATCCTGGGCTCGCACCCGCACCACCATGGGCCGGGTAACCACGCCGTAGCGGCCGGGCAGGGAGAGACAGCCCTCCAGATCGGTCTGCTCGCCGGATGTGGCGACGATGGCCGGATTTACCAACTCGTGGATGTGCTCCTCCTCGTTCATCACTACCACCACCCGGCGGAGAATGCCCACCTGGGGAGCGGCAAGGCCCACACCGCCGGAGTGAATCAGGGTCTCTCTCATATCGTCCAGCAGGATGTGCAGCTTCCGGTCAAACTTGGTCACCGGATGGCAGTGCTTATTCAGGACAGGGTCGCCTTTTTTTACAATTTCTCGAATCATCGCTGAGCTCCTCCAATTTATCGTCAGTCCTGGGGATTCAGGTCGGCAAAGACGGCCAGTCCCCTGTTTTGTCTGTCTGCCACGGCGGCCCGCAGCAGCTGTGCGATCATATTGCGCATGGCCCGGTCATTCTGTCCGCTGACGGTGACCCGGTAGCGGTAGCGGCCGTTGACCTTTACCACACTGGCCGGCGCGGGCCCCAGAATGCTGAAGGGGTGCCCCTCCATCAAGGGACTCCTCTGCCAGGCCGTCAGGCCCTCCCGGAGCCGCATGCTGCCCCGGAGCACGGCGCCCTCCTCCGGGCCGGTCACCGTGAGAATAAACTGATCCTCAAAGGGGGGAAAGCGCCGCAGCTGGCGGAGCAGAATCTCTCCCTCATAGAAGCTGTCATAGTCCTGGCGGGCGGCGGCGAGAATAATCTCATTTTTCGGGGTGAAGGTCTGAATCACCGCCCGGCCGGTGCGGCTGCCCCGGCCTGCCCGACCTACCACCTGGGTGAGTAGGGAGAAAGTGCGCTCTCCCGCCCGAAAATCATCCACATAGAGAGTGAGATCGGCGTCGATGACCCCTACCAGCGTGACATTTTCAAAGTCCAGCCCCTTGGCCACCATCTGGGTGCCGATGAGGATGGGAATCCGCTCCCGCTCAAACTGCTGTAACAGCTGCCGGTGGGTGTGGGCGGCGGAGATGGTGTCCGCATCCATCCGCAGCACCGGCGTGTCCGGAAACAGCCCATGGAGCTCCTCCTCCACCTTCTGAGTACCGCTGCCCACAAAGGTCAGCGCTCCGCCGCACTGGGGGCAGTGCTCCGGCAGAGGCTCGCTGTGGCCGCAGTAGTGGCACATGAGCCGGCCATTGGCGCTGTGGTAGGTGAGCTTCACCGAGCAGCGGTCACACTGGGGCACCTCGCCGCACTGGGCGCAGATCACCATCCGGCTGGCCCCCCGGCGGTTGAGAAAGAGAATGGACTGCTCTCCCCGACGGAGATTTTCCGCCAGCTCCTCCTGCAGCAGGCTGCTGATGGCGGAGGGATTCCCCGCCCGCAGCTCCTCTTTTGCGTCTGAGATCAGCACCTGAGGCATGGCCTGGCGGTTATAGCGCTGAGCAAGGGTGAAGAAGTGGTATTTTCCCGATTTGGCGAAAAACATGCTCTCCACCGACGGGGTGGCCGAGCCCAGCAACAGCAGCGCGTTCTGCTGGGCGCAGCGGTATTTGGCAACCTCCCGGGCGTGATACCGGGGGGTATTTTCTGATTTATAGCTGGCCTCCTGCTCCTCATCCAGGACAATGAGGCCCAGATCAGGCAGCGGCGCGAAAACGGCCGAGCGGGTACCGATGACCACCCGGGCGCTCCCCTGCCGGGCCCGCTTCCACTCGTCATACCGCTCTCCGGCGGCGAGGTAGCTGTGGAGCACAGCCACCTGGCTGCCGAACTGAGCGGCAAACTGGCGCAGCAATTGAGGCGTCAGGCCGATCTCCGGTACCAGCACCAGGGCGGATTTTCCCTGAGCCAGCACCTCATGGATCAGACTGATATAGACCGAGGTCTTGCCAGAGCCGGTGACGCCGTAGAGCAGAGCGCAGCTGGCTTTTCCAGACTGCTCCAGATTCAGCAGACCCTGAAAGGCCGCCTGCTGCTCCGGATTGAGCACCGGTCTGGGCTGGGGCTCTACCTGCTCCAGCTCCGGGCGGCGAAACACCTCCCGGGTATAGAGGGTGATGACCCCCATCTCCTCCAGCTCATGGAGTGTCTTTTTCCGGGCGCCGGTAAAATAGGCGATGTCCTTGGCGGACGCGGAGCCCACGTCAGCCAGCAGCTGAACCACCGCTTTCCGCAGCTTGGAGCGGCCCTTGGAGACCAGCTCCTCCGCCTCCTCCCGGGACAGCGCCAGAAGGGCAATCTCCTCACTCTTGTCCCCCACGCCCCGCTGGGCGCTGGTTTCCAGGTTGAGAACCCCTGCCTCCAGCAGGCTGCTGAGGGCTTTGGAGGGGTCGGTAGGGCCGAAGGCCTCCCGCAGCTCCTTGCGGCTGATCCGGCCGCCGGAGCTGAAGACCAGATCCAGCACCCGGCTGGCCATGGGAATTCCCTCTGCCACCCGGGCGGCAGTCTCCCGGTTCATCCCATCGGCAATCTGGTAGCAGTCCTGCAGGTTATAGTACAGTCCCGCTGGGAGCATCGCCTTGACGGCGTCATAGACAGTGCAGAAATAGCGCTCCCGCATCCATAGGGCCAGGCGGATGCCTGACGGGTCAATGACCGGGGACTCGTCCAGGATAGCGCTGAGGCATTTCAGCCGTTGGCTGTCCGCCTCCCGGCGAATCTCCAAAACGACTCCCTCAGACCGGCGGTTGCCCCGGCCAAAGGGGGCTATCACCCGCATGCCCGGGGCCAGTGTTTCAGAAAAACTGTCCGGCACCAGATAGGTATAGGGTTTGTCAATAGCATAGGTTGCGGCGGCCACCGCCACCTTGCAGCACAGCTCCTGCCCCAATCCGGCGCCTCCTTTCCAATTCAGGCCGTCCGGCGGTATTGCCGCCCCTTCAGCCCTTGATATGCACAAAGGCAAGAGCGCACCCGGGGCGCATGGTCCCCTCTGCCCCTTGCCTTATGCCGCAGCAATATTGGGTTGGTTCACTGCTCAGAAGCCGGTTCCGCATCCTTGACCAGGACGCCGGCACGGGCCTCGTTGAGAGCCATAGTGACCGGCTTCTCGGTCAGCGGATCCTCGTTGGTCTCAGCGCTGGCAATCTCACGGGCACGATGGGCCACCAGGTTGACAAGCTCATAACGGCTGCTGATCTTATCCTGCAACAGCTCATTCATTGGATAGAGAATCATAGACTCATATCTCCCTTCACTAATTCCAGCCGGTTGGATACCCGGCAATCCTGGGCTTTTAAAATGGCGAGCACTTCTTCTGCCGCCTGAGGCACCTTGTCATTGACCACAAGGTAATCGTAATTGGGAATCTCCCGATACTCCTCCCTGGCCCGGGCAAGGCGGCCCTGAATGACCTCCTCGCTCTCGCTCTGGCGGCCATGGAGCCGGCGTGAGAGCTCTCCGAAAGAGGGCGGAATGACAAAAATCAAGGTGGCTTCCGGGCAGGTACGGCGGACAATAGCACCGCCCTGAACCTCGATGTCTAAAAGGACGTCGAATCCGGCGCCTGTCAGCTGCTCAACATCGGCACGGGCGGTTCCATAGAAGTTGCCCTGATAGCTGGCATATTCCAGAAATGCTCCCCGGTCAATCATCCCCTGAAAGGTCTCTTTATCCACAAAGTGGTAGTGGACATGATTTTCCTCGCCCTGGCGAGGCTGGCGCGTTGTATAAGAGATGGAAAAGGTGAGACTGGAGCGCTGATTGCGCACCTCGGCAATCACAGTACTCTTTCCCACACCGGACGGGCCGGAGATGACGACAATATGTCCTTTCTTAGCAGTTTTCCCCATCTTCTTCCTCCTTACTGGCCTCTTTGCCCTCCAGGCGGCCTGAGATGGTCTCCGGCAGCAGGGCGGACAAAATCACATGGTCGGTATCAGTGATCAGAACGGAGCGGGTTCTGCGGCCATAGGTGGCGTCGATCAGCCGTCCCTGATCCCGTCCCTCCTGGATGATTCGTTTGATGGGGGCCGAGTCGGGGCTGACAATAGCCAAAATCCGGTCAGCCGAAACCATATTGCCGTAGCCGATATTCAGCAGCTGCAAGATACCTGCCCCCTTCTCTCATTCCACATTCTGAACCTGTTCCCGGATCTTTTCCAGTTCAGCTTTCATATCCACCACAATCGTGGACAGGGCCAGGTCGTTGCACTTGGAGCCAGTGGTATTGGTCTCCCGGTTCATCTCCTGAATCAGGAAGTCCAGCTTGCGTCCGATGACGCCGCCCTGGGCCACCATGTCCCGGAACTGGGCGATATGGCTGTGCAGGCGTACCGTCTCCTCGGCGACAGCCACCTTGTCGGCAAAGATTGCCGCCTCGGTGAGGATCCGGCTCTCATCGATCTGCTTGTCCTCCAGCACCTCACGAATCCGATCGGTGAGCCGTTCCCGGTAGGCAGCCACCGTCTCCGGTGAGCGAGCCTCCACCTGAAGCGTCTGAGCCTCCAGGGTGTCCAGCCGGCTCAGCAGGTCAGCTGCCAGCTTTTCTCCCTCCCGGGCCCGCATGGCGTTGAAGTCAGCCAGGGCCATACGGGTGACCGTTCTAATGTCCTCGGTGAGCTGTTCCAGATTTTCCGGCACCTTCTCCACCCGGAATACATCGGGGAACCGGGAGAGCAGAGAGACAGAGATATCCTCCCGCAGTCCAAAAGTCTCCCCCATCTCCCGCAGCGCCTTGAGATACCCGGCAGCCACCGGCTGATTCAGCGAGACAGTGACTGCCTCTCCCCCGGCAGTATCCACGGTGACATTGACATCCACCTTGCCCCGGGAGACAGACTCCTTCACTGCGGAGACAACTGCGTCCTCGGCACACCCGTAAATGCGGGGCAGCCGGACATTACAGTCCAGATAACGGTTGTTGACGCTGCGCACCTCTACCACAATGGAGTGCTGGTGGAGCGTCGCTTCTGCGCGGCCGTAGCCGGTCATACTGTTGAGCATCCGGGATCTTCCCTTCTTCGTTACTGGCATTTGAATGTTTATTATATCAAAAGACAGAGAGACTGTAAAGAGATTCTGCAGAGCGCCTCAGGAAGTCTCCTCCGGCGAAGCAGGCTCCTCAACACTCTCCACTGTGATATTCACGCTGTAGGTGCCCAGTACGCCCAGCTCGGAAATTCCGATGATCTCAACCTGGGCGGGAACAGTGACTGTAGTGCCGTCCACCACCTCCACCTGGGACATATCCAGCGTGACCTGAACGTCCTCGTTCATCAGCATCTTGAAATCCTCCGCCTTGCCACGCACCCGGACCTCCAGGTCGTCGTAGCTGTAGCGGTGCCCGTCCGGCGCATTGATCAGCTGAATATTTGAGGTGACAATCCGGCGGGTCTCCAGGCCGCTGATGCTGACCTGAACCGTGGCGGTCGTAGCTTCATCCATGCTGCTGACACCGGAGGGCAGCTTTATTTCAAACTGGTACTCCCCTGTTGTGATCACCTGGCTCAAATCCACCGTTCCCAGGTTCAGCTCATCCATACTATCCAAAACTACCTCCTGGCCGGAGACAGTAATGGAAGGCGGATCAATGGTATACTGGGCATTTTCCGCTGTCGCGCCGCCGCCGGAGGTCAGCGTCACCTTCAACGGAATCTCCTTGGTGCATTCTACAAAGAAGGTCGCGGAAATAGAGGTGACCTCCATAGACAGGTTGTCCGGCTGAACCTCCTGCCCCTCCTGGTCACAGAGAATCACATCCAGCCAGCCGGTCCAGGTATCGGTCAAATTGGTTTCCTTCAAGACTACCTTTGCATAGCTGACCACGTTGACTGCGCTCTCTTCACCGCTGATCTCCAACTCCCGCTGCTGAAGGGCAAAGCTGCCCTCGTCATAGAACCGGTTTTCCGCCACGGTTCCGGTAAACTCCGGCTGGATGGGAATGGTCTTGCTGACCATTTTTACCACCGTTACATCCACAGCAGTGGCGCTCCGGGAAGCGACGCGCACCGTTTTCGAGCTCGCGCTGACAATGGAGCTGGGCAGGTTGATTGAGCAGTCCAAGCTGTAAACGCCAGCCTCCGTAATGTTGGAGACAGACGCAGTGATCGTGATATTGTTTCGGTTCAGTTTGGTAATGACGCTGCGGGGGCCGGAGACGACAATGTTTATGGTTGGCTGCTCGTCCAGCAGCAGCAGCCCCTCCTCCTGCAGCGTCTCCCTTCCGATAAAAGAGACCGGAATTCCATTGATCGGGACATTGGCATCCGGGGTTCGTGCCAAATCCACATAGAGCCAGCAGACGATGGCGGCCAACAGAGCCAACAGGGCATAGAAGATCCGGCTGTCGCGAAACTTACTCCACATGGTCCCCATCCTCCTTTTTGCCTCTGCGCAGCATGGACAACAGCATGTCCAGGGAGGCGACGCCATAGCCCCGCTTTTCCTCCTGGGCGGTGAGCAGCTCATTGCGCAGCAACCGTTCCAGCGTCTCCGGGGCCAGATGCCGCTTGAGCATCCCTTCGGCGGCGACTGAGATAGAGCCGGTCTCCTCGGAGCAAATGACGACAACGGCGTCCGTGTGCTCCGTGATGCCCAGGCCAGCCCGATGTCGGGTGCCCAGCTCACGGCTGATATTGCTGTTGCCTGACAGAGGCAGCACACAGCCTGCTCCCACAATCCGGCCCTCCCGGATGATGACGGCGCCGTCATGGAGAGGTGCCTTGGGATAGAAGATATTTTTCAGCAGCTCTCCGGACACCTCGGCATCCAGGGCGGTGCCTGTGCGGACGCAGTCGTTCAGAATGCTGGTGCGCTCAAAGACCGTCAGGGCGCCCACTTTGTTCCGGGACATGTCCCGATAGGCGCTGACCGTCTCCGTAATGGCAGACTCCAACGCGCTGGA
Source organism: Candidatus Onthomonas sp. (assembly GCA_051866815.1). Lineage (GTDB taxonomy): Bacteria > Bacillota > Clostridia > Oscillospirales > Oscillospiraceae > Onthomonas. The sequence goes on along the minus strand of JBJDXS010000013.1, from coordinate 51,758 downwards.
ATCCCCCTGGTATCGAAAAAAGCGTTTCATATTGCCGCTGCCCACCTGACCCAGGAAATGCCGGATCTCCGGCTGGAAGACAACGATCAAGGCCAGGAAGCCCACCTGTACCACGCTATCCAGAATAAAGTTCAGCACATGCAGGTTGAACAGATCGGACAGCCAGAGCAGGGCAATGACCAGAATAACGCCCTTCAGAACCTGACCGGCTTGAGAGTGCCTGGTGAGCAGAATCAGCTGATAAAAGATATAGGCGATGATTGCCACGTCCAGTAAATCAGAAAACTCAATGGTCTGGATATAGCGCAGCGCCTGCTGAATGCCGTCAAAACTGGCAATTTGTTGAATGAGAGAAGAAAACGTGGACATATCTGTCACTCCGATCGGAAAGATGCGCCTGTCAATTGGTGTGGCTTTTCCGGCGGCATAAACTGCATCCGGAACATTCCGCCCTGCCGAAGGGGGAAAGAATCGGGAATTCGAGGAAAGATCGGCATCAAAATGCTGTTAAACCCCCCACGATAACAAGTATAGTATACTCCCAAAGCCACAGCTTGGCAAGCGCATCTGTCTCTATTTTTCTGACATCTGCCTCAAGGCTCCAGTCAGCGCCCGCAGCTCCTCCGGGCGGCTAAAGGGTGAGACACTTGCCCGGATAGTTCCAGTCTCCAGCGTTCCCGCCGTCCGGTGGGCGAGAGGGGCGCAATGAAGCCCCGCCCGCAGAGCGATGCCCCGGCGGCCCAGTTGTTCAGCAGCCTCCTCACAGTCCTGTCCCGCCAGCCGGAAGGAGAGCACTCCGGTGGCCAGTGCAGAATCTTCCGGACAGATCATCTCCAGGCCATGGAGTCTGGACAGCTGCGATCTGAGCTGACGGATCAGCGCCTGCTCCCCTTTCAGCAGGCGCTCCGGTCCCTGCTGCTGGATGAAGCGGACACCTGCCAGCAGCCCGGCAATGCCGGGCAGGTTGTGGGTTCCAGCCTCCAGCCGGTCGGGCAAAAAGTCCGGCATGGCTTGAAGTAGGGATTCGCTGCCGGTACCCCCGGTGAGCAGAGGGTCAGGATTGCTGTTTTTGCCGCACAGCAGCACCCCAATCCCCTGAGGGCCGCAGAGTCCCTTATGCCCCGGGAGGGCCACATACTCCGCCCCCCACCCCTCCAGATCCACCGGCAGAATGCCGGCGCTCTGGCTGGCGTCCACAATCAGAGGAATCTGCCGCGCCCGGCAGAGCTGGGCAATTCCCGAAATCGGCAGGATATAGCCGAAAACGTTGGAGACATGGGTACAGATCACCGCACGGGCCGGCTGCTCCAGTGCCCGGGCAAAGGCCGTCAGGTCAGCCTCCGGGTCAAAGAGGCACCCTACTGCCACCTGCTGGTCAACATTCGGGATGCTGGTCAGCGTTCGGGTGACGGCGTTGTGCTCATAGCCTGAAATTACCACCCGATCTCCCGGCTGAACCAGACTTCGGATAGCGATATTCAGTCCATGGGTGGCACTGGAGGTAAAGATCACCTGTTCCGGCCCGGCTGCCCCCAGCAGCTCAGCCAGAGCAGTGCGGCATCGAAAAGCGGTCTCCGCCGCCTGAATGGCAGCAGCGTAGTTGCCTCGACCCGGACTGGCGCAGTTCTGCGTAGCCCAGACCATGGCCCGGGCTACCTGAGGCGGCTTTTGCAGCGCAGTGGCGGCGCTGTCCAAATAGATCACAGCTGGACCTCCCGGTAACTGCCGTCCGCCTCAGTGATAAAAATCTGCGCCGGTGTCAGGTCCACCCGCTTGAGCACCGTTAGGGCTTGGGCCAGCCTGCGCTGGGAAATTTTGACACTGTGACTGCAGCCGGTAGCCGAAATGGACTTTGGGGAGCGGAGGATATGGGCTGTGATCCCCGCCCGCTCCAGAGCTGCCGCGGTCTGCTGGGCGTAGGTCAGCGACCGGCAGACAATGAGATAATAAATCATGGTTCTCGCTCCTCTCACTCCAGTTTATGCAGGGAGTTCAAGGGGGTGAATGGGAGAAGAACGCCGAAACGAAGAAAAGACCGCCGAAAACCGGCAGCCTTTTCTGGTATCATTCAAATGAAATTTTCTCCAGCAGCGCCACGCTGTGGGCGGCCATCCCCTCACCAGAGCCGGTAAAGCTGAGGCCCTCCTCGGTTGTGGCTTTGATGTTGACCTGATCCGCAGGGATCCCCAGGCGGCGGGCGATATTCTCCCGCATCTGAGGGATATAGGGGGCCAGCTTGGGCCGCTGAGCCACGATGGTGGCGTCCACATTCACCGTCTGGAAGCTCTTTGCCCGGATAAGCTCCACCGTGCGCTCCAGCAGGATCATGCTGGAGATATCCTTCAGCGTGGGATCGTTGTCCGGAAAGGCGTGGCCGATATCCCACAGACCAGCGGCACCCAGCAGGGCGTCCATAATGGCGTGGGTCACCACGTCGGCGTCCGAATGGCCCAGAAGGCCCAGCTCCCAGGGAATCTCCACGCCGCCCAGAATCAGCTTTCTCCCCTGGGTCAGCCGGTGAACGTCATAACCGTGTCCAATTCTCAGTCCTGTCGGCATTGCAGAATCGCCTCCCCCAAAATCAAGTCAATCGGCGTAGTGATTTTGATATTTTCATAGGAGCCCTTGGTGAGGGTCACGCCCATGCCAATGGCCTCCACGGCGGAGCAATCGTCGGTGATAGGCAGCTCCTGCTCCATGGCCCGGTGCAGGGCGGCTTTGATCAGATCGGCGTCAAAGACCTGCGGCGTCTGGACCGCCCGGAGATCCTCCCGGGGCACCGTCTCGGTTACAACCTCTCCTGCTCGAACCCGTTTGATGGTATCCTTTACCGGCACAGCGGGTGCAGCCGCTCCGGTGGCGGCGGCTTTGGTAAAGACCTCCTCCAGCACAGACTGGCTCACCAAGGGCCGGGCTCCGTCGTGGATGCCGATGAGCTGAGCCCGGGGATCCGTCCGTCCCACACCGATGGCGACCGACGCCGCCCGGGTGGAGCCCCCCCGAACCACACGGCTGACCTTTCTGCAGTCGTATTGACGGGCAATCTGTCCGATGGGCGCCATCAGATCCTCCCGGGTGACCACAACAACCTCGTCCACATAGGGACACTGCTGCAGCGCAAGCAGTGTGTGGGCGATCACCGGCATTCCCCCTAAGTCAGCTAAAATCTTGTCTGTTCCCTCCATCCGGCTGGCGTTGCCGGCAGCGGGAACCACCACAGAACACCAGGGCCGCTCTTCTCTGTTCTTCTCTCTTGACCGCGTCCAGGAAAAATGAAGACCCATATGCCGATCCTCCTATGTCTGTTTTTCTGAGTGTAGCACATTTTGAAAAGAAAAGGAACCCCTGTTTGCTTAACAGGGGTTCCCGGAACGGCGGGTATTCAGCTTTCTGCCTGCTCTGAGACAGACGTCTGGGCGACATCCGCGCCCTGTGCATCGGCGGCTTTCAGCTCCTCCTGGGAGACGGCCAAAGCCAGAACCACCAGAACCACCAGGACAATGATGCGGGTTTTCGGATTGACCCGGTTTCCCAAGGCCAGCTGGACGCCGGGCAGGCAGCCAACCGAAACAATCAGCATCAGTATGGCGGAGATAATGGAGACCTGAGCGGCTCCGATGGCCATCAATACGCAGAAAACTGACAGAGCGCGCAGCAGACGCATCGTTCTTTTGTCCATGACAGCTCCCTTTCCAGAACAATTTCTGAAGCAAAAGGCGGCATAGAGCACTATGCCGCCTTTTCATGGCAATGGATTCCGCTACCGGTTCCGGAGCAGATTACTCCTCGTCGTCAGCGGCCTGCAGAACGGCGCGGCGGGAGAGAGAAACCTTCTTGGTCTCCAGGTTGATGTCGGTGATCTTGACGTCCACCACATCGCCTTCCTGCAACTCGTCCTCCGGCTTCTCCACGCGGTGGTCGGCCATCTGGGAGATATGGATCAGACCATCCACACCGGGCACGACCTCAGCGAAAGCGCCGAAGCTCATCAGCTTGACCACCTTGACGGTAGCCACATCACCCACAGAGTACTTGTTCAGGAAGGTCTCCCAGGGATTCTCGTTGGGGTCCTTCATGCCCAGAGAGATCTTCTTCTTCTCGGGGTCGTACTTGATGACATACACTTCCACAGGATCGCCCACGGAGACGACCTCGGAGGGATGCTTAATCCGGCTCCAGGACAGCTCGGAAATGTGAACCATGCCGTCCACGCCGCCGATGTCCACGAAAGCGCCGTAAGAGGTCAGGCTCTTGACGGTGCCGGAATAACGCTTGCCCACCTCGATGGTGTCCCACACGGCCTTGCTCTTGGCAGCCCGCTCCTCACTGGAGACGCTGCGGATGGAGCCCACCACGCGGCGGCGGCTGCGGTTGACCTCGGTGATGTGCATCCGAACGGTGGCGCCCACCAGGCCGGTCATGGGCTCATTCCGACGCAGGCCGGTCTGAGAGGCGGGGATGAAGACGCGGATGCCCTTGTAGTTGGCAACAACGCCGCCCTTGTTCTCCTCACGGATGGTGGCCTCGATCACGGTCTTGTTCTCCTTGGCCTCCTCGATCTCCTCCCAGTTCTTGTTGGCGTCCAGACGCTTCTTGGACAGGGAGACAACACCCTCGCCGTCGTTGACGCGCAGAACGAGAACCTCGATCTGGTCACCGGGCTTCAGAACCTCCTCAGCCTTGACGCTGGGATCGTCGGAAAACTCAGACATGGAAATATAGCCGGCATGCTTGGTACCCAGGTCTACCTGGATGTCGGTGGGGGTGATCTGTACGACAGTACCTACTACCTTATCTCCTGTATTTAAAGTTTTGATCGACTTCTCCAGCATTTCAGCAAAGGATTCTTCGATCTCCATTTTGACTTCATTAGACATTTTGGTTTTGACCTCCTTTATTATCCACCCGGGCGTCGATGCTCCCGCAGTGATTCCAACACAAGTTGCCCCCGCCAGGGCGTCCACCGGAAGCTCATCAGCTTGTTCGATCCAGTAGACCCGGCTGCACTGCTGCTTGCACAGCTCAGCCAGATGGCGAGTATTGGAGCTTTGGTGGTCACCGATTACGATCATCACGTCGCTCTGGGCAGCCAGTTCCTGGGCTTCTGACTGCCGTCGGGCGGTAGCATTACATATTGTATCAAATAATTCTGCGTTTGTACATTCTTTTTTTGCAATTTTTTCACAATTTTTCCACGCCGACCTGGTTGAGGTGGTCTGGAAGACAAAAGTGAGGGGCATTTCCCGCCGTTTTTCCTCTTCCGAGAGCCAATTCTCCAGCGCCTCAGCGTCCGGCAGCACCACCGGAGCCTTGCACCAGCCGGCAATAGCCACCACCTCCGGGTGAGTGGGCAGGCCGATGATGACCGGCTGTCTCCCCCGCTCCTCTGCCTCCTGAACCAGCTTATGGATGCGCGCCACACAGGGGCAGGTAGCGTCAATCACCGGGGTGCCCTGGGCCTCCAGCCGGTCATAGACCGCCTTGGCCTCTCCGTGGGAGCGAATGAGCACAGCGCAGCCGGGGGGAACCTGATCCGTCTCCTGAACGCTGCCCATTCCCTGCTCCTTGAAATGGTTGATCACATGGTCGTTGTGGATAATGGAGCCCAGCATGACACAGGGTCTGCCGGACTGGGCAGTCTGCTCCGCCAGATCCACCGCCCGCTTAACACCATAGCAGAAGCCGGCTGTTTTCGCCAGTGTAACTTTCATTGCACCTTACTCTCCAGAGCATAGATTTTCTCCAGCAGTTCATCTGCCAGCCTGCGGTTTTCCTCCGGGGTGGCCCGCTTGCCGGCAATTTGGGGATAATAGGGCTCACCAAACACCATGGTCATCTTATGGAATTTCTTGGCCCGGGTGAGGTAGACGGGAACCAGGGGCGCACCGGTTTTCAGAGCAAACATAATCGCGCCGGTCTGGGCCTGAACCTTCTCTCCCTCGCGGACACGGGTGCCCTCCGGGAAGATAATCAGCTTGCTGCCCTCCTTCAGGCAGCGGAGGCCGTTTTTGATGGGCGCCATGTCGTTCTCGCCTCTTCGGACGCCGAAGAGGCCGATATTATAGAGAATCCGGCCCAAAACCGGAATTTCCAGCAGCTCCTGCTTGGCAATCGTCCGGGGAAAATGCTTCCGGCCCAGGCCGAAATAGACCATGGGAGGATCGATTGCAGTGCAATGCCGGGGGCAGATGACAGCAGGGCCGTCAGGAATATTCTCCCGTCCGATCACCTTGAGACCGTAAATCAGCCGGTAGGCAATAAAGGCCACAGAATAGACAATATGGTACCAGACGGTGCACTGTTCTTTGGTGCGGTAAGGAAATTTCTTCTCCTTCTTCACCTGTTTTTCCTGTTTCTCTTCCATTAGCTCTGATGCTCCTTTACCGTGCGCAGCATTGCCGCGATACTCTCTTCCAGTGTCAGATCAGAGGTATCCACCAAAATGGCGTCCTCTGCCTGACGCAGAGGGGCGATGGCCCGATGGCTGTCGTCATAGTCCCGCTGCTCTACCTCCCGCAGCACCTGCTCCAGGCTGTCGCCGCTCCCCTTTTGCTGCAGCTCCTTCCAGCGCCGCAGCGCCCGCACCTTGGGGTCTGCGGTGAGAAAAATCTTGACCGTGGCCTGGGGCAGCACCACAGTGCCGATGTCCCGGCCATCCATGACCACGTCCCGGGTACGGGCCAGCTCCCGCTGCATCTCCAGTAGAAAGGCCCGGACGGCGGGCAGTGCAGAAACCGCCGAGGCATAGCGGGAGATCTCCGGTTCCCTGATCTGCCCGGTCACGTCCTCCCCGTTGAGATACATATGCTGTATCCCGTCCGCCTCTACCCGCAGCTCCACCCGAAGGGAGGACAGAAGCCCTGAGACCGCCTGCTCATCGTGGGGATCTGTCTCCGTCCGGCGGGCGTAAAGCCCCACGGTACGGTAAATCGCGCCGGTATCCACATAGAGATAGCCCAGCTCCTCCGCCACCTTGCGGGCGATGGTGCTCTTGCCGGCTCCGGCAGGGCCGTCAATGGCCACACTGACAAATGACATCGCTTATGTCTCCCCTTTTTCAGTCCCAGGCCGCCCAGCATCCGGCGGCATAGCCGGTAGACCAGGCGATCTGGAGATTAAACCCGCCGGTATAGCCGTCCAGATCCAGCAGCTCACCGGCAAAATACAGGCCGGGCAGCAGCTTGGAGGCCATAGTGGAGGGATTCACCTCGGTGACACGGACGCCGCCGGAGGTGACGATTGCGTCCCGCACCGGCCGGGGGCCGATGACGCGGACGGTAAAGTGCTTGAGTACCTGAAGCAGGCTGCGGCGCTGCTCCCTGGTGAGGTCATGCACCTTGGTCTCCGGCGGGATGTCGGAGCGGCGAATCACCTCGGGGATCAGCTTTTTCGGCAGCAGGCCCCCCAGGCTGTTCTGAAATTCCCGGTTGGCGTTCTCCTGAAAGTCCCGGAGCAGCCGGGCGTCCAGCGTCTTTTCGTCCAGGGCAGGCTTCAGATCGATCTCTACCGTATAGGTTTCCCGGGAAAAGTCCCTCATATGGGCGCTGGCGCTGAGAATCACCGGTCCTGAGAGGCCGAAGTGGGTAAAGAGCAGTTCGCCGAAATCCTGATAGAGGCATTTGCCCCGGCTGTCTTTGACCTGAATGGCGATGTTGCGCAGGCTCAGTCCTTGCAGTTCCTTACAGCACTCCTCCGCCTCCAGAGGAACCAAGGAGCCTTTGGGGGGCTCCACCGTGTGGCCCAGGGTCTGGGCCATGCGATAGCCGTCCCCACTGGAGCCGGTGGCGGGATAGGACAGGCCTCCGGTGCAGAGAATCACAGCCTGGGCCTCCAGCCTTGCCCCGCTCTCCAACTTGACGCCGGAGACCGCCCCGTCCTTTGTGAGGATGGCCAGAGCACGGCCGGTGATCGTTTTCACCTGTTCCCGATGGAGCGCATGTACCAAAGCATCTGCAATGTCATCCGCCCGGTCAGAGACAGGAAAGACCCGGTTCCCCCGCTCTGTTTTCAGGGGGACGCCCAGGTCTTGAAAGAACTCCTTCACATCCGACGGGGTGAGCTGGCTCAGGGCGCTGTAAAGGAACCGGCTGTTCCGGGGAATGTTTTGCAGTACCTCCCCCGGCGCACAGTCGTTGGTCAGATTACAGCGGCCCTTTCCGGTAATGCGCAGCTTTCGTCCAAGCGTCCGATTCCGGTCTATCAGGGTGACGGCGGCGCCCTGCCGGGCGGCCGTGAGTGCAGCCATCATGCCGGCCGGCCCGCCGCCGATCACCACAATTTGTTTTTCGTCCAAGAAAGTCCTCCCTCTTCCGGCATCAGTTGCCCGAAGGCTTGTCGTAGACCTCATACTTGGCCCAGATCTCCTCCAGCTTGCCCAGAGTGACCTGGAGCTCCTTCTCCTTCTTCCGGCTCACCGCCACAATCAGGGCGTTGACCAAGCTGAGGGGCGCCACCAGGGAGTCCACAAAGGAGGCCATGTCGCTCTTGGCAATGAGGGAGTAGTCCGCCAGGGGCAGCAGCGGCGAGGCGGTACTGTCCGTGATGGCGATGACCTGGGCACCCCGGCTACGGGCATACTCCATAGCAGTCACCGTCCGGCGGGAATACCGGGGAAAGGACAAACCGATGAACACATCGTCCGCGTCCACATGAATGGTCTGCTCAAAGACCTCGCTGATGGAGACGGTGTCGATGTTGATGACCCGCTCAAAGATGTACTGGAAATAGAAAGCCAGAAAATTTGCCAGCACACTGGCCGAACGGACACCCAGGATATAGATATTCCGGGCGCTGCAGATGGCGTCCACCGCCTTGGAAAAGCTCTCCCGATCCGTCTCCTCCATAGTCATGCGGATCTTCTCCACATCGGACTGCATCACCATGGACAGCACGTCCTGGTCGCCGATCCGGTCATTGGAAACCTCAATGCGCTGGATGGAAGTGAGCTTATTGCGGATCATCTCCTGCAGCGCCTTCTGCATGCTGGGGTAGCCGTCAAAGCCCAGCTCGGCGGCAAAGCGAACCACGGTGGACTCGCTAACGTTTACCGTCTTGCCAAGCTTGCTGGCGGTCATAAAAGCGGCCTTGTCATAATAGTTCAAGATAAAATTAGCAATCAGCTTCTGGCCTTTGGAAAATCCGGCCATATTCTCTTGAATGGTTGCTAAAATATCGTTTGGCATTTTCCTGCACCTTCCTAAACAGCGAAAGTCAGGCACCCCGGGCACTCCGGTCTGCCTGCCTCCTTTGGCTCTGTAGCCCGGTCTCCGCTCCCGGAGTCCGGATTCGTCCGACAGACCTATCATACCCAAGGAAGCGGAAAAATGCAAGCCCAAATTGCAAGTTTTCACTTTTATCTTGCAGATTTTCCCAGCAGATCAGCCTTTCAGCCGGGAAATTTCCGCTTCCGTGAGCCAACGCCACTGGCCGGACGGCAAATCGCCCAGACAAAGCGTCCCCTCCCGCACCCGGCGAAGGCGGTGGACAGTGAGTCCGGCAGCCCGGCACATCCGGCGGATCTGCCGGTTCTTTCCCTGCGTGATCGTCATGGAGAGCAGGGTGCTCGCCTCCGTCCGGGAAAGCACCCGAACCCGGGCGCCCTGGAACCGCTCGCCGTCCACCGTCATAGGCCGGCGCAGCAGGGGCAGTGCCTTGTCCACTGGTCCAGTGACCCGAACCTGGTATTCCTTTTCCACCGCATGGCTGGGATGGGTCAGATGCTGAGCCAAGTCCCCGTCATTGGTCATAAGCAGCAGGCCCTCGGAGTTCAGATCCAGCCGGCCGATGGGATAGAGCCGGCAGCCGCAGTCAGAGATGAGCTGGGCCACAGTGGGCCGGCCCTGCTCATCCGAGAGGGTGGTCACATAACCCCGGGGCTTGTTGAGCAGCAGGCAGACCCGCTCCGGCGCCTGTTCCAGCAAAACGCCGTCCAGAGCGATCTCGTCCCGCTCCGGATCCACCTTCTGCCCCAACTGAGCGATCTGGCCGTTGATGGTGACCCGCCCGGCCTGGATGCAGACCTCCGCCTGCCGGCGAGAGAGCAGCCCCCGGCCGGAGAGCAGCTTGCTGATCCGCTCCTCCATCAGTTCACCAGGATGGCGTCATAGAGCAGATCCACCGTTCCCAGCACCTGGTCTCCCACCTTGTAGGTGATGGTGCCGGCCACCGCACCCTTGGAGATGGCGCCGCTGACCTTGCTGGGCAGCTCCATGGTGCAGGTGATGGGATTCTCGCTGGACTGAGGCGTGGAGGAGACCAAGGTCTGGGCCGCAACCAGGGGAACGCTTTGATTGCCCACATGGAAAGTGGTCACCGTCTCCCCCTTCTCGCACAGGACGTTGGCGGGATAGTTCTCAAAGGCCCAGTTGTACAGCGCCTCGTGGTCATCATAGTCGTTCTGGTCGTTCAGAGTGACAATGATGAACTTGGACCCGTCCCGCTCCGCGCAGGAGACCAGCGTCCGTCCGGCCAGCGTAGTAAAGCCGGTCTTGACGCCGATGCACTCTCCCTTCATCTGGTCGAGCAGCATATTGTGGTTTTCAATCTGGTAGTCTCCCAGCTCAATGTACCAGGTGCCTACAATCTTGGCGAACAGCTCATTTTCCATCGCCACCTTGGCCAGCTTGGCCATGTCCCGGGCAGTGGAATAGTTGTCCTCGTCGATCAGTCCGTTGGTGCAGCTGTAGTGGGTGTTGGTCATACCCAGTTCCTGGGCCTTGTCGTTCATCCGCTGGATGAATGCGTCCTCGTCCCCGTCGGCGCATGCCTCAGCCAAGGCAACAGCCGCGTCGTTGCCGGAGCGGAGCATGGTGCCGTAGAGCAGTACCTCCATGGACACCTGATCTCCTGCCAGAAAATACATGGAGGTACCGCCTTCATCCGAAGCAGCGGCATGTTCTGAAACGGTATAGGTTTCGTCCAGCCGGGCGTCGTCCAGGGTCATGTCCTCCACCGCCAGATAGGCGGTCATAATCTTGGTAATACTGGCAATGGCCCGCTGCTCATCGGCATTGTCCTCATAAAGCACCTGACCGGAGTAAGCGTCAATGACAATGGTGGAGGTTGCGGAGGTGGCCGGTGGATCCGCCACGGCATAGGCCTGGGGCATCAGCCCGATCATCAGCGCCAAAGCCATTACCAATCCCAGAAATCTTTTCATCTTCACAGTTGATTCACCTCAGATCGGGGGTTCACTGGGCCGTTTGGCCCTCCTTCTTCTTGCCACTGGCCAGATCGGAAACTTTGTCCACAATCTCCGGCACCATATTGATGGCCTTTTCCACCACGCCATCGGGCACTGGATTGGCGTTGATAATGCGCACGTTATCCCCGTGGATAACGAGGAAGGACACCGGGGTGATAGTGACACCGGCGCCGCTGCCGCCGCCGAAGCAGTTGTCCTTGTTGGCGGGCAGATTCTTGGGGGAAAAGTCGGAGCCGCCGGAGGCAAAGCCTATACTTACCCGGGAAATGGGAATCACGGTCACCCCGTCCGGAGTGGTGATGGGAGTGCCCACCACGGTATTCACGTCTACCATCTGCTTGAGCCGCTCCATGGTGAGGCCCAGCACGTCATTGATCGGATGCTTCTGTTCCATTGTTATTACCCTCCTGATTTTGTCTGTATGCTTTGAAAAATGCCCAGCCTGCCCGGCAGGCAATGGAGATCAGTTGTCCCAAACGGATGGACAGGGCCAGGCGGAGCCAGATCAGTGGGGTTCTGGCCTCAAAGTCCACTTTGGCCCGGATATCCCTTCGCTTGATGCGGTAAAAGCTGTTTTCCAGCACGGGCACCAGCCCGCCCTCTCCGGCGCAGAGCAGACCGTATTGGATGGCCGCCCAGGCAGGATCCTCCTTGCCGGCGATGGTATAGCCCACCTCCAGAGTATCAATCTGCAAGCGAGCGACGGTGTCCGAAGCGGCGTCCATCACCAGGGAGATCAGATCCATCAGGGGCAGAGGCAGTCCCCCCTTCCGGGCCTCGTCTTCCTTTCGGGGCTTGTCACCGGCCGGTTGCTCCGGCTCCGTCTTTTTTTCTGGTTCCGCTTTCTTCCCCTTCTGCTCTTTGACGGGCTTCTTTTCCCGCTTTTTCTTCTGCTGCTTCTTCGGCTTTTTCCGGCGGGGATAGAGCGTAATCCGGATCTGTCCTACCCGAACCCGGAGGGCCAGCCCCTCCTCTCCATAGGAGACCTCCGCCCCCAGCCGCAGCAGGGAGAGCAGAAGCAGCACCAGCAAAATGCTGCCTGCGACAATCCAGCCGGTCATGTCATTCCTCTTTCTGTTCCGGCGGCGTCTCCTGCTCCGCCTGGAGCATAGCTGCCGCCTGCTGAAGCTCCTGGGTCAGCTTGGCCTCCTCCCCGGTCTGGGGCAGGGGCGGCAGCTCGTCCAGGCTGGAGAGACTGAAGCAGCGAAGGAACCGGTCGGTGGTGCGAAACAGAGTGGGCCGCCCGGGGACAGCCAGCCGTCCCGCCTCCTCGATCAGGCCCCGCTCCAGCAGCAGGTTTACCGTATAAGAGGAATCCACCCCCCGCACTTGCTCCACATAGGCCCGGGTGGTGGGCTGGAAATAGGCGATAATGGTCAGCACCTCCAGCGCGGGCTGAGAGAGCTGGGGCGGTTTGCGGCGCTCAAAGGCCTTGCGAATTCGGTCGGCGTATTCCGGGGCGGAGCAGAGCTGATAATTGTCTCCCAGCCGCAGCAGCCGAATTCCCCGCCGGTCATAGCTGTACCGGTCAGCCAGCTGCTTGCACAGGCTGTCCACCGTATTCCGATCCAGCTCTAAGGCAAGGCACAGCCGGTCCGCCCCGATGGGCTCTCCGGCGGCAAAGAGAATGGCCTCCAGGGCGGATTCCATGTCTTTCGGTTCCAGTTTTTCCATAATTTCTCCTGTCTATACCCGCCGGCTCAGGAGGGGGATTCCACCGGAACGGTAATCTCCTCCTCCGGCTCCGCGTCGGTCTTCACCACAGTACAATCGCTGCCGGTGCCCGCCAGGCGGATCCGGCTAGACTTGCACAGCTCCAGAATGGCCAGAAAGGTGGCCACAATTTCCGACCGGCTCTTGCTGTTTTGAAACAGCGCCTTGAATTTGGTGACGCCGCTGCGAATGAGCCGGGCAATGATCTCCTTGGCCTTGCTGCCCACGGGATAGGGCTCCCGGCCCACGATGCCCTGAAAGGCCTGCTCCGGAGGGGGCAGTTGCTCTCCGCTTCTGCGCAGCAGGGCGGCCATGGCGGTCTGCAGATCCTGGGGCTGGTGGACATAGCGGTAGGTCTTGTCCGGGGTGATGGGCTCCTGCATCCGGGTAATGCAGTCCCGGCCCACCTCATAGCGGTTCTGCATCAAAGGCAGCAGAACCTTAATCTTTTTATAGTTCTCATGGCGCTGCCGCTCCTCCAGGGAGGCAATCAGCTCCTCCATCTCGGAGAGAGCCTCCTCGTCATGGATGCTCAGCAGCATCCGCGTCTTGATATAGACCAGCTGGGCCGCCATGGTGACAAACTCACTGGCCACCTCCAGATCCAGCTCCTTCCGCCGGTCCATCCAGGCCAGGTACTGATCCAGAATGAGGGAGATCTGAATGTCCTGGATCTCCATTTTGTTTTTACTCAGCAGAGCGAGAATCAGATCCAAGGGCCCGTCAAAGTCGGCGGGCTCGTTCCGGGTCTTGACCACGCTCTCCAGGTGATAAACCGGTACTTCCATCGTATCTCCTCAGGCGTAGATGTAGTTGAGCAGGATGGCCAACACACCCATGGGCAGACCGGTGAGACGGCACATGCCGCTGGCCAGCAGGTTCATTAGATAGCCCATGGGCCCGTCCAGCACGTTGAAAAACACCAGGGCGAACAGCAGCAGCATGACATACCGCTCGTAGCGGAGAATCAGGCCGTAGATCCGGTCAGGCAGCACGGAAAAGAGCACCTTGGAGCCATCCAGGGGCGGAATGGGAAAGAGATTGAAGATGCCCAGGCCCAGGTTCAGCCAGAGCAGCACCGCAAAGGCGGTCATCACCCAAAAGCCCGGCTCAGTGGCCCCTACGTTGAGATAGTAGAGCAGGCTCAGAATACCGGCGGAGAGCAGCGCCATGAGGAAATTGGAGACCGGCCCCGCCAGCGCGGTGAGGGCCATCCCTTGCTTGGGCTTGCGGAAGTAGCCGGGATTGACCGGCACCGGCTTTGCCCAGCCGAAGCCCGCCACAATGAGCAGCAGAAAGCCGAAGGGGTCGATGTGCCGCAGGGGGTTGAGGGAGAGCCGGCCCTGATCCCGGGCGGTGGGGTCTCCCAGATGCCAGGCGGCCAGGCCGTGACAGGTTTCGTGAACGGTCAGGCACAGCAGCGCCGCCAGTGCGCGGATGATAAGAACAAGGGCTGCCTGATAATCAAAGACGCTGCCCAGCTGACTGAGAAAAGACAAACGGCATGCCTCCCAAGGCGAAGAAACGCAAATCAAAACGCTATTTCATTTATTATACAGAAAAGCGGCGCAAAACACAAGCCGCAGACCCGGAAAGATAGTCTGCGGCCGGTGAATTTCTCTGTATCAGTTATGGATTCCCTGCTGACCCACCAGCAGAGCACGGAGCTCTTCCGCTCCCTGACGCTTTTCCGCGGAAAAGGGCAGCAGGATGTGCTCCTCTCCCAGCTCCAGGACCTCCCGGATGCACTGGAGATTGGGCTCAATCTCGCTCTTTTTCAGCTTGTCCAGCTTGTTGGCCACCACCACCACCGGGCAGCCGGTGGACTTGAACCAGTTCATCATGGTCACGTCGTCGGCGGTGGGCTTGTGCCGGGCGTCCACAATCTGGACTCCCCGGGTGATGAGACCGGAGGCAAAATAGGCCTCCATCAGCCGGCCCCACCGGTCCCGCTCCGCCTTGGAGACCTTAGCGTAGCCGTAGCCGGGCAGATCCACAAAGTAGCACTGCCGGTCGATGAGAAAGTAATTCACCTGGCTGGTCTTGCCGGGAGCGGCGCCCACCCGGGCAAAGTTCTTCCGGTTGAGCAGGCAGTTGATGACCGAGCTCTTGCCCACGTTGGAGCGGCCGGCAAAGGCGATCTGAGGCAGCCCGTCCCGGACAAAGGCCTTGGGCGTAGTGGCGCCGATGGTAAATTCTGCGTTGCTGAGATTCATTGTAACACCTCAATTACTGGGGCAGTGCGCCAGGCCGGGAAGCGGATCCCTGATGCACCGGGAGATAGTCCGGACCGAACTGGGGCTGCACAGCGGCGGAGGAGAAGTCCAGGGCCTCGGCCAGCACCTGATCCACCTGCTCCACCGTGACAAAGCGGAGAGCGCCCCGCACCGTCTGGTCAATATCCGCCAGATCCTTCTCGTTTTCATCCGGGATAATCACCGTCTGGATGCCGTTGCGGTAGGCGGCCATGGTCTTTTCCTTCAGTCCGCCGATGGGCAGCACCCGGCCCCGCAGGGTGACCTCGCCGGTCATGGCCAGGCCGCACTTCACCTTGGCCCCGGTGAGGGCGGAGACGATGGCGGTGGTGATGGCAATTCCGGCGGAGGGGCCATCCTTGGGAGTGGCCGCCTCGGGGAAATGAATGTGGATGTCCCGGTTCTTATAGAAATCCGGGTCAATGCCCAGCTCCTGGGTGCGGCTGCGGATATAGGAGATGGCTGAGTGGCAGGACTCCTCCATCACCTTGCCCAGGTTGCCGGTGGGCTCCACCTTGCCGGAGCCGGGCACCACGTTGACCTCCACCTCCAGCAGCTCGCCGCCCACGCTGGTCCAGGCCAGACCGTTGACAAGGCCCACCTGGGGGGTGCGGGCCAGCTTTTCCGGATGATAGCGTCGGGGGCCCAGATAGGCCTCCAGATTGTCCCCGTTCACATTGACCCGCTTGGTCTCCTCATCGGAGACCAGAGCCATGGCCGCCTTGCGGCAGAGATCCGCCAGCTTGCGCTCCAGCAGGCGGACGCCGGACTCCCGGGTGTAGCCGGAGATAATCTCCCGGATGGCGTCGTCGGTGATGCGGAACTGGCTGGCCTTCAGGCCATGACGCTTCATCTCCCGGGGCAGCAGGTGCCGCCGAGCGATCTGCAGCTTCTCCTCGTCGGTGTAGCTGCCCAACTCAATAATTTCCATCCGGTCCATCAGCGGACGGGGCACGGTGGCGAGGTCGTTGGCGGTAGTGATAAACAGCACGTCGGACAGGTCGAAGGGCAGCTCCAAAAAATGATCCCGGAAGGTGCTGTTCTGCTCGGCGTCCAGCACCTCCAGTAATGCCGAGGCGGGGTCGCTGCGCTGGTCAGCCCCTAGCTTGTCGATCTCGTCCAGCAGGATCAGGGGGTTGCAGGTGCCCGCCTTGGAGATGGCCGTGATGATCCGGCCGGGCATGGCACCGATATAGGTCTTCCGGTGGCCCCGGATTTCCGCCTCGTCGTGGATGCCGCCCAGGGAAACCCGGGCCATCTTCCGGTTCATGGCCTTGGCCACAGAGGCGGCGATGGAGGTTTTGCCCACACCGGGAGGGCCGTAGAGGCAGAGAATCTGCCCCTTGAGCTGGGGAGCCAGCTGCTTGACCGCCAGAAACTCCAGGATGCGCGCCTTCACCTTTTCCAGTCCGTAGTGGTCGGCGTCCAGAATCTTCCGGGCGGCCTCCACATTAAGCCGCTCCTTACTTCGCTTCGTCCAGGGGATCTCCAGGCATATGTCCAGATAGTTCCGGCTGACAGCGGCCTCGGCAGAGCCATAGGGCTGCTTTTCCAGACGGCGGACCTCCTTGTTCAGCTTGTCCGCCACCTCCTGAGGCAGGTTGGCCTTGGCAATCCGCTGGCGGTATTCGGCAATCTCGTCGTCGCCGTCGCCCCCCTCCCCCAACTCAGACTGGATGACCTTCATCTGCTCCCGGAGGTAGTAATCCCGCTGGCTCTGGTTCATGTGATCCCGGATTTTGCTGTCCAGATCCCGCTCCACCGACAGCACCTGCAGCTCCCGGGCCAGGATCTGGTTCATCTTCTCCAGCCGGCGGACGGGGCGGAATTCGTTCAGAATTGCCTGCTTGTCCTCCCCCCGGATGGGAATGTTCTGAGCGATATAGTCGGCGATATAGCCGGGATCCCGGCTGTTGAAAACGTTGAGAATCAGCTCTGCGGACAGCTTCTCCGAAAGCTCGCCGTAGTGCTCAAACAGCTCATAGGCCTGACGGACCATCGCCTCGCTCCGGGGGGTGTTCACTCCGGCCGGCTCCGATAGCACTGGCTGGACCGTGGCAGACAGGAAGGGCCGCTCCTGATTCAGCTCCAGCAGCTGGGCCCGGCACTGGCCTTCCACCATCACCCGGACGTTGTTCTCCGGCAGGCGGAGCAGCTGGCGGATGGAGCAGATAGTGCCCACCTGATACAGATCCTGCTGCCGGGGCTGCTCGGTCATAATAGATTTCTGGGTCACCAGGAAAATGTCCTGGCCCTGATCCACCGCCGCCTCGATGGCCTTGAGGGAGGACTCCCGGCCCACGTCAAAGTGGATCAGCATATTGGGAAAGACAGTCAGCCCCCGCAGAGCCACAGTCGGCAGGGTGCGGCCTTCGGTGACCGTCAGATTCTCTTCGCTCATAGCATCTACCTCCGATGGGGAAAAAGGCCGTAAGGCCGCCGGAAAGGGCGGTCTTGCGGCCGATAGTCTTGCTGTTTGGGAGGCGGCGCTCAGGAAGCGTTGCCCCGCTTTTTCTTCTGGCCCATCTCCTGCAGGGTGCGGGCGCCCAGCCGGCGGACCGGCCCCTTGAGCCGGGCCTCATCCCGCTGGATGTCCGGCTTTCCGGTACCGCGGATGCACTCCGGCGTAATGCTCACCTTGCAGATGGCGGGATCGGACGGGATCTGGTACATCAGCTCGGTCATGGCGCTCTCCAACACCGCCCGCAGGCCCCGGGCGCCGATGCCCCGCTCCAGAGCCAGATCCGCGGCGGCCTCCAGGGCCTCCTGCTGGAACTCCAGCTCCACCTGATCGTACTCCAGCAGCTTCTGATACTGCTTGACCAGGGCGTTTTTCGGCTGGGTGAGAATCTGCACCAGCTGATCCCGGTTCAGAGCGCTGAGGGTGGTGATCACCGGCAGACGTCCGATCAGCTCCGGGATGATGCCGAACTTGAGCAGGTCGTGGGGCTGGACGTTTGCCATGATGTCCTGCTCCTGCCGCTCCCGCTTGGTCTGAACCGAGCCGCCGAAGCCAATTCCCTTCTTATCCTGGCGCTGCTCGATGATCTTCTCAATGCCGTCAAAGGCGCCGCCGCAGATAAAGAGGATATTGGTGGTGTCAATCTGGATGAACTCCTGGTGGGGATGCTTCCGGCCGCCCTGGGGAGGCACGTTGGCCACGGTGCCCTCCAGGATCTTCAGCAGCGCCTGCTGCACGCCCTCGCCGGAGACATCCCGGGTGATGGAGGTATTTTCGCTCTTGCGGGCGATCTTATCCATCTCGTCGATATAGATGATGCCCCGCTGGGCCAGCTCGATGTCATAGTCGGCGGCCTGCACCAGGCGCAGCAGAATGTTCTCCACGTCGTCGCCCACATAGCCCGCCTCGGTCAGGGTGGTGGCGTCGGCGATGGCAAAGGGCACCTTCAGAATCCGGGCCAGCGTCTGGGCAAAGAGGGTCTTGCCGCAGCCGGTGGGGCCCAGCAGCAGGATATTGGACTTTTGCAGCTCCACATCCTCGCCGCCGCCAAAATAGATCCGCTTATAGTGGTTGTACACCGCCACGGACAGGGCAACCTTGGCCTGCTCCTGGCCGATGATATAGTTGTCCAGCACCTGGCGGATCTCCATGGGCGTGGGAATCTGATCTGGAACCGCGTTGGAAATCTCCTCATCGCCGTGATAGTAGTCGTCGCTGTCCTCGAGAATCTCGTTGCACAGCCCGATGCACTCGTTGCAGATATAGACGTTGGGGCCGGCGATAATCCGCTCCACCTTGTCTTGACTTTTGCCGCAGAAGGAACAGTGAACTGTCCTTCTCTCATCATTTTTTGCCATATACCTTCCTCATCACGGGTTGGAAAATCGTTTTGAGAGAAAATCCTCTCTGTTACCGGTTGTAGTAGATCTGATCGACCAGGCCGTAGTCCTTGGCCTCCTGGGCAGTCAGCCAGTGATCCCGCTCGGAGTCCGCCTTGACCTGCTCGGGGGTCTTGCCGGTGTTATGGGCGAGGATCTCATTCAGACGCTGCTTGATCTTCAGGAAGTGCTCCACATCGATCTCCATATCGGTGACCTTGCCCTGGGTGCCGGCGGAGGGCTGATGGATCATAATCTCCGCGTTGGGCAGGGCAATCCGCTTGCCCTTGGTGCCACTGGAGAGCAGGAAGGCGCCCATGCTGGCAGCCATACCGATGCAGATGGTGGACACGTCACACTTGATATACTGCATGGTGTCGTAGATGGCCATGCCGGCGGTGACGCTGCCGCCGGGGCTGTTAATGTAAAACTGAATGTCCTTATCGGGATCCTGGGCCTCCAGATAGAGGAGCTGGGCCACCACCAAAGAGGCAGTGGTGTCGTTGACCTCCTCAGACAGGAAGATGATGCGGTCATTGAGCAGCCGGGAGAAGATGTCATAGCTCCGCTCACCGCGGTTGGTCTGCTCTACTACATAGGGTACTAAGCTCATAATCAAATGCTCCTTGCAATTTTTGGAAAGATGGTTACAGGATACCCCGGCCGGAGCCGGGGTATACCGAAATCATCAGGTTTTGTCTCCCTGGGGAGACGCTGCTGCAGGAACGAACGCAGGAAAAACTTACTCAGCGGCCTTCTCTTCCACGGGAGCGGTGGGCACGGCGCTGTCGTAGATCACCTTGGAGGCCTTGTCCAGCTTGACGTCCTTGGCCAGGGTGTCGGCAGACAGGGCGGCCTTGATCTTCTCGACCTCCATGCCGTACTGCTCGCTCAGGGACTTGACATGGGCCTCGATCTCCTCCTCGGAGGCCTCAATGCCCTCAGCCTCGGCCACAGCCTTGAGCACCAGCTCCACCTGGATCTGACGCAGGGCGGCCTGCTTGGTGCTGATGCGGAACTCAGCCCGGTTGGTGCCCATCATGTTCAGGTACTGGTCGAAGGAGATGCCGGAGCCCTGGAGACGGGACTCGTAGTTCTCCATCATCTTGTCGGTCTCGTACTCCACCATGGTGTCAGGAATGTCCATCTGGGCGTTGTTGATGACAGCAGTCATGACGGACTGGTGGAATGCGTTGACGGCCTCCTCTTCCTTCCGGGCCAGAGCCTTGGCCCGCAGGTCAGCCTTGAGGGCCTCCAGGGTCTCAAACTCGGACACGTCCTTGGCGAACTCGTCGTCCAGAGCGGGAACCTGCTCCTCCTTGACCTCGTGGACGGTGCACTTGAAGGTGGCCTCCTTGCCGGCCAGCTCAGCAGCCTGATACTGCTCGGGGAAGGTGACGACGACGTCCTTGTCCTCGCCGGCGGAGACACCCACCAGCTGATCCTCGAAGCCGGGGATGAAGGAGCCGGAGCCGATCTTCAGATCATAGTTCTCGCCCTTGCCGCCCTCGAAGGCCACGCCGTCCACAAAGCCCTCAAAGTCGATGACGGCGGTGTCGCCCACCTGAACGGGGCGGTCCACAGTGACCTGAGTGGTGGCCCGGTTGATGTAGGGCTTCAGGGCCTCATCCACCTCTTCGTCGGAGACGGAAACCTCTGCCTTGGGGGCGGGGATCTCCTTGTACTGGCCCAGGGTGGCCACAGGCATCAGACCCACGGTGATGACCAGCTCGACGCCCTCGGCGCCCATGCTCTTCACATCGGTCTTGGGATAGCCTACGATCTCCAGGCTCTCGTCCTTGGTGATCTCCTCCATGATGGCGGGATACAGCTCCTCCAGGGCGTCCTCATAGAACACGCCGGTGCCATACATCTTCTCCACCAGCTTGCGGGGGGCCTTGCCCTTGCGGAAGCCGGGCAGAGCGATCTGGCTCTTTACCTTGTTATAGACCTTGTTGATGGCGGCCTCAAACTCGGCGCCGGTGATCTCAACGGTGAGCTCGGCGGTATTGTTTTCTTTTTTCTCTACATTCTTCAGATTCATGGGGATACTCCTCCTCGTAGGCGCAGGCGCCTGTTCTTTGACAAATCATCAGCATGATATTGTAGCAGAGATCTCAGCAGATTTCCACTGTTTTCTGTGAAAAAATCCGGCTAATCCAAAATTCTTTTTGGCACAAACTCCAATTGGTCGGCGGAAATGAGGGCAAAATCGATTCCCTCGCACCTGCCCTCAATGGCCTGCCGGCGGCTGGAGCCGTGGAGATGGGCGTAGCAGCAGCGCCGGACCCCGTACCGGTGAAGCACCTCCAGAATAGGCCTGCACCGGTAGCCCTGATAGACCGGCGGGTAGTGGAGAAAGACGATCTTCTCCCGCTCCCTCGCCGCCTTCAGCGACGCCTCCAAGCGCATACACTCCCGGTTGAGCATCTTCTCGTTGTGCTCGTGGCTCCCCGGCTGATCCAGCTCATAGAACCAGCCCCGGGTGCCGCACAGGGCGGTCTCTCCATAGAGCCAGCAGCTGTTGTGCAGCAGGCGGAAGGTGTCCAGCCCCTTTTCCCGGAAAAAGGTCTCCATCTTGTTGGCGGTACTCCACCAATAGTCGTGGTTGCCCTTGACCAGCAGCTTGGTTCTGCCGGGAAGGTCATTGAGAAAGCGAAAGTCCGCTTCGCAGTCCGGCAGCTTCATGCTCCAGCTCAAATCGCCGCAGAGCACCACCGTGTCCTCCGGAGAAACCGTCTCCAGAAAGCCCCGGCGAAGCCGCTCGGTGTGATTTTCCCAGGCGGGGCCGAAGACATCCATCGGCTTGTCCGCGTTGAGGGACAGGTGGGGATCACCGATGGCGTAGAGAGC
This sequence comes from Candidatus Onthomonas sp., assembly GCA_051866815.1. Lineage (GTDB taxonomy): Bacteria > Bacillota > Clostridia > Oscillospirales > Oscillospiraceae > Onthomonas. The sequence goes on along the minus strand of JBJDXS010000013.1, from coordinate 29,894 downwards.
CATTACTTGAGAAAGCCGGTGACCACGGCCCGCATCTGCTCCTTCTGCACCCAGCCCTCGAAGCGCACCTTTTTGTCTTTCAGGCCGGCCAGAGGACGGGGTACGGGCACGCCGGTGACCTCAGCAAGCTGATCCAGCAGGTCGGCGCCCTGGGCGCGGTCCTCCACGCCGATGGCCTCCAGCACAGCGTCGCAGAACTTGAAGGGGCTGGCGGTGGAGGCCACCACGGTGGGGGTCTCGTCCCCGGTCTCCGCCCGGTACTGCTCCAGCACGTGGAAAGCCACAGCGGTGTGGGTGTCAATCAGGTAGTTGTGCTCCTGCCACAGCTTGCCGATGGTCTCCTTGGTCTGGGCCTCGGTGGTGTAGCCGGCGGCAAAGGCGGCCTGGATCTTTTTCAGCATATCGGGGGTAACGGTGTAGCTTCCGGTCTCCTTCAGCTGGTCCATGTACTGGGCCACCTTCTGATCGTCATTCCCGGACAGGGTATAGAGCAGCCGCTCCAGGTTGCTGGAGATCAGGATGTCCATGGAGGGAGAGACGGTGTTGTAGAAGGGGCGGTTCTTGTCATAGGTGCCGGTCTGCAGGAAATCGGTGAGCACGTTGTTGTCATTGGAAGCGCAGATCAGCTTGGCGATGGGCACACCCATCTCCCGGGCATAGTAGGCGGCCAGGATATTGCCGAAGTTGCCGGTGGGCACGCAGACGTTGATGGGATCGCCCAGGCTGATCTCCCCGTCCCGGAGCAGGTCGCAGTAGGCAGAGATGTAGTAGACGATCTGAGGCAGCACCCGGCCCCAGTTGATGGAGTTGGCGGAGGACAGGAACACGTTGTTTGCGGCCAGCTCTTCCCGAAGGGTTTCGTCAGAGAAAAGGGTCTTGACGCCGGTCTGAGCATCGTCAAAGTTGCCGATGACCGAGCAGACACCTACATTCTCACCCTCCTGGGTTTTCATCTGCAGGGCCTGCACCTCGGAGACGCCGTCCTTGGGATAGAAGACCAGGATCTTAGTCTGATCCACATCCCGGAAGCCCTCCATGGCTGCCTTGCCGGTGTCGCCGGAGGTGGCCACCAGGACGCAGACAGTGCGGTTGTCATAGCTCTTGCGCATGGAGGCAGTGAGCAGATGGGGCAGCATCTGCAGGGCCATGTCCTTGAAAGCGCAGGTGGGGCCGTGCCACAGCTCCAGGCAATAGGTATTATCGTCCACCTTGTGGACGGGGGCCACCGCCTTGGTGTCGAACTTGTCCGGGCCGTAGGCCTTGGTGGTATAGGCAGTGAGCTCAGAGGTGGTGAAGTGGGTGAGATACAGCCCCATCACATAGACCGCCCGCTGCTGATAGGACATATCCTTCAGGCTTTCCAGGGCGTGGCCGGGAAGCCGGGGCAGCGCGGCGGGCAGAAAGAGGCCGCCCTCCCGGGAGAGTCCCTGAGAGATGGCCTGAGCCGGGGTGAACTCCAGCTTTTTGTTTCTCGTGCTTACATAGTACATACTCGATTCACTGTCCTCATGAAATTATTGTAGAAGAGGTCCTGCACCAGGCTTTCCCGATAGTTGCGCTGGAGCAGCGCCTCATACAGGGCGGCCCAGCTCCAGACGCCGGTGTAGCCCTGAGGCAGCTTGTCACAGCCGTCCCAGTCGCCGCCCAGCGCCACGGTGCGCTCCCCGCCCAGGGCCAGGAAATGCTCCAGATGGGCGATGATCGTATCCGTTGTCACATCGCCCTGGCCCAGAAAGCGGGTATAGGCATTGAGCCCTACCACCCCATGATACTTCATTATTGCATTAAATTGCTCATCGGTCAAGTTCCTGGGGTGAGAAAATACACTTCTGCTGTTGGAATGGCTGGCTACCAGGGGAGCTTTTGTCTCCTCGCACAGGGCAGCGGCGTCCCAGAAGCCGGCGTCGGACAGGTGGGACACGTCCACCAGAATGCCCAGGGACTGGGCCTTGCGGACGAAGGACTTCCCCGCCGGGCTCAGGCCCCGCTCCGGCTCCTCCGCACAGCTTCCGGAGAGGGCGTTGGCGTGGTTCCAGGTGAGGCCCACCATGCGCAGGCCGTCCTTGTGCCACTTCTCCAGCTCCCGCTCGGAGCAGCCGATCAGCTCCGCCCCCTCCAGGGACAGAAAGGCGGCCAGCTTGCGCTGCTCCCCCGCTGTCTTGGCCTCCTGGGCGGTGCGGCAGAGGGTGACCCGATCCCGGAACACCTTGCAGTCCCGGAGGAAGATCTTTTTCTCCCGCTTGGCGAAATGCTTGGCCAGGGGTGCCGCGCTGTCCCAGTAGACGGCAAAGAACTGGGCCTGGGGCCGATAGCGGACGGAAAGGCCCAGGTTCCACTGGCCGTGGGCGTCAAAGAGCCTTTCCTCCGGGTGCAGCAACAGACGGCTCAGGGTGTCGCAGTGGCCGTCAAAGAGAGGGATGTATTTGGATGACATGAAAGAGACTCCTTTCCATCATGGTAACAGGAACCAGCGCAGAAGAAAGGGGAGATCTGCCGCGCCCGGTAAATTCTTCCTCAATAAAACGCATTTTCCAGCCAGCTCAGGACGGGCTCCCGGGTCTGCACCCCCTGAGGGGCATCAATCTGGCAGACGTCAAAGCGGATATAGCAGTCGGCCAGCTCCAGATGCTGCTCCAGATACCGGCCCAAGGCCTGGCGGATCCTGTCCTGCTTGCGTGGGGTCACCGCCTGGGCGCCGGGGGCGAAATCGCCGGTACGGAGCTTCACCTCCACCACCGCCAGCACGTCCCCCTTCCGGGCCACGAGATCCAGCTCCCCCTCCCGGAAGCAGACGCGGCTATCCAGGATCTGATATCCCCGGTCATACAGCCACCGGGCGGCCAGGGCCTCTCCCCAGCGGCCCAGCTCCGGGTCAGCTCTCCTGTCCATAAAACTTCTTCAGAAAGCTCTGCCTGTGGATGGGGCTGGGGCCATATTGCTTCAGCAGCTCATAGTGCAGCTTGGTGGGATAACCCTTGTGCTTTTCAAACTGATACTGGGGATAGACCCGGGCCATCTCCTCCATATAGTGATCCCGGCTCACCTTGGCCAGGATGGAGGCTGCGGCGATGGAGGCGGAGCGGCTGTCCCCTTTCACCAGCGTCTCGCCGGGGCAGCGGATGCCCCGGCAGCAGTTGCCGTCGATGAGGGCGAAGTCCGCCTGAGGCTCCAGCAGGGCGATGGCCCGATCCATGGCCAGCATCCGGGCGTTGAGGATGTTGATCTCGTCGATCTCCTCCGGGGAGGCGGTGGCCACCGCCCACGCCACAGCCTGCTCCTTGATCTGTGGAAAGAGCAACTCCCGGCGGCGCTCGGTGAGCTTTTTGGAGTCGTCCAGGCCAGGGAGCACCAGCTCCCGGGGCAGGATGACGGCGGCGGCATATACCGGCCCGGCCAGGGGGCCGGCCCCCGCCTCGTCCACGCCGCAGAGCAGAATTTCTCCCCGCTGGGCGAAGATACGCCGCTCCTCCGTCCAGAGGTCTTTCGGCTCAGTCTGCCTTGCCATGATTCTTCTCCTCCAGATCGTCCGGGGTCTCCAGGGTGAACCGGCCCAGCTTGCCGGAGCGGTATTCCTCCAGCAGCACCCGGGCCATCCGCTCCAGATCCACCTCGCCGCCGGAGATGAGAAAGCCCCGCTTCCGGCCGGCGGCCTCCAGCAGCTCCCAGTCCTGGGCCTCCAGGTCTACGGTAATTTTATAGCGGTCGGCGATGGCCTGGGGATACCGGCGGGCCAGCAGACCCATCAGGTGGGAAGCCAGCGTCTCCAGATCCATAATGGCGTCCTTCACCGCGCCGGTATAGGCCAGGTTCAGGCCCACCGACTGATCCTCAAACTTGGGCCAGAGGATGCCCGGGGTGTCCAGCAGCTCCAGGCCTCCGGAGACGGTGATCCACTGGCGCCCCCGGGTGACGCCGGGCTTGTTCTGAGCCTTGGCGGATTTCCGGCCCGCTACCTTATTGATAAAGGTGGATTTGCCCACGTTGGGCACTCCCACCACCATGGCCCGGACGGGGCGGCCCACCTGGCCCTTCTCTGTCCAGCGGGCGATCTGCTCCTTCAGCCGCTCCCGGATGGTGGGGACAAACTGAGAAACACCGGCCCCGGACTTGCAGTCGGTCAGCAGGACGCCGTAGCCCTGGCGGCGGAACCAGTCCGCCCAGAGCCGGCTGCTCTGCTCATCCGCCTGATCCGCCCGGTTGAGGACGATGAGCCGGGGCTTGGCCCCCACCATGGCGTCGATGTCCGGGTTTCGGCTGGAGATGGGAATCCGGGCGTCCAGAATTTCCACCACGATATCCACCTGCTTGACCTGCTCCACAATCATGCGGCGGGTTTTCGCCATATGACCGGGATACCATTGGACTTCCATCCGGTCTGCCTCCTTTTGCGTATGCTTCTATGAAAAAAGGAGGGGTCTCTCCCCCTCCTTCTCTCTCGGAAAATCGCTGAATTACAGCTTCTCCTTGACCTTGGCAGCCTTGCCCACGCGGTCGCGGAGGTAGTACAGCTTGGCCCGGCGCACCTTGCCCTTGCGCACCAGCTCCACCTTCTCCACCAGGGGAGAGTGGACCGGGAACACCTTCTCCACGCCGACGCCGTAAGAGATGCGGCGGACGGTGAAGGTCTCGTTGACGCCGCCGTGCTTTTTGGCAATGACGGTGCCCTCGAAGGTCTGGATACGCTCCTTGGCGCCTTCCTTGATCTTGATGTGAACGCGGACGGTGTCGCCAACGCGAATCTCGGGGGTCTCGGCCTTGAGATTCTGCTGGTCAAGCATTTTGATGAGATCCATGGATATTTCCTCCTGTTTTCATAGGTGTTCATGGTGCTGTCAATGCTCCGGCTCTTTTGTACCTCGTCCGAAGCGGCCCAGAGGACCACCCTTTATTCAACTTGTCAAGAATACCATACTCTTTTCCGATTTGCAAGAGGTCTCAGCGGAAAATTTCTCCGTTTTCCAAATAATTTTCCTCCCGGCAGCAGCGGACAAAGTCGGGGGCCAGCTCAGGCGCCTCGTTTCGCAGGGCCTCCAGCAGCAGCTGGGGGTTGAGGCTGGGGTTCTGGGCAGCCAGGTTACAGGAGAGGATCAGCCGCCCCTCCCCTGCCGGCGCCAGCGACCAGCGGTGCACCAGGGGGATCAGATCCAGCTCGGTGTAGCCCTTTTTGGATTTCTTGGACTTTTTCTGCAAAATCAGGCTTTCCCGGGCCAGCATGGCGCGGAAGGCCGCCTCCACCCCATCGGGAACGCCGCTGTCGTACTCCAGGGTGATCGTCCAGTCCAGGGTCTTGAGCAGCTTAAAGGGATCCCGGGCCTCGTAGCACCCGGTCACCCGCACCCCTTCCGGGAGGACGGCGTTGAGCCGCTCGGGTACCTCCTCCAGGGGGACGGGGGACTCCAGATCGAACTCCAGCACCTCGCAGTGGCTGGAAAAGCCCAGGGACAGGGGCAGGGCGATGGACACATAGGCGTGGCGGTTAAAGCCCTCCGTCTGCCAGATGTCCAGGCCCGCCCGGAGGAAGGCCCGCTGGAACAGGGCCATAGTGTCCAGGTGGGAGATATAGATGGCCCGGCCGGTTTTTTCATACCGCAGCCGGTGGGTGTGCATTTTCGCCATGACTCAGCCCTCCTCTTTCTGCTGCTTGGACAGGGGCAGCAGGGCGTCGCAATGGCCGCCGCAGAGCAGCTTGTCCGCCCCGCAGCCCATGCACTGCTTCCGGCAGTCCGGGGTGATCACCGACTGATAGGCCTGGTTCCGCTCCCGCCACAGGTAGCTGGGCCGGACGCCCACCGAGATCATGGACCAGGGCAGCACCTCTTTATAGCTCCGCTCCCGGCGGGCGTAAAAGTCCGGGTCCACCCCTGCCGCCCGGAAGCTCTCCATCCAGCGGTCGAAGCTGAAATACTCGCTCCAGGCGTCCATCCGGCCACCCCGGCGCCAGACCTCCTCCAAGGCTCTGCCCAGGCGGCGGTCGCCCCGGGCCAGAACCGCCTCGATGTAGCTAGTGTCCGGATCGTGCCAGTTGTAGGTGATGGCTTTGTTGGTGATGGCGCTGCGCAGCAGGTCCACCCGCCGCTGGTACTCCTCCATACTGATCTGAGGCTCCCACTGGAAGGGGGTGAAGGGCTTGGGCACAAAGAAGGAGGTGGAGACGGTGATGCGCACCCCTCTGGCCCGGTTGCTGGAATATTTCTTCCAGGTCACATAGACCTTCTGGGCCAGGTCGGCGATCCCCAGCACGTCCTCGTCCGTCTCGGTGGGCAGGCCCAGCATGAAGTAGAGCTTGACGGCGCTGCCGCCGCCCTCAAAGACGGTACGGCAGGACTGGAGCAGATCCTCCTCGGTGACGTTCTTATTGATGGTGTCCCGGAGCCGCTGGGTGCCCGCCTCAGGGGCAAAGGTGAAGGAGCTCTTCCGGGCCTTCTGCAGCCGCTGCTGGAGGGACATGGAGAAGTTGTCCGCCCGGAGGGAGGGCACCGACAGGTTGATGTTTCTGGGCTCGCAGTAGTCCAGCAGACCGTCGCACAGCTGCTCCAGGGGCCGGTAGTCGCTGGTGGAGAGGCTGGAGAGGGTCATCTCCTGATAGCCGGAGTCCTTGCAGGACTCGATTCCCTGGGAAATGAGCACCTCCGGGCTCTTGGGCCGGACAGGGCGGTAGCAGTAGCCCGCCTGGCAGAACCGGCAGCCCCGGATACAGCCCCGGAATACCTCCAGCATCACCCGGTCGTGGACAATTTCAGTGGAGGGGATGATGGTCTTGACCGGATAGTAGGATTTGTCCAGATCCTGGACGATCCGCTTGGTCACCACTGGAGGAATCCCCTCCTCCGGGGTGATGGCGGCGATGGTGCCGTCCTCGTGGTAGGTCACCTGATACAGAGAGGGGACGTAGAGGCCGGGAATCTGAGCGGCATGGCGGAGATATTCCCTCCGGCTCCAGCCCTCTCTGCGGCCCCGGCGGTAGAGCTCCAGCATCTCCACTGTCACGTCCTCCCCCTCGCCCAGGGAGAACAGGTCGATAAAGTCGGCCAGAGGCTCGCCGTTGTAGGCGCAGGTGCCGCCGGCGATGACAATGGGGTCGTCCTCTCCCCGCTCCCAGGTGTGCAGGGGCACTCCTGCCAGATCCAGCATGTTCAGCACATTGGTGTAAGCCATCTCATAGCCCAGGGAGAAGCCGATGAAGTCGAAGTCCCGGATAGGGTCTCCGCTCTCCAGCGCCCAGAGGGGCATGTCCTCCCTGCGCATCTCCTCCTCCATATCTCCCCAGGGGGCAAAGCACCGCTCGCACCAGACCCCCTCCATCTCGTTCATGACGCCGTAGAGAATGCGCATGCCCAGGTTGGACATGCCGATCTCATAGGTATCGGGAAAGCAGAAGGCGAAGCGGGTATCCACCTGTGTCTTGTCCTTGATGACAGCGTTGTACTCGCCGCCGGTATACCGGGCGGGCTTTTGCACCCGGAGCAGCATTCGTTCCAGTTTGGGGTCCATTCCAGAACCACCTTTCTTCAGAAATCACTTCATTTTACCCGAGCGGCGGCGAAAAGGCAAGGATTAGTTCCGTACCGGGGTATGGCAACTGCCTGTTGCTTTACATCCCTACGGGGCCATGATAAGATGAATGCAGAAATGGGAATCACCCAAAGGCACAGGAGGAATGATCTATGGAATCAAATGAAGTGCTGCGCACGCTGCGGGAGTCCCACGGTCTGACCCAGGAGGCGCTGGCCCAGCGGCTCCATGTGACCCGTCAGGCGGTCAGCCGGTGGGAGAACGGTGAGACAGTCCCGAACCCCGAGACGCTGAAACAGCTCTCACGGGAGTTTGACGTCTCCATCAATACCCTGCTGGGCAGTCCCCGGCAGCTCTTTTGCCAGTGCTGCGGCATGCCGCTGCAGGACGGGGAGATCAGCCGGGAGCCGGACGGCAGCATGAACGAGGAGTATTGCAAATGGTGCTATCAGGACGGAGCCTTTGTCTATCAGACGGCGGAGCAGGTGGTGGAGGTCTGCGCCGGATTCCTGACGGAATACCACCCGGAAGTGACTGCTGATCAGGCAAAGGATCTGCTCCGGAAGCAAATTCCATACCTGAAGCACTGGGCAAACGGAGCAAAAACAGAATCTGTTTGACTTTTCCCATTCAATCCGCTACAATAACCCATGCAAGCGGGCTGGACAGCCGCGCGGATGGGGCGAAAGGCCCACCCGTGAGGAAAGTCCGGGCTCCATAGGGCAAGGATAACGGGTAACGCCCGCCGAAGGCGACTTCAGGACAAGTGCAACAGAGAGATACCGCCGGCTCTGTGCCGGTAAGGGTGGAAAGGCGAGGTAAGAGCTCACCGGCCGACTGGGAACTGCTCGGCCCTGTAAACTCTATCCGGAGCAACACCGTGGAGGGACATATGGCCGGCCCGGCCGTCCCGGGGAGGTGGCTTGAGCCTGCCGGCAACGGCAGGTCGAGATAGATGGCTGTCAAAACAGAACCCGGCTTATAGGCCCACTTGCAAAACACACATCAGATCAGCAGTCTGCCGGTCTGATGTGTGTTTTTTCGTCTTTATCTGGTTTCCTGTCAGCTCTGATGGGGCAACGTAAGTAAGGCTCCGGTGTCCGCCGATTCCCGGGCCAGCAGGGCCAGCCGGGAGTCGGCAAAGGACTCCTCCCGGTTGAGCAGCCCAAGCCCCCTGCCCTCAATGGTGTGAATGAAGTCCTCGAAGATCATCGGCGTCTCCCGCAGGGGTTCGGGCCGACTGCCGTCATGGGTCTCGTTGATGAGCCAGACCTGGTCGGCCCGCACCTCCAGCACACCGGCGGTGCCCGCCACCCGCACCCGGTCGTCGCCGTGAGTGGGGGCGTTCATGGGCCGCAGGTAGTCGGCGCTGACCTGGGCGGATACGCCGCCGGCCATGGTCAGCATGATCTGGGCGGTGGCCTCCAGGTCACCGTAACCCCCGTTTCCTCCCGTGGAATGCTTCGCAAACACCTTCTCCACGGCCAGCGGGCAGAGAAAACGGATCAGGTCGATCCCGTGGATGGCCACCCAGGGGATCAGTCCCCCCTGCTTTTCCCGGTCACAGAAAAAGGGGGCCCGGACGCCCAGCCGATAGGATTTCTGGGCGGAGAGGAGACGGATCTCCCCCACCGCTCCCTCCTGAATCAGCTGCCGGGCGGTGTGGAACCAGGGGTCATACCGGGCAGTCTGCATGGCCCAGAGCAGGCCGGAGGATGCTCTGGCCGCATTGTGCAGTTCTTCCAGCGCCTCCAGAGACAGGGCCAGGGGTTTGTCGCAGTAGACGTGAAGTCCCCGCTCCAGCGCCCAGCGGGTCATGGCGGCATGGTCGCCGAACTGGCCGTCCACCACCAGCACGTCGGGACGGGCGGACTGTACCATGGTCTGATAGTCCGGGTAACAGTGCGGGTGCAGATTCTGCTTTTCCATTCCCGCCACCAGGCCGTCCATGGGCTCTCCGTCCCAGGTGGGGCACCAGCCGGCGATCTCCACCTGAGGCAGCCGGGGCAGGGCCTGGAGCACGGTATAGGCGTGGCCGGAGCTGCCGGCAATACAGACCCGGATCATCGGTCAAACCCTCCCTGTGCAAAGCGGGCGCCGGAGAAGGCGGTATAGTCCTCCAACCGGACGGCGTCGGGGGCAGTTGCCCAGTCCAGTCCAAGCTCACTGGGCAAAAGTCCCCGATCAAAGCAGCGGCGCACCTCATCGGAAAGGCCGGGGCGGAACAGACCCGGCTCCGGGTCGGAGCAGCGCACCATGCCGGGCAGGGGATGTACCTTCGCCTGGTCAAAGATGGCGTTGGTGATAGTGAGCTGGGGCCGGATGGTCTCCGGGGTGCAGGGCACCTCCACGGCAGGGTCTGCAGCGGCGGCCAGCATGGTGCGCAGCTTTTGGGCCACCTGATCCTCTCCCATACTGCCATAGCGCTTTGTTCTGCCGTCAGAGAAGTCAGCAATCAGCTCCGCCCCGCCGCTGCCGGGGCGGACAGTGACCAGGGCATGTTCAAATTCATACCGAAACACCGGATTCACCGTCTCCGTTCCGGAATGGGTCAGCGCCAGGTACAGAATACAGCCGTTGGCGAACCGGCCCTTGAGAAAGGCGGTGTCAAAGGTCTCAATCCCCTTGCCGTTATACAGCTCCACAGAGAGCTCCTCCGGCATGGCCGCCGTATCTGTCCGCTCTCCCAGCACAAAGCAGGCGTTGTGCAGATAGTGGGCAGTGGCGTTGGAAAGGATGGAGTCCAGCACCCAATTCCCCCCGGCGTCCCGGAGATGGCCGTGCCAGGAGCTGTTGTAATAGCTGTCATACCGGGGCCAGGAGACGCAGCAGCCCAGCGCTTTGGGCGCGCCCAGCAGGCCGGACTGAATGTCCCGTTTCAGGGCCAGCATGGGCAGACTGAAGGAGAGCTGGAAGCCCACCCCCAACCGGCGGCCGGTCTCCCACTGGACGGCGGAGATCGGCGCAATATCCTGCACCAGCGGGGTCAGCGGCTTTTCGCACAGCACGTCGGAGCCGTGGCGCATGGCCGTGACACACTGCTCCCGGTGCAGGTGCACCGGGCTGACAATCAGCACCAGGTCGGCGTGGTTCTCTCCATAAAATTCCTCCAGCGTCCGGTAAAAGGGGACACCGGCGGCCTTCAGCGCCGGATAGCGGGGCGAGCGCTCATAATAGGGGTCGATGGCCCCCACCAGCCGGTAACTGACAGGATCCACATACTGCTCCAGCAGGCCCAGGCTGTAGTCTCCGTAGCCGCCGATGCCCACGATGGCGAGTTCGATCTGTCTCACGGAATATACCGTCCTTCCTACGGCGGCGTTTCTGCCGCCCCATTCTTGTCTCCATTCTATCGTATTTGTCCCGGGGCCAATCATAGGCAGCTGCGGGAAAATCCGTCAAACCTGCGTTTTCCGTTGTTTCTCCCGATAGCGCAGAGGGGTAAGTCCGGTATCCCGTTTGAAGGTGCGGATAAAATTGTTGACGTCGGAGAATCCAGACCGGTAGGCAGCCTCTGCCACCGGCAGATCGGTCTCAGCCAGCAGCTCCTTTGCCCGGGAAATCCGGTGGAGCACCAGATACTGCTTGGGGCTGTAGCCGGTGGCATCCCTGAAGCAGTGGGTCAGATAACAGGGGGTCAAATATACCTGAGCGGCCAGATCGCTGATGGAAACTGGCTCGGCAAAATGATTTTCAATGTAGTTCTGCACGGTCAACACCGCAGGCGGCACCTGCCTCAGCTCCCGCTGGGCGTCAGGTGTGCGCTGCATGTAGACCAGCAGCTCGGTGAGCAGGCTGAGGCTCAGCTGTTCGGAAAAGGCGCCCGGCTGCTCCCACTCCCCGCGCAGTGCCTGGAACACCTGGCACACCCGCTCAAACTGGCCGGAGAGGTCAAAGAGATGGGAGAAGCCCTCCGGCCGGTTGCGCAGCGGAGAGAGCAGGCGGCGGTCCTCCATCAAATGCTCCAGCCGGGCAGGGTCAAAGATGACATAGTCCCGCTCATATTCCGCCGAATGCACCTGGATGGCATGCTCCTCCAGCCGTCCGATAACCAGCAGCGCCCCCGGACCGGCATCATAGGCCCGGTCGTCAATCCGGATGGAAATAACGCCCCGGCGGACAAAGAGCAGTTCGCAGGCGTTGTGAAAGTGGACACGGATAATGCAGTCGCTGCGTTTGTGACAGCACTCTTGGATCAGTGGCACAGCAGGCTCCACAGGAGGCCCCTCCCCTCGACAAAGCAAAAATGACGTACGTCAGAGCAAACCGATATGATTATTGCATACGGCAATATTATATCATGAAACCAGCAAAAGCCAACCGTTATTCTGAGCGTACACAGCACTGCAAAACTCTGTTTCAAATCTGTTGCAGAATCAGGAGGAGCCTATCATGGAACACAAAAAATTTCACTATCAGACGAAAGAAGCGCTGGAGGCCGAGCTTGCAGCTCTGGGCGTGTCACTTCCGCTGACGGAGGATCTCTCCCCGCTCGGCCGTCCGGTGGCCATCGGCAGCCGTACTGCAGCCAATGCCATCGCCATTCAGCCCATGGAGGGCTGCGACGGCACGGCGGACGGCCGTCCCGGTGCGCTCACCCTGCGCAGATACGACCGATTTGCCAAGAGCGGCGCCGGCCTGATCTGGGGTGAGGCCTGCGCAGTGGTGCCCGAGGGCCGGGCCAATCCCCGTCAGCTTTGGCTCACTGAGGACAACCTGGACGACTACAAGCAGTTTGTGGCCAATATCAAGGAGACCTGCCTGGCAGAAAACGGCTTCGAGCCGCTGATCATCCTCCAGGCCACCCACTCCGGCCGCTATTCCAAGCCGGAGGGAATCCCCGCCCCGATGATCGCCTACAACAACCCCATTTTTGAGGGGAGCAATCCCATCTCCGCTGAGCGCATTGTGTCCGACGACTACCTGTTCTCCCTGGTGGACGCCTTCGGCAAAACGGCCGCTCTGGCCCAGTCCGCTGGGTTTGACGGCGTGGACATCAAGTGCTGCCACCGGTATCTCAACAGCGAGCTGCTGTCCGCCTACACCCGGCCCGGCGCCTTCGGCGGCAGTCTGGAAAACCGCACCCGCCTGCTGGTGGACGGCGTGCGGGCGGCCCAGGCCGCAGCCACCGGGGATTTCATCGTCACCTCCCGCCTAAACGTCTATGACGGCTTCCCCCGTCCCTACGGCTGGGGTGTGGCTGATAACGGAAGCGTCACTCCGGATCTGACCGAGCCTCTGGAGCTGGTGGGCAGGCTGCACCGGGAGCTGGGCATGCCGCTGCTGGATGTGACCATCGGCAACCCCTACTTCAACCCCCATGTGAACCGGCCCTTCGATCTGGGCGGCTATGTCCCGGATGAGCATCCTCTGGAGGGCGTAGCCCGGATGATCTCCTGTGTGGGCCAGGTGCAGAAGGCCTATCCCGATCTGAAGGTCATCGCCTCCGGCCTGAGCTATCTGCGCCAGTACTCCCCCAACCTGGCCGCCGGCGCCGTCGCCCAGGGCCTGTGCTCCATGGCGGGCTTTGGCCGGGAGTCCTTTGCCTATCCGGAATTCCCCAAGGAGATTCTGAAGCACGGTGCCCTTGACCCCAGAAAGTGCTGCGTCACCTGCGGCAAGTGCACCGAGCTCATGCGGGCGGGCTCTACGGCGGGCTGCGTCGTCCGCGATCCCGCCTACCTCCCCATCTACCGCCGGGACGTGCTGAAAGAGGGAACGAAATGAAAAAAATCGCGCTGGTCACCGGCTCCCGCCGAGGCATCGGCCTGGGCATCGCCCGGGCGTTAGGAAAAGCGGGCTGGTTTGTCGTCCTCTCCGCCACCGCGCCTGAGGCGGATGAGGTGGTAAATCAGCTTCAGGCCGAGGGGATCGACTGCATCTACCGGAAATGTGACATTGCCCAGGCATCGGACCGTCAGGAGATCGTGGATTGGATTGATGCCTCCTACGGCCGTCTGGATCTGCTGGTCAACAACGCGGGGGTCGCCCCTGCGGTGCGTCGGGATCTGCTGGAGACCACTGAGGAGAGCATGGACCGGGTGCTGGGTATCAACCTCAAGGGCACCTTCTTCCTGTGCCAGCTGGGGGCCAACCGGATGATTGAGATGCAGGGCCGGAATCTGACAGACTACACCCCCAGAATCATCAATATCTGCTCCATGTCCGCCTACACCTCCTCAGTGAACCGGGGGGAATACTGCATCTCCAAGGCGGGGGTATCCATGGTGACCATGCTGTTTGCCGACCGGCTGGCAGAGTACGGCATCCCGGTCTTTGAGGTACGCCCGGGCATTATCCGCACCGACATGACCGCGGCGGTGACTGAGAAATATGAGAAGCTGATTGCAGAGGGGGTCACCCCCATCCGGCGGTTCGGGCTGCCGGAGGATGTGGCAAACTGTGTGCTGGCCGCCGCGGGCGGTCTGCTGGACTTTGCCACCGGCCAGGTGCTCAACGCCGACGGCGGCTTTCACCTGCGCAGACTGTGAGGGCGGCATGAGACAGACCACCCTGGAACTGAACGGCCGCACGCTGCCGGTCTATGCCCTGGACACCATTGTCATTGGCAGCGGGTGCGCCGGCTTCAACGCCGCCGACTGGCTCTATGACCTGGGGCGGCGGGACATCGCCATCCTGACGGAAGGGGTCAGCCTGGGCACCTCCCGCAACACCGGCAGCGACAAGCAGACCTATTATAAGCTGTCGCTGGCCTCCGACGGGCTGGACTCGGTGGCAGAGATGGCGGGAACTCTGGCCTCCGGAGGCAGCGTCCACCGGGACACCGCCCGCATCGAGGCCGCCTGCTCCACCCGGTGCTTTATGAAGCTGGCCAATCTGGGCGTTCCCTTCCCCACCAACGCCTATGGCGAGTATGTGGGCTACAAGACCGACCACGACCCCCGGCAGCGGGCCACCTCGGCGGGGCCGCTGACCTCCAAGCTGATGACCGAGGCGCTGGAGCGCAGCGTCAGGGGCAAGGGCATCCGCATCTTTGATCGGATGCTGGCGGCCTGTCTGCTGGTAGAGGACGGAGCGATCGCCGGACTCGCCGCCATTGACCTGACCCGGGCGGAAGAGCCGGACTGGGGCATCACCCTGTTTGCCGCCAGGCACATTATCCTGGCCACCGGCGGCCCGGCGGGGATCTATGCCGACTCCGTCTATCCCCTGGGTCACACCGGCATGTCCGGCCTGGCCCTGGAGGCGGGAGCCAAGGCGGTCAATCTGGAGCAGTGGCAGTATGGCCTTGCCTCCATTGACTTTCGCTGGAATGTGTCCGGCACCTATCAGCAGGTGCTGCCCCGCTATATCTCAGTGGATGAAAACGGTGTGGAGCGGGAATTTCTGCCCGACTACTTCGACTCCCCACAGGAGGCTCTGAACGCCGTCTTCCTCAAGGGCTATCAGTGGCCCTTTGACGTGCGAAAGGTGGAGGGCTCCTCCCGGATTGACCTGATCGTCCACCATGAGACCGCCGTGCTGGGCCGCAGGGTCTATCTGGACTTCCGGTACAATCCGGTGGGGCTGGACGACGCTTTCTCCGGCCTGTCGGAGGAGGCCTATCAGTATCTGGCTAATTCCGGTGCCCTCCTTCCTACCCCTCTGGCCCGTCTGGAGCGGATGAATCCGGACGCCATCGCCCTCTACCGGGCTCACGGCATCGATCTGGCCCGGGGGCCCCTGCGGATTGCCGTCTGCGCCCAGCACTGCAACGGCGGCATCGCCGTGGACAGCGACTGGCAGACCAGCATCCGGGGACTGTACGCGGCGGGTGAGGCGGCAGGCACCTTTGGCGTCTACCGTCCGGGAGGCTCGGCCCTGAACTCCACCCAGGTGGGTTCCCTGCGGGCGGCGGAGCACATCGCCTATTGCTCCGATCCTGCTCCCTTTGACGAAGCGGCTTTTGCCGCCTGCGCGGCCCGTACCGCCGGGCCTTGGCTGGAGGGGCTGACGGGCTGTCTGGCGCGCAGGGACAGTGCGGACACTCACCGCTCCCTGCGCCATGACCTGCAATGCGCCATGAGCAGCCGGGCCAGTCTGCTGCGGGAGCCGGAGGCGATGCAGGCCCTGCGGGAGCAGGTTCTCACCCTGCTCAGCCGCTTCTGGGCGGACTATGTGCCAAACGGCCCGGACGCGGTGCGCAAAACCCTCAAAACCCGGGACATGCTGCTGACTCAGGCAGCTGTTCTGGACGCCATGTGTCTGGCCGCTCAGGCCTGCGGCAGCCGGGGGGCGGGCCTGGTGCAAAACGGCAACGGGCTCGCGGTACCAAGCCTGGCGCTGCGCTATGCGCCCACCGTGGAGGGATATGACGAGAAGGTGCTGTATACCCAACTCCGGGACGGCGTTCCCTCCTCCTGCTTCGGGCCGGTTCGGCCGGAGCCTGTGCCTCAGGACTGGTTTGAGACCGTCTGGCGGGAATACCGGACGCGGACGGCCCGGGTCAGCCATAATCTGTCTGGCGAACGCTGACACAGTCGAATGTGAAAAGAAAACATGGAGAGACCACTCAGATTGAGATGGTCTCTCCGCGTTTATACAATCAAGATAACAGTTGAATGGATGATACGGCATTCATTTTCCAATCAGTCCGTGGGAGAGTTCTGAAGGAGCTGCCGCAGCCAGACCCCTTCCAGGGTGTCGTAAACGTGCTGATTTGGAACGCCGGATTGGAAGTATCTGGCGTTGTCTCCCCCCAGCATCCGGACTGCAAACGCCCCCACCGCCCGGGAGCGGGACTGTCCGGCGTAGCAATGCACCACCAGCGTGTCCACCTCTCTGTGGGCTTGAATGAAAGCAATCACCTGCTCCGCCTGCTCCTCCGAAAACAGGGCAGCCCCCTCCACCTCCCGGACGACGTCGTCAAAATAGAGGGTCAGCGCCCCCTTGCAGCATTCGCTCTCGCAAAACTGCAGGCCAAAGCCCTTTGTATGGGTGTCCTGAACGGAGATCACCGCATAGGTGTCCGACAGCTCCGCCATCTCCTCCAGACCACAGGGGTAATAGTGCTTCATCACATACTCAAAGGTGTCGTATACCGACCGAACCAGAACACGCTTCATAGTTGCCCCTCCATATACGGATCGGGCCGGCACAGTGATCGCTGTTCCGGCCCGACAGCCTATTTTTTCAGGATGCCGCTCTCGTCCACGGCGGCGATGATCTTGTGAATCTCCTCCGGAGGCAGCACCAGGGCGAAGCGGACGTGTCCCTCTCCCAGGGGGCCGAAGGAGGAGCCGGGGGTGCAGAGCAGGCCGGTGCGCTCCATCAGCTCGAAGCAGAAGTCCACTGAGTTGGTAAAGCCCTCAGGCAGGGGCGCCCAGACAAACATGCTGCCCTCGCTGTCCGGAACGTTCCAGCCGATGGAGCGGAAACCGCCGCACAATGCGTCCCGCCGCTTCTGATACTCCGCCCGCCGCCAGGCCACACCGTCCTGGGGGCCGTTCAGGGCGGCGATACCGGCCAGCTGCACCGGGCGGAAGATGCCGTAATCAATCTGACTGCGGAGGGTGGCGAATTTGCGGACGATCTCCCGGTTGCCCAGGACGAAGGAGATCCGAGCGCCGGTAAGGCAGTAGCTCTTGGAGAGGGAGTTAAACTCCACCCCCACCTCCTTCGCGCCGGGGATAGCCAGGAAGGAGATGCCCTCCCTGCCGTCGTAAGTAATCTCAGAGTAGGCGTTATCGTGGATGACGACGACGTGATATTTCTCCGCCCAGGCCACCAGCTCCTCATAAAAGCTGCGGGGAGCCATTTTGCACACGGGGTTGGCCGGATAGGAGACCACGATGGCCTTGGCCTTCCGGGCCACCTCCTCCGGGATGGCCCCCAGGTCAGGCAGGTACCCCTTCTCCTCCACCAGGTCATAGTAGACGATCTGGGCGCCGCACAGCCAGGGGCCCATCTCAAAGATGGGATAGCCGGGATTGGGCACCAGAACGATATCGCCGGGGTCGCACAGGGCCCAGCCGATGTGGGCCAGGCCCTCCTGGCTGCCGTTGACGCTGGTGATCTCCTCAGGGGTCAGCTCCACGCCATAGCGCCGGGCATACCAGTCCTGCACCGCCTGGGTCAGCTCAGGGAGATCGGCCAGGGCGTAGGTGTAGTTGAAAGGGATCTTGGCCGCCTCGGACAGGGTCTGCACCACATGGGGATCCGGCTCGAAGTCAGGGGTGCCCACCGACAGGTTCCACACCCGCTTGCCCTCCTTGAGGCGCTGGTTCTTTTTCTCATTGAGCACGCTGAAAATACCGGGCTGGAAGGCATCCATCCGGGCAGCAAATTGAACTTCCATGGCAATCTCTCCTGTAATGATTTATCTGTCAGCGCTGCCCCAACAGAGAGAGCAGCTCCTCCTCGCTGAGCACCGGAACGCCCAGCTCCTGGGCCTTGGTGAGCTTGGAGCCGGCAGCCTCTCCGGCCACCACATAGCTGGTCTTTTTGGACACGGAGCCGGAGACCTTGGCCCCCTGGGCCTCCAGCAGCTTTTTCGCCTCCGAGCGGCTAAAGCGGGTGAGGGTGCCGGTGAGGACAAAGGTCTTGCCCGTAAGGGCGTCTCCCACCGCCGCCTCTGTGCTCTGGAAGCTGACCCCCGCCTCCCGCAGCGCCTGGATCAGGTGCCGGGACTGGGGGGACTGGAACCACTGGATCAGGCTCTGGGCTGTGATGGCCCCGATGTCCTCCACGGCGGTGAGCTCCTCCTCGTTGGCCTCCATGAGGGCGTCCAGCGTCTGGAACTTCCGGCTCAGGGTCTGGGCCGCCTTGGACCCCACCTGGCGGATGCCGAAGGCGGTGAGCAGCCGGGTGAGCCCCTGGCTTTTGCTCTTTTCCAGGGCGGCCTGGAGCTTGGCGGCGGACTTCTCCCCCATTCCATCCAACTGGGCCACCTGGGCGGGGTCCAGTCGGTAGAGGTCGGCAGGGGTAGTGATCAGCCCCTTGTCCACCAGCGCCTGCACCACCGCGGGGCCCAGGCCCTCGATGTCCATGGCGTCCCGGCTGGCAAAGTGGGTGATGTTCCGCACCAGCTGGGCGGGGCATTCGGCTCCGGTGCAGCGCAGGGCGGCGCCGTCCTCGTCCCGCTGAACCGGCGCGCCGCAGACCGGGCAGAACCGGGGTAGCCGGTAGGGCTCGGTGCCCTCCGGGCGCTTACCCCGCACCACGCTGACCACCTGGGGGATGATCTCCCCCGCCTTTTGCAGGATCACCGTGTCCCCGATGCGGATGTCCTTTTCTGTGATAAAGTCCTGGTTGTGCAGCGTGGCGTTGGTGACCGTCGTCCCCGCCAGCCGGACCGGGTCCACCACCGCCTTGGGGGTGAGCACGCCGGTGCGGCCTACCTGCACCTGAATGTCCCGCAGCACAGTGGCCTTCTGCTCCGGCGGATATTTCCAGGCGGCGGCCCAGCGGGGAAATTTCGCGGTGGCGCCCAGCGTCTCCCGCTGGGCCAGGTTGTCCAGCTTGACCACCGCGCCGTCGATGTCAAAGGGGTACCGCTCCCGGTTGTCCCCCAGATCGGCGATGGCGGCGGAGACCCCCTCCAGCGTCTCGTAGACCGGGTGGTCGATGACGGGAAAGCCCAACCCTGCCAGATAGTCCAGGGACTGGCTGTCCGTCTCAAAGGCGGGGCCGTCGGTGAGCTGGATGTTGAAGACGACGCAGTCCAAACGCCGCTTGGCGGCAATTTTGGGGTCCAGCTGCCGGAGGGAACCGGCGGCGGCGTTGCGGGGATTGGCCATCAGGGGCTTTCCCTGCTCCTCCCGCTGGGCGTTCAACTTCTGGAAAACGGTGCGGGCCATATAGCACTCTCCCCGGACGATGAGCCGGTGGGGGGCGTTTTCCAATTTCAGTGGAATGGAGCGGACGGTGCGGAGGTTTTCCGTCACGTCCTCTCCCACCTGGCCGTCGCCCCGGGTGGCGCCCCGGACAAAGACGCCATCCAGGTACTCCAGCGCCACGGACAGGCCGTCCACCTTGGGCTCCACCACCCAGACGGGATGCTCCGCCTGCTCCCGCACCCGCTGGGCAAAGGCGGTCAGCTCCTCCGGGGCAAATACGTCCTGGAGGGACTGGAGGGGCACCTCGTGCCGGACGGATTGAAAGACCTCCAGGGCCTGTCCCCCCACCCGTTGGGTGGGCGAGTCCGGAGTGATCAGCTCGGGATGGGCCGCCTCCAGCGTCTCAAGCTCCCGCAGGGCCATGTCGTACTCATAGTCGGAGACGGTGGGGGCGTCCTGATTGTAATACTGGTCGCTCCACAGGTTCAGCTTGTCCCGGAGCTGCCGGATTTGGGTCTGGAAGTCCATACTGTCACCCTTTCCTCCCCTCCGGCATAGACTGGCCAGAGAGGATGTGTCTGTCATGAAAAAACGGGGCCGGATACCAAGGATGCCGGGGCAAAGGCTCTCCCCTGCCCGTCAGCTGGCCCTCAGCCTGCTGGCCGGGCTGCTGCTGGGCGTAGGGGCGATTGTCTGGCTCAACTGCCAGCTCCGGCCCATGGTGCTGGCGGTCTCCGAGTCCACCCTCTCCAACCGTGTGACCCGGATTGTGAGCCAGGTGCTGGGAGAGACAGAGATTGATTACAGCGATCTGGTGCAGCTCCAATACGACGAGAGCGGAACTCTCTCCGCCGTGACCACCCGGATGGAGACCGGCAACCGGCTGCGCGGCGCCCTGGTCTCCCGGCTGCTGGAGGAGCTGGACAGTCTGAAGGAGGAGACGGTCTCTGTCCCGGCAGGAAGCCTCACCGGGCTCACCCTGCTCTCCGGCCGGGGCTTTGACATCCCGGTACAGGTGGTGGGCATCTCCGATGTGGAGAGCCGGTTTGACAGCTCCCTCACTCCGGCGGGCATCAATCAGACCCTCCACCGGATTGATCTGGTCATCAGCACCGATCTGGTTCTGCTGCTCCCCGGCGGGCCGGTGACCCACACCTTTACCAGCCGGGTCACGGTGGCCGAGACGGTGCTGTTGGGTCAGGTGCCGGAGAACTACACCTATTTCAGCCAGTTTGACACCGCAGAGGACGCGGCGGACGCCTACTTCGACTACGGCGCGGGGCAGAACTAGCTGATTATGCCTCCTTGAGCAGCTCCTCCACCGCCAGCAGAATGCCGGTCTTGCCCGACTCGTAGGTCAGGCCGCCCTGCATATAGACGGTATAGGGCTCCCGCATGGGGGCATCGGCGGAAAGCTCGATGGAGGCGCCCTGGATGAAGGCTCCCGCCGCCATAATGACGGGGACGTCATAGCCGGGCATATCCCAGGGTACCGGGGTCACAAAGCTGTCCACCGGAGAGCCGGACTGGATGCCCCGGCAGAACTTCTCCACCCCCTCCGGGGTTTTCAGAGAGATCATCTGGATGATGTCGTGGCGCAGCTGGTCGGAGTGGGGCTCGGTGTCATAGCCCAGCTTCTCCATGATCCGGGCGGCGAAGATGGCGGTCTTGAGGGCCTGGGCCACGGTATGGGGGGCCAGGAACAGGCCCTGATAGAGGGCCCGGTTATTGCCCAGGGTGCTGCCGCACTCCCGGCCGATGCCGGGGACGGTGAGCCGGTAGGAGGCCCGCTCCACCAGATCCGCCCGGCCGCAGATATAGCCGCCGGTGGGGGCCAGGCCGCCGCCGGGGTTTTTGATCAGGCTGCCCACGATGAGGTCTGCTCCCACCCGAGAGGGCTCAGTCTTCTCCACAAACTCGCCGTAGCAGTTGTCCACCACGCAGGCGGCGTTGGGGTTGACCGACTTGACGGTGGCAATCAGCTCCCCGATCTCCGCCACCGACAGGGAGGCACGGGTGGAATAGCCCTTAGAACGCTGGATGAGCACCGCCTTTACCCTGGGATCCGCGGCCATCTCGGCCAGCTTCTCCCGGTCCGGGGTGTTTTCCCGGGAAATGGGCACCTCCCGATACTCCACGCCGTATTTTTTCAGGCTGAGGGGATAGTCGCCGGTAATGCCGATGACCCCCTGAATCGTGTCGTAGGGGGCACCCACGGCGGAGAGAAGCACGTCACCCGGCTCCAGCACCCCGTAGAGGCAGGAGGCGATGGCGTGGGTGCCGTTGACAAACTGGATGCGCACCAGGGCATCCTCGGTACCAAAGATGTCGGCATAGATCTTGTCCAGCAGGTCCCGGCCCAAATCGTCGTAGCCGTAGCCGGTGGTGCCGGCAAAGCAGGCCTCGGCCACCCGGTGATTCTGGAATGCGGCCAGCACCTTGCGGCTGTTATACTCTGCAATCTCGTCGATGGCGGCAAACTGGCCCTGGATCTCCGCCTGGGCCTCCCGGGCCAGCTGCAGCACCCGGTCAGAAAGGGAAATCATACTCATACCCGGGCAAGCTCCTTCTCGCAGACCGCCCGGATCAACCGGACGCAGGCCTCCAGGTCACCCAGATCGCACTGCTCCAGGGCGGAGTGGGTGTAGCGGCAGGGGATGGAGATGCCGCCGGTGACTACGCCGGAGCGGGTGGTGCGGATGGGGCCGCCGTCGGTGCCGCCGCAGGTGATAATGTCCATCTGGAAGGGAATCTCCCCCTCCTTGGCCAGGGCCTTGAGCTGCTCCACAAAGGGGCCGGAGCAGATCACCGAGCGATCCATAATCTTGATGGCGGCGCCCTTACCCAGGACGGCGGTGCCCTCATGCTCGCTGCCGGGGACGTCGTCGGGGACAGTCACGTCCACAGCGATGCCGTAGTCCGGGTCAATGCCGAAGGCGGCGGGCTTGGCCCCCCGGGTGCCCACCTCCTCCTGGACGGTGAAGGCAAAGTACAGGTCGTTGGCAGGATGCTCCACTGCCTCCAGGGCCTGGAGCAGAGCCAGGCAGCCGATGCGGTTATCCAGATAGCAGCCGGTGACCCGGGTTTTGCCCATGGTGGTCAGGGGACTGTCATAGACGGCGGTGTCCCCCACCTGAAGCATGGTCTTGGCTTCATCCTCATCCTTGGCGCCGATGTCCAGGTACAGATCCTTCCGGGTGGCCTTGGACAGCTTGTCCTCCTGGGCACAGCACAGGGCGGTGACCCCGTTCTGGAAGCGGAAGCGCTGCTGGAGCAGGTCTGCCACGGCAAAGCCGCCGGCAGGGGCGAACTGGACAAAGCCTTCCTTGTCGATATGGGTGGCCACCAGGCCGATGGAGTCCATATGGGCGGCAAAGAGCACCCTGGGGCCGCTGCCCTTCTTATGGACGATGAGATTGCCCATGACATCCTCCTGGATGTCGTCGGCGTAGGGCTGGGCCAGTGTACGGATCAGATTGCGGATCTCTCCCTCGTTGCCGGACACGCCGTGAGCGGCGGTGAGCCGGCGCAGGGTTTCCATGGTATCCATAGCCATTTATTCTACCTCCCGGGCCACGGCATCGATAAAGAGCCGGGCCAGTTGAATCATTGCCTCATAGTCGGAAACAGACGCCACGCTGGACGGCGCGTGGAGATACCGGACGGCGGCGGCAAGACCTGCCACCCGGACGCCGGAGCGGCTGCGCTGGATGGCCCGGCCGTCGGTGCCTCCTGAGAGATATTCCTTGGTCTGCCAGGGAATCTGGTGCTCCTCCGCCAGACGGCGCAGCAGCAGAAACAGCTCCCGGTCATAGATGGTGCCCCCATCCATATAGGGGAGCACCGGGCCCTTGCCCACCGAGCAGACCCGCTCGCCCCCCTCCAGTCCGGGGAGGTCGGCGGCGGTGGTGCCCTCCACCACCAGGGCGACTTTGGGCTTCACCGAGAAGGCTGCGCCAAAGGCCCCCCGGGTGCCCACCTCCTCCTGGACGGTGAAGACAAAGGTGACGTCCATGGGCAGCTCCTGGCGCAGCAGGTCCAGCAGCACGGCGCAGCCCACCCGGTCATCAATGGCCTTGGCCTTGAGCAGGCCCCGGCCGAACTCCGCGATATCGTCGGAGAACACGCCCACGTCTCCCAGGGAGACCAGCGCTTCCGCCTCTTCCTTGGAGGTACAGCCGATGTCCAGATAGAGCTTGTCCGTCTTGGGCACCTCTTTCCGCTCCTTGGCAGTGGTCAGGTGGATGGGCTTCATGCCCACCACGGCGGGGATGCGCTTTTCTCCCAGATAGATCTTTTTGCCGATGACCACCTGGCGGTTCACCCCGCCCACAAACTGGAAGCCCAGGGTGCCGTCCTCGTGGATACGGTCCACCATCAGGCCCACCTCGTCCATATGGGCGGCCAGCATAAGATATCCGGGGGCGGATTTTGCCCCCCGCTTGGTCACGATGAGATTGCCCAGAGCGTCTGTGCGGATCTCATCCGCCCAGGGCTGGGCCTGGGTGCGGATATAGTCCCGCACCTGATCCTCCCGGCTGGAGACGCCGGAGAGGCGGCAGAGTGTCTTCAGTTCTTCCAGCACAGGGCATCCTCCTTCCCCACCCGGCGCAGGAACCCGGCCAGCAGCTGGGCGGCCTGCTCCGCGTCGGCGCCGGAGATCACCTCCAGCGGGGTGTGCATGTATTTCAGCGGCAGCGAGACCAGAGCGACCGGCAGTCCCTCCCGGGCCACCTGCATGTCCCAGCCGTTGGTGCCGCTCTCCCCCGCCATCACTTCCGGGTTAAAAGGAATTTCCTGCTCCTTGGCTGTCCGGCGCAGCAGGTTTACCATCCAGCCGGCGCAGTTGGGGCCGATGCCCACCGCCGGGCCCTTGCCCAGCTCGAAGCCCACTTCCTTGGGGCCGTCGTGGGTGACACCGAAGGTCACGTCCACAGCCATGGCGCAGTCGGGATTCTGGGCGAAGGTGGCCACCAGGGCGCCGTCGCCGGAGGTCTCCTCGAAGCAGGAGCCCAGCACCGCCACATCCACATCCAGCTGCTCCCCCTGCAGCAGCTCCAGGGTGCGCAGCAGAATGGCAAAGCAGGCCCGGTCGTCCAGGCTCTTGCCGGCGATCTGGTCTCCTGCCAGGTGGAATACGTCCTCCCGGTAGACGATGGGGGTTCCAATGGGAATCTCCCGCTCCGCCGTCTCTTGGTCAAGGCCCACGTCAATCCACAGCTCGCCGATGGGAATCGCCTTATCGCTCTCCCCCGGGGCCATGATATGGGGGGGCTTTACCGCCACCACCCCCAGTCGGGGAGGCTGGGTGAGGACGGTGACCTCCCGATCCAGCAGAACACGGGAGTCGATGCCGCCCAGGGAGGTACAGCGGAGAAAGCCCTCTTCCATGCCGGTGACAATCAGCCCCACCTCGTCCAGGTGGGCGTCCAGCAGCACCTTGGGGGCTTTTTCTTTCCCGCACCGGCGCAGGCCGATGACGCTGCCCAGCCGGTCGACGGATGTCTCGTCCACCAGAGGGGACAGCAGCTCCCGGGCTGCGGACACCGCCGGGCCCTCAAAGCCGGAGGGGCCGGGGGCGGTACACAGCCGGGTGAGATAGTCAAAATAGTTCATAGCTTCTCCTCTTCAGTCCGCCTCGGGCAGCTGGCGCACCAGCTTTTTAAAGGTATCGCCCCGGACCATGAAGTTCTTGAATTGGTCAAAGGAGGCGGAGGCGGGAGACAGAATCACCACATCCCCCGGCTGGGCGATGGCGTAGGCTCTGTCCAGCGCCCCGGCAAAGTCCAGCCCGTCATAGATGGGCAGCGCTTCCGGGTCATATCCGGCAGTTCCCTGGACAGCCGCCTTGATCTTGGGCCCGGTGGCCCCGGTGAGCACCAGCGCTTTGACGTGGGCCAGGATTTCCTCCCCCAGGGGGGTGTAGTCCAGATGCTTGTCATAGCCGCCGGCGATGAGGATCACCTTCTGCCGGAAAGAGCGCAGGCCCGCCGTGGTCCGGCTGGGGCTGGAGGCGATGGAGTCGTTGTAATATTTGACGCCGTCGAGCTCCCGCACCAGCTCAATCCGGTGCTCCACCCCGCCGAAGGTTTTGGCGAAGGCCCGGATAGTCTCGTCGGAGACCAGGCCGTCCACGGCGGCGATAGCGGCCATATAGTTTTCCCAGTTGTGGACGCCGGGGAGCAGAATGTCCGAGACAGGCAGCACCTTTCGGCCGCCTTTAAACCCAATCACCCCGTCCTCCAGGGTGACGCCGCTGTCAATGGCAGTCTGCCGTGCAAACCAGGTGACCTGTCCCTTGGCCTTTTCAGCAAAGGAGCGGGTGTACTCGTTGTCGTGGTTGAGCACTACCTTCCCCTGTTCGTCCTGCCAGAGATAGATGTTCTCCTTTGCGGCCACATACTCCTCCATCCCCTTGTGGATGTCCAGGTGGTTGGGAGCCAGGTTGGTGATGACCGCCACGGACGGAGAGCGGTGCATGGTCATGAGCTGGAAGGAGGAGAGCTCCAGCACCACCTTGTCGGTGGGCTGCATCTCCCCCGTCTCCGCCAGCAGCGGATGGCCGATGTTGCCGCCCACATGGACGGTATAGCCCTGGGCCTCCAGCAGCTTTGCGATGATGGTGGTGGTCGTGGTCTTGCCGTCTGAGCCGGTGACGGCGATGATGGGGCAGGGGCAGACCTCGAAGAAGACCTCCATCTCAGAGGTGATCACGCTGCCGCGCTCCTGGGCCGCCTGAAAGGCGGGGATATCGTGACGGATGCCGGGGGAGCGGAAGATAAAGTCCTGGTCCAGGCCGTCCAGATAGTCCGGGCCCAAGCGCAGGGTCACCCCCAGTTCCTCCAACTCCCGGAGAAGGGCGTCGTTCTGAAACTGCTCCCGGGTGGCCTTGTCGCAGGCGGTCACCTGCACGCCGTGCCGGGCGAGGAGCTGAATGAGAGGAGTATTGGAAACACCGATGCCCACAATGGCGACCGACCGGTGCTGCAGGGAATCCAGCCAACTGGCAAATGTCATAGCAATGCCTCCTAAAATATGCGCAAGTAGTATTATTATAAAACGCTTCTCCTGGAAATGCAAGGCAGGATACAGGCTCTTCGGCGGCGGCCGGTTTCCGTCCGGATCCATTTCCTATGCAAAACTGAAAAGCCCCGGAATCTCTGTGATTCCGGGGTGGAATGGCCGGTCAGGCGTTCCGATTGCGCTACACATCGTCATTCCGGATCGACTGCTTTTTGGCGTTCCGGTTCTGATTCTGGTTTTCCCGGGTCAGAGGCATCTGCCCGTTGGCCTTTGCTTTCCGGACACTTTTGGGATCCGGCTGGCTGTCTTTCGGCATCGTTCTTACTCCTATCGTTTCGTATTGGGCCCCAGGGACACTTTTTTGCTGTTGTGGGCCTGGTTTGGGTTGTGGTTTTTCAGCTGCTCGTGCCCGTCTGCTTTTTCCGGCAGATTCTCCCGCTTTTGTTTCGGCATCCGTCCGCCTCCTACATGATATGGTTGTCCGTTTTAGAGCTGAGGATCTGATACCCCAGCTTTTCCAGCTGCTGTGCGATCTGGCCGCTCTGCACCCCGGTGGTATCATAGTCCACGGCAACACAGCCGCTGTCGCTGACGCTGACCGAGAGCACGCCGGGCAGCGCGTCCAGCTCCCGCTTGATTGACTTCCCATCGTGCTTTTGATCCAGGCCGGACAGAGTAAAATAGGCGCTTGCTTTTGCCATTGCCATCACCTCTGCCTTAGTATGGGCGGAGTTTCCGGGTTTATCACCACACCAGACAGGAAATGCACGGCAGTCTCCCGCTGTGCTTTGGTCATCTGTGTAAAATTTGGTCATAAGAAAAGCACGGTGCTTTCACATCGTGCTTTCTGTCAGCGAAGCGCGGCTTCCATGCCGGTAAAATCGTGCACGCCCTCAATCGCGACCCGGGGGCCGATGTCAAAAGCCGGTACTGTCTGATAGGTGTTCCCATCCACTTCCAGCGTCTGATAGCGCAGATGGACTGGCTCGTCAAAGCCGACAACCGTATATCCCTCAATGGGGAAGCACTCAGTTACCTTCATTTGCAGCCCTCCATTCCTCATAAATCCGCTGATGTTCTTCCATCTGGCACTGGGTCAATCCGCACTCTTCTATTGGTATTTTATACTCTTTTGATACGGAGAGCAAGTGTGGTATAGCCGTTGCTCTGTGTGATAAAATGGTAGCCATCGCTGGTCGCCTCACAGAACAGGACGATGGAGAACAGCCCCTCCAGCGTCAGTTTGTTGTCGATCATCTTGCCCACTGTCTTGGCCTTAACTCTGCCGACATCTGTGGTTTCGGTGTGGTGCAGAAAGTAGACGATCACGTCCAGAGGCAGGCTGGTATCCCCACAACCTGGTCTTTACCGACGAGCTGGGGAAGTACCTGATGCACCCCACCGTCTACAAGCACTTTAAGGCCATTGTGGCCAGGCTGTGGATGCCTGAGGTTCGCTTCCATTTAGGGGTCAAACGTGGGGTCAGCGTCAAAATGGTGATACTGGCCCGTCACTTTTTTGTATCAAAACCATGAAAAAACAAAAAGAAAGAGCCTGAAAGCTTCATCTTTCAGGCTCTTTTGCGTGATGCGGATGACGGGACTCGAATATGGTCACGAGCTTTTTATACCTTCTTATTGTATCTAAAATCGTTCCATAGATGGGCATTTTCAATAGTATACCACTCGTTTCTTTTATATCATCTCATATCCCCTCACAACTATAAAGGACAAATAAAGGACAAAAGGTCAGGTCAGGCGGAACCGATTTTCTTTTCCAGGGCATCCGCTACAGCCTCTCCGGCTCTAGCCTGGGCCTCTGCAAAAGTGTGAGTGTATATATTAAGCGTTGTAGACACCTGGGAGTGCCCCAGTGCTGCAGATACCGTGCGGGCGTCCGCACCACTGTTAATAAGCAGTGTTGCATTCAGATGCCGGAATTGATGTACTCCTAGAAAACGCTGTCCTGTAGCCTCACAAAACTGTTTCAGCCAGCGATAAGGCGTATTTGGGTGCATGGGGTTACCCTCTGCGTCTACAAATAGGCGGTCACTATCTTTCCATCTATCTCCCATCATCATTCTCTCTTTAGCCTGGCTCATTTTGTGCTGCTTTAGAACTGTAAAGACTGCCGCAGGGAGTTTCAAAGACCGTTGACTCTTCGCCGTTTTTGTCGTATCAGTAAATACTCCACGCTCTTTTGTGTATTGGGACGTCCGACGAATGGTCACCACACAATTCTTAAAGTCCAGGTCAGACCATTCAAGCCCCAGCAGCTCACCTCTACGAAAGCCGCCATAGATCGCAAGCACGCAAAATGCTTGATACTTCATAGGAGCTTCTTTCAGGCTGTCTAAGAAGTTCTGCGCCTCTTCCAGGCTGTATATCTCTTTCTCCTTCTGCTCCATTGGTGGAAGAGTTACACGAGCGGCAGGATTTGTTTTTAAAATATCCATCCGCACAGCATAGCCCAAGACAGCAGAGACAAAGGAGTGATAATTTCGTACCGTCTTTGGCGAGAGTGTGTCTTTTGTCTGCTCTATCGCAAACAGCTCTTTCATATCTCGTTTTATTGCTTTAGCGATTGCCTGCGCTGTATGGATAGTCACGCTCTCCCCCCTGCACGCTGAGGAAACCGTAGAGGGGCTAATTCCAGACAGTGTAGAAAGCTCTTTCTGTGTGAGCTTCGCCTCTTTCAAGGCCGCTCGTAGCTTCTGAGAGCGTGCTTTGTCTCCCCTGGTACTCACTCCTTCCTCTTGTAGGTTGTTAATGAATTCTTGAATGTGTCGAGCGGTCAGCTTGTCGAGGCGGATATGTCCAATGGCCTTGTATGTCCTGGCTTCATGCTGATGAAGGCGTGAAACCGTTCGGGGCCGCAGGTTCTTTTCTGCATATTCTTGAAACCACTGGCGGGCAAACGTTTCAAATTTGACAGTCCCGCTCTGTCCCATACTTTGACACTCTTCGTCAAATAATACCGCCTGACGCTGCAGCTCTTTTTCGATGGCTTTTGGCTTCATTCCCGGTTCTGGCTTCCACGTTCTGGAGCGCACAATCTGATTTCCATTCACGTCATAGCCGCAGGAAGATCGAATGAGATAGGAAACGCCTTTCTTTCCAGTTCTCTTTTTGATCGTTGCCATAGCTCCGCTCCTCAGCCCTCAGGATGGCCCGTGGCGGCCCTATCCCGCTCCATAGTCTCCTGTATAGCCCGGCCTATAAAACCGTTCACGGACTCACCACGAGCGGCAGCGTGGGCCTGAATGAGTTCCTTCTGCCCTTTCGGCATGGTTAGATTAACTCGGTCATATGCCTTAGAGATATACTTGTTTGTCGCTTTCTGTTGGGCCTTAGAAACTGCCATAGTTGACTCCTCTCTGGAAGATTTCAAAATTCAGCACTCTTCCTCCAGTATGGCTATATTATATCACAAAAGTATAGTTGCGTAAATATAAAATATGCACAAATATAATTGCGCAAATATGTATGTTCTAACAATTGATATACTTGCGCAAGTATGTTATACTGTCATTGTCAGGAGGGGAAACGCATTCCCAACTAGGCCAGAGAGCCGAACGGACTC
>JBJDXS010000012.1:0-3402 GCA_051866815.1 Candidatus Onthomonas sp. | reverse complement strand
CTGCCCTACAGCGAGCTGGAGGGCGTTTTGAAGGAAAACTATATTCCCGCATAATCCAAGCCCCGGCTGCCGTTTTGGGATGGCAGCCGGGGCTTTGCGTTACGCATTCTCCTCCAGCGCGAGCCGGACAGGCATGGTCTGAATCCCATGCTCGTTAAAGTCCAGCTCCAGGGTAAATTCAAGCGACATAATGTCATCAAAGCTCTCCAGGCCCAGCTCCTCCAGGTCAGAGTCGTACAGCGTCACCTCATAGAGGGCTTTTGCCCCGGCGGGCACCTGAACCGACTGACTATAAAAACAGGGCTCCTGGGTATTACCGTTCACGACGACGCCCTCATCGCCAAAGTCCAGAAAGACAGCAGCTTCGCTGGTATTTTCAACACAGAACAGACAGGTGACACAATAGTCCTGACGTATTGTCTCCAGATACCAGAGGGAAACGCCGTTTTTCTCCGCCGCCACAGTACCCGGTATTCCGGCAGTCTCTTCCGCCTCGTCTCCCAGCGTTATGGTAAAAGACTCCTGAATCGCATCGTCACCCTCATCGAAATAGCCGTAGACTGTGCCGCTGATCTCATGGATGTTCTGCCCGTCCAGATAGCGCAGATCGTACTTATCCAGCCGCAGGAGCTCGTCATCCATGCCTCCGGACACCACCTCCAGCCAGAAGTCTCCGTATACCGCCCAGCCGTCCACCGTCATGATGCCATACATAAAGCAATCAAAAGACTTCCCGCTGTCGTTTCGGACCCGGACAGGGATGCAGTAGAAGTCCTCATCCTCATAGATCCCCATGGCGGTCAGAGTGATCCCCTTTTTTTCGTAGAGAACCTGCTCCTCCAGAACGGTGCCGTCATTGAGGGCGCAGTCCTCATAGGTCTCCATCCGGGCGTAGCCATTGGCATTGTCCAGCTGCCGGCGCATCTCCTGGCGCTCCTCATGATCCCGGCAGCCGGGCAGGGCGGTCAGGCAAGCCAAGGCCAGCAGCAGGCAGAGCAATCGTTTCATTGCAATTCCCCCCATATCATCTTGTTTTCTCCAGTATACCGGCGGAGGAAACCGGGGTCAACACAGTTGCCCCCGGTTTTAGAACGTGTTAAAATGATTTTTAACGATTCTTAAGCAACAAGGATGGACGCTGTTATGGATTACTGCGCTGGAAGCTATGATATTGCCGTCATCGGCGCCGGACATGCCGGCATTGAAGCGGCTTTGGCCGGAGCCCGACTGGGACTGAAGACCCTGTGCTTCACCGTCAACCTGGACGCGGTGGGCAACATGCCCTGCAACCCGGCCATCGGCGGCACCGGCAAGGGCCATCTGGTGCGGGAGCTGGACGCCCTGGGGGGCGAAATGGCCCGGGCGGCGGATCAGGCCTGCATCCAGTACCGGCTGCTCAACCGGGGCAAGGGGCCGTCCGTCTGGTCCCTCCGGGCCCAGGCGGACCGGCGGCGCTATCAGGAGGTCATGAAGCACACCCTGGAGCGGCAGGAGAATCTCTTCCTTCACCAGGCTGAAATTGTGGAGATTCTCACCGAAAACGACCAGGTCACTGGAGTCAAGACCCGCACCGGAGCGGTCTATCAGGTGAAGGCGGCAGTGATTGCCACCGGCACCTATCTGGGGGGACGGACGATTATCGGCGACACCACCCAAATCAGCGGCCCGGACGGCCTTCAGGCCGCCCTCCCTCTCACGGAAAGCCTGGTGAACCTGGGCCTCTCCATCCGCCGGTTCAAGACAGGCACACCCCCCCGGGTCAACCGGCGGAGCGTGGATTTCTCCAAGATGGAGCTGCAGGAGGGGGACGCGGATCCGGTGCCCTTCTCCTTCCAGACGGAGACAGTGCCCGAGAACCGGGCGGTCTGCTATCTCACCTATACCAATCAGCGCACCCATGACATCATCCGGGCCAATCTCCACCGTTCTCCTCTCTTTTCCGGGGTGATTCACGGGATTGGGCCCCGGTACTGTCCCTCTATTGAGGACAAGGTGGTGCGTTTTGCGGACAAGGAGCGGCATCAGCTGTTTATTGAGCCCATGGGGCTGAATACGGAGGAGCTGTATATCCAGGGCTTCTCCTCTTCTCTGCCGGAGGATGTGCAGATCGAGATGCTGCACACCATCCCCGGCCTGGAGCAGGCGGAGATGACCCGGGCGGCCTACGCCATTGAATACGACTGTGTTGACCCCACCGAGCTGCTGCCCACGTTGGAGTGCAAGAAGATCTCCGGCCTCTACGGGGCGGGACAGTTCAACGGCTCCTCCGGCTATGAGGAGGCCGCCGCCCAGGGCTTTGTGGCGGGAGTCAACGCCGCCCTGAAGATTTTGGGCCGCAAGCCTATGGTGCTGCGCCGGGATCAGGGCTATATCGGGGTACTCATCGATGACCTGGTGACCAAGGGCACCAACGAGCCCTACCGGATGATGACCTCCCGGACGGAGTACCGGCTGCTCCAGCGGCAGGACAACGCCGACCAACGGCTGACCCCGGTGGGATATGAGATCGGCCTGGTAAGCCGGGAGCGGTACGAGGCGGTACTGGAGAAGTACCGTCAGGTGGACCGGGAACTGGAGCGGCTGGAACACACGGGAGCCGCCCCCAGTCCGGAGCTGGCCGCTTTCCTGGAGGCAAAGGGGGAGTCCTTCCCCCAGAGCGGGGCCAAGCTGGCCAGCCTGCTCCGGCGGCCTCGCATTTCTTATGCGGAGCTGGCCCCCTTTGACCCGGAGCGTCCGGCACTGGACAAGTTAGTCACCGAGCAGGTAGAGATTCGGCTGAAGTATGACGGCTACATTGAGCGCCAGGCCAGGCAGATCAAGGAGTTCCAGCGGATGGAAAACCGGGCTTTGCCGGCGGATGTGGACTACAGCGAGATTCAGAGTCTCCGCATCGAGGCCCGGCAGAAGCTGAATCAGATCCGGCCTCTGAATCTGGGCCAGGCCTCCCGGATCTCCGGGGTCAGCCCGGCGGATGTGGCGGCGCTGATCTTCTGGCTGGAGCGGCGGGAGTCGAACTGACTGATCTGGTCGGTTCCCGGGCAGTTTGTCGCTGGCCGGTTTCTGCTTGTCGTTACTGCGGTGGCCGGCCTCCGGCGGCCCCGCTTTCCGGTTTCGGAAAGCGGGGGGAAAGGAAACCAGGGGCTCGCCCCTGGACCCCTCCGGGAGATGGCGGAAGCGGTGTCCCGCACTGACGCGCGGGAGCCCTCCGCTCTCCGCCATCCATAGTTGAAGCCACAGAAATGGGCTGCTCCCGGGTTTCAGTCTGGCATCCGTTATCGTTAGACAGGTAGACTGCAACAAAGGGATGACCGGCCCGTCGGCTTTTGTACTGGCCCTTGAATTAGCAGGCAGCAGCGAGCCACCGTAGAAATGTCCTTGTCATAGAGCAGAACCAACACCCCT
>JBJDXS010000011.1:0-3422 GCA_051866815.1 Candidatus Onthomonas sp. | reverse complement strand
TCCTGAACTTTTAGCTCTCATTTAAAATCGACAAACATACTTTTTTGACAGTCTGTGCCCGGGACATCAGTCCCGGGCACATTGCGTGTCTGTACAGTTTTCAGATCAGCCCCAGCACAAAGATGACCAGCACGATCACCGGCAGGACATAGGTCATGTAGGGCCGCATCCAGGCCGCCACCTTCAAGCCCTTTCCGTGGTTGGCTTCAGCCACGAATTTGTCCCAGCCCCAGCCATAACGGCTGACGCAGAAGAGGACAAAGATCAGGGAGCCCAGGGGCAACAGGATGTTGCTGACCAGAAAGTCCTCCAGATCCAGAACGGTGCTGCCTGCCCCCAGGGGCTGGAAGCCGCTGAGCAGGTTATAGCCCAGGGCGCAGGGCAGGGAGAGGAGAATCATCAGCACCAGGTTGACGGCGCAGGCCTTCTTCCGGCTCCAGTTGGTGAGATCTCTGGTGCAGGAGATGATATTCTCAAATACTGCCAGCACAGTGGAGAGGGCGGCAAAGGTCATAAAGACAAAGAACAGACTGCCCCACAGCCGGCCCAGGGCCATCTGGTTGAAGACGTTGGGCAGGGTGATAAAGATGAGGCCGGGGCCGCTGTCCGGCTGGACGCCAAAGGCAAAGCAGGCCGGGAAAATGATGAGGCCGGAGGTAAAGGCCACAAAGGTGTCCAGCACCGCCACGTTGACCGCTTCTCCCAGCAGCGCCCGCTCCCGGCCGATGTAGCTGCCGAAAATAGCCATGGCACCGATGCCCAGGCTGAGGGTGAAAAAGGCCTGATTCATGGCGCCTACGATGACGTTGCCATAGCCGATCTCCCCCATCCGCTCCAGATCCGGCAGCAGGTAGAAGGCCAGGCCTTCCGAGCCCCCGGGCATAAAGACGCTGTGTACCGCCAGCACCACGATAATCGCCAGCAGGGCCAGCATCATAAACTTGGTCACCCGTTCCAGGCCGTTCTGCAGGCCCAGGGAGCAGATGGCAAAGCCGGCGATCACAACCACCAGCATATAGCCCACCATGGAAACCGGGTCAGCCAGCATCTCAGAAAATCTGCCCGCTACTCCGGCGGCGTCCAGCCCCTGGAAGGTTCCGGCGGCGGTGTCTACAAAGTAATGGAGCATCCAACCGGCCACAGTGGTATAGAACATCATGAGCAGATAATTGCCCGCCATAGCCGCGTAGCCGTGAAGATGCCACTTACTGCCCTTTGGCTCCAATTGCTGATACAGCCGCACCGGGCTCTTCCGGCTGGCCCGGCCCATGGCAAACTCCATGGTCATCACCGGAAGGCCCAGAATGACCAGGAAAAACAGGTAGCACAGCACGAAGGCACCGCCCCCGTACTGGCCCACCATATAGGGAAACTTCCACACGTTGCCGATGCCGATAGCACAGCCGGCACTGATGAGGATAAAGCCCAGACGGCTTCCCAACAGCTCTCTCTGCATTTTTCCGCTCCCTTTCTCTCTCAAGCTGCCCAAAGACAGATTATGTTGGTCATTATATCAGATTTCACTCCGCTTGTGGAGTACCTTTTCCTTTCCTGCAATCATTTTTCACTTCTGCTCAATATTTTTACATTTCTATCTTGCAAAACCCAGTCGGAATGCGTTAAAATAATCGGTATACTTTACACGCTCGCCTGCATATATCCGGGAGGAAGGAGTCTGTCATGGCCAAATCCGCCAACCAGAAAGGAAAGCTGCTCAAGCTGCTGGGCATCCTGTTCGCCCAGAGCGACGAAAACCACCCCATTGCCGTCCCTCAGCTGGTGCAGCAGCTCCAGGCCCTGGGCATTCCCGCCGAGCGCAAGAGCATCTACGACGACATCGAGGTGCTCCGCACCCTGGGCTATGACATCCAGCTCCAGCGGGGCAGGGGCTATTTTCTGGGGGAGCGGATTTTTCAGCTGGCGGAGCTCAAGCTTCTGGTGGACGCTGTCCAGTCCTCCCGGTTTATTACGGCGAAAAAGAGCGCCCAGCTCATCTCCAAGCTGGAAAAGCTGACCTCCAGCCACCAGGCCCAGGGGCTTCAGCGGCAGGTCTATGTGGCCGGCCGGGTCAAGAGCATGAATGAGAGCATCTACTACACCATTGACGCCATCCATCAGGCCATCGGCCAAAACCGGCAGATCACCTTTCAGTACTTCAAGTATGACCGGAACCGGGAAAAGCAGCTGCGTCACGGCGGCCAGCGCTATCAGGTCAGCCCTTATGCCCTGCTGCGCAGTGACGATAATTATTACCTGGTGGCCTATGATTCTGCTCTGGGCGAGATCCGCCACTACCGGGCGGACAAGATGGTCTCCATTGCCCTGTCCGATCTGCCCCGGGAGGGGGATCAGGTCTACCGGGCCTTTGATCTGGGGGAATACGCCCGCATCCACTTCGGTATGTTCCGGGGCCGGGAGGCGGACGTCCTGCTCCGGTGTGAAAACCGGATGGCGGACGTCATTGTGGACCGCTTCGGCGATCAGGTGTCTCTGGTACCCGACGGGCCGGAGCATTTTACCTGCTCCGTCCGGCTGGCGGTGAGCCCCCAGTTCTTCGGCTGGCTGTTCGGCCTGGGGGGCGGTGTGCGCATTCTCTCCCCGGACTGGGCGGCGGAGGAGATGGCTCAGGCCCTGCGGCAGAGCCTCGCCCAGTACGAGAGCTGATTCCCGTTCCTCTTTTGCACAAAACTGCCCCCCTCGGCGTAGACTGACACAGAATCTGTCCGCTGAGGGGAGCTTGCTATGTTGACATATCTGTTCTGGGCCGGCTGCGGCACCGGATTTACCTTTCTGATGACCACCCTGGGGGCCGCTCTGGTCTTCTGCTTTCGCAATCAGATCTCAGACCGCCTCCAGCGGTGTTTTCTCGGCTTTGCGGCGGGAGTGATGATCGCCGCCAGCGTCTGGAGCCTGCTGCTGCCCGCCATTGAGCAGGCGGAGGCTCAGGGCCTGCCGGGCTGGCTGCCCGCCGCCGGGGGCTTCTGTCTGGGGGTGCTATTCCTACTGGGGCTGGATCACCTGCTGCCCCACCTCCACACCATTCTGGAGGTGCGGGAGGGACTGCCCAGCCACCTGCGCCGCACCACGCTGCTGGTGTTGGCAGTAACCCTGCACAACATCCCGGAGGGGATGGCGGTAGGGCTCTCCTTCGCACTGGCTACCCAGCAGGCCGGCTCCGGCACTGCTCTGGCGGGAGCTGCCGCTCTGGCTCTGGGCATCGGCATTCAGAACTTTCCCGAGGGGGCGGCGGTGGCCTTGCCCCTGCGGCAGGAGGGGATGAGTCAGAGGAAGGCCTTCGGCATCGGCGCCCTCTCCGGCATTGTGGAACCCCTCTTCGGTCTGCTGGCGGTGCTGGTAGCCGGGACACTGCAGCCGGTGATGCCCTGGCTGCTCAGCTTCGCCGCCGGCGCCATGCTCTATGT
>JBJDXS010000010.1:0-85809 GCA_051866815.1 Candidatus Onthomonas sp. | reverse complement strand
AACAAAACTCCTGCGGAGGGCTTCCTGAACTTTTAGCCCGACTTGAAATTTGCAAAAGGTACTTTTTTGACAGTCTGACAGCCCCTGCCCTCTTTTTGAGGGTGGGGGCTGTTTTCCGGAAAAAGTGCTTGACAATCGGGGGACAGCGCGCTATAATACATCTTGTGTCTGCGGGGTATCACCTGGAGAGATGTCCGAGCGGTTTAAGGAGCCGGTCTTGAAAACCGGTGACTCTCACAAGGAGCCGTGGGTTCGAATCCCACTCTCTCCGCCACTTTTCTCTTCCCGCGCACAAAAAACAGAATACCCTTGGTGGTTTTCGGCTTGCAGAAGTACTCAAGAGGCCGAAGAGGCGCCCCTGCTAAGGGCGTAGGTGTGTTAAAGCACGCGAGGGTTCAAATCCCTCCTTCTGCGTTGATAAAAGAGCTGGTTCCCGTCGGGAACCGGCTCTTTCTTCTTGTCTTTATAGCGTTTTCCGCTCAAAATTGTTTCTATTTTCCAATTGACCCTCTGGGGTTTCCCTTATGTTTTCCCTTACCCACCTAAAACAGACTTGATATACTGCTCCATACGGTTCGCGCTCTCCCGCTTCATCTGGTCAGTGACATGGCCATAGACGTCCAGGGTAAAGGCTGCCGTGGCGTGACCCAGATTGCCCTGGACGGTCTTAATATCATCTCCCGAGCGGATGGCAGCTACGGCGTAGCTGTGCCGAAGATCGTGAAAACGGGCGTCCGGACAGCCGATAGAAGCGGCGACTTTCTTAAAGGCGGAATAGACGGTGTGTATAGCCAGATGATGGCCCCGCTCGTCGGTAAACACCAGGCCAGAGTCCTCCCACAGCTCCCCCGCTCGGAGCCGCTGCTCGTTTTGCTTTGATCTGTGGGTGCGGAGCAGCTGCATGACCCAGGGCGCCGGAGTGATCGTCCGGGCCTTGTCATTCTTCAAGGGTGCGAAAATATAGGCTCCGCCCTTCTTTTTCTCCCGCTGAAGCTGCTTGTTGATGAGAATAAGCCCCTTCTCGAAGTCCACGCAATCCCAGGTCAGCCCCAGGACTTCCCCCTCCCTCATGCCGGTGAACAGCGTGACGGTGAACAAGTCCTCCAGCCGTTGGCCTTTGATCGCCTCCAGAAACCGGCGGCTCTGCTCCTCGTCCAGGGGCTTGATCTGCTTCTTCTCTATGCGGGGCAATGTACAGGCGTCAGCTGGGTTTGACCGAATGTAGCCGATCAAAACAGCCTGTTTCAGGGCCTTATGAAGGACGCCATGGACGTTCTTGACCGTTTTGGGGGAGAGACCAGGCTTGTCCCCTTTTGGCTTGCCCAAACTATTATAGAAGCCCTGAATGGTGTGGGCGTTCAGCGCCTCCAGCCTGATGGCACCCAAGGCCGGCTTGATGTGATTCCTGATGGTGCCGGTATAGGAGGCCACGGTGAAGGGCTTCACCCCGCCCAGATAGTCCCTTGCCCAGATGTCCAGCCACTCCCCCACGGTCATCTTGCTGGGGGCTATGTATGTACCGGCGTCCAGAGAGGCGGTGACCTCCTTCAGCTTTTTGGCTACCTCCTTCTGGGTCTTGCCGGAGATGCTGCGCTGGATCTGCTTGCCGGTGCCCGGGTCTGTTCCTGCGGTATACCGAGCCTCCCAGAAGGTGTATTCCTTGCCGTTGCGGGTGACCGTCTTTTTCCGGATTGTGCCGGTGCCGGCGGCACTCTTTCTTGCCATGATAAATCTCCTTTCGCTTGCACCGCTGCCGCCCTCTGTGGTACAATAAAAGGGCGCAATGGTGCCTTGATAAGTGGTGTTTGATGGGTGTTTGCGTATTGGCTTTGGCTGCTGGTAACAGCCTGGGCCGCTTCTCCGCCTCCGTGTTGGTAGCACGGGGGCGGTTTTTTTATTCTCCGAAGGGGTAACGAATCGTTATATCCCAGTGAGGCGACAACAAAATTGTGGTGGCGCTCTGGCCAAATCCGCAACTGGTTGCGGATTTACACATGGCCGACCTTTACAAACATGTGCAGATGCCCCATTAACCAGTGCGCCCCTGCCTTTTCTTTGGCCGGCCATAAAATGCCATCTCTAGCATTATCCTTTGCTCTCCGCCGACGTGAGACACGTTTGCTAATATAGGCAATCCGGCGGCTTTCCATTGATGAACCATAGATCGCAAGCGATTTGCTTTCATTGTTCCGATCTCAATTCCATGCCAGACAACGGCGACGGCCTCCGGATCGCCATCCGTGCTCTCTATGACGTCTGGGTCATTTGGCGGCAGCAGGTCTACTGCATCGCCTCGACGAATCCCAATGCTCTCGCAAGTTTTTCCGTATTGTCCTCCGTATTTCCAGATGACCCGGATATTGATATCTTTGTAATGATAGCTGCGACTTTTCCCGCTTAGTGATTCCGGCGTAATATCAGAAGATGATTTTGCTTCAGCCCTCTCGGTTTCAAGCGCTTTAACCTGTGCGTTTAGACTTGCAATAGTATCATCTATATCTCCGCTTTCCGCCTTTCCAGTCATTTCCTTTTTCAACTGGTCAAACAGCCCCATATGTTGCACCTCTTTCTTTCAGCCCTCTTCGGAGGGCTTTTCTTTTTGATACCGGAAGCCGGCAGGTGGCCAAATTCGCAACCGGTTGCGGATTTAGAAAATCTCTGCCTCCAGGCGCTTTCTGATATATGCAGCTTTGCGAGTGTCTGCATCTTTCTGAACGGTGCGCACGACTTGGAGCAGATCACGAAAATCATATTCTACCCGGTCTTCCTCTGGTGAATCGGCGTCAGTATGCCACACATAGTATTGGTCACAAAATCCCGTACTCTCAATAGACATGCCCGCATCTGCTAGGGCATCGCACACTAATTCATAGTCGCGGTCAGGCTCGTCCGCTTCACCTGGGTAAGAGATCACTGTTTCGGCCAATTCCAGCGGAGTAATTCCCAATATCCGGGCAATTTCTGCAATAACAGATGTTGGAGGTTCTACCTGGCCATTCTCATATTTTTGGACGGTAGAGAACCCTTTTCCTATTTTATCGGCCAGCTCTTTTTGTGTTAGTCCGCAAGACTTGCGGGCTGCTTTAATTTTTTGTCCAATATTGCTACGCAAAATTACCACCTCCTGTTTTGTATTACTCTATCACAGCGCTCCGCTAAAATCAACTTTTTACAAGAAAATTCTTGACATGCTCCTTTAAAAGGAGTATAGTGCATGTATGCTCCGTTTGAGGGAGCATATAAAAGGAGGTGACACCGTGAAAATCAGCACTCGAAAACTTGACCTAGTCATGGCTCGCAGATGCGTACCCCGTGAAGCACTCCGACCCGTGCTATCGGCGGGAACGCTCGCCCGCGTCAAGAACGGCGCAGATGTGAGGCCGGTTACTGCCGGCAGAATTGCCAAGGCCCTGGGCGTGGACGTGACTGAGATCATCGAGGAGGAATGCGCCAAATGAAAACCACAATCAACCTCTCACTCCGGGCGTTTCCTGTGACGATCAGGGATCAGCGCACCGGTGTGCAGCGAGCGGACACCATTGTCCTGGACAAGCTCCGGCTCCGGGCGGCCCAGCTGGCAGGTGAGAGCAGCAAAGAGCTGATTCACCGCATCTACAACCGGCAGGGCTACAAGGTGCTGGAGATCGGAAAGCCGATTAAGCAGGAGCTCACGCTTGACCTGCTCACCCTGTACGCCATGAGCAGCCCCGGCGGCCTGGATGTGACGGAGGACGTCAGGTGCTTCCTGGCCGATTATGCGGGGCCGGACGCACCGGATAATCTCTATCGCCTGGTGCTCTATGACAACGGCGCTATGGCCCTATATGAGGACACAAACGCCGGAGGCGGTGACGTCCTGAATACTGCAAGACCCGGAGGAAACCACAGTGCAGAATGATCGTTCGATTACCATCTATACCGCTCGGAGCCGAAAGGAAAAGACGCTCAGGGCTGCGCCCATACTTCTCTCAGAGCTGTTCGAGCGGCTGTCGCAGTCTCAGGCATTGCCCTACACGCTGGAGGCCTACAAGGGCCTGAAAAAGCCTCAGCAGGATGACCTGAAGGATGTAGGCGGATACATAGCGGGAACCCTGAAGAATGGACGCAGGAAATCCGGCGCCGTACTTACCCGCTGCGCCGCCGTGCTGGATGCGGACAATCTGCCCGCTGGAGCCACAGAGGACTTTATCCGCCGGATGGCGGCCTTTGGCTGCTGCTACGCCGTCCACTCCACGGCAAAGCATTCCCCGGCAACACCCCGGCTACGGGCAGTCATCCCATTCTCCGAAGACATTCCAG
The DNA here is from genome assembly GCA_051866815.1 of Candidatus Onthomonas sp. GTDB lineage: Bacteria > Bacillota > Clostridia > Oscillospirales > Oscillospiraceae > Onthomonas. The sequence continues at coordinate 81,510 of JBJDXS010000010.1, read as the reverse complement.
CGGATCAGTATGCCCCCGTTGTGCGGCTGCTGTGCCAGATGATTCAGCCAGAAATGACCTGGTTTGACCCTACCTGCGCAGAAGCCGGGCGGATTATGTACTTCCCGGCGCATTGCCAGGACGTTGCCCCGGTGTGGAGTTTCTCCGCTGCCGGCCTGCTGGACGCCAGGGCGCTGCTGGCTCAGTTTGAGGACTGGCGCAATGTGGCTCAGTGGCCGAGCTTTCCCCGCGAGACACCCGCAGAGCGGGCAGCCAAGCAGCAAGACCCTACAGAGAAAAAGGGCGTGGTAGGGGCCTTCTGCCGGGTCTATGATGTGCCCGCTGCCATGGCCCAGTTTCTCCCGGGTGTCTATGAGGAAACTTCCATCGAAGGGCGCTATACCTTTACTAGAGGCTCGACCTGTGGCGGGGCGGTAGTTTATGAGGGTGGAAAGTTTCTTTTCTCTCATCACGCTACAGACCCGGCAGGCGGAAAGCTGGTGAACGCTTTTGACCTGATTCGGCTTCATCTGTTCGGCGATTTGGACGACGAGGCCAAGGACGGAACGCCCCCGGGCCGTCTCCCCAGTTATATGGCCATGGTAGAACGAGCCCGAAACGATACCGCTGTGGGAAACGAGCTGGCAAAAGAGACCTTCCAGGCTGCTTTTGCTGACGATGAGACCGCCGATGAGGATGCTGGCCTTGCTCTGGCCCGTTATTCCGGTGAGTTCCTCAACCTGAAAGTAACCCGGCTTGCGCTACGGGCAATGGGCATTCAGGTCAGACGAAACCTGATTACAGGCCGGGCGGAGATTTCGGGCATGCCGCCGGAGTACTCCAGGGAAAACGCTGCCAATGTCCTGCCGGTTCTCCTGGTGGACAAGCTGCGGGCCGTGGGTGTGAAAGGTGCCAGTAAAGCAGCGATAACCGACTACCTGGCGGCTCTGATAGACGAAAACCGTTATAACCCTGTGCTGGAGATGCTGGATGGCACGGAATGGGACGGCACAACCCGGCTGCCGGAGCTGCTGCGTATCCTGGGCATCGGTCCTGACAGTCTGGAATCGGCTCTCGTCCGGAAATGGCTCGTTCAGTGTGTGGCCCTGGCAAACAACGACCAAGACCGCCGGGAAGCTGCTGAGGGTGTACTTACGCTCCAGGGCGGCCAGGGTATCGGCAAAACCCTGTTCTTTCGCCGGCTGTCTGTCAATAGCGAATGGTTCGCCGAGGGCGTGACGCTGGATCTGAAAAACAAGGATCATGTTATGACGGCTACCGGTGCATGGATTACGGAACTGGGCGAGCTTGACAGCACTCTGAGACGGGATCAATCCAGCCTGAAAGCATTCCTCACCTCCACAGAGGATAGAATCCGGGCTCCCTATGCCCGAGAGGCAGCTTTCACACCCCGGCACGCGTCCTTTTGCGCTACTGTCAACCCGGATACATTTTTGCGGGATGAGACCGGAGACCGGCGTTTCTGGGTAGTGCCCGTGGATCATATCGCCCTGCATACGCTTCTTGCGCTTCCGACTGAATGGTTCATCCAGCTTTGGGCAGAGGTTTACGGCTGGTGGCAGGAGAACCCCCAGAGCTACCACCTGACCCCGGGTGAACGTTTGACGCTGGATCGGTCTAACAGCCGGTATCGGGAAGCGCTGCCGGGAGAGGAGGAGATCCGGCAGGCCCTCAATTTCGACCTCCCGGAGGATCAATGGGGCGAGTTCAGCTCTACACAGCTTCGGGATACCCTGTACAGCCTGAGAAATAACGGCGTGTCTGCACAGCAGGTAGGGCGGGCATTGTCTAAGCTGGCCCGGGAAGATAAAAGACTGCAATACCGAGTACTTCACGGGGTCAAATTATTCCGGTTGCCTATCCTGAAAACAACGGAGGCCATACAGGGCTTTAAGAATTCGAATTCACCCACGGGATGACTAGTCCACCCGTCAAAAAGGTGTGAAGGGTGGTCGCATGGTGAGACAGAATTTGAGCAATCCCACCTGCTGAAAACCCTTATGGCACAAGGCTTTTGGGCCGTAAGGTGGATTAGGTGTATTAAATCCCTATAAACTATTTGGAATAAGGAAATAAGCGGTATTATAGGCCGTAATACGCAAGTCTTAAAATCCTTAAAAACGCCTTAAATCCTTAATTTCAATAGTTTATAGAAAACGGGGTTTCAACCACACCTTGCCACCTCATCCGCTCACGGCAAACGATGAAAGGATGATCACAAATGCCCAAAAACTTCAGGGATGTGCGGAACACGAAAAAGGCTCTCCGGCACGGAGCGCAGAACGGAATGGGCCCCTTCAAACAGCGGCCTAAGCGGCCTCGCCCCCAGGCGGGCAAGGGCACCGGGGAGGGCGCAAACGAGCTGGACACCCCGGCTATCTCACCGGTTCAGGCGTCAGACGGCCCAAAACCATGACATAGCCGCTCGAGCGGCGGAAAGGACAGGTACATGACAGAACAGATTGCAAAAAACTTGCAGGCGATTTTGAATCGGAACAACGCCAGCTTTGCTAAGGAGGTTCTCACCTATGCCGCAGCGCTGGAGAAAGCCGTCCACAGCGACCAGGGAACGAGGTGCGGCAGGCTGAGCCAACAGAGGAAGGGCTGAACAATGGGAATCCTCTCTGAAATCTGCAATGATAATGGGATAACCCTGCATTATGCAACAGACGCCGTGGTATCCGCCATTGGGTGCGGAGACGGCCTGAAATCTGGATTCTGCACGAATATATGCGGGAAAAACCGGATCTTTCTCCCTGAGAACAGCAGTCATTACGGGAAAGTGTATGTTGGGGCGCACGAACTTGCCCATCTGCTGCTCGGCCATATTGATTCAGACTGCCCAGCAAGCAGACTCCCGGCTGAGGTTCAGGAAGACGAGGCGAATTCCTTTGCCGGTGCTTTTCTGGCGCTGTATCTGATGGAAGAGTACACAAGCCTAAATCGAAAGGAGGAAACCCAAGTGGACAAGCTGACCCTGACGGTGCCGGAGCTGGCCGACACCCTGAACATCTCCCTGACCAACGCCTACCAGCTGGTGCGGCGAGCGGACTTCCCCTCCGTCAAGCTGGGCGCCCGGTGGATTATTCCTGTCCGGCCATTGGAGGACTGGCTGGCTAATCAGGCACAAAAGAATGCCCCCACCGGAGGGCCTAATCTCCAGTGAGGGCGGTAAGCAACAATCCAACGCGAAAGCCGCTTATATGTATTTTATCACATTCGCGGCGGAAAGGACAAGGCAAAATGGTATATAAAATCCGGCTTATCCGCTTGGATAACAGTGCGCAGATCTGCTTTGAAGGCAAGCGCGCTGAAACGATTATCTGGCCTAGAGAACTCAACGTTGGCGGCATGTACTTCCTGCGGCCCGGCAAGCTGTACCGGGTGGAGGGCGTGATCGAACGCCCCCGCTGACTGGGACAAGCTACAGACCACATTCCCAGATATTTGATAAGGAGGGACAACCAAAATGACAGAAGAAGAAAAGATCAATTCAGCAATCTGCGACCTGCTGGGCCGAATGGAGCAGGATGACCCCGGTCTGATCGGCCGTCTCAATGTTTTCGGTGAAATGCAGAAGGGTGGTTATGATTCCGCCGAGCTGGATGAAATCTGGAAGCGCTATCTCAAGCACGTCGGGCCGGTCATTACAATCCTTGTCTATGACCTATACATAAAGTCTCTTTTGGAGGGCTTTTCGGATCAGGCGGCAAAGGCTGCCATCCGACTGGGGCTTTCCATGGAGTACAAGGAACCAGAATATTTCACTTCGGAGGAAGTAGCGGACTCGCTGGGTGTCTCTGTGGAAGAGATTAACCGGATTATTGAGGAGCACAGACAGGAGATGCTCGAAAACGGCTGTTTGGTGGAGGTCAACCCCGCACCCTGGCTGACTGGCCTCCTGCAGGAAGGAGGCGCAGATCAATGAGTGGCAAGATTCCCTTTGACCCAGAAGGCGCGGCGTTCCAAATCAAGACGCTGCACGGCTTGATGGACGAGATCAACGGCAACGTCACAGCTGATAATTTTGAGGAAGTCGCCGCCAGACTCTGGGGTCTGCTGAACGCAATGGAGCCCCTTGTGAACGGCCTGCACCGGTATTTCTCGGAAGGAGGCACACCGTCATGAATGAGATCAAGCGCTTGACCGCAGACGACCTGACCGGCGTCATGCTGCTGCTGGACAGCGCACGAACCATTCTCGGCGAAGTCCATGAGGAGTTTTTCGATGTGCTGAACCCGGACATTGATAGAGCCGAAATCTCCTTCAGTTTTCCGTGCAGCCGGGCAAAGAGCAATGCGGTACTGACCCTGCTGTATGACATGAAAAAGCAGCTTTCGGCGCTGGGCGCGTCTGCTGGGTATCCCGGCACAGAAAAGGAGGCGTCCAATTATGGCGGCTGACCGATATTTCCGCCTGAACTGCGCCCCCGGTTTTGAGCTGGGCGGCCGCAGCCTGGACTATCTCGTGTTCCGGCAGACGAACGAGCTGCCCGAACAGGGCTATTTTGTGGCCCGGGCCAGCGCGTGGGGCGATGCCTGGAAACTGTGCCGGATGGTGTCCGCCGAAAACTGCAGCACCGGAGAGCCGTACATTTACTGCGAGGACGGCAGCGAGTACCCGGCAGACGCCCAGGTGTTCGGCGTACTGAAATACGGCTACATCGAATTTGAGCGGAGTTAGGAGGAAACAAACCCGTGGTTTATGAAGATGAAAAAGCTCTGCGCGAAGCTTTAGAAGAAGCGGAGCAGCAACGCTATAGAGCGGTCTGTAAAGTGCGTTGCCTGGAATCCAGCCTTGATCGGATAGAGTATGAGCGGTTCGATGAGATCATGTCCAAGCTGGAGGAAGCAAGAGCAGAAGTCCGCCAAGCCGGATACCGTTGCATGGGGCTTAGGTGGCAGGAGGCGAACGCAAGTTTTGCAAAGTTCAAGGACAGCACAGGCACGGAGCGGGGCGCTTCCCATGAGTAATCCCCGTGAGGACTGGTGGATCTCCGCCAAGAACGCCATCCGGGCCTATCCGGGCCGCCGCCGCAAACTGGAGGAGCTGCGCCGCACCGCCCTGACGCCCCGCTACGGCCCGGCCGGCAGCTCCGGAGGAATCCGCGACCCGGTGGGCTCCGCAGCCGCCCGCACCCTGCCGCCCCAGCAGCAGCGGGAGCTGGAGGCGGTGGAGGCGGCCCTGGAGCAGACCGGGCGGCTCCCCAACGGAGCCCAGCGGCTGCGGCTGATCGACCTGTACTACTTCCGGCAGACCCACAAGCTGATCGGCGCCGGCGAGGCGGTGGGCTACCGGGAAGCCCAGACCAAACGGATCAACGGCGAGTTTGTCCGGTTGGTGGGCCGCAATCTGGGCTACACCATGAAAGATGATACCCCCCAGCCGGAAACTCGTGCTAAAGTGGTATCGTGACAGGCTGGAGAAAGCGTGTCACGCCCTTTCTCTTTCTGAACTGGACGAGCCAGCTACAGACGGTCGCACCGCTCGGCGGTGTGTGGCGCTGAAACGCGTGAGGCTGGCAAATACGATTTTTGAGAGCTGCCCGGGTGGGCGGCTCTTGCAATAGCGGCGAGCCGGACGGAACAGCCGGCGGGTGAGGGTGGGTAAAACAGAAGTGAGGGGGGTCATGATTTTAGTGACCCCTCTTAAAAAATACCCCCTCCCCCTGTCCAACTCCGGGGCTGACCAGACAGCAGCCCCACCCAGAAAGCGAGGCCCCACCCATGGCGCAGACCCGCGCAGACCGCACCGGCGCCCATCGATCTGAGTTTGATAAGAACCGGAAGAAGATCCTCCAAACCCAGGAGATCTGCGGCATCTGTGGCAAGCCGGTGGACAAGAGCCTTCGCTGGCCACACCCGCTGTCCGCCACTGTGGATCATATCATCCCCGTCGACCGGGGCGGGCACCCCTCCGCAATGGCAAACCTGCAGCTGGCCCATTGGACCTGCAACCGGCAGAAGTCGGACAAGATTATGGACAGCAGGACAGAGCGCGCGGAGGAGCCGCAGCCGGTGGGCAACCGTCTTTTGCCTCAGTCGATCGACTGGACCCAGTACCGCAGCTGATGATGGGGGGATACCCCCCTCCCCGGGGCACTCCTCCGCCAATCGCCGGTTACTGTACAGATATCTCGCAGAAATCTTTTTGGAGGCGCGCATGGCAGAAAGCAGAGGCATGGAGTACCTGCGGCGCAAGCTGATTCTCAGGCGCTCCCGGGTGCTGACCCGGTACAAATTCTATGAGATGAAAAACCAGGTGCCGGACTTCGGCATCTCCACGCCACCGGGGCTGCGGCTGATGAAAACCTCCCTGGGCTGGTGCGGCAAGGCGGTGGACGCCCTGGCGGACCGGCTGATCTTTCGCACCTTCGGGGAGGACAATTTTGAGCTGAACCGCATCTACCAGATGAACAACCCGGACGTGCTCTTTGACGCTGCCATTCTGGCCGCCCTCATCGGCTCCTGCTCCTTCCTGTACATCTCCCCGGACGAGAGCGGCTATCCCCGCTTGCAGGTGCTGGACGGTTCGGACGCCACCGGCGTCATCGACCCCATCACCAATATGCTCCAGGAGGGCTACGCCGTCCTGAAACGGGATGACGCCGGGCAGCCCGTTCGGGAGGCATACTTTCTCCCCGGCAAGACGGTCTACTATGAGGGAGGCCGGGAGGTCAGGGCGGACGCCAACCCGGCCCTCTGGCCTTTGCTGGTGCCGGTGATCTACCGCCCGGACGCCAAGCGGCCCTTCGGACACTCCCGGATTTCCCGGGCCTGTATGGATATCGTCCGCAGCGCCCAGCGGAGCGTCAAGCGGGCGGAGGTCTCCGCCGAGTTCTACTCCTACCCCCAGAAGTATGTGCTGGGCACCTCCCAGGACCTGGAGCCCATGGAGAAGTGGAAGGCCTCCATGTCCGCTCTGCTGGAGTTTACCAAGGACGAGGAGGGCGATCACCCCACGGTGGGCCAGTTCACCCAGCAGTCCATGTCCCCCCACACGGAGCAGATCCGGATGTTCGCCGCCCTGTTCGCCGGAGAGACGGGGCTGACCCTGGACGATCTGGGCTTTGTGACCGACAACCCCTCCAGCGCCGAGGCCATCAAGGCCAGCCATGAGAACCTCCGGCTCACCGCCCGGAAGGCGCAGCGCACCTTTGGAAGCTGCTTCCTGAACGCCGGGTATCTGGCCGCCTGCCTCCGGGACGGATTCCCCTACGAGCGGCGGCAGATCTATCTGACCACCCCCAAGTGGGAGCCAGTCTTTGAGCCGGACGCTGCCGCCCTCGCGGTCATCGGAGACGGAATTGCCAAGATCAACCAGGCGGTGCCCGGCTGCTTCAGCGCCGAGAACCTACGGGATCTGACCGGCATCGGCGCCGGGCAGTGAGGAGGCAGCCATGGAAGATATTGCGCCCCAGCTGCTGGAGGCTATCCGGGCGGTGTTTGTGGCCAAGTCCGGGGAGCTGGCGGTGACGGAACAGACCTGGAAGGCCGCCGAGCAGTACGCCTATCAGGTCGGCTCCGCCCTGGCGGAGGCCTTTGGAGCAGAGCTGACCTCCGCCGCGCTGCCGGACGGGAAACTGTACTGGAATATCGCGGACCGGGTGGTGCGGCCCCTGCTGGAGGAGGATCACCAGCTGGTGTCCGACGTGGCCGCCCAGGTACAACAAGCCCTCAATGAGGCGGCAGGCATCGGCCTGAAGGCCCAGACGGTGCCGGTGAACCGGGAGCGGATCGACGGCATTCTGAACAAGCTCTGCGAGGCCCTGCGGTATGACGACGTGGCCTGGGTGCTGGGAGAACCGGTGATCAACTTCTCCCAGTCGGTAGTAGACGAGACGATTCAGGCCAACGTGGACTTCCAGGGCAAGGCCGGACTCCAGCCCCGGGTGGTGCGCACCGTGGTGGGCGGCTGCTGCAAGTGGTGCCGGAGCCTGGCGGGAACCTGTTCCTATCCCAACGTACCACAGGACGTCTACCGGCGGCATGAGCGCTGCCGCTGCCGGGTGGAGTACGACCCGGGCAGCGGGAGACGGCAGAACGTCCACACAAAGCAGTGGACGGAGGACGCGGAGCCGGACAAGATCGCCCTGAGAAAGCAGGTCGGCATGGACGCCCACTGACAGGAGGCGATTTGCAACACAGGAGGCAGGCACATGACAGACAGAAGGGGCCGTCAGACCCCCACCCAGTCGGTGGTGCTGCCCTATTCCGAGACCAGAGGCCCCGAGGCCGTGACGCTGTACAACAAGACCGGCCGAACCGCCCAGGAGTGGCAGGAGCTGCTGCTCTACGACATTCTGGCCGTCAACGGGGACGGTCTTTGGACGCACCAGAAATTTGGCTACTCCGTCCCCCGGCGCAACGGAAAGAACGAGGTGCTCACCATGCGGGAGCTGTACGGCCTGACCCGGGGTGAGAAGATCTGTCACACCGCCCACCGCACTACCACCTCACACAGCGCCTGGGAGCGGCTGCGGGAGCTGCTGGCCCTGGCGGGCTATGTGGAGCTGGGCAGGCGGAAAAAGGACGAGGCAGACCCGCCCAACGGATTCCGCACCTCCAAGCAGTTCGGCCTGGAGCAGATCAACCTGGCGGAGGGCGGCAGCATCGTCTTTCGCACCCGGACGGAAAACGGCGGTCTGGGCGAGGGCTTTGACCTGCTGGTCATCGACGAGGCCCAGGAGTATACCGAGGGCCAGGAGAGCGCCCTGATCTACACCGTCTCCGACTCCGCCAACCCCCAGACCATCCTCTGCGGCACCCCGCCCACCATGACCTCCGCCGGCACCGTCTTTCAGACCCTGCGGACGGACGCCCTGGCCGGCTCCACCATTGACACCGGCTGGGCGGAGTGGTCGGTGGAGCATCAGCCCCAGGACATCAATGACCGGGAGCTTTGGTATGAGACAAACCCCTCCCTGGGCACCGTGCTCACCGAGCGGAAGATTCTCATGGAGATCCGGCAGGACACCCTGGACTTTGTCATTCAGCGCCTGGGCTACTGGCATTCGTACAGCCTGAAGTCCGCCATCAGCGCGGCGGAGTGGGGTGAGCTAAAATGCCCAGCCCTTCCCAAGCTGACCGGAAAGCTGTCTGTGGGCATCAAATACGGCCACGACGGGGACAACGTGTCCCTCTCCATCGCCGTGCGGACGGCAGACCAGCGGATTTTCGTGGAGTCCATCGACTGCCGCCCCATCCGGGCGGGAAACGACTGGATTTTGTCCTTTCTCCGCCGGGCAGATGTGGAGCGGGTGGTCATCGACGGGGCAGGTGGCCAGCAGAACCTGGCCGACGCCATGAAGGAGAGCCGCCTCAAGCCCACCGTCTGCCTGCCCACCGTCAAGGAGGTCATCAGCGCCAACGCCCTGTTCGAGACGGCGCTGACGGCAAGGGAGATCTGCCACATGGGGCAGCCGTCTCTGGTGCAATCCGTCACCAACTGCGAGCACCGGGCCATCGGCTCCAACGGCGGCCGGGGCTACCGGTCCATCAAGGACGGAGTGGACGTGAGCCTCATGGAGAGCATGATTCTGGCCTATTGGGCCTGCGCTACCGGCAAACAAAAACCAAAACAGAGAGTCAGTTATTGAGGGCAGTCCCAAGGGGCTGCCTTTGATATAGCATCACGGGCACCACCCGGCAAATATGGGAGGAACTATAAAATGGCAGAATTTGAACCGATCACCACCCAGGAGCAGCTGGACAGCATCATCGGCGAGCGGCTCAAGCGGGACAGGGAGACCCGGGCAAAGAAATATGAGGGCTGGATCTCTCCGGAGGATCACCAGTCCGCCCTGGACGCCCTGACCCGGGATCTGGACGCCCAGAAGGAGACCAACGCCCAGCTGACGGCGGCGAATCGACAGTACGAGGCGGCATCGGTCAAGAGCCGCATTGCGGACGAGATCGGTCTCGACCGGCGGCTCATTGGCCGTCTCACCGGGGAGACCGAGGAGGACATCCGTCAGGACGCCCAGGCGCTGAAGGCCATCCTCGGCGCGGCAAAGGGCCCCGCGCCCCTGGGCGACCCCGAGCGGGAGATTCCCAACCAGCAGACCGCCGGCCTGAAGAAGATCCTGGCCGGCCTGAAAGGAGAATAAGCAACTATGGCAGCAACAACTCTTTCCAAGGGCACGCTCTTCGACCCTTCCCTCGTCACCGACCTGATCAACAAGGTCAACGGCAGGAGCTCTCTGGCGGTGCTCGCCCCTCAGACTCCCGTGCCCTTCAACGGCAGCAAGGAATTCACCTTCACCATGGACAGCGAGATCGACATCGTGGCCGAAAACGGTCAGAAGTCCGCCGGCGGCGTGTCTGTGAATCCGGTGACCATCCTGCCCATCAAGTTTGAGTACGGCGCCCGGATCTCTGACGCGTTCCTGTATGCCGCCGAGGAGGAGCAGCTGGACATTCTGCGCAGTTTCAACGACGGCTTTGCCCGCAAGGTGGCTTCCGGTCTGGATATCGCCGCCTTCCACGGCTTCAACCCCCGCACCGGCACCGCCTCCGACGTGGTGGGCAGCAACTGCTTTGACAAGGCGGTCACCACCACTGTGACCTACGCCGCCGCCACTCCGGACAAGGGCATTGAGTCCGCCATTCAGGCGGTGGAGAGCAAGGACTGTGATGTCACCGGTATCGCCATCGCCCCCTCTGTCCGGGCGGATCTGGCAGCCATGACCAAGACCTCCGGCGAGAAGCTCTACCCCGAGTTCGCCTTCGGCGGCAAGCCCGCCACGCTGGGCGCCCAGCGGCTGGACATCAACAAGACCGTGTCCACCGGCAACGTGGATCAGGCCATTGTGGGCGACTTCGCCAACCGGTTCAAGTGGGGCTATGCCAAGGAGATTCCTCTGGAGATCATCCAGTACGGCGACCCGGACAACTCCGGCAAGGACCTGAAGGGCTATAACCAGGTCTACCTCCGGGCGGAGGTCTATCTGGGCTGGGCCATTCTGGACGCGGACGCCTTTGTCCGGGTCGTGCCCGCTGCCGGATAATGGAAGGTCAGAGCTTTGTCGATCCGCTTGAAGTCTATATATTCTGGCGGGATTATTCTGATGAGGATGAAGAATCTCGGGCGGAAAGCCTGCTTCCGGTCATCTCCGACGTACTGCGCTATGAGGCCAGGCGGGTGGGCAAGGATCTGGACCAGATGCTTGCCAAGGGGGAGATCCCCAAAAACGTGGTGCAGTCGGTTACGGTGGACATTCTGGCCCGGATGCTTACGACTCCGACCGATTCTCCGCCGGTCACCCAGTTCTCCCAGTCCGCCAACGGCTACACTGTCTCCGGCACCTATCTGGTGCCTGGAGGCGGGCTGTACATCAAAAAGTCGGAGCTGGCCCGGCTTGGCCTGCGGCGGCAGAAGATGGGAGTGATTGACTTTGCCCCTGATTAAAGGCATTCCCGTCACGCTGATCAACCTGACAGACGGGGCTCCGGACGGCTTTGGCCGTCCCGTCCCCGTGGAGACAGAGATCCAGGTGGAAAACGTCCTGGTATCTCCCTCCTCCACAGATGACATTGTGACCGCCCAGGACCTCTATGGGAAAAAGGCGGTCTACACCCTGGCCATCCCCAAGGGGGACACCCATGTCTGGAAGGACCAGAAGGTGCGCTTTTTCGGGGAGACCTGGCGGGTGTTTAGCTGCCCTCAGACCGGCATTGACGCCCTGATCCCCCTGGAGTGGAATACGAAATGGATGGTTGAGCGGTATGAGTAAACGGGTCAGGGTGGTCCTGAACAAGACCGGCGTGCGGCAACTGCTCCAATCCAAGGAGATGCGCGGCGTGGTGGAGGGCCGGGCTGCCGAGGCGGTGAACCGGCTGGGAGACGGCTATGAGATGTCCTCCATGACCGGCCACGACCGGGCTCACGCTTTTGTCCGGGCGGTGTCCTATGAGGCCATGGAGGAATGCCTGGAGGACAACACCATTTTGAAGGTGCTGAGATGATTGAAAAGACGGTACAAGACTATCTGAACGACACGCTGGAGGTCTCCGCTTATCTGGAGCGACCTGCAGACAGGCCGGAGCGCTATGTGCTGGTCTGCAAGACCGGCGGCTCTGAGCGCAATCACATCTCCTATGGGACGGTGGCGCTGCAGAGCTACGCCCCCAGCAAGTACGAGGCGGCGGTGCTTAATGAGCAGGTCAAGGCGGCCATGCGGGGCATTGCCGCTCTGCCTCAGGTTTCCCGGGCGGAGCTGAACCGCGACTACGATTATACGGACACCACCAGGAAGGAGTACCGCTATCAGGCGGTCTATGATCTGGTGGTCATGGAATAAGAAAGGACGAGCTATGTCTACGACTGCAAGCAATGTATCTACCGGCAAGCCCAAGGTGGGCGGCGCCATTTACCGGGCTCCGCTGGGCACTGTCCTGCCCACCGACGCCACCACGGCGCTGGACGCGGCCTTTAAGTCCCTGGGCTACCTCTCCGAGGACGGCCTGACCAACAGCAACAGCATGGACTCCGACAACATCAAGGCCTGGGGCGGCGCTGTGGTCATGACCATGGAGACCGGCAAGACCGACACCTTCCAGTATACCCTCATCGAGGTGCTGAACCCGGAGGTGCTCAAGGCGGTGTACGGCGACGACAATGTGACCGGAGCGCTGGCCACCGGCATCACCGTCAAGGCTAACAGCAACCCTCAGGCACTCTGCAGCTGGGTGGTGGAACTGGTCATGCGGGAAAACGCCGTCAAGCGGATTGTCATCCCCTCCGCGGCGGTCACCGCGGTGGGGGACATCGTCTACAACGACGAGGACGCCGTGGGCTATGAGACCACCATCACCGCCCTCCCTGATGACGAGGGCAACACCCATTACGAGTACATCAAGCGGGCTGCCGCAGGAGGGGAATGAGTATGCTGACCGGAACGACCAGGAGCGGCTTCCAGTATGCCCTGGATGAAAACGTGCTGGATGACTACGAGCTGCTGGAGACCCTGACCGCCATGGACAATGGAGACAGCGGCGAGGTGGCCACCATGATTGCCCTGCTGCTGGGCAGGGAGCAGAAGGACGCCCTGAAAGAGCACCTGCGAGACGAGCGCGGGAAGGTTCCCGCCTCCCGGATGATTGCGGAGGCGATGGAGATTCTCCAGTCCGCCGGACAGGGAAAAAACTCCTCGTCCTCGCCGGAATGATCGCGCTGGACGAGGACGCGCTGATCTGCGATCTCGCCGAGACCTATCATATCTTCGACTACAGGTCGCTGCCCGCTCGTCGGGTGGCGACCTTTGCCATTGGCCTGCGGGAGAACAGCCGCATTCGGATGAAGCTGGCCGGGGTGAGCTGCCCCACAGATACCCTGCTGCTGGCCGCTGCGGTAGACCGGCTCTCCCTGCTGTTGTGGGCCAGGACCCGGGACGCCGAGCACGGCCGGAACCGGCCGGAGATGATCTTCGACCGGCTGACCGGCAAGACCCGGCGCAGGCGGGAAAACGCCGTGTTCTCCAGCGGCGAGGCGTTTGAGAAAAAGCGGCAGGAGATCCTGTCCAGCCTGGAAGGGGGAACGTAAATGTCCACAGAACTGGCAAGTGCCTATGTGCAGATCATTCCATCTGCCGACGGCATCAAGCAGAAGCTGACCGGTGTCCTGAACGATGAAATGCCAGACGGTCAGGAGTCTGGCAAGTCCTGGGGCTCCGGGCTGGTCAGCGGGATCAAGAATATCATTGCGGCGGCCGGCATCGGCGCGGCCTTGAAGGCCTCCATCTCTGAGGGAGCCGCCCTGGAGCAATCTCTGGGCGGCGTGGAAACCCTGTTCAAGGACAGTGCCGGCACGGTGATTCAGTACGCAGAGCAGGCCTACCGGACGGCGGGCATGTCGGCCAACGCCTATATGGAGACGGTCACCGGGTTCTCTGCCTCGCTGCTCCAGGGCCTGGGGGGAGACACCCAGAAGGCGGCCCAGGTGGCGGATATGGCCATGACGGACATGTCCGACAACGCCAACAAGATGGGCACTGACATGGGGCTAATCCAGAATGCCTATCAGGGCTTTGCCAAGCAGAACTATACTATGCTGGATAACCTGAAACTGGGCTATGGCGGCACCAAGGCTGAGATGGAGCGGCTGCTGTCAGACGCCCAGGAGATCTCCGGCGTGGAGTATAACCTGGACAACCTCTCTGACGTCTATGAGGCCATCCACGTCATCCAGGGGGAGCTGGGGATCACCGGCACCACCGCCAAGGAGGCGGCCAGCACCATCTCCGGCTCTTTCGCCTCCATGAAGGCGGCGGCGCAGAATGTACTGGGCAAGCTGGCTTTGGGAGAGGATTTGAAGCCCTCCCTGGACGCTCTGAAGGAGACGGCGGTCACCTTTGTGGCCGGGAACCTGCTCCCCGCCCTGGGTAACGTGCTCAAGGGGGTCCCCACCATTGTGGGGGAGGCGTTTGCCAGTCTGACCTCGGCCCTGCCGGAGGTGGCCGCTGCGGCGTCTGGGCTGATGGACACGCTGGCCAACGGGCTCCGGAGCGCGCTTCCCACCCTGATTCCCGCAGCCTTGTCTGCCGTGGGCTCCTTCGCCTCCAGCCTCCGGGCCGGTGCGGGGCAGCTGGTGGACTCCGCTCTGAACCTGATTATGACGCTGGCTCAGGGGCTGATTGACAACATCCCGGTTTTCATTTCTACCGTGCCGGCCATCGTCACAGATCTGGCGGGCATTATCAACGACAACGCCCCCAAGCTGCTGGAGGCCGGGCTGAATCTGATCGTCCAACTGGGCAAGGGGCTGATCACAGCGATTCCCACACTGATCGCGAACATCCCCCAGATCATTCAGGCGGTTGTCTCAGTGTGGCAGGCCTTCAACTGGCTGGATCTGGGCAAGCATCTGGTCACCTCTGTCAAGGACGGCGTCACGAACTTGAAGGACGACATTCCAAATACCCTGAAGAATATCGGGCAGAGCGCCCTGAATTTCTTCAAGGGCATCGACTGGGCCGGCCTGGGCCGGGCAGTGATCGGCTTCATTAAGAGCGGCATTCAGGGCCTGCTTACGGCGATTCCCAACGCCTTGAAGTCTATCGGCTCCAGCGGACTGAGTGCCTTCAAAAGCATCAGCTGGAGCAATCTGGGCAGCACGGTCATTAACCTGATCAAGAGCGGCCTGCAGGGGCTGGGATCTGCCATTGTCACCGCCCTCAGAACCATCGGCAGCAACGCCCTGAACGCTTTCAAGGGGATCAGCTGGGGGAACGTGGGCCGGACGGTGATCAATCTGATTAAATCCGCCATCAGCGGCGCCGCCTCCGGGGTGGTCAATGCCCTGCGAAATGCGGGCAACAACGCCATGTCCGCCTTCAAGTCCATCAGCTGGAGCAGCCTGGGCTCCAACATCATCAGCGGCATCACCAACGGTATCAAAAACGGCGCGTCCGCCATCAAGGACGCAGCCAAGAGTGCCGCCAGTGCTGCCCTGTCTGCTGCCAAGAAGCTACTGGGCATCAAATCTCCCTCCCGGGTCTTCCGGGATCAGGTGGGCAAAAACATCTCCCTCGGCATGGCGGAGGGCATTCTGGGCAACGCCGGCGCTGTGTTCTCTGCCCTGGACACCATCAACCAGGTGCCCAGCCCGGCGTCCGTAAAGGCGGACTGGATTTACAGCGCGCGCTATGCGGCCGGGAACGGGGTCGCCGGGGATGCGTCCTCCGATCCTGTGGGCCAGCTCCGGCCCATCACCGTCCAGGTGGTGCTGGATGGCAAAGTGGTGGGACAGACGTCTGTGGAGTACATCAACCGGCAGGTGCGGACGAGCGGAAAGTCACCGCTGCTCATTTGAGGAGGATGATTCATGGAACGGATCACTGTGTCTGCCCTTAAAATCGGCGGTGTAACCATGCCCACACCGGCGCCGGAGGGCGTGACCATCTCCAAGGAGAAGCTGTGGTCTGAAAACAAGGGGCGAACCGCATCGGGGCGGTCTGTGGGGACGCTGATCGGCATTGTCACAACGGTGACCATCAAGTGGCCACACCTGACGCCCAGCCAGGCGGCGGTCATTGACGCCGCAGTCAGCAACAAGGATAAGCCCTTCACCACGCTGCAGCTGACCGACCTGACGGGGGAGACCCTGACGCTGGAGGTTGAATTCGGCACTCCCTCCGGGACCTGGTTCAGCTGGGCTCCGGGGCTGCAGTATGTGCAGGGGTATACGGTTACCGCTACGGAGCGGTAGGAGATAAGGAGGAAATACCATGTCCAGACCTGTTTACCGCCGGGGTAAGCTCCACACAGCGCGCACGGCTGCGCTGCTCCGGCTGGCGGCCAATCCAGCCCTGACGGCCCGTCAGGATCGCTATGTCCGGGCGCTGGTTCAGTCCATTCATGAGAAGCTCACCGAGCGGGAGCTGGAGTGCATGACCGGCTATTATGTCCAGAAATACAACCTGGCCGAGCTGGGGCCGAAGCTGGGCATCAACCCCTCCACCGTCTGCCGGAACATCCACCGGGGCGAGGAAAAGCTGTGGCAGGTCGTCGACCTAGCGGACAAGATCAGCCCCTTCCGGCTGCCGGAGAGCATGAAGAAGGAGTGACGCGATGAAACAAATCCAAGTAAAGCCCCGCCAGGGAATCCCCCTCGGCCATCGCGGTGAGAACGAGGCCAGAGAAATCATCTTCGACCTGACCGAGTACATCAACACCTACGGCCCCGGCACTGCCCGGCTGCTCCATCAGCGCGACGGCGACCCGGCACCCTACATCGTCCCGGCAGTCCAGGATGGGGACGCCCTGACCTGGACGGTGACCGACGAAGACACTGCCGCACCCGGCACCGGCAGCGCTGAGCTGCAATGGACGGTAAACAACGTGCTGGCCAAGTCGGACATCTGGAACACCAAGACAAAGGCGGCCCTGGATGACGGGGCCACAGCGCCGCCCACCGGCGCAGAGGGCTGGTATCAGCAGCTGATTGCCTACATCGACAGCCTGCGTGGCGCAGGTGTCACCCCGGAGCAGATCGCCGCCGCCGTGGAGGCATATCTGCTGGAACACCCTGTAGATATACCCGTAGACAGCGTCAATGGGAAAACCGGCGAGGTGGTTTTGACTGCCGCAGACGTGGGTGCGCTGGCACTGGCTGATCTGCAGGCTGGCGTGGACACGGCGCTGGCCCAGGCAAAGGCCTCCGGGGAGTTTGACGGGCCGCAGGGCCCGGCTGGCCCTGCCGGAGCGGATGGAGCGGCTGGCGCAGACGGCAAATCCGCCTACCAGTACGCCGTCGATGGCGGCTATGCCGGGACGGAAACAGAATTTGCGGCGAAGATGGCGGTTGAAAATATACCGGCCCCAGCTACCGCCGAGGCGGGCCAGACCATCGTTGTAAAATCCGTGGACGCTGACGGAAAACCGACCGAGTGGGAAGCGGCGGATGCGTCTAGTGGTGGTATCGATATTTCCCGTGACCCGGATTTGATCACCGAAGTGGCCGAAGCTGTAACGCAGCTTAGTATTTCAGAGATTAATGGTGTACCCATCAATACAACAGAAATGGTAGTTTTGTGGGAGCATCCAAGCGGCGCGCAATATATTCCAAATTATTTTCGATTTAACAACGCGGTGATTAACGGAACAGTAATTACCGCTACTCTCGCAAACTGGAATTTTCCAGCCGCAGTTTGCCCGACAACAGATAAAGCGGCTGCAATTCTAAGCAGAGTAAAAAAAGTGAACAATGGTGTGTACTACTACGAGTTCTCTGGCGTGCAGCAAAATGCTGGTACTGTTACCGGTGCATCTCAACCTGTCTATGGTGGGCCGTATTCTAACATTATTGATGGTGAAACATCAATAAAGGAGTTTTTTGTGTATCAGGGAACTAAAATTCAACCGGGATGTAAGGTGAGCGTATGGGTGAAGTAATGAAAAAATACATCAACGGGCAATACGTAGAACTAACCGCAGAAGAAATCACAGAAATGCAAATTGCCAATGTAAAAGCAGAAGCCGTCGAGCGCACCCGCCCCCTGACTGAATCCGAAGTCACCCGCCTTCTGATTGCCCAGCAGATCAACACCCTTGTCGTGGACGACAACACCGCCCTGCGGATGCTGGATTTTTACCCGGCCTGGGCCGCAGATACCGCCTACCCCACAGGCCATAAGGTGCAGCATGGCGGCAAGCTGTGGCGCTGCATCCAGGCACACACGTCGCAGGAGGGCTGGGAGCCGTCCACCGACACCGCCGCACTGTGGGAGGAGATTTGTGAGACCCACGCCGGCACAATTGACGACCCCATCCCGTACAGCGGCAGCATGACCCTGATGGCGGGGCTGTACTACATCCAGAATTACACCATCTACCTGTGTACCCGGGACACCGGGAACCCGATTTACAACCCGCTGGCGGAGCTGGTGGGAATTTATGTGGAGGCCGTATGAGCGACGCAATTATTGTGGCCATCGTCTCCGGCCTGTTCACCCTGCTGGGGAGCTTCGCCGGAGCGATGACCAGCCATAACCTGACCGCCTACCGGCTGCAGCAGCTGGAGGCCAAGGTGGAGAAACACAACCAGGTGGTGGAGCGCACCGCCTTGCTGGAGGAAAAAATGAAGGTCGCCAACCACCGGCTGGACGACCTGGAAGAAAAGCAGAAAGGATGAGCTGTTATGAAAGACGCTACTTACTGGAAGAACTGGGCCAAGGCCGCCATCGTGCGCGCTGTCAAGACCGTCGCCCAGACCGCCGTGGCCACCATCGGGACCGCTGCCGTTATTGGTGACGTCAACTGGGTGATGGTCGGATCGGCGTCTGTGCTGGCCGGCGTGCTGAGCCTGCTGACCAGCGTGGCGGGGCTGCCGGAGGTGCAGGGGTAAGCAGGGCCTGCGGGGATGCTGCAGGAAACAGAACCGGGGTTCCTCTGTATTGAGGAGCCCCGGTTCTATATTTTATTGCTGCTTTCGGACAATAGATACTTGTGAGCCGGAGTTCATGTCAAATCAGTAGCTACTTGCTTCTTAATCTGGCTTTCCAGACTCGCAAGATCAACATAATGCCGACCAGCAGTGGCGCGCAATTCGTTAGCGATAAATCCAGATGTTGAAAAGACGACAGTTCGTTTCCCTCGAGCTTTTAACAGCTGTAACGCTCTGTCGAAATCTCCATCACCGCTTACTAATACAGCTAAATCATATGAATCTATCGTATTAAACATATCAAGCACGATTTCAATGTCAAGATTCGCTTTTCTTTTTGTTGTGCCAGTTTTTGCATCATAAATTGTTTTGATTTGTTTGGTTACGACAGAGAAGCCCATTCCGGGCAGAGCATCGAGAAAATTTTGCTGGCGAGCAACAGGTGGAGCATCTTTTCCGATGTAATAAAATGCATCCACGATTTCACCATATTTTTCTTCAATAACACCCAGCAACTTTTTGGGATCAGCAAACCAGCCTAATCCATCTTTCTGCATAAAGAAAAAATTCGCACCATCAACAAAAACAGAAACTCTCATGTACTGAACCTCCTCAATGTTTCTAGTCACTGCGTCCCGCTTGTATTATAAAGGTAGCATGACGCCGTTTCTGAAATCTGGACTTTGTTGCTCTAATTATAGCTGAAATATTTCTATATATCAAGGCTGGAAAGAATTTTTTGCACGTCTTGTCGGCACAGGCAAACGGAAGAAATAGCTAGCCTCAGTGCAGAGCCAAATTTTAGTCATGAAATAGGGCCGTCTCTGTCCATATTCCATAGTTTGTATTTTTAGCTTGAATCTATAAGTCATCTATTTCCCTTATATTTTCCCTTTAGCCGCTATCAGCCATTTGCAAGGGATGATAAATGGCAGTAAATTGTTCAGAATAGAGCCGCTCATTTTGAAAGATTACAAACTATTTGTAAGCTTTGATAATCCGGTCTATAATTCAAATCCCTCCTTCTGCGTTGATAAAAGAGCTGGTTCCCGTTGGGAACCGGCTCTTTGTCCTTTATGGTCTGTTTATCAACTCTGACACGGAAAATGCCCCTGCGATGCACCATATCAGCGCACCGCAGGGGCATTCTGTTACATTCGGATCCCGCTCACCCGAGCGCCAGCCGAACCAGGATATAGATCATCATTGCCATATACCCCAGCCCGAACATGGCCAGGCCAAAGGCCAGAGTGCCGGAGATGCCCCGGCGTCCCTGGGGATCCGGGTCGTACTTGGCAAACCGCTCGTCCTCTTCGGGCGTTACGGTAGGCGTCGCCCGGAAGAAGAGCAGCCGGTTCCCCGCCGCCACCAGCCAGGAGAAGATGCTCGCCGCAAAACGGGCCAGCACCGCCCCCACGAAGGGCAGCCAGACCATGAGCAGCGGCCGGTACAGGCCATCCTCCAGGCTGAGAGCCGCCGGCCAGGGGTTCCGGTACTGCACGCCCATGCCCGTCTTCCGCCGCACCAGAGTGCGCACAAAGGCGAAATAGAGCACCGCGCCGATGGCCAGGGAGATGACCGCCCCCTTCAGGTTGGTCAGAGAGAAATAGGCCACCGCCTCCCCCAGGCCCTCCCTGGAGAAGAAGTCCTGGGCAAACCGGGCGATACCCTCCATGGTGAGGTGGGGCGTAATACCCAGCACCGGGCAGAGCAGGGCGCACACCGTCAGCACCGTCAGCACCAGCGGGCTGGCGTTCACCGGCGTCCGGTCAAACTCCCGCTGGGCAGCAGCGCTCTCGTTCTCCTCCCAGAAGAGACAGACCAGCACCTTGGTCATATAGGCCACCGTCATGCCGCCGGCGATGAGAAACAGCCACTCGACCCCATAGTACAGCCAGGCAGGCTGGCCCGCCGCCTCCAGCAGGCCGATATACTCCACAATGCTCTCGTGGAGCAGTGTCTTGGAGATGTAGCCGTTGAACAGAGGAATGCCCATGACGCCCAGGGCGGGGCAGAGGAAGATCACCAGCAGCAACGGCTTCTTCCGCCCGAAGCCCCGGAGATCGTCCAGCTCCAGGCTGCCCACCGTCCGGAAGAGCAGACCTGCAGCCAGGAAGAGGATCAGCTTGATCCAGGCGTGGTTGGTCAGGTGGAGGACGCTGCCCCAGGCGGCCATGCCCCCCTCCTCCCCCAGCAGGGCCTGCATGGCAATGCCGGTGAGAATGAAGCCGATCTGAGACATGGAGGAATAGGCCAGCAGCGTCTTGAGGTTGGTCTGACACAGGGCCATAAAGCCGCCCCACAGCATAGTGATCACCGCGAAGAGGAGCAGTACCCTGCCCCAGGCCACGTCGCCCAGAAAAAGCTTGTCGGTAATGGCAAAGATGCCAAAGATACCCGCCTTGGTGACGATGCCGGAGAGCAGCGCCGTGGCCGGCGCCGGGGCCTCGGTATAGGAGCCGGGAAGCCAGGTGTGCAGCGGCCACATGCAGACCTTGGCGGCAAAGGTGGCCATGCTCAGCCCGCCGGCGGCGTAGATCAGGGTCTTGCTGCCCTCATAGGCAGCCACGGCGGCGGGGAGCTCGGCAAAGGAGAGGGTGCCCAGGGCGGTATCCAGCAGGAAGAGGCCCATAAGAGAGACCAGCCCCCCCGCCACCGCATAGGTGAGATAGCTCCCGGCGGCCCGCTCGGCCGACTCAGTGCCAGTGTGGATCACCCAGACAAAGGAGGTGAAGCTCATGACCTCAAAGAAGACCAGGGTGGTATAGAGGTCCCCGGAGAGGAAAACCCCCTCAATTGCCCCCAGGGTGAGCAGCAGGAAGAGGTCATACCGCCAGGCGTGGTGATCACCCAGCAGCTCCTCCCGGCTCTCCAGGCCGGAGACCGCCCACAGCAGGGCGGCCAGCACACCCAGCACCGCCTGCAGTCCGGTGACGGCGAAGGAGATGCCCCGGCCGCAGAGCGGCAGCGTCCAGCACTTCCCCACCTGGGTCAGCAGGCCCAGGCTGAGGGCCAGCTCCGCAGCGAGCGTGACCGCCGTCACCCGGCGGCTCACGCTCCGCTTGTTCCGTCGACCCAGCAGTCCGGCGGCGATGCCCCCCGCCACAGGGAACAGAATCAGCAGCGCAATCAGCATTTCAGCCACCTCCTCACATCAGGCCCTGGGCGCAACGGCTCAGGACGTCGCTCAGGCCGCCCACTCCAAAGCTGATGGCCAGAGCCAGCAGCATGAGCAGGATGAGGGCGGTCTTCATCTGCCAGCCCGCCTCGGTAAAGGACTGGTTCTCCGCCGCAATCGCCGCCTGCTCCCGGGTGGGGAAGAAGGCGGGAACCAGTACCATAACCTGATACAGGCCGGTGAAGAAGGCAGAGACCGCCAGGGCCAGGGCGCCCAGCCAGGCCACCGGGTGGTTCAGCTCCACCGCCGCCTGGGCAATCGCCCACTTGCTGAAAAAGCCGGCAAAGGGCGGGATACCGATGAGCCCCAGAGAGGCCAGGGCAAAAGCGGTGAAGGTCACCGGCATCCGCCGGCCCAGCCCGGGAAGCTGGAAGACATATTCCCGTTTCGTCTGGCACAAAATGGCGCCGGCACAGAAGAAGAGGATGATCTTAAAGACGGAGTGGGCCGCCATGTGCAGCAGGGCCGCCCCCAGGCCCGCCCCGGTCATGGCCGAGGCGCCCAGCAGGATGTAGCTCAGATTGCTCACCGTGGAGTAGGCCAGCCGCCGCTTCAGATGCTGCAGCCGCCAGCTCATAGCGGAGCCAAAGACGATGGTCAGGATACAGGCCCCCATCATCACCCACTGAGCGAAGCTGCCCTGGAGCAGTTCGGTACCGAAGCTGTAGTAGGTCAGGCGCAGGATGGCGAAGACGCCGGCGTTGACCACCGCCACCGCGTGGAGCAGGGCAGAGACCGGCGTGGGGGCAACAGAGGCGGTGGGCAGCCACCGGTGCCCCGGCCAGACGGCGGCCTTGACGCCAAAGCCGAAAAAGCCCAGCAGGAAGAACAGCCGGAGCAGGTTCTCCTGCCCTGCCGCCGCAACGGCGTTCAGGCTGCCCCCCAGCACAAAGTCCAGGCTGCCGTAGTGGGCCACCGCCGCCATGGCCACAAAGACCAGAGCCGCGCCGGTCATGGAGTAGAGGATATAGGTCTTGCCCGCATGCCGGGCCTTGCCGTCCATCTCGTGCATCACCAGGGGGAGGGTGCACAAGGTGAGCAGCTCATAGCAGAAATAGAGGGTGAACAGGTTGGCCGCCGTGGCGATGGCGGTCACCACCCCATAGGTCATGGTGAAAAAGCCGAAGAATCGGTTCTCCTCATGCTCGTGGCTCATGTACTCAAAGGAGTAGAGCACCGCAATGGGCCACAGCACCGCCAGAATGGCGAGAAACACCAGGGACAGGCTGTCCACCCGGAAGGCAAAGGTCAGCGCCGGGTGGATGGAGCCCAGCTCCAGCGTCCCCTCCGGCCGGGAGAACAGCAGTCCGCCGATCAGCAGGCTGGTGGCAATGCTCACCGCCATGACCAGGCCATTGCGGGTCCGCCGGTTCTCCACCGGCCGGAGCAGCAGCAGCGCTCCCGCGAGCAGCGGCAGGAGGATGGCCGCCAGAATCCAAACTTGTGACATCGCTCCCACCTCCTCAGAGTCCCGCGGTGATGCCTGCGATCACCGTGTTCAGCGGCCCGGTCACGATGCCCAGTGCCAGCAGGGCCAGGGCCAGAATCGCCAGAGGCACTGTCATCCGCCGATCCGGCTCCAGGCCCTTGGGGAACTCTCCCCGGTCAAAGAAGCCGTGGACGGTGATGGGGAACAGATACCCCGCCGTCAGCAGGGCGGAAACCAGCAGCACCGCCGCCCCGGCGATGCCCAGGCCGCCCAGGCTCAGAATGCCCTCGGTGGCCAGGCTCCACTTGCTGACAAAGCCGGCAAAGGGAGGAATGCCCACCAGGGAGAGGGAAGCCAGAGTGAAGCAGCCGAACACCACAGGCATCTGCCGGCCCAGGCCGGTAAGCTCATAGACCTTGGTCTTGCCCGTCTGGTGGATGATGGCTCCGGCGCAGAGGAAGAGGGCGGTCTTGGACAGGGCGTGGAACACTACCTGAAGCAGTCCCCCGGCCAGGCCCGCCCCGCTGAACAGGAAGAGGCCGAAGAGGACATAGCTCACCTGGCTCACAGTGGACCAGGCCAGCCGCCGCTTGAGCAGCCGCTCCCGGTAGGCCAGCATAGAGCCGGTGAAGATGGTCAGCAGAGCCAGCAGGATGAGAACCGTCTGCACCCAGGTGCCCCGGAGCAGCTCGGTTCCAAAGACGTAATAGGCCGACCGGATGATGCCCAGCACACCCGCCTTGGTGATGGTGGCCGACAGCACGGCGGAGGCGGGGGCGGGGGCCACGGGATGGGCCACCGGCAGCCACTGCTGCAAAGGCAGCATGCCCGCTTTGCAGCTAAAGCCCAGCAACAGGCAGAAGGCGGCGATCAGCGCCATGGACAGATTGGCCATCCCCTGGGCGTTGAAGGTGCCTCCGGCGAGGAAGTCGGTGGTGTCGCAGTACTGCCCGGCAAAGAAGAAGCCGAAGAGTACCAGGGCCGCACCGAAGAGGGAGTAGCCCAGATACTGGAGGGCGGCCTTCATGCTCTGGTCGGTGCCCTCGTGAAAGACCAGGGGCATGGAGAGCAGGGTCATGCACTCATAGAAGAAATAGAAGGTGAACAGGTTCTGGGCGTAGCTCAGCCCCAGCAGGGCGGCCAGGGTGAGCAGGAAAAAGCCGTTGAACCGGCCGGACTTCTCATCGTGCTCATTGTAGGACAGGGAGAAGATACCGGCCAGCAGAAACAGGGCGGAAAACAGGATAGCAAACAGCTCCCCCAGCCGGTCCGCCCCGAAACGGAAGGCGAAGGGCCCCAGCTCAAACACGCCGGCCAGCCCGGTGCCGGCCAGGGCGGTGCCTACACAGCAGGCCAGGGTCACTCCCAGCACCTCGATGAACAGGATATTCTGGTTATGCCGGGGTTTGACCAGCGCCATGGCGACGCCGCCCAGGACGGGCAGCAGGACGGCGAGGAACAGCAGATAATGAAACATCTCTCTCCCCTCCTCAAAGCAGGCTCAGGCCCAGGCTGAGCAGTTCCCCGACGCCGGAGCAGCAGACGCCCAGCGCAATGGTGCCCGCCCCCAACACCAGGACGGCCACCACAAAGGCCAGGCTGGGCCGCTTCACCGGCAGCTGGGGCAGATTCTCCCCCGGCTGGGCCTTGCTCCAGATCTGGATGATGGCCGGGAGATAGTAGAGGGCGTTGAGCACGCTGGAAACCGCCAGGGCGCCCAGGGCCACCCACATCTTCCAGCTCCCGGAGAGGGCCGCGTCCGCCAGATAGAACTTGACGGCAAAGCCGCCCAGCAGAGGCAGGCCCACCATGGAGAGGCCGCCCACCGTAAAGCCGACACCCGCCAGCTTGGCCCGGTGGCCCGCACCCCGGAGATAGTACATCTGCTTCCGGTGGCCGGAGGCCTCCGCCAGCTCACCCGCGCAGAGGAAGAGCATGGGCTTGGTAAAGGCGTGCACCAGCATCTGATAGATGGCGGCCACCGCCGCGGCGGCGCCTCCCAGGCCCAGGCCCAGGTAAATGTAGCCGATCTGGGCCACGGTGGAGTATGCGATCATCCGCTTGATATGGGTCTCCTGAATCGCCTTCACAGAGCCCACCACCATGGCCAGGGCTCCCATGACCAGCAGCACATCCCACACATGGGAGGCGGCAAAGACCGCTTCGCCGAAGAGACTGAAGATGCACTTGATGAGCAGAACCACATACCCCTTGAGCACCAGGCCGGAGAGAATGGCACTGGAGGCGGTGGTGGCGCTGCCGTGGGCGTCCGGCAGCCAGGTGTGGTTGGGAAACAGGGCGCTCTTGAGCCCCAGGCCCAGAGCCATCATGCCCATCAGTATGGTCAGGGGGATCTGATATTCCCCGCTGGCGGCAAGCTGCTGCACCTGGTCGTGGATATCGATGATGAGCAGGTGGCCGGTGATGTGGTAGAGGAAGGTGAGGCCCATGAGAAACAGGCCGCTGCCCAGCAGGCTCATCATCAGATAGCGGATGGTGGCCACCAGGGTGGCGCCGCTGTCCTTGGCCATGACCAGGGCGCAGGCGGCGATGGTGTTGATCTCAATAAAGACGTAGGCGGTGAAGGCGTCGTTGGTGTAGATCATGGCCAGGAGGCTGGCCATAATCAGATCGCACATGACGAAATACAGGTTCTGCTTTCCCGGCTCCACGTCTTCAAAGACGCCGTCCCGTCCCCCCAGGACGCTCATGGCCATAACCAGCAGAAATACCACCGCCAGCGTGGCCTCCAGGGGCCCGCAGACCAGCTCGTTGCCATAGGGGTGGGAGACGATGCCCAGGGCATAGGTAAACCGCTCCTGCCGGGGCAGCACGTTGGCCAGCAGCACCAGATTGGCCCCCAGCAGAGCCAGCACCGCCCCCAGGTGGATCCGCAAGGCCACCCGGCCGCTGCGCACCACGCTGGTGAGAATGCCGCAGATCATGAGCAGGACGATGCTGAAAAAGGGGATGTGCTGATAATAAGGCAGCACTCAGTCCACCCCCTTCTTCATGGTCGCCATAATGACGTCCAGGTAGACGGTGTGGTACTTCTTATAGATGCGCACCACCAAGGCCAAGGCGAAAGCGGTGACGCTGACCGAGACCACGATGCCGGTGAGCACCAGGCCGGTGGGAATGGGGTTGACATAAGTCTCAACCGAGGCGGCCACCGAGGGATCGGCGACCAGGGGCTCAATCCGTCCCTCCACAAAGCCCGCGCTGGTCAGCATCAGGTAGATGGCTCCGTCCATCAGGTCAAAGCCGATGAGCTTTTTGATCAGATTGGGGTTGAAGACCAGGCTGAAGGCACCGATACAGAACAGGAGGGCGGCGGTGATCATAAACCGCTGGGTCCACAGGGTGGAAAGAAGTTCGCTCATATCACACCTCTCCTTTGCTGAACAGGGCATAGAAGGAATAGATGGTACAGGTGACCACAAAGCCCACCATGACGTTGATGGGCATGATAATGCCGCTGCTGAGGATATGGCCGGGAATACCCAGCCAGATATGGTTATCCAGACCGTTGGTGCCGGTGAACACATAGTAGATCAGGCACAGCCCGTAACCCATGAGGCAAACCACCCGCACCACATCTGAGATATGCTGGTTGAAAAACTTCCGGACGCTCTGACTGCCGAAGGTGCGGGAGTAGAGAATCAGGCCGCCGCCCAGGATACTGCCGCCGGAAAAGCCGCCGCCGGGGGACAGGTGCCCGAAGAGCATGACATAGAAGCCCACCATAATCGATACCGGCATCAGCAGCAGCACCGCCGTACGCAGCACCACGTCCCGGTCCCGCTTGTCGACCCGCTCCTCCCGGCTCAGCTCCCGCAGATCCCGGGTGGTGGTGTTGTTGTCATCCCGGCGCAGCAGGATAGTGACGCAGGCCGCCGCCAGAAACAGCACGTTGGACTCTCCGAAGGTGTCGAAGACACGGTAGCTCAGAATCATACCTGCCACCAGGTTGACCGCTCCCGTCTCCTCGATGCCCTGCTCAATGTACCGGCGGGGCACCTCGTTGTTGGTGGGGTTGGCAGGGTCGCCGAAGGAGGGCAGATGCACCACCACCAAGGTGAGCACCACCGCCAGGGTGATACAGAACAGGGCGCCGATGGCCTGAATCAGCCGGCGGCTCTGCTGGTAAGTTTCAAAGGCTGAGACCTCCCGCTCCGGCTTCCGGCCGGAGGAAGCAGGGTGCTGAGGCGCGGAGGGAGCCGCGCACCATTCCTCGCCGTCTACCCAGGCGCAGAACTTGCGCCAACCGCTGCGGTCACTTCTGCTCATGGTCGTTCTCCCCCTCTGCCTGAGCGCGCCAAGCCTCCTGGCGCTGACGATCCTCCAGATCCTCCTTCTCCTTCAGCTCCCGGATCTTCATCAGGGTGAGGAAATAGAGCACCGTGCTCACGCCCGCCCCCACGGCGGCCTCAGTGATGGCCAGATCCGGAGCCTGGAGAATCAGCCAGACCACCGACATGACAATGCTGAAGCCCATGTAGGTCAGAATGGTGATCATTGTGCTGCGCACCAGCACCGCTGTCAGGGCGCAGGCCACCAGAAACACCAGCAGCAAAACCTCAAAAAAAGCCATCAGTGCTCCTCCTTCCCCTCTTTGCGCCCCGGGTCGGAGAGATCCGCCTCGCAGTGCTCCTTCAGGTCGCCCACCACGGCGTACTCCAGCTGGACGATCATGTGGCCGCAGACCGGCACAGTGAACCACTGGAGGGCCAGGATGAGGATTAGCTTGAGATCCACCCAGTGGATGCCCTCGCACAGGGCGCCGCCGATGAAGATGAGCAGGGTGCCCAGGGTGTCGGCGATGGCGGTGACGTGCATCCGGTTGATGACAAAGTCCATCCGGAAGACGCTCAGGGTGACAATCACCATAATCAGAATGCCGGCGCCCATAATCACAGAGCCCAGCAGCTGCATGCCTGTCATTGCGCACCGCCTCCCTTTCTCTTCTTCAGCTCCGCCAGCATCCGCACCCGGAGGATCCGGCTGAGCACCACCACCGCCTGGAAGCTGAGCAGGGCGTAGATGATGTCGATATCCAGAATGGAGGTGCTGTCCAGATACAGGCTGAGCACCAGAATCACACTGAGAATCAGGGTGGAGATCAGGTTGACGCCCACCAGCCGGTCGGTAAAGTGCTTGCTGCTAATGATGTAGATCAGAGCGCCCAGGACGCACAGGCCCAGGACGATGAGATAGATTTTTGTCACCAGCTGAAACATCAGGCAGTCTCCTCCTCTCCCTGGGCCGCAATGGCCTCCATCCGCTCCAGTGCCTCCACCAGGGCGGAGCAGTCCACATCCCGGGAGAAATCCGGGTTGATACAGTGCACCACATACTCCGTCCCCCGGTTTTCCACCGTGATGGTGCCCGGCGTCAGTGTGATGGCGTTGGCCAGGAGCATTTTGGCGATATTCGTCTTGAGGGGCACCTGGACGGTGATGAGCAGAGGCTGCACCTGCTGCTTCAATCGTCCCCCCAGCAAAATCTTCAGCATGGCCAGATTGGCCTTGATAATCTCCCGGAGCAGCAGGCCCACATACTGAATCCCCGGCACCAGCAGCCGGAAGACGGTCTTTTCCCTGGCAAAGCTCCACCGGCAGAACCGGCAGGTAAACCAGTAGACCGCCCCGGTGACAATCAGGTCAAAGATGACAATCTCCGCCGTCAGATCTCCGCACAGAACGATCCACAGCAGAAAAAAGGCAATCAGCATAATATCCTCCTCTCCGGCACCCCTCCGCTTCTCTCTGAAAAAAGGGGCGCCTGTTCCATTCATAAGCCCAATTCATGCTCATTTTACAGGAATCGCCGAAAAAATGGCAGAGACAAGTTGTACAACTTGTCTCTGCTTTTTCCAAAAAACCTTGTGCCATTGTGAAAACCCTGCCGCTGTATATTTACGGTCTTTTCCCGGGTTTTATCCGGTTTCTCAAACCCTCATGAGGATTTCAGGCGGCAGGCCTCCGCTCCGGCAGCTGGGCCAGCACAATGGCCCCGAACATGAGCACGCAGCCCAGCCATTCCCGGACGGTCAGCGCCTGGCCCAGCAGCAGCCAGCCGAAGAGGACGGAGAACACCGACTCCAGGCAGAGCACCAGGGAGCAGACCGTAGGGTCACAGTCCCGCTGGGCCACCGCCTGCAGGGTGTAGGCCACGCCGCAGGAGAGGACGCCGGCATAGAGAATGGGCTGCCAGGCGCTGAGCACCGCTGTCACGGTAGGCTGCTCCAGCAGCAGCATAGGTACCGACGCCACCAGGCCGCTGACCAGAAACTGCACGCAGGACAGGCGCACCGGATCCACCCGGGAGGAGAAGTGATCCACCACAAGGATATGCACCGAAAATGCCAGGGCGCACAGCAGTACCAGAATATCTCCCTTGCCAAGGCCCTCCGCCGTGGTCATGCACAGCAGATAGAGCCCCACCAGGGCCAGGGCTACGCACACCCAGATCACCGGCCGCAGCTTTTTCCCAAACAGCAGTCCCAGGAAGGGGACGATGACCACATAGAGGGCGGTGAGAAAGCCCGCTTTGCCCACGGTGGTGTAGGCGATGCCGATCTGCTGGAGGTTGCTGGCCACGCACAGGGCCAGCCCACAGCAGAGGCCGCCCACCAGCAGATCCCTCCTGCTGCCCCGGTCCCGCTTCTGCCCGTCCCGGTCCTGCACCCGCTCCATCACCGCGATGCAGGGAATGAGCACCAGGCCGCCGATCAGGAACCGGACGGCGTTGATGGTGAAGGGGCCCACATAGTCCAGTCCTACGCTCTGGGCCACAAAGGCGCCGCCCCAGATCATGGCAGTGAGCAGCAGCAGGGCCACCTGTTTCAGGCTTGCTTTTTTCATAAATGATTCTCTCTTTTCTCAGCGCCGGTTGACCGACACTGTCAATTTGCCTTCCGTTCTCTGTTATACCCTGGAGATAATCTTCCGGTAAATCCGCACCAGGAAGAAGCTGGACAGGGAGAGGCTGGCCACCTCGGCAATGGGGAAGCTCCACCAGACGGCATCCAGCTCCCCGGTCTGGGCCAGCAGCCAGGCCGCCGGCAGCAGTACCACCAGCTGCCGGACGATGGAGACGGTCATGGAGTAGACCCCATTGCCCAGAGCCTGGAAGACGGTGCCGCAGGCAATACAGAAGCCGGCAAAGACAAAGCTGTAGGAGATGGTGCGCAGGGCGGGCACGCCGATGGATACCATATACTCAGACGCGTTGAAGCAGCCCAGCAGCTGCTCCGGGAACAGGTTGAAGATCAGCAGCCCGGTGAGCATAAAGCACATGGCGTACAAAATGCCCAGTTGGATGGTGCGGATCATCCGGTCCCTGCGGCGGGCGCCGAAATTATAGGCGATAATGGGCACCAGAGCGCCGTTGAGGCCGAATACCGGCATAAAGAAGAAGGACTGGAGCTTAAAATAGACGCCGAACACCGCTGTTGCCGTGGAGGAGAAGGTCACCAGGATCAGGTTCATGCCGTAGGTCATCACCGAGCCGATGGAGGCCATAATGATGGAGGGCACGCCCACCTTATAAATCCGGCCGATGGTGGGGCCGTGGGGCCGGAAGCAGTTCCGGGGCGTCACCTGGATTTCCACATTATATTTATGGTTGAGGGCGATGGCGGTGGCGGCCCCCACAAACTGGCCGATCACTGTGGCCGCGGCAGCCCCCGCTACCTCCATCCGGGGAAAGGGGCCCAGGCCGAAGATCAGGATGGGGTCCAGAATAATGTTGGTGATAGCGCCGGTCATCTGGGTGACCATGCTGACCACCGTATGGCCGGTGGCCTGGAGCAGCCGCTCAAAGACAAACTGCAAATACATACCCTGGCAGAGGAGGGCGCAGATGGTGAGATATTCCACGCCGTACTCCAGAATGGCGGGCTGCTCCGCCACCTGGCTGGCGTAGAAGGGCCGGACGGCGATCAGGCCCAGCAGCATAAAGGCCGCCATGGAGCAGAACGCCAGAAAGACGCCGTTGCAGGCCGCCCGGTTGGCGGTCTTC
Organism: Candidatus Onthomonas sp.; assembly: GCA_051866815.1. Lineage (GTDB taxonomy): Bacteria > Bacillota > Clostridia > Oscillospirales > Oscillospiraceae > Onthomonas. Next base: position 49,996 of record JBJDXS010000010.1, on the reverse strand, counting down.
TGGTCCCGCTCTCCCAGGGACTTGGACAGCATGGCGTTGATGCCCACGCCGGTGCCGGTGCCCACGGCGATCATCAGGTTCTGGGCGGGAAAGGCCAGGGACACCGCCGTCAGGGCGTCCTCCCCCAGCTTGGCCACAAAAATGCTGTCGACCACATTATAACACGCCTGTACAAGCATGGACAGCATCATAGGCAGGGCCATGGACAGCAGCAGCCGGTTCACCGGCATGACGCCCATCTTATTCTCCTGCAGCGGTTCCTGTCTCATCTTATTCTCTCCTCTTTCCTGTCCAAAGCGGACAGCATTCGCTTTTTTCCGCGAAAAGCGCCGCATTTTCCCTGCGGCGCAGCGTTTTGATTATACAATAGGCGTCTATCGCCTGCAATCCCCCGGCCCTACTTTCGGCGCTATGGCCATCTCCCCCTCCTCCTTTTCCGCCTTGCTTGTCCATATTGCTCTCTCCTCCTCCACGCCTCCGGAGAAATCGCAAAATTGTCGGTCGTTTTCTACAAAAACCTATTTCCCTTTTCCGGCCCCCTATGGTATACTGTACCAAGAAAGCCGGGATGAACCCAAGAGGCTGTCCCGCTCCCGTCACGAACACAAAGGAGGAATTCAAATTGATGACGAACATTCCTGAGGTCAAGCTGGGCATTATCGCCGTCAGCCGTGACTGCTTCCCCATTCAGCTCTCTCAGAAGCGCCGGGCCGCTGTTGTGGCCGCCTGCGCCGCCAAGGGCCTGACCCCCTACGAGGCTCAGACCACCGTGGAAAATGAGAAGGATATGCTCAAGGCTGTGGCCGAGGTCAAAGAGGCCGGCTGCAATGCGCTGACCGTCTTCCTGGGCAACTTCGGCCCCGAGACCCCCGAGACTCTGATCGCCAAGAACTTCGACGGCCCCTGCATGTTTGTGGCTGCCGCCGAGGGCGACGGCGACCTGATCAACGGCCGCGGCGACGCCTACTGCGGCATGCTCAACTGCTCCTACAACCTGGGCATGCGCCACCTGAAGGGCTACATCCCCGAGTACCCCATCGGCACCGCCGAGGAGCTGGCCGACAAGATGGTGGAGTTCGTTCCCATCGCCCGGGCGCTGCTGGGCGTGCGTGATCTGAAGATCATCACCTTCGGCCCCCGTCCCCAGGACTTCTTCGCCTGCAACGCCCCCATCAAGGGCCTGTACGAGCTGGGCGTCGAGGTGGAGGAGAACTCCGAGCTGGATCTGCTGGTCTCCTACAAGGAGCATGCCGGCGATCCCCGTATCCCCGCTGTCTGCGCCGACATGGCCGCCGAGATGGGCGAGGGCAAGTTCTATCCCGACCTGAGCGAGCGGATGGCTCAGTTTGAGCTGACTCTGCTGGACTGGGCCGAGGCTCACAAGGGCAGCAAGAAGTATGTGGCCTTCGCCGACAAGTGCTGGCCCGCCTTCCCCAGCCAGTTTGGCTTTGAGCCCTGCTATGTAAACAGCCGTCTGGCCAGCCGGGGCATCCCCGTCTCCTGCGAGGTTGATATCTACGGCGCCCTGTCCGAGTACATCGGCATCTGCGTCTCCGGCGATACCGTCACCCTGCTGGACATCAACAACTCCGTGCCTCAGTACCTCTATGACGAGGATATCAAGGGCAAGTTCGACTACAGCCTGACCGACACCTTCATGGGCTTCCACTGCGGCAACACCCCCAGCTGCAAGATGTGCGGTGACCGGGCGGTCAAGTATCAGCTGATCCAGCACCGTCTGCTGGAGCCCGCCGGCAGCGATCCCGACTTCACCCGCGGCACCCTGGAGGGCGACATCGCCGCCAGCCCCATCACCTTCTATCGTCTCCAGTGCGACAGCGACGGCGTGCTCCGCTCCTACATCGCCGAGGGCGAGGTTCTGGATGTGGCCACCCGCTCCTTCGGCGGCATCGGCGTCTTCGCCATCCATGAGATGGGCCGGTTCTATCGCCACGTGCTGGTGCAGAAGCGGTATCCCCACCACGGTGCTGTGGCCTTCAACCACTGCGGCAAGCTGCTGTTTGAGGTCTTCAAGTTCCTGGGCGTGAGCGACATCGCTTACAACCAGCCCAAGAGCCTGCCCTATCCCACTGAGAATCCCTTCGCCTGATTCCCTCTTTGAGGTTGAGGCCCGGCCGGATGGCCGGGCCTTTTCATAAAAACAGCACGGAAATTTTCCCGCAAAGCAGGAATCTTTCCGTGCTGATTTCTTCCGAAAACCGGCTATTGCCGTTCCCTTTTCTCTTTTGCGCTTCTCCTGCCGGCAGCGAGAATCATCTTCTGCTCATAAGCTCTCACCGGAAACGTGAACATCCAGAACCAGGACAGCAGCCGCCATCCCGGGCTGTCACAGGAGATCACCCTGTCCTTCCGATAGATAGCAGCCGCTCTGGCAAGCACCGCGTCAAAGGGCACCAGCCCGTCCCGGTGCAGATTTCCGTCGCCGGTGGTGACAAAGCCTGTGCCGGTCACCTTGGTAATCCGGTGCAGGATATGATGTCCGAAATCCGTCCGAAAGAGAATGATATCCCCTTTTCTCAGGGCGCTCACATCCGCCTTTTCCAGAAGGACGCTGTCCCGGTTATGGATGATCCAGGGCCACATACTGCTCCCCGAAACGGTAAAGCGCACCCTTCGGTTCTGAGACAGCTCCTCCTCAATCAGCGGAAAGAGCTGCCGCTCGGAAATGACCCGGTTGTTTTCTTCCATCATCCCGCCTCCTCCAGAGACAGAACCGCCCTTTTGAGCACCTGTACCGATTCCGGATCCGGCCTGCAGAACAGCTTGAGCATGGGAAGCCGGGTGGCCAGCTCCTCCGCGATGCGGAACGCCTCGTCCTGCATCCGGCACGGCCACACCGGGGCAAAAATCCGCTGCATCAGGCAGAGGGCGCCGGGAAAGGCGGCCATCCGCTCCACCCGGTTCTCTTCCCCACGCTCCAGGGCCACAATGGCGCTGATTTTCACCCGGCGGTTGATATACTCCCCTGAGGAGCCGGACCAGGGCATGCCATAGGCGTACCAGACCCCGTCCACCTTCCGGCACAGGCACCGGTCGCCGTTGAGAATCAGGGCATTTTCCCTGTCCCGCCACATCCGGGTGTGGGTGGTTTTGCCGGTGCCCGCGGGGGCGGTGACCAGAATCCCCCTGCCCTCATACTCCATCACCACGCCGTGGAGCACACAGGCGTCATGATTCAGCACCGCATAGGAGAAGAGAGAACCGAACTCGTGAAAGGCCCGCTCCCCATTGCTCCCCGTCTCGTCCCGCCAGAGGGTGAACGCCCGCCAGTCCGGCGAGATACGGAAGGCCAGCCCAGGCTTCCGGTCCCGCTGCTTGGTAATCCAGTCATAGCAGCCGGAGTCCCGCCGCCAGAGGAAGGTGGGAATCATAAAATCGTCCGAGCCGAACAGCAGCTCTCCGCTGTTGTCCGGCTCGACGGCGTCTATTTGGAACTGGAAATCAGCCTCAGCCGCTCCGGGGTGGTAAAAAGCCATGCCGGAGAAGGGGATCTCGGCACGGATGCCGGGATAGGTTCTGGTGCAGGCGATTGTGAAACCGCCAATAGTCAGGTTTTTGGGGGCTCTCGAAATAAGGCTATCCTCCATGTCAGCTGTTGGAAGGAATAATCGACTTTGACATTGTATTGGTGCTGACATCTTGCTTCGAGAGCTTTACGCCAAATTCTCGATAAAAATAGTCCGCCAGCTCTGTTCTCGCACCATCTCCCTGGCAGCCGTTGGGGTTGAGTCCAATGTCTTCCAGCTTCACTTTTTCTCTTTCATCAATCTGACGATCTCCATCCACATCATACCAAGCATAAGCATAGCCCCAGCACTTACCCGCCACACGCTCAACCAGTCTCAGTTCCTGAAAATCAAACTTCGGGCTTTCATATTTCACACTGTTCATAGGTCTTCCTCCTTATCCTATTTGACATAAATCATTGTCCAAGCGCGGCCAGCTCAGACAGCTTACGATAAACACATCTTGCCTCCCGGCAGGCGTATTCCGGGATTCCAAACCAATCCACGGTCTCCGCCATACGGTTGGCTGGGCAGGACTCGCACAGGGCGGCGTACTGGCATGAAACACACCCCTCCGGGATTCGGCTGGCGGGGTACTGCTCCGGCAGCCGTGCCCAAGCGGCGTCAAAGCCCTCCTCAAAGGGCTCCGTATAGCCCGCCGGCATCATCTCACAGGCGTACATCCGTCCTGCCCAATTGATGGCGTATTGATCCCGACCGGCGCCGCAGTGCTCAAATAGATAGCGGCCTTCCTCAGGCAGCTGGTGCCGCTTCAGGTTCAGCTTTGGCGGATGCTCCCGCACCGGCTTCAGCTCTCCCGACTGCACCTTTTCCTCCAGCTCCCGGAGCCAAGGATAGACAAGGTCTACATTTTCCTCCGGCGCCAGCCGCACCTGTCGGGGGCAGGCAATCCCGCCCCGGACAGTATTGACCACATTCCGGCTGATATGCAGCACCTTGTCCGCCCCGAAGGTTCTTGCGGTAAATTCCTTCATGGCCGGCAGGTCGGCCAGATTGTCCTTAACGATGGTGGTGCGGGTGTCAAGAAGAGAGGGCAGACCGGAGAGCTGCCGGGTACCCTCCACAAACCGGTCATAGCCGTCCGGGCAGCCGCAGAGCCTTTGATAGGTCTCGTTAGAGGCGCCGTACATGGTGACGCCGATTTTGTGGGGCGGATACCGCCGGAACAGCTCCATGACCCGGTCGGTCACCATGGTGGCGTTGGTGTAGACGGTGAGCAGAAAGCCCATCTTCGCGATGGCCTCGTAGATCTCGCAGAAGTCCGGCCGGAGCATCACCTCGCCGCCGGTGAGCAGCAGCCCCAGCGTCCCCGCCTTTGCCGCCTGCTCCGCCATGTGAATCCACTCGTCGGCGGTGCGCTCCCGCAGTCCCAGCTCATCCATTCGCTTCTGATCCACCCGCACCAGGCACATCTTACAGCTCAGGTTGCAGCGTCCGGTCAGCTCAAAGGTTCCGTTGGTGGGGCAGCGCTTCACGTTATCCTTCACAGGAGATCATTCCCCGCTCTTTCAGCAGCGCCAGCGCCTGCTCTACGTCCTCTGACGCCTTTTCTTCCGGGACGTCAAACTGCTCCTGCAGCGCCTGAACCAGTTCCGCCCTGTCCGCGCCCTGCTGCAGCTTCTGCCACAGCACCTTTGCAGAAGGATTCAGCACGACAACACCGCAGAAATCGGCAACACCGCTGCCAATAGAAACCAAAACACTCTCCCCGGCAATCTCACGCAGGACATAGTTCGTACTGGCGCGGTAGCGGTCAGCGCACAATGGGTTGCCTTCGGCTTGATTCCGGCTTCTCTTCTCATGCGACATTGTTCGGCTACTCCTTCTGATTTGAAAAATAAAAGGGACAAATTTGTTAACGTCTTGGTGTCATTATAGCACATATCCCTGGATTGTCAATTGAGAAAACCAACCAAACCGGCGTTCACATTTCAGCAGGGTGCACAAAAAACTGGTAAAATCATATGCAGGGCTTCCCCGCCAGCTTTTTCGACAGGAAAACCCTGCATGGCATCAGAACTTGTCCACTCCGTTGGACACCAGCAGAATGGGCACCAGCCACATCACCAGGAAAAACAGAATATTCAGCGGGCTGAGGGAGTGGTAGGCCCCCATCAGAGTGAGGTAGAACCCCAGCAGAGCCCCCACCACCGAGGCGGCCACTGCCAGAATGGTGTTCAGCCGCACCACCATCCGCAGCCGCCGTCCGCCCAGGATGGCGTCGGTGCAGGCTCCCAGGCCCTCCCGGTAGATCAGCGCTCCCAGCGTCCCGTTGTGGGGCTGGCCCTTGGCGGAGAGCAGCTGCCGCCGGTCCACGGGCGGATATTCCATCCGGTCAGTGGGCAGCCGGAACCGCTGGCGCAGCATGGTGGGGGTGATATTGAAGTCCCGGGTAGCCAGGATGGGATTCACATGGCCGTGGATCAGGGCGTTCAGCGCCGGCTGAATGCTGTGGGCCAGGGAGTAATTGAGGGCAAAAATCCCCTGAAGCTCCCCGTTGATGACGCAGAACACCGCGTTTCGCACCTGATAGCCCTGCTGCAGGGGCACGCCCATCAGCTTCATGTAGTCTGCGTTGCCCACCAGCACCTGATCCCCCCGGATCAGACCGGAGAAGCCGCCCTCTCCCGCCTTCAGGTCGTCCACCCGACGGTAGAAGCCGCCCTGGATGCGGATCAGGTCGTCAAAGATCTTGGCAAGGCCGGTATCCATCTCCCGCATGACGGAGGCGGTACAGCCGGTGAGCTTCTCCAGCGAGACCTGGCCGAAATTCTTGATGCCGTTAAACTGGACATAGCCCTCCGGGAACAGGTCGCTGTCGGTGATGGCGATACCCGCCTCTCCCTTCATGGAGTCGGCCCCTTCCCATCCTGCCAGAATGACGCCGGAGCGGTTGAGCCGCTTGGCCAGCTTGGTATAGGGCACGCCGTAGGCCAGCGTCGCGGCCAGAGGGGTGGCCAGGACAAAGATCACCGACCAGTTCCACACCAGCTGTCCGGCGCCCCGCTGTCCCACCGCCGCCAGGATGCCAAAGATGAGGCAGGCGGCAATCATCACCGGAGCGGCATATTGATAAACCTGCTGGGCTCCGTCCGGCTCCTGCATCTGACTGCCGAAGCCCTTGGTGGTGCCGGTCTCCTTGATAAAGGTACCCTTGTTGTCCCACTTGCCCTGATCCAGGGTGAGCCGCTGGGGATGGGACACCGCAGCCGCCATCTGGCAGGACAGGTAGAGGCCCTGCTTCTTCCGGCAGTTGCCCCAGGCCACCGACCACAGGCTGAGGGCGGCGAATCCGCAGAAGGGCAGCGGCCCCTCCCGGCCCAGGGCGGTGAACCAGATGCCGTCCGCCAGCGTCAGAAGTACGCCGATGGAGGCCAGGGTATTCAGCCCCGGACGGCCCCGGAAGAGCTGGAAGATTCCCTCCAGCAGGGTGTCCAGCCCCAGGGCGCAGGCCCCTGCCAGGCCGACGGTCAGCAGGATCCCGGCCAGCTTCGGGTTCTCAGTCAGGGCCGGAACCTGGATAAGGGGCAGATCTCCCCCGGCCAGCGCGCTCAGAAGGATGAGCGCCAGGGCCAGCATCAGCTGGAAGGGCAGACGGCCCTTGCCGCTTTTCCAGCTGCTGTAAAAGATCCGGCTCAACTCCTTGGGGGAGGTGTCCGGCGCCCGGCGCACCGGGGCTTTTTTCTCCTTGACGGGCTTAGGCCGCCGCCGTGGCTCCCGCTCCTCGTCGGTGCCGGGGATATACCGCTCCGCTTTCCGGTGGAGCTTTTCCTCCTCCGCAGTCTCTTCGCTGTCCCCCTGGAACATGGAGTCGGCAAAGTCGTTGGCTCGCTCCTCTACCTCCTCCAGCTTGCGCTGCAGGGGGTTGGACTTCTCCTGGGGCAGCTCCACCACCTTGTCCGGCTGTTTCGGCCGGGAAGGCGTCTTTTCCGCATCGTTGGCATCTTCTGATTTGGCCCGTTTTTTCGGCCGCTGAAGCAGGCCCACCGCAAGGGCGGCCAGCCGCTGAATCAGACCGGGCCCACGGTCAGGGCGCTCCAGCAGGGACTCGTCGGCCACACCCTCTTCCCAGTCCTCCTCTGTCTCCTCATCGGGCTGGGCATCAGGCGTATCTGTGTTTTCCGCAGGCTGCTCCTCTTCGGCGGGTGTCTGAGCCGTCTCCGGCTCCTCCTCCGGCCGGGCCGGAGACGGTTCCCCGTCAGCTGTCGGCTCCAGCTTCTCCGGGGAGGCCTCCTGCTCCGGCTCCTCCGCCTGGGCCGGGAGCTCTGCCGGCACAATCTCCATCTGAGGCTTCTCCACTGCCGGCCCCGCATGGGCGGCCAGCATAGCCTCCAGCTCTTCGTCCTCCTGCTCCTGCTCAACCGCTCTATGGGAAGGCTTCTCCCCTTCAGGCCGGTCAGTGGAACGGTTCAGCCGAAGGGTCAGTACCTGGAAAGCCGGCCCTGTCTGCCCTTGCTGCGGGGGCTGCTCCGGTTTCTCTGCCTGCTCCGGCAGGACAGGTTCCTCCCGCGCTTCCGGCTGCTCTCGCAGGACGGGTTCCTCCGGTACTTCCGGCTGCTCTGTCTCTGCCTCCACGGCGGCTTTCTCGGCAGCAGCTTTCTCGGCAGCAGCCTGCTCGGCGGCAGCCTGCTCGGCGGCAGCTTGCTCGGCAGCAGCCTGCTCAGCGGCAGCCTGCTCGGCGGCAGCTTGCTCGGCGGCAGCCTGCTCGGCGGCAGCCTGCTCGGCCTCCTGACGCTCCCGGAATGCCCGGGCGTTGTCGGCCAGCATGGCCTCCAGAGCGGCGTCCTCTTCTTGGTCGAAGATCCGGTGCTCCTCCGGGGACTGCTCTGGCGCGGAACGGTGCAGGCGCAGGGTGATGACCTGGCCCTGGGCAAATGCCTGGCGCTCGCGCTCTCCGTCCTGTTCCGGCTGGTACAGGTCAGACAGTTCCCCTGCGGACTCCGCCGTCCACTGGGGCTGTTCCGGCAGTGTTTCCGGCACCTGGATCGATTCCGGTTCTGCAGCGGGCTCTGCCTCCGTCAACAGCTTCGGTTCGCCCATCGGCATTTCACGTTCTGCCGGAGCAGGCTTTTCCTTCTTCGGCATCCGGAACAAGGACGAAAGCCCTGTCCGGAACCAGCGGTGCCGTTCCGGCTGAGGCGGCTCCGGTTCCGGCTGCTGATCCTCCGGGCCGTAAGCCTGCCAGTCCACATCTTCCTCCTCCACAGGGGGGAGCACAATCTGAGAAATCTTCCAGTCGGATGTCCTCTCCTGCTCTCTTCCGGACACAGGCTCCGGCGCCTGAATCGACACAGGCGCCTGCTCCTCCGGCTGATTGCCCCAGTCCGCCATAACGGCCTGAATCTGGCTGCGCATCTGCTGTATGCCAGTTTCCGGGTCCTCCCCCTCCTGGCAGGTCAAGGGGCGCTCCGGCTGGGCCAGGCGGATAGGCTGCTCCTCTGCCGGCTGGACGCTCTGTGTTTCGTCTTCCCCGGGTACAGGCGCAGATTCCTGTCGGGCCGGAGCAGACGTTTGGAGGTCAGGTTGCTCCGGCTCCTGCTCCGTGCTCCGAATGCTCCGGATCAGGCGTTCAATATCCAATTCGTCCCGACCGGCGGGACGGCTGTTGTTCTCGTTGCTCACAGGATCACCTTAAATTTCTATCTGTCAATGGGGCAGGCGCACCTCAGCTCCGCTGGCGCACCGCCTCGTAGAGCAGGATAGCCGCCGCAGCGGAGGCGTTGAGGGAATTCAGCTTTCCTTTCATGGGGATACTGACGGTAAAGTCGCAGGTTTCCGCCACCAGCCGGCTCATGCCGCTGCCCTCAGAGCCGATGACAATGGCCGCCGGGCCCTTCAGATCGGCATCGTAGAGTCCCACGCTGCCGTCTGCCGCCGTGCCGAAGATCCAGAGGCCCTGGTCCTTCAGCTCCTTGAGGCAGGCAGTCAGGTTGGCCACCCGGGCCACCGGCAGATGGGACACCGCCCCCGCCGAGGTCTTGGCCACCACGGCGGTGAGGCCGGCGCTGCGGCGCTTGGGGATGATCACCCCGTGGGCACCGGCGCACTCCGCCGTCCGGATCACCGCCCCCAGATTGTGGGGGTCAGACAATTCATCACAGACCACAATGAGGGGCTGCTCCCCCCGCTCTTTGGCCCGGGCCAGGATGTCGTCCACGCTGGCGTACTCCCGCACCGCCGCCACAGCAATGACCCCCTGATGGGCGTGGGTCTGGCTCATATTGTCCAGCTTACGCCGGTCGGCGTCTACCACCACAATGCCCTTCTCCCGGGCAGTGGAGGCGATATGGCCCAGGGCGGCGTCGGTCTCTCCCCGGGCAATCAGAATTTTATCGATATTGGTGCCCGCCCGCAGGGCTTCAATGACCGCGTTGCGGCCCTCAATGATGCCGTCTGCCGGACTGTCCGGCGCGGGGCGGCCCTTTCTTCTCTCGTTCAACTGGAAGTCCTCCTGTATCCATACTGTCCTGTCACAGGCAAGGGCGTTCTTCGCCCCTTTTCCCTGAAAGCTGACACGAAGATAGTATAGCACACTTTTCCCCCCAGAAAAAGGAGGAAATCTATTTTCCTCTTACTTTCCGGCAGATCTTCGCATCAATCCGGCCCCTCGGCCTGTTTCGTACCGCTATTTTTTGCAAAAATAATTGAGCAATGTCTATTTACAGATTGTTCACCGGCATTTTCCTTGTCTTTGTCCCACATATGTGCTATATTTATGAGGTCTGAACAATCCCGGCCGTATTCTGCGGCCACGCGAAGAGGGTTTTATCTTTGAACAATAACAACAAGAAACCGGATCAGAATGACAACCGCAAGAGAAATATCACCGGTTTGATCACCCTGATCGTCTGGGCCTTGATTCTCACCATCGCCGGAAACTACTTTGTCAGCCGGACGGCGGTCATCGGGTCGGAGGAGATCTACTTCAGCGACCTGGTGGAGATGGTGAAGGAGGGCCAGGTGGCCGAGGTCAAGCTGGAGTCAGGCAAATACACCGTCACCCTCACCGAGGAGGGGGCCAAAACCTGGCTGGAGGACTACTATCAGGAGCTGGGGATCAGCGTCCCGGAGGACGCGGAGATGCCCACCCTGTACACCACGCCCCTGAACCGCACCGACTTTCTCCTCTTCCTGGAGGAGCACAACGTCCGCTACTGGTCTCCCTACCAGCAGGAGAGCGCTCTCACCGCCTTCCTGGTGAGCTATGTGCTGCCCATGGCGCTGATGGTGCTGGCCATGGTGGTTTTCTTCCGCTTTGCCATGAACGGCAAAATGGGCGGCGGCATCGGCAACGTGGGCAAATCCAACGCCAAGGTCTATGTGGAAAAGGAGACCGGCGTCACCTTCCGGGATGTGGCCGGTCAGGACGAGGCCAAGGAGTCTCTGGAGGAGATCATCGACTTCCTGCACAACCCCGGCAAGTATACTGCCATTGGCGCAAAGCTGCCCAAGGGCGCCCTTCTGGTGGGCTCTCCCGGCACCGGCAAGACGCTGCTGGCCAAGGCGGTGGCCGGTGAGGCCAACGTCCCCTTCTTCTCTATCTCCGGCTCCGACTTTGTGGAGATGTTTGTAGGCGTGGGCGCCAGCCGTGTCCGTGACCTTTTTAAGGAAGCCGCTAAGATGGCCCCCTGCATCATCTTTATCGACGAGATCGACACCATCGGCAAATCCCGTGACGCCGGCCGCCTGGGGGGCAACGACGAACGGGAGCAGACCCTGAACCAGCTGCTGGCCGAGCTGGACGGCTTTGACCCCACCAAGGGCGTCATCGTCCTGGGCGCCACCAACCGGCCCGAGGTGCTGGACAAGGCGCTGCTGCGGCCCGGCCGGTTTGACCGGCGAATCACCGTGGACCGGCCCAACCTGGCTGGCCGTCTGGCCACCCTCCAGGTGCACACCCGGAAGATCCGGCTGGCCGAGGACGTGGATCTGAACAAGATCGCCCAGGCCACCGCCGGCTGCGTGGGCGCGGATCTGGCCAACCTGGTCAACGAGGCCGCCCTCCGGGCGGTGCGGATGGGCCGTAAGGCGGTGAATCAGAACGACCTGCTGGTCTCCTTCGAGGTAGTCATCGCAGGTACCGAGAAGAAGGGCACCGTCCTCACCGAAAAGGAGAAAAGGCTCATCGCCTACCACGAGGTGGGCCACGCCCTGGTGGCCGCCCGGCAGAAGGGCACCGAGCCGGTCTCCAAGATTACCATCGTTCCCCACACCCAGGGCGCTCTGGGCTACACCATGCAGCTGCCTGAGGAGGAGAAATTCCTCATGGACAAGGACGAGCTGTGCAGCGAGATCCGCACTCTGCTGGGCGGACGTTCGGCGGAGGAGGTCGTCTTCCATACCGCCACCACCGGCGCCTCCAACGATATTGAGCGAGCCACCGAGCTGGCCCGGAAGATGATCACCATGTTCGGCATGAGTGAGAAGTTCGGCATCATGGGCCTGGCCACCGTCCAGAGCCAGTACCTGGAGCAGGGCTACGGCCTGACCTGCGCTCAGGCCACCGCCGCCGAGGTGGACAGCGAGATCTACAAGATTCTGGAGCAGTGCCACGCCGAGGCGGTGCAGATTCTGGAGGAAAACCGGGAGCTGCTGGATAAGATCGCCGCCTATCTGCTGGAGAAGGAGACCATTACCGGTCAGGAGATGATGGCCATCATCGAGGGCCGGGATCCCGCCCTGGTGGACAACTACGGCGCCAATCCCCAGCTGGACCAGTCCAGCGTGTCCGCCGGCAATCTCCCCTCTCCTAACACTGACCACGAGGGAATTGAAAAACCTGCCCGGAAGATCTCTATGATTTCCCAGCCTCCCGAGGCGCCCAAGGCAGAGGAGGACATCTCTGCGCCGGAGCCTGATGAGGCTCCCGCGCCCGGGGACGCCTCTCAGGACAGCGAAAACGCTGTCAAATCCGACGAGACAGAATAACTGAATCGAACAGATCGGCCCCGCCTTTGCCAAGGCGGGGCCGCAGACTGTCAAAAAAGCACCTTTTGCAAATTCCAAGTCGGGCCAAAAGTTCAGTAAGCCCTCCGCAGGAGTTTTGTTGCGTCAGCAACAAAATAAAGTAAAATATGTGCTTTTAGCCGGACCTGTGCCGGCAAAAAGCACACAGGGAGGCCGGGAGTGTGCCCGAAGGGCGCGCGGTTCGGCCGCACAATTCCAAACAAATGCAACGCATTTGTTTGGAGAGCCTGTCGTTTTACGACAGGCTCTGGCCCCGCCTTTACCAAGGCGGGGCCGTTTTTCGTCTCTGTTTTCTTTTATGCGCAGCGGGCGTTTCCCCCCAAGGAGCGCAGGGTCATAGCCGTTCCCACCAGCGTGGCTGCCAGACCCACTGTCAGCATAACGGTGACACTGCCGTAATCCAACAGCAGTCCGCCGGTAAGGCTGGAGAGCAGGTTGCCCAGCGTGATGGCGGCTGTGACAAAGGCCTGCCCTTTCACCGCATCCGAGTCATCCATAATCTGATTTACATAATGCACAGATCCAGGGATATACAGGGCGAAGGAGAGGCCCTGGAGCACCATGGACACCCACAGCATGGGAAGGGAGCCAGCCAACAGCGTCAGCCCGATTTTGGCCAGGAACACCAGAGCGGATCCCTTCAGCAGACGGTTACAGCCAAACCGCCGCTGCAGCCGCAGAAAGCCGATCATGGCGGGCAGCTCCATCAGGGCTGCGAAGGCCTGGATCGCCCCCATATCACTACTGTCGCCGCCGATGCTGACTACAATCTGGAAGAAGTAATTGTTAATCAGGGTGTGGCCGAAAAACAGTCCCAATCCCCCCAGCAGGAACCCGGCAAAGCCGGGATAGCGTCGGAAAAAGCCGCCTCCTGTCTGCGGCCCGCCCCGACCCGTTTTTCCCTCTCCCCTGCCAGCCAGCTCTGACCTGCCTCGCGTCAGACGGGTCAGCAGACTCAGCAGCAGGAGCAGTCCCAGGCTCAGCACTACAGACGTCGTAGGCACCAGCGCCGTGGCCCACCGCTGGAGCAGCAGCCCCACCAGCAGACTGACTCCGGAGTAGAGCAGGGAACCCACACTCCGGGCGGCGCCAAAGTTCATTCGCACCGGCAGCCGCTCCAGATAGAAATTGAGAGCGTTGACCAGAGGCTGCAGCAGCATCTCCAAAATCAGGGCCAGCACAAATGCCGCCGTCAGCCCCCAGGAGTGGGGCGGGAGCACCATCAGAAGTCCGCAGCAGATCAGCAGGCCCAGCACCCCCAGCTGTACAATGGCGATGAGTGAGAGCCTTTTGGTCCGGTCGGCAATGCCCGCCACATATTGCTGTAAGAAGATGGAGCAGAGAAAGCCTGCTCCCAGCATGCCGCCGATCTGGGCATTGGTATAGCCCTGATCCAGCAGGAAGACGCTGGCATAGCCGATGACGGTACAGTAGAGCATCCAGTAAAAGCCCTGAATGAGGGCATAGAGCAGATTCAGCTTGGGCTGCAGCGCCCGGTCACTGTTTCTCATTGGACGCACCTTCTGCCGCAGCCTCCTCTGTCGGAGCCTGTTCGGCCTCCGGAACCGGCTCCGCCTTGGGCGCCACCGTCTCCGACACCCAGACACTCACCGAGCCGCCGCCCACCGGGAAGCGGGCGCTGCCGGTGTCATCCAGCATCAGCCGCTCCGGGCGGTTGCCGGTACAGTCCACAAAGACCTCGCCTGCCCGCTCTGCCCCCAGGCACATTTTCTTCTCGCCCCCGGGGCCGTTGGACATCAGAACAGCCAGGCCGGAGCCGGGCACTTCCTCAGTGCCGCTTCGAGTCCAGCCCACCAGGTTGGGATGGTCGAAGTAGTCAGTCTGCCGGCCCCAGGCACAGTTCTGCCGGGCCCAGAGCAGCTTGTCCAGGCCGGGAACAGGGGGAATGCTGTCGTGCAGGATCCCCCGAAGGTCGCCGTAAAAGACGCAGGGAGTGCCCTGCTGGCGCAGCAGGATAATCGCATAGGCCAGGGGCTTGAACCAGTCCTCAATCCAGGACTGGAGGGCCTGACCGGGCTGGGTGTCATGGTTATCCACAAAGGTTACCGCCAGCTCCGGCCGCCGCTCCACCAGGGTATCCTTGAGCAGCTGACGCATATCGTAATTGCCCCAGTTGTGGGACGCATCATAGAAGTGGAAATGCAGGGGCACGTCAAAGAGGGACATGACCTGGCCCGAGCTGTCCAGATAGTGGCAGAGGGCCTCAATGTCGGCGTTCCAGTACTCCCCCACCGCGGGCAGGGCCAGACCGGTGTCCTGGCGCAGCCGGGTGAGCCAGCGGGTGTAAAAGGTAAACCGGATATGCTTCACCGCGTCCAGCCGGAAGCCGTCCACGCCGGTGGTCTCCAGATACCAGCGGCCCCAGCGGTACAGCTCGTCGGTGACCTCCGGGTTGCTCATGTCCAGATCGGCTCCCATGAGGTAGTCGTAGTTGCCCCGCTCGCCGTCCACCTCGTCGTCCCAGCTCTTGCCCTGAATCTGAAAGACGCCGCCGGCCTTGTTCTTCTCGTCCCAGTCCACCCCGTCAAAGTGGGTCCAGTTCCAGATAAAGTCGGAATACTTGCCCCTGCGGCCCGGGAAGGTGAACCGGGTCCAGGCCTTGATGGGAGCGCTCTCCCCCACCTGACAGCGGCGGTCTTCGTCCGAGCTGCGGCTGGCCTTGATCTCCTCTGCCTCGTCGGCCCCCATCCTGTGGTTGAGTACCACGTCGGCCAGCACCTGAAGCCCCGCCTGATGGAGGGCGTTGATGGCGTTGAGATATTCCTCCTTGGTGCCGTACTTGGTGGGCACCGTCCCCTTCTGGTCAAACTCTCCCAGGTCATACAGATCGTAGACGCCGTAGCCCACGTCGTTCCGTCCGGCAGCTCCCTTATAGGCGGGGGGCAGCCAGATCTGGGTGAAGCCCAGATCGCTCAGCTCCTGAGCCTGGGCGGCGCACTGATTCCAAAACTGCCCGTCGGCGGGCAGATACCATTCAAAATTTTGAAGCATCGTGTTCTGTTTCATGCGTTTCGCCTCCTTGCTTCTCACTCATTGTAGCAGATCCCAGGCTGGCAAGCTATATACAATCTGTCCAAATATTCCCTATAGAGTTGATATTTCATCAATTATTCACAAAAAACGGCAGAGCCGGCCGGTTACCCGGGGCTCTGCCGCGTTTTTCATTTTGCAAGTCCTGCCATCAGATGCAGCGCAGAACGTCCTGATAGAAGGCGTCCATCTCCTCCTGGGTGGGGAAGATAGCCACATACATCTGGTTGCCCATGGCGCCGGCCAGGGCGTCAGGAATCCGCTCCACCATCTTCATGCAGGTGCCGTACTTGGTCATGATGTCCTGATGATTCAGGGCGAAATTCTTGCCGTCCCGGCGGCCCACAAAGGCGCAGAAGGAGTGCTGGCCCACCGGCATGGTGGACTTGTCAAAGGCGATCATATCCGCCCAGATCTTGTACACGTCGGTGCTGTGGGCAAAGTCGATCATGTCGGGAGTGAAACCGCCGCAGGGGCGCATATTGACCTCCAGGCCCACGATGTCGCCCTTCTGGCCCAGGCCCTCCTGATCCTCGGTGAGGCGGAAGAACTCAAAGTGGACAAAGCGGCTCTTGACGTCAAAGCTCTTGACGGTGGCCCGGCCGGCGGCACGGGTGTCCTCCGGCAGATCCTTCAGGATATAGTAGATGGAGTTGTCCGCCTCATTGACGATGTCCATGATGGACATGGGAGTGACGTTGCCGGTCTCAAACATGGGGTTGCCCTGGGAGTCGATGATGGCGTCGTAGGAGTTCACCTCGGCGTGGACAAACTCCTCCATGATATAGGGCACGTCCGCCTCCCGCTCGGCCAGGAACTTGTCCAGGTCGGCGTCGCACTTGAGCTTGTAGGTGTGGGAGGCGCCCACGCCGTTGTCCGGCTTGACCACCACGGGATATCCCACCCGCTGGATAAAGGCCAGGCAGCTCTCCCGATCCTCCACCAGGTGATACCGGGCCACAGGGATGCCTGCCCGGGTGTAGTAGTGCTTCATCTTGGACTTGTACTTGATGCGGGGGATGTCGTCCACCTGGAAGCCGCTGGTGATGTGGAAGGCGGTGCGCAGCTTGGCGTCCCGCTCCAGCCAGTACTCGTTGTTGGACTCCAGCCAGTCGATGGGGCCGTGCTTGAAGATGAGGAAGGCCACAGCCCGGTAGACCTCGTCATAGTTCTCCAGGCTGCTCACCTTGTAGTACTCGTTCAGGCTTGCCTTCAGCTCCGGCTTCAGCTCGTTATAGGGCTGATCGCCGATGCCCAGCACGTTGAGGCCGTTCTTCTTCAGCTCCCGGCAGAACTGCCAATAATTGGTGGGAAAGTTGGGGGAGATAAAAATAAAGTTTTTCATGTCTTTCTACGCTCCGTTCTCTTTCTGTTCTTTCTGATCTATCTGTATTCTGCCTCAGTCCAGCAGATACGGCACGAAATAGCTCACCTGCTTGTACCACCAGGGCCAGTCGTGGGCACAGTCATAGCCCCAGTAGTCCACCCAGACGTTGATGCCCTTCTCCCGGAGGATGGCATCGACATGGCGGGTAGAGTCAGGCAGTTCCCAGGGGCCCTGTCCCACGCAGATGACCGCCTTTTTCTGGTTATATTCCTGGATGAAGGGGTGATCCCAGGGGAGATTGGCCAGGTAGTGCTCCGGAGAGTTCCGGTAGACCACCTCGTCCATGTAGCCGTCCCAGCCGTAGTCGGCAGTATAGATGCCGCTGAGGGCCAGCAGGCGGTCGAAGAGGTCGGGCCGCCGGAAGTAGAGGTTGGCGGCGTGGGTTGCGCCCAGGCTGCAGCCGAAGACCAGCACCCCGGGATAGCCCGTCCAGCCGTTGCGCTGGTTGGCCAGCTCCCGAAGGAAGGGCACCACCTCGTCGGTGATATAGTTCATCCACTGCTCATGGCGGCGGGCACGCCAGTAGGGGTCGCCCCCCTTGTTGGACCAGGTCTCCTGGTCGATGGTGTCGATGGACAGCACCATCACCTGACCAGACTCGATCCAGGGAGACCAGACGTCGGTCATGTGGTAGTTCTCAAAGTCGAAGAACCGGCCATCCTGGCAGGGGATGAAGAGGGCTGGCCGGCCGGCGTGGCCGTAGACCTTGCACTCCATGTCTCGGCCCAGAGCCGGGCTGTACATTCTGAAATACTGTGTTTCCATCTCTTGTCTCCTCTCTGCTCAGCGCTCGTAGAGCAGGGTGTTCATAAAGAAGGGGATCTGCCGCTCCCAGCTGGCCTCGCAGTGGTTGCCCCAGGGGACGATGCGGCTGGTGAGCATTACTCGGCGCTCCAGCAGCAGGGCGGTGACCTCCCCGAACTGGTGCTCCATATTGGCGTGGAACTTCATCTCCCGGGAGCCGTAGTCCATATAGACCATGGTGTCCGGGCCCAGATCCGCCCGGCGGATCATCTCCTCCAGCTGATCGGTGGCAAACCAGATGGAGGGGGACAGGGCCGCCGCCCGGGAAAACACCTGATTATATTCCAGCACGGCGTACAGGCTCATGAGACCGCCCATGGAGCTGCCGCCGATATAGGTATGCTCCCGGTCAGGCAGAGTGGGGTACTCCGCGTCGATCATGGGCTTGAAACTGTTTACAAACCAGTCCATGGTCTCCCTGCCCCGGCCAGTGACCCAGCCCAGCTTGGGATCCTCAAAGGTAAAGGGGGAATACTCAGACAGGCGTCCGTTGTCCGGGTGATGGTTGCACTCCACGGCGGCGACAATGAGCTGGGTCTGGGTGTAGTCCATATAGTCCTTCATCCCCCAGCTCTTGCCGTAGGTGGCGTCCTGGTCAAAAAATACGTTATGTCCGTCGAACATATACAGCACCGGATAGCGTCTGTCAGGCTCCTCCTCCCAGGAATCGGGCACATAGACATAGGCCCGGCGGGGTTCGTCACCGGTCAGCTCCGGAATGGTAATATCCCACGTTTTGATCATCGTTTTGCTTCCTTCTCCATTTGAAATTCGCATGGGTTTGTTTTAGTAGTTTAGCACAGTACAGTCCCAATTTCAATGTGACATTTCTTGAAAAAATTACGAATTTTCTCCGTCCTTTGGGTGCAATGCGCTGGAAATATGTCCCTTTTCACCATTTTTACTTTTTTCTTCCGTCTCTTTTTCTCTCCGCTGCCTTCAAAAAACGGCCGCGCCGCCCGGAAATTGCTCCGAACGGCACGGCTAAGATTGTCAAAAAAGTCTGTTTTGCGTTTTCCAAATGAGGCTAAAAGTTCAGGAAGCCCTCCGCAGGAGTTTTGTTGCGTCAGCAACAAAATAAAGTGAAATATGTGCTTTTAGCCGGACCTGTGCCGGCAAAAGCACACAGGGAGGCCGGGAGTGTGCCCGAAGGGCGCGCGGTTCGGCCGCATAGTTCCAAACAAATGCAACGCATTTGTTTGGAGAGCCTGTCGTAAAACGACAGGCTCGGCCGCGCCGCCCGGAAAATGCTCCGAACGGCGCGGCTGACTGCTTGATGTAATAACGCGTTTTTTGTTACCGCACCGACTCCACGGCGGCCTGCTCTGCGGCAAGGCCCGCCTTGTACCGGCGGATAAAGGCCTCAAAGCCCGCCTGATCCGCCGCCTCCGGGGCCAGAGCGGCGCCGGTCTGACCGGCGAACACCTTGTCGGCAAGGTAGTCCTCCAACGTCTCCCCTTCTCCCTTGTCCACAAGGTAGGCGGCCAGCAGGGCCATGCCCCAGGCGCCGCCCTCGCCGGCGGTCTCCATGACGGACACAGGGACGCCCAGTGCGGCGGCCATGACGCTCTGGCCCACCACCGGGGTCTTGAAGTAGCCTCCGTGGCCGAAGAGCCGGTCAATCTGCACCTGCTCCCGGGCCAGAACGTCCATGCCGATCTTGAGGGTGGCCACGGCGGAATAGAGCTGAGCCCGCATAAAGTTGGAGAAATCCAGCTTATCCTCAGGGCGGCGGCACAGCAGAGGCCGGCCCTCGGCAAAGCCGGTCACCGGCTCGCCGGAGAGGTAGTTATACAGCACCAGGCCGCCGCAGTCCCGCTCGCCCTTGGCGGCGGACTGGAACATGGCGGTGTAGATCTGGTTCATGTCCGGCTTCTGGCCCAGGGCCTCCAGGAAGCCCTTGAACACCGCCGCCCAGGCGTTGATCTCGTTGGTGCAGTTATTGCAGTGAACCATGGCCACCGGCTTGCCGGTGGGGGTGGTGACCATGTCGATCTGCTCATAGACCTGGCTGAGCTGCCGCTCCAACACCACCATGGCGAAGATGGAGGTGCCGGCGGAGACGTTGCCGGTGCGCACCGCCACAGAATTGGTGGCCGCCATGCCGGTTCCGGCATCTCCCTCGGGAGGCGCCACCGGGCAGCCGGGCTGGAGGGTGCCGGTGGGATCCAGCAGCTTGGCGCCCTGGGCGGTCAGCGTACCCGCGTCCTCGCCCGCCGCCAGCACCCGGGGCAGAATGGCCTCCACGCTGCCCTTCCAGCCGTGGTTTTCCGCAGCGGCCTGGAACTTGGCCAGCATCGTCCGGTCAAAGTCGTTTTTCTCGCTGTCGATGGGGAACATGCCGGAGGCCTCGCCCACGCCCAGCACCTTTCTGCCGGTGAGCTTCCAGTGGACATAGCCCGCCAGGGTGGTGAGGAAGGCGATGTCGTTAATATGCTCCTCCCCGTTCAGGATGGCCTGATACAGGTGGGCAGCAGACCAGCGCTGGGGGATGTTGAACTGCAGCAGCTCGGTCAGCTCCGCTGCCGCCGGGCCGGTGATGGTGTTGCGCCAGGTGCGGAAGGGGGTGAGCAGCTCTCCCGCCTCATTAAAGGGCAGATAGCCGTGCATCATAGCGGAAAAGCCCATACTTCCCACCCGGGTCAGGGGGACGCCGTATTTCTCCTGCACGTCCTTCGCCAGATTGGCATAGCAGGTCTGGAGGCCTGTCCACACCTCGTCCAGATGGTAGGTCCAGACGCCGTTTTCATACCGGTTCTCCCAGCCGAAGTCCCCGGAGGCGATGGGCGCCCAGTCCGGGCCGATGAGGACGCCCTTGATCCGGGTGGAGCCCAGCTCGATGCCCAGGTAGGTCTTGCCGCTGGTGACAGCGGCCTGAATTGCCGTATATTCCATAGTAATCCCCTTTCCAATTTGCGCACGTTTCAAAGGCAGGTATTCTGCCCTAAAGTTACCTGATATGATTGTAGCAAGCCCCTTTTCCCTTGTCAATTTCCAACCGCCCCTTCCCGTCAAGTGCGCAAGAAAAGAGCGAAGCTGCGCTCTTTTTGCACAGCTCCGCTCTGCGAATTGATTTTCCTGTTCCGTCCCTCACCGGTCAGAGGGCCGGGTGATCACCGGCTTCTTTCCCCGGGCCGCCCGCAGCCGGAGAAATTCCATCGCCGCCTCATAGCCGAACAGGCCCATGCCGCTGATCTCCGCCAGGCAGGCCCTGGGGACAATGGGCGCCCGCTCCATGGGCAGCCGCTCCCGGAGAGGAACCACCTCCACGCAGGGCAGCTCACAAGCCCGGAGGGCGCCCCACAGGGGCAGGCTGGTATAGCGCAGCAGGCCGACGCTGACAATAATGCCGTCGTAGACTCCGGGCGCCTCCTCAATGGCCTGGCACAGCTCTCCCTCGCCGGCCCGCCGGTCAAAATCCACCTGAATGCCCTGCCGCTCTCCCTCCGCCACCAGCCAGGCGGCAAAGGCATCGGCATCCTTCTGCCCCTCTGTAGGCAGATCCCGGAGAAACGCCCGGGACAGATTGGGGCCATGCAGTACTAAAATGCGCACTTTCACTCCACTCCCTTCAGATCAGCCAAAATCTGCTCCACCGCCTGCCGGGGGGTGGAGGCGTCGGAGATGACATAGTGGGCCGCCTCCCGGTAGACCGGCTCCCGCTCCTGAAAACGGCGGATGAAATCCGCCCTGCCCTGCTGGGCCAGAGGCCGGTCAGCGAGGTCGGCGCTGTCGTAGATCTCCTCTGGGGAGCGGTTGAGAAAAAACACCACTCCGTTCTGCCGCAGGGCCGCCCGGTTCTCCGCCCGGAGGGGCATGCCGCCGCCGGTGGCGATGATCCGGCCGGAACCGGCGCCCAGCTCCCGGGCGATGGAAGTCTCCAGCGCCCGGAAATAGGCCTCTCCCTTGCGCTCGAAGATCTCGCTCACCGTGCAGCCCTCCCGCTGCTGAATCAGCTCATCCGTGTCCACCAGAGGCATCCCCAGGGTTTTGCTCAGCAGCCGTCCGCAGGTAGTCTTGCCGCAGCCCATCATGCCGATCAGAATAACATTCTTCATTCTATGAGGCCTCCGCCCGGTTCAGACCGCGTCCCGGGTGCCCAGGTTGGCCGCATAGTTGCCCAGCACCCGGAACTCGTCGGTGGACTGATCCAGTTCCCGGAGGACAGCGTCCATGCCGGGGGCCTGAAGATTTCCTGTAAACTCCACAAAGAACATGTATTCCCACTTCCGGCCAGGCATGGGCCGGGACTCCAGCTTGACCAGGTTGAGGCCGTTGACAGCGAAGATGGTCAGGATCTCGTGGAGGGAGCCGCTCTGGTGGGGCAGGTGGAAGACGGCGGTAATCTTGTCGCTTCCGTCCCGCAGCTCCGGCTTTGCCCGGACGACGGCGAAGCGGGTATAGTTCTCCCGGTTGTGGTTGACGCCCCGCACCAGCACCTGGAGGCCGTAAACGTCGGCGGCCCGCTGGCTGCAGATGGCCGCCTTAGTCCGTTCCCCTTCCTCTTTCACATACTTGGCGCTGCCCGCCGTATCCAGCAGGGGCACCCGCACCCAGTCCGGATGCCGGTCCAGGAACCGGTCGGACTGGAACAGCCCCTGCTCGTGGGAGTAGACATGGGTGATCTCCTCCAGCTTGACCCCGGGCAGGGCCATGAGGCAGTGCTCCACCTTGACGGTTGTCTCTCCCACCATATAGAACTGATACCGGATCAGCAGATCGGAGACCTGGCGGATGGTGCCGGTGGTGGAGTTCTCAATGGGCAGCACCGCATAGTCCGCCTCCCCGCAGGCCAGCGCTTCAAAGACGTCCTCAAACCGGTTCAGCCCCTGGCTGCGCACCTGAGGGCCGAAGAAGTTGACGGCAGCCTCCTCGCTGTAGGCCCCGGGCATCCCCTGATAGACCACCCGGGGATCCTCCACCGGAGATACGGTCTCCGCATACTGGCGGAAAAATCCGGGGGGCTCCGGCTCCTGATCCCGCATCACCCGCCGCTGGCAGGCCCGGCTCATGGACATGATCGTCTCGTAGAGCTTGGCCACGTCAGTCTTGAGCTGAGGGTCCTCTACCATGGCGGCCTTGGCCTCCAGCACCTGGCGCTCCCGCTCTGGATCCAGCACCGGCACGCCGTTTGCAATCTTATAGGCGGCCACATCCTTGGCGACCTCCATCCGCTGCCGGAACAGGCTGACCATCTGGCGGTCAATGATATCGATCTGACCCCGGAGGTATTTGATGTCCTTCACTTCGCTCATCCCAATCCCTCCTTTAAATGCCCATCAGCTGGCAGACCGCCAGGGCGGCGGCGGCCTCAATCACCGGTACCGCCCGGTGGACGATACAGGGGTCATGGCGGCCCTGGATGATCAGCTTGCTGTTGGTCCAGCTGTCCAGATTGACGGTGTCCTGCTCCTGTGCGATGCTGGCGGTGGGCCGCAGGGCCGCCTCAAAGAGGATGGGCAGGCCGTTGGTGATGCCGCCGTTGACGCCGCCGGAGTGGTTGGTGGGTGAGACCACCGCGCCGTTTCTCATGTACAGGGCGTCGTTGGCCTCGCTGCCCCGGAGGGCGGCAAAGCCGAAGCCGTCGCCAAAGCCCACCGCCTTGACGCCGGGGACGGCAAAGAGCTGCTGGGAGAAGATGCCCTCCACGTTCTCTCCGTAGTCCGGAGCGCCCATGCCGGCGGGGAGGCCCAGCACGGCGCACTCGATGACGCCGCCCACGCTGTCCCGGTCGCTCCGGGCGGCCAGAATGGCCTGGCGCATCTCCATCCCCCGCTCGTCATCCAGCACCGGGAACTCCTTGCGGCGCAGCTCCTCCAGCAGTCCGGCAGTCAGGGGAATCTCGTCATTTTGGAAGGGAATATCTTCAATTCCGGCGATGGAGCGGATATGGGCGCCCACCCGGATCCCTTCGCCCGCCAGCACCTGCTTGGCCACCGCCCCGGCAAAGACCAGGGGGGCGGTGAGCCGGCCGGAGAAGTGTCCGCCGCCCCGGTAGTCGTTGTAGCCCTGATAGCGCATAAAGCCGGTGTAGTCCGCGTGGCCGGGCCGGGCCAGATCTTTGGTCTTGGCGTAGTCCTGGCTGCGGGTATCGGTGTTGCGGATCATGGCACACAGAGGGGTGCCGGTGGTATAGCCCTCAAAGAGACCGGAGAGGATCTCCGGCACGTCCGCCTCCTTCCGGGGGGTGGAGAGGGGGCTCTTGCCCGGAGCCCGGCGGGCCAGGTCAAAGGCGATCTCCTCCAGGTTCAGCTCCACGCCGGAGGGGATGCCCTCCAGCACCACGCCGATGGCGGGGCCGTGGGACTCGCCGAAAATCATGTGCTTCATACTGTCATTCCTCCTGCCAGGTGAGCTGTCCGCCCAGCCGCTCGTAGTCCGCCCAGAAATGGGGGTAGGATTTTGCCACGCTGCCCGCGTCGTGAATGGTCACCGGGCCCTCCGCCCGGGTGGCGGCCACCGCCAGCATCATGGCGATCCGGTGGTCGTTGTGGCTGTCTGTCTCCCCGCCCTGGAGGCGGGAGACGCCATGAACCGTCATAAAGTCGGGGCCGGCCTGAATTTGCGCCCCCAGCTTGTTCAGCTCGGTGGTCACCGTGTCAATCCGGTCGCTCTCCTTCATCCGCAGCCGGGCTGCATTCACCAGATGGGTGGTCTCCCCCGCCCGGAGGGCAGCGGAGAGGGCCAGAGCCGGGGCCAGGTCAGGGCACTGGCTCACATCCAGCTCCGCCTCGCCGGGCTCTTTCAACCGGGCCAGATAGGGCAGGATGACCTTGTCCCCCTGACAGGAGTCCGGGTTCATACCGGCGACGGTGACGGGACTGCCCAGAAATTGGGCCGCATAGTAAAAGGCCGCCTGAGACCAGTCCCCCTCTACCGCAAGGCTGCGGGGCCGGTAGGACTGCCCGCCCGGGATTTTCCAGCCGTTTTCCACCGGCTGAACGGACACACCGAAACGGTTCAGGGCGTCCAGGGTCATGTCCACATAGCCGGAGGACTCCAGGGCGGTCGTGAGGCGCAGCTCCGAATCCCCTTCCAGCAGGGGCAGGGCGAAGAGGAGGCCGGTAATGAACTGGCTGGAGACGTTGCCGGGGAGCTGGTACACCCCCGGCTCCAGCCGCCCCCGAACCGTGATGGCCTGGGGCGTGGCCTCATAGGAAATCCCTTTCTCCCGGAGCAGCCGCTCATAGGGCTCCATGGGCCGCGCCAGCAGCCGGCCCCGGCCGGTAAAAATCCCGCCCCCGGCGACTGCCAGAGCCACGGGGATGAGAAAGCGCAGGGTGGAGCCGGACTCACAGCAGTCCAGCCGGGGCAGCTCCGCCGGGAAGCTCCCGTCCAGGGGCGCCCCCCAGACGCGGCCTCCCTCCGTCCTGGCCCCCAGGGCCTCCATACAGCCCAGAGTGGCCTCGATATCCTGGCTCATGGAGAGGTTGTCCAGCCGGCTCTCCCCCTGGGCCAGGGCGGCGGCGATGATCAGCCGGTGGCTCTGGCTCTTGGAGGCGGGAGGGGTCACCCCTCCCGACAGCAGATGCCCCGGCGCAGCAGTCACAGTGCTCATAGCAGCTCCAGCAGCTCCTTTTTCTGCATTTTGGTGGGCTTTGTCCTGCCCAGCTTCTTCAGCAGGATGACGGTGATGCTGTCTCCGCTGCCCTTTTTGTCCAGGCCAATGGCGGACTGGTAGTCCTCCATTGTACAGGCAATGTCGGTGGGAAGGCCGTAGGCGGCGGTCAGCGCCCGGATCTGGGCCTCCGTCCCTGCCTCAGTGACCCCCAGGGTCTCTCCCAATCGGGCCGCCAGGCACATACCGGCGGAGACTGCCTGTCCGTGGGTATAGGTTTCGTAGTGATAGGCCTTCTCATAGGCATGACCCAGGGTGTGGCCGAAGTTGAGGATCATCCGCAGGCCGGTGTCCAGCTCGTCCTCCAGCACCACCTTGGCCTTGATGGCGCAGCAGGTGCAGAGCACCTCTTCAATCCGCTCCATCACCCCGGCCCGGCCGCCGCACTCCGACAGCAGCCGGAAGAAGTCCGCGTCCCAGATGCAGCCGTACTTGATCACCTCCGCCATGCCGTCGGAGAAGGTCTGCTCCGGGAGGGTGTTCAGCGTCTCCGGATCCATCAGCACCAGTCTGGGCTGCCAGAAGGCCCCCACCAGATTTTTTCCCGCCTCCAGATCGATGGCCACCTTGCCACCCACCGAAGAGTCCACCTGGGCCAGCAGAGTGGTGGGAATCTGGACAAAGGGGATGCCCCGCAAAATGGTGGCGGCGGCAAAGCCCGCCAGGTCGCCCACCACGCCGCCCCCCAGGGCGATGACGGCGTCGGTGCGGGTGAGGCCAAAGGCCATGGCCTGGTTCCAGATCCGCTCCAACTGGCCCACGCACTTGGAGGGCTCCCCTGCCGGAATGACCAGGGTCTCCACCCGGAATCCGGCGGCGGTCAGGCTCCCCTGCGTTCTCTCCCCATAGAGGGGCGCCACGTTGGAGTCGGTGACCAGCAGCACACGGGTGGTCTTGGGCAGCACCGCTCGGCACCGGTCTCCCGCCTGGTCCAGGATGCCGGACTGGATCAGAATCTCATATTCCCGCCCCGGCAGGGCGACGGTCAGCTTTTTCACCGGGATCACATCTCTTTCTCTCTCGCTTGGGCCAAACATCGGCCCTTTCTTCCTTATTATATCGGATCGGACGCCGCCGCGCAACGGGCAGCCTGTCCTCCTTCGCTCACATCCACCAGGCCCTCCAGCACGCTGCAGGCCGCCCAGGGCATCAGGGCAAACCAGGTGCTGGCAGGACTCCCGTCCGGATACCGCTCCACCAGCAGGCCCTGTCCGTAGCAGAACCGCTCGGACATCCAGCCGGTCTTACCATAGCCGTACTCCCCGTCTCTGGTGTTGTAGGTCTGGCAGCCCCACAGCAGGGTGTCCTCCAGGCGGCTTTTCACATAGTCATCTCCGGTCTGGTCGACATAATATTGCAGCTCACCCAGAATGGTAGAGGACATGGGGTGGATATGGGGGTTGGCGGTGGAGGTAATGCTGCCGCCGCAGCTGCTCCAGCCCACCTCGCTCAGGGGCGGGGTCTGCACCGGCACGTTGTAGCAGAACTTGAAGGAGAACTCATAGCTCAGCGCGTCCCGCATGTGAGCCAGATAGATTGCTTCGCCGGTGATCCGGTGGAGCTGGCAGACCGCCCGGATATAGGCCAGCACCCCCTCGTTGTCCACCGCCTTGTCGGTGTCCAGGGGGCCGCCGTAGCACTCGGCCCGGGCCACATATTTCCGGTAGTAGTGACCCTCACTCTCCGCCAGCTGGGGCAGCACGTCCCGCCGTCCAGTGATCCGGCAATAATCCGCCCAGGCCGCCAGACACCAGGCGCCGCCCATGCTGTCATACTCCAGCCCGGCACCGGTCTCCACCGAGAGAGCGAAGGGATATTCCCCCTCGGAGCTGCGCTCCCGCTGCACCCGCTCCAACACCCGGCGGGCAAAGTCCAGCCAGTCCTCATGGATACAGCTCCACGCATTTTTCTCATATTCATAGGCCTTGAGCAGGTAATACACCGCCTGGCCGATCAGATAGCCGGAGTGGCCGCCGGTGTGCATCCCGTCGTACCACCAGCCCTTTTCGCTCCAGGTTCCCTGCCAGCGGGTCTCAAAGGGGAGGCCGGAGGCGGGGTTCATGCAGTGGGCCACGCTGTCCTGGATAAAGGTCAATGCCTGGGCCCGCATCTGCTCGTCCTTTCCGGTGTCCGCCGCCATGAGCAGGGGCACCGCCACCGTCAGGCCGTTGGTCCAGGTGAGGGAGTGGATCTTGTTGTAAGTAAAGCCCCCCGCGCCGTCCTCCCGGACAAAGCCGGAATAGCACCGCTCCTCCGGCAGCCAGGCGTACCGATACACTGCCTGGGACAGATCCCGGATGGCCCAGGCCGGGCTGCCCACTGTTCTGGGCCGCTGGTGGTACCGCCAATAGACCCGCTCCAGGGCGGTATAAAAGCCGGTCTCGCTCTCCGCCGGGAAGGAGATCAGCTCCAGTCGGGCAATCGCCTGTTCTCCCGGGGCCAGGCAGACGCAGTTGTCCTCGCCCAGGGGCTTGCGCTCCTCAATCCGGGTGGATTGGATAAACAGCCAGGGGGCGTTCTCGTAGCCCAGGGTGTAGCCCAGGGCAGCCCCGTCCTCCTCCAGGCTGCAGCAGAAGCCGCCGAACCGGAAGGGGCCTTTGGGGCTCAGCGTCTGCACCAGGGCCCCGTCCCGATGCTCCAGGAAGGGCTGGGCGGCAAGGCCATAGACCATACCGTCATCAAACAGAAACGCCGCCGGATGACTGAGCTGGTCGCTGCGCACCATCCACCAGGAGGAGGCAGGAAAATCCGGCTCCCCCCGCCGGAGCCGGGGGAACTTCCGGGGAATGTTCAGCGGCGCCTCTCCCTGGTTGCGGCCATAGAGAAAGCCGGGGAGGAAAAACCGGGGCTCTTTGACCGGGAGGACGAGCCGGATGCGGAGCACGCCCTCCCAAGGCTCTGCTCCACAGTTTTGAATGCGAAGCTCCGCCTGGCAGTTCCCCTGCTCCGTCTCATGGCAGGGGAGCCAGCAGAGGGCGGCGCTGAGCCCCTGTCCCTCCAGGGGGAGATAATCTGTGCCCGGCAGGGACTTGGAACGGGCAGAGATTTGAAGCTGGTCTGCTGTCAGCATGACGAGAGACCTCCTTATTTTTTCTCCCCTTACTTTACAATGGTCTTGCCCATGAAGTCAACGAGCTTTTCCACTTTCCCCATCAGTGTGCCAAACTGGCCGGGGGTGAGGGACTGCTGACCGTCGCACTTGGCGTGGCGGGGGTCGTTGTGTACCTCCACGATGATGCCGTCGGCGCCGGCGGCGATGCCCGCCAGGGTCAGGGGCTCCACCAGGTCGCTGTAGCCGCCGGAGTGGCTGGGGTCGATGATAATGGGCAGGTGGCTCATCTTTTTGATGCAGGGGATGGCGGAGACGTCCAGGGTGTTCCGGGTATAGGTCTCGGTGGTGCGAATGCCCCGCTCGCAGAGGATGACGTTCTGGTTGCCCTCGCTCATGATATACTCGGCGGACATAATCCACTCCTCGTAGGTGGCGCAGAGGCCCCGCTTCAGCAGGATGGGCTTGGACATCTTGCCCGCCTCCTTGAGCAGCTCGAAGTTCTGCATGTTCCGGGCGCCGATCTGTACCAGATCCACCTTTTCGTCAAAGATCTCGCAGTATTTCGGGCTGACCAGCTCGGTGACAATGGGCAGTCCGGTCTCCGCCTTGGCCTCCAGCATCAACTTGAGGCCGGGCAGGCCCATGCCCTGGAAGGAATAGGGGGAGGTGCGGGGCTTGAAGGCCCCGCCCCGGAGGATGCCCGCGCCGGCGGCCTGTACGTCTTTCGCGATCTGGGTGATCTGCTCCCCGCTCTCGATGGAGCAGGGCCCCGCCATAACGGTGAAATTGCCGCCCCCTACCGGGATGCCACTGACGTCCACCACGGTGTCGTCCGGGTGGAACTTTCGATTGGCCTTTTTATAGGGCTCGGAGATCCGGGTCACCCGCTCCACGGCGTCGTACTGGCGGATTTTCTCCATATCCACGGCGGTGGTGTCGCCCACCAGGCCCAGGATGGTGCAGTCCACGCCCACGGTAATGCCCACCTTCAGGTTCTTCGCCTCAAAAAGGGCCACCAGCTTCCGGATATCGTTCTGGGAGGCTCCCTGCTTCATAATGACGACCATAATATTCTCTCCTTTACTCTAAATCTGCATAAAAAAACAGAGCCCATTGATGCGCACGATGCAATCAATGAGCTCTGCAGCCGACCTGCTATGCCTGTCACTCCCCCTACCGGGGAACACACCCATTCATCTCACCGCTGTATCCATTTTTCCCACGCCAAAAAAAGCCGTAAGCCGTAAATCGGCCACAGCCATAATAGGAGTAGGAAGCGGATGCGGTTTTGAGGGTGATTCGTTCCATAGGACACCTCAAAGGACAGGTTCTGTTGTTATTATAATCAGGCCGTCATAAAAATGCAAGCACTTTTCACTTTTTCTCATCCTTTCGCGCCCACTACACAGGCGCGCGCTCTATGGATTGACAGCTTTCCTTTCTTCCTTTATAATAATTAAATATTGGTGGAAAAGTCTGGTTTCCCGGTTGTTCTTCCGGGGAAGATTCCCCCCTTCCGCCTTTTTTGACATTGACCGAGGGTTCTCCCTCCAGGAAAGGAAGTATTCCCATGTTTCCACGTTCCAGTGGCATTTTAATGCACCTGTCCTCTCTCCCCGGCCCCTACGGCATCGGCTCCATGGGCGCTGAGGCCCGGCACTTTGTGGACTTTCTCCAGCGGGGCGGCCAGAGCTACTGGCAGCTGCTGCCTCTGGTGCCCTCCGGCGGCAGCAACTCCCCCTACATGTCCCCCTCCTCCGCCGCGGGCAATCCCCTGTTCATCGACCTGGACGAGCTGGTGGCGCAGGGTCTGCTGACTGAGGCCGACGTGGCCTCTGTCCGCTATCACGGCTCCCCCGACCGGGTGGACTATCCCTTCCTCTACGCCACCCGCATGCCTCTGCTGCGCAAGGCCTTCCAGGCGGCGGACGAGGCGCTGCTGGAGCAGGTGGATGCCTTTGCCCAGGAGCACAAGGACTGGCTGGAAGACTACGCCCTCTTTACCGCCATCCATGACCACTTCGGCGCCCCCCTCCAGGCCTGGTCGGACAAGAAGCTGCTCCGCCGGGACGAGAAGGCAGTGGCCAAGTACGCCGAGCTGCTGGCGGAGGACGTAAAATTCCATAAGTTCCTTCAGTATCTCTTCTTCCAGCAGTGGTCTGCCCTCAAGGCCTATGCCAATGAGCGGGGCATCTCCATCATCGGCGACATCCCCATCTATGTCTCCCCCGACTCTGCCGACGTGTGGGTACACCCTGAGCTCTTCCGGGTGAATGCCAGCCGGCAGCCCAAGTTTGTGGCCGGCGTCCCCGCCGACCTGTTCAACGACCAGGGCCAGCTCTGGGGCAACCCCCTCTACAATTGGAGCTATCACGAGAAGACCGGCTTCGCCTGGTGGTGCAACCGCATCCGTCAGTCCATGGCCTTCTATGACGTGATCCGCATCGACCACTTCCGCGCCTTCTACGATTACTGGGAGATCTCCGCTGACTCCGAGACCGCTCTGGAGGGTAAGTGGAAGAAGGGCCCGGCCACGAAAATTCTGGACGCCTTCCGGAAAAACGTGCCCAACGCCGTCTTTATCGCCGAGGATCTGGGCGATCTCAGCGAAGGCGCCGTCAAGTTCATCCAGGGCTGCGGCATCCCAGGCATGAAGGTGCTCACCGACGCTTTCAGCGACATTAGCGGCTCCTCCGATTTTCTGCCCCACAAGGGCATCCCGGATTCGGTCATGTATACCGGCACCCACGACACCCCCACCTTTGTCCAGTGGTACTGCGACATGGCCACTCCGGAGCAGCGCAACTACTGCACCAACTACCTCCACATCCACGCAGACGAGGGCATCGGCTGGTGCGCGATTGCCGGCGCCTGGATCTCTCCCTGCAATCTGGCTATGACCCCTCTCCAGGACGTGCTGGGTTTGGGCGCGGACAGCCGGATGAACTTCCCCGGCACCGTGGGCTCCAGCAACTGGAGCTGGCGGGTGCGCCGGGAGGCGCTGAACAATGTGGTCGCAGACCGGCTCCACTACGTCACCGGTCTCTACGGCCGTCTCCGCTGAGCCATGGTCTGGCTCTATGCGCTGGACATTCCCCAGCTCGACCACAGCCTGTCCGCCTACCGTGACACGGTACCGGAGAGCCGGCTCTACCAGCTCTCCGCCCTGCCCCAACGGGAGCGGATGCTGGGTCTGGCGGCGGAGCTGCTCTTTCAGCGGGCAGTGAAGCGCCACTGTCCGGGGGTACCCCTGCCGGTCTGCCGGGACAAGGGGGAAAACGGCAAGCCCTATCTGCTGGGCTGTCCCCAGTTCCACTTCAACCTCTCCCACTCCGGCCTCTGGGCGGTCTGCGCGGTAGCTGACGTGCCGGTGGGGGTGGACATTCAGCAGGAGCGGCCCGTCTCCCCCAGGCTGAGCAAGAAATTCACCGCCGCTGAGCAGCGGCAGCTTCAGGAGACACCGCTGGAGGACTATGACCGTCAGCTCTTCGACCTGTGGGTAGAGAAGGAGGCCTACACCAAGTGTACCGGCCAGGGCCTTCTCTGCTCCTTCAAGAGCTTTGAGGCCGCAGCCCCCGCCCCGGGCTACTCCGTCCAGCTGGTGGAGTTTCCCGCCGGGGGCTATCACCTGGCAGTCTGCGTCCAGAGCGAGGAGCGGCCCCAGGTACAGCTGCTGATTATGCCATCGTAATATGGGGCCCCGGCCGCCTGGCCGGGGCCCTGTTCATTTACAGGTCTCTATGAATTGCGCGCTCAGCAGTTGCCGCAGCCATTGCCGCAGCCGTTGCCACAGCCACCCCAGTTGTTGCCGCCGCAGCAGCAGAAGAGGATGATGATCAGGATAATAATCCACAGGCAGCCGCCGCCGCCCCAACCATTGTTACAGCATCCCATAATGAGACGTACCTCCTGTTATTTTGTCTGCGGCCGGTCCTCCCGGCCACACTCCATCCTATGCCCTTCCCCCAAAAGGGTGCAAAAAACTCCGCCAGTCCGGTTCAGCCCGTTCTGGCGGAGTTATGCTTCCGGCCCGGCCCCTTCCAGACCCTCAAAGAAAGCCTCGTAGGGACAGCCGTATATCTTTTTCAATTCGATCAGCACGCTGGCGCGAATGTTCAGTTCTCCCGCCTCATACTTGGCATAGGTGCTTCTGCCGATGTCACAGCCCCGGCGCTGGAGCTCTGCACACAGCTTCTCCTGAGACAGTTTCTTTTCCATCCGCAGCTTTTTCAAATTGCCGCCCATGTTCCGATCTCTTCTGATTTTCTGTTCCATCAACGGTTCGCCCCAATGTTTTGTCCAATATTGGTTGCAACTGTTGATATTGTATGCTATACTCAAATCAATTATTGACCGTGATACTGGTCAATTTCAGGAGATGGAGTTATGGAGATAGAAACGATTTATGAAATAATTGCCCGTAAGTATGGTGTGCCTGTGGAGGATGTAAGATCTGAAATACAGAAAGCCATTACCGCCGCCTGGCTGAACCCTGAAAAAACGCTGGAGCAGTCGGCCAATCAGCGTCAGATTTCGAGTGCAAGTACAGTTCCTACCCCGGAAGAAGTCATTACATATGCCAAACACATGCTTCAATTTCACTAAATCCCATTGAGCCCGCAGCTTTTCAACTCTATGACAATGGCACGCTTTTCTTTAAAGCGTGCCATTATAGTTATCTATAGAAACTCCGCCAGTCCGGTTCAGCCCGTTCTGGCGGAGTTCTCTTTCTTATTCACCGATCAGGTAGCTCAGCACCCGCATGGAGTCGGAGAAGTGAATGCTCTCCACCACCACGTCGGCATGCTCCTCGCCGACCTCAAAGTCAAAGTTGGTAAAGTTCCAGATGCCCCGGATCCCGTGCTCCATGAGCAGATTCGCCGTATACTGGGCGTACCGGGCGGGCAGGGTGAGCACCGCCACCGCCACATCGTTGTCCTCCAGATACTGCTCCAACTCCTGGGCCGCCAGCACCGGCACACCGTTGATCTCGGTGCCGATCAGCTCCGGCTTGACGTCAAAGGCGGCGGCCAGGTGAAAGCCGCTGTCCGCAAAGTCAAAATTCTGCATCAGGGCGCAGCCCAGATTGCCTACGCCGATGAGGACCGCCGTCCGCTTTTTGTTCAGATACAGGATCTCATAGATCTCCTGATACAGGGTGTCCACATTGTAGCCGTAGCCCTGCTGGCCGAACTCGCCGAAGCAGCTCAGGTCCTGGCGGATCTGAGAGGCGGTGAGCCCCATGTTCTTTCCCAACGCAGAGGATGAAATCCGCTGGACGCCCTCCCGCTGCAGCGCCCTCAGGCTCCGGCAGTAGCGGGGCAGCCTGCGGATGACTGCATTGGAAATCTTTCCCTTTTTCATCCTTCTGTCAACGCCTTTCCGAAATCTCTGACATAAAGTATACCATACCAGAGAAAACTTTGTCAATCATTTCACGATCTCAGCCGACTATTTCACGCTCTCGTGTTTTCAGAAGTATACCAGCGGATCCTCCGGCGCCTGGGCGGGCTTGACCTCCAGGGTGTAGAGGACAGGGCCCTCCTCTCCCTGGTAGATGGGCAGCTTTTTCAGGCGAATCTTGCCGGTAACCTCCACCCAGTCCTTGTTGTTGACCTTGTTCAGCTCCGGGCCGTTGCAGAGGACGCCCAAAAAGGTGGTGTCCTGGGCGCAGCAGACCATGGCGAACCGGCCCACGGCGAAGCAGCCTCTGGGGAACTTGGGGGACTTGGCCACCATGCCCCGGAATCGAACCGTCTTCCCCTCATACCGCTCCATATTGTCCATGCAGTCGGTATACCAGAAACCGAAGTCCTCGTCGCTGAGCTCCAGCACCGGCTTAGACAGATCGAAGGGACACATGCCGTTGTCATAGTCCTCCACCCGTTCGCCGTCGGCGTACTCCAGGTACATCTCCGCCCGGCGGTTGAGCATTTTCAGGTTGCGCTGGCGGAGCTGGTCGGCCAGGTCATCGGTGACCCGGTTGAAGATGATCATGTCCGCGTTGCGCAGCTTCTCCATCATGAGGCTGGCCATGTTCTTGGCGTAGCTGTCGAAGGTGGGGGCCTCCACCAGGCAGACAATCTGATACAGCGCCCACTGAGGCGGAAAGGCCTCCTCAATCTCCTGGAGCTGCCACATGCCGTTGTACTCAATGACAATCTGAGTGGGACGATACTTGCGCTGAAGCTGGAAGAGGTTCTCCCGGGAGAAGTCCTCCTTGTCCTCCAGCACCTGGCAGCTCACGTCAAAGTGGGCCAGGGCCTGGGGATCGTACTCCTCCTCTCCCTCCTCGGTGATCAGCAGGAGGGTGCGCTCGTCCTTGGTGAACTCCTCATTGGCCAGCATGGGGGCCACGAAGTTGGTCTTGCCCGCGTCCAGAAAGCCGCAGATCAGATAGACGGGAATCGGCTGCTGCTTGATTGCCATATCCTCGCCCCCGCTTACAGGCGGAACAGGGCCTGGAGGTCCTGCTCCTTGAGCTGGGCGCCGATGACGCACAGACGGCCGGTCACATCGGCAGCGCCGGAGCGGACGTCCACCTCTCCGGGCACATAGTCAAAGTGGATCCAACTGCCGTCTGTTCCGGGCACAATACCCTTTGCCCGGAGAATCTGGCCGTAGTCGCCGGTGTCCAGAGCCTCCAGCGCGGTGCGGATCTCCGCCTGGGTGAACTTCTTGGGTGTCTCCATGCCCCAGGAGGTGAACACCTCGTCGGCATGGTGGTGATGATGGTGGTGGTCATGGCCGCAGCAGCCATCATGATCGTGATGGTGATGATGCTCATGCTTCTCATCCTCATCGTGGTCATGATGATGGTGGTGCTCGTGCTCCTCATCCTCATCGTGGTCGTGATGATGGTGGTGATGCTCGTGCTCCTCATCCTCATCGTGGTCGTGATGGTGGTGATGCTCGTGCTCCTCATCCTCATTGTGGTCGTGATGATGGTGGTGCTCGTGGCCGCACTCGTCCTCATCGTCATGGTGGTGGCCGCAGACCGGGCAGACGTCCTCCTCTTCCTCCCGGGCAGCCTTGGCCTGGGCCATCAGCTCCTCGGTCAGAGAGTGCAGCTTCATGGCGGAGAGGATCTGGTCGCCTGTGATCTGGCCCCAGTCGGTGGTGATGATGACCGCCTCCCCGTTCTGGGCCCGGAGCAGATTCACCGCCTCCTCCAGCTTGTCCTCTTTCATGTCGCCGGTGCGGCTGAGGATGATGGTGCCGGCGTGCTGCACCTGATCGTCAAAGAACTCGCCGAAGTTCTTCATATACATCTTGCACTTTTTGGCGTTGACCACCGTGATGGCGCTGCCCAGCTGGAGGTCGGAGTCCTCCGCCACCCGGCCCACAGCCTTGGCCACGTCGGACAGCTTGCCCACGCCGGAGGGCTCGATGATGATGCGGTCGGGCGCGTAGGTCTCCAGCACCTGCTTCAGGGCCACGCCGAAGTCGCCCACCAGAGAGCAGCAGATGCAGCCGGAGTTCATCTCGGTAACCTGAATGCCGGCGTCCTTCATAAAGCCGCCGTCAATGCCGATTTCGCCGAACTCGTTCTCAATCAGCACCAGCTTCTGACCCTGGAAGGACTCCCGGATTAGCTTTTTGATCAGCGTGGTCTTGCCCGCGCCCAGGAAACCGGAAATAATGTCGATGGTTGTCATAGTCGCTATCCCTCGATTCAAAAAATTCGCATTGTATTTTATTTTATCCCTAATATTCCACAAACACAAGGGAAAAATAGAACAAAAATTTCTCCTGTACGCCTGTGCTTTTCCACGAAAGCGGCCACGGCATCCTCTTTTGCGCGCAATGGCCCGCCGGAACTCCGGCGGGCCATTGCAGACATGTGAAATTACTCCTGGAGGGCCTTGGCAGCCTCGATTGCCTTCTGCTGGGCCATGGGGGGGCAATCCTCATAGCGGACGAAGTGGAAGGTGAAGGTGCCGCGGCTCTGGGTCATGGCCCGGAGATCGATGGCATAGGAGCCCATCTCGGCCATGGGCACCTCGGCCTCGATGACCTGATCACCGTCGTCAGTGGGGTTCATACCCATGACGCGGCCACGGCGCTTGTTCAGGTCGCCCATGACGTCGCCCATATAGCTGTCAGGGACGGTGACCTTCAGCTCGCCCACCGGCTCCATGAGGACGGGGCTGGCCTCGGGCAGAGCGGCCTTATAGGCCAGCTGAGCGGCGGTCTTGAAGGCGATTTCGGAGGAGTCCACGGGATGGTAGGAGCCATCATAGAGGACAGCCTTCAGATTCACCACAGGATAGCCCGCCAGCACGCCGTGGTTGCAGGCCTCCCGGAGGCCCTTCTCGACGGCAGGGAAGTAGTTGCGGGGTACGCTGCCGCCGAAGACCTCCTCGGCGAAGACCATCTCTTCGCTGTCGCAGGGCTCGAAGCGGACCCAGACGTCGCCGTACTGGCCGCTGCCGCCGGTCTGCTTCTTGAATTTGCCCTGCTTGGAGACCGTCTTGCGGATCTTCTCACGGTAGGGCACACGGGGCTCAGAGAGCAGCACCTCGACGCCGAAGCGGCTCTTGAGCTTGGACACCAGCACGTCGATCTGGATGTCGCCGGCGGCGTTGATGACCAGCTGATGGGTCTCGGCGTTGTTGACCACGTTGAAGCTGGGATCCTCCTCGTTGAGACGGTTGAGGCCCATGCCCACCTTGTCGTCCTGGCCCCGCTTGGCCGGAGCGATGGCCTTGGAGAAGACCGGCTCGGCAAAGGGAATGGGATCCAGCTTGATGGCGCCGGCGGACAGGGTGTCGCCGGTCTTGAGGCGGTCCATCTTAGCGATGGCGCCGATGTCGCCGGCATTGAGCTCCTTGAGCTCGGAAGCCTTCTTGCCGCACATGGCGTACAGGCGGCCAATCTTCTCGCTCTGGCCGGTGGTGCCGTTGACCAGGGTCATGTCGGGAGTCAGCTTGCCCCGGAGCACCTTGACATAGGAGTACTTGCCGTACTGGTCGGAGACCGTCTTGAAGACGTAGGCAACCGTGTCGCCCTCCCGGGAGACCGCCACCTCGATGGGGTCGCCGTCGGCGTTGACGCCGGTCATGGGGTCGGTGTTCATGGGATAGGGGCCCATGGTAATCAGGCCGTGCATCAGGGCCTCGGTGCCCATGCCGGTGAAGGCGCTGCCGCCGTAGACCGGGGTGATGCTGGCGTCCTTGATGCCGGCCAGCAGGCCCTGGGCCACTTCCTCAGGGGTGAACTCATGGCCCTCAAAGAACAGCTCCATGAACTCCTCGCTGTACTCGGCCACGTTCTCCATCAGAGCGGCATAGGACTCTTCCACGAAGTCAGCCTTCTCGGCGGGAATGTCGATCTTATGGCTCTTGCCGTCGCCCAGGATGCCGTAGGCGCACTTGTCCAGCACGTCCAGCACGCCGATGACCTTCTTGCTGTTGTCCCACAGGGGGGAGACAATGGGAGTCACCTGGTTGCCGAACTTCTCCTTCAGCTCCTCCACCACGGCGTTGTAGTCGCTGTTCTCCTCATCCACCTTGGAGATGTAGAACAGGGTGGGCAGATTCTTGGCCCGGGCCATCTTCCAGGCCCGCTCGGCGCCCACGGAGACCTTGCCCTTGGCGGGCAGGACAATGACCACGGCGTCGGCCACGGCCAAAGCCTCAGCCACCTCGCCGCTGAAATCAAAGTTACCCGGGCAGTCGATGATGTTGAGCAGATGATCCTTATACTTGATGGGGATAATCGAGGCAGAGATGGAAATCTGCCGCTTGATCTCCTCGGGATCGTAGTCAGATACGGTATTTCCATCGACGGTCTTGCCCATGCGGGCAATAGCGCCGGTATGATACAGCATATTTTCCACCAGGGTGGTCTTGCCGCTGCCGGAGTGGCCCAGCAGGCAGACGTTACGGATTTGTTTTGCGGTAAAGCTCATGGTGACGTTCCTTTCCTGACAATATTCACAAGCCGCCTCCGGCCTGTTTCGTCCAACTATTGGGCATTATACCGTATTTCCAGCCGCTTGACAATGTTTTGTCTGCATTTTTACCAAAAAATATTTTCAAAAAAGTGGCGAGCAGCTTTGCCCGGACGCTGATCCGGGCAAAATCTCCTCTGAACCTGGTTTTTTCCGGCTATCCCGGAACCTTTTGGTGCAGACAGCTCTCATGCGTTGGGCTGCCGGGCCTCATTGTTCTCCTGGGGCTGGCCGCCGCTGAGAATGGTCACCGCCCCGGGCAGATTCTCGATAGTCAGCATCTGGTGGGCGCCGCCGAACTCCCCGTCCAGCGTCCAGCTCACCGGCTGCTGGCTCTCAAAGCGGATCTGGCTGCTCTGAAGGGCGATAAAGTTCTCATTGGGCTGGCGGCTCACCAGGGCCGCGGCCACCTGGTTCAGATCCATCAGGCTCTTAGGGGCCCGCACCAGCAGCACCTCAAACAGGCCGTCGTCCAGCACCACCTTCTGGCCCCCCAGGCCCTTGAAGCCCCCCACCGAGATGGAGTTGCTCACCATGCCGTAGATAAAGTCGTCCTCCAGCATGCCTCCGTCCCAGACCACCCGCAGATGATAGGTCTTGAGATTGGCCAGGCTCCGGATGCCCTCCAGGATGTAGGCGGTGTGGCCCAGCAGGTTTTTCATGGGCTGGGGAGTGGCGTAGGAGGTCTCGGTGAAGACGCCAAAGGCCGCCACATAGGAGAACAGGTGCGCTCCGTTTACCAGGCCCACATCACAGGGCTGGGGATGGCCCGCCACCGCCAATTCGGCAGCCGCCACCATGTCGTCCAGGGGCAGCTCCAGGGTCTTGGAGAAGTCGTTGGTAGTGCCGGCGGGAATGTAGCCCAGCCGGGGCGGGCGGCTCAGGCTGCGCATGCCGGTGACCACCTCACTGAGGGTTCCGTCGCCGCCGCAGCAGACGATATGGTCAAAATCCGCCCCCAGGGCGGCCGCCGCCCAGACGCCGTCTCCTTTGCCCTGGGTGGCATAGAGAGTGGTGAGGTAGCCCTGAGCCTGAAAGACCTCCACAACCTTGCCCAGCTGGGCGGTAATCCGGGCCTTTCCGGCGTGGGGATTGTAAATAAACAGCAGCTTCTTCATGGAATACAGCTCCTTTATCCTGTCAATGCTAAATGATATGTCACTATTATCTCTGGATGCAGACAAAAAAACAACCACGAAATTGTGAACGATTCCCCTTTTCCCCCAGAATTTCAAAAAAATTCAAGAATCGGCACTTTAGCGGCTTGCATCGATGAAATGCCGCTGTTATAATAAAATCGTTCGTTTGCATCAGACAGAGCGGCCAGGCGCCGTGCCGCCTTTCCCGCTCTGCCATGGATAGATATTAGGAGGCAGTCAGAATGGATATCCGCATTGAATTGACCAAGCACCCCAAGGAAAAGCCCACCGACGAGAGCAAGCTGGGCTTTGCCAAGAAGTTTACCGATCACATGTTTGTGATGGACTACACCGAGGGCCAGGGCTGGCATGATCCCCGCATCATCCCCTATCAGCCCTTCGTTCTGGACCCCGCCACGGTGGTCTTCCACTATGCCCAGGAGATCTTTGAGGGCATGAAAGCCTACCGCACCGCCGACAACCAGATTCAGCTCTTCCGGCCCGACTGCAACGCCCACCGGAGCAACGACTCCTGCGACCGTCTGTGCATCCCCAACATCCCGGTGGAGGACTTTGTCCAGGCTGTCAAGACTCTGGTGGAAGTAGACAAGGACTGGGTGCCCCATCTGGACGGCTCCTCTCTCTACATTCGTCCCTTCATCTTCGCCAATGACGTGGGCCTGGGTGTCCACGCCTCCAAGCACTATATCTTCTGCATCATCGCCGCCCCCTCCGGCGCCTACTATGCCGAGGGCATCAACCCCGTCCGCATCTATGTGGAAGACGAGTATATCCGCGCAGCCCCCGGCCTGACCGGCTTCACCAAGTGCGGCGGCAACTACGCCGCCTCCATCAAGGCCGGCGAGATGGCCGAGGAGCAGGGCTATGCCCAGGTGCTCTGGCTGGACGGCGTGGAGAAGAAGTATGTGGAAGAGGTCGGCTCCATGAACATCATGTTCAAGATCGACGGCAAGATCTACACCGCCGCCTGCACCGGCACCGTCCTCCCCGGCGTCACCCGCCGCTCCATCATCGAGCTGTGCAAGGACTGGGGCTATGAGGTCATCGAGGGCAAGCTGGCCATTGACGACGTCATGAAGGCCGCCCACGAGGGCAAGCTGGAAGAGGTCTGGGGCACCGGCACCGCCGCCGTGGTCTCCCCCGTCAAGGAGCTGAAGTGGAAGGACGACGTGGCCTATATCTCCGACGGCAAGATTGGCCCCCTGACCCAGAAGCTGTACGACACCCTGACCGGCATCCAGTGGGGCAAGATCGAGGACACCAAGGGCTGGATCGTCCCCGTCTGCCAGGGCTGAGCCAGACCGCAAAGAAAATCACACCCCGGCCACATTTCGTGACCGGGGCTTCTTTTTTCGGAGGGAACACATGACAGTCAATGAATATCAGCGCCAGGCGCTGACCACCCTGAATCCGGCGCTGAGCCGGAAGGACGTGCTCATCAACGGGGTGATGGGCCTGTGCGGCGAGGCAGGCGAGGCCATCGACCTGGTGAAAAAGCACCTGGCCCAGGGCCACCCCCTGGATCGGGAGGGCCTGATCCGGGAGCTGGGGGACGTGGCCTGGTATCTGGCAGAAACTGCCGCCGCCCTGGACGTCTCTCTGGAGGAGGTCTTTCAGACCAATCTGGACAAGCTGAAGGCCCGGTATCCCGACGGCTTTCAGAGTGAGCAGTCTATGAACCGAAAGGAGGGCAACCGGTAATGGCTCCTTCTGTCCTCATCACCGGCGCCTCCCGGGGCATCGGCGCCGCCATCGCTTTGGAGTTTGGACGCCGGGGCTGGTCTGTTTTTGTCAACTACAAGAGCAGTGAAGCGCGGGCAGAGGAGGTCTGCCGCAGGATCCGCGCATTGGGCGGCGAGGCCTTCCCTATGCACGCCGACGTCTCTGATCCCGAGGAGGCCGCCCAGCTCATCCGCAATACCGTTGCCCTTAGGGGCTGGCCGGATGTGCTGGTCTGTAACGCCGGCATTGCCCTGCCTCAAATGCTGCTCACCGACGTCACCGATAAACAGTGGCGGGAGCTCTTTGCCGCCGACGTAGACGGGGTCTTCTACCCTGTCCGGGCCATCCTCCCCCACTTTGTCCGGGCGAAGCAGGGCTCCATCATCACCGTCTCCTCCATGTGGGGTCAGGTGGGCGGCTCCTGCGAAGTGGCCTACTCCGCCGCCAAGGGGGCGGTGATCGCCTTTACCAAAGCGCTGGCCAAGGAGGTGGGCCCCTCCGGCATCCGGGTCAACTGCGTCTGCCCCGGGGTGATTCAGACCGATATGAACGCCCATCTCTCCGCCGAAGATCTGGAGACCCTCCAGGAGGAGACGCCCCTGATGCGGCTGGGTACCCCCGAAGACGTGGCCAGGGCGGTCTGCTTCCTGGCCTCGGAGGAGGCCTCCTTTGTCACCGGCCAGGTGCTGGGGGTCAACGGAGGCATGGTGATCTGATCTCTGACGCTCTTCCAATCTGACCTTATGAAAAAAGCGAAAACTGGCATTTGAACTACGGTCAGTCTTTGCTATAATAGGGGACGCCTGAAGAAAAATTCTGAAAAGATTGGAAGGATTGCCATGAAACGAACTTTTTCCACCCGGAAGCTGGCCTATCTGGGTCTGATGACCGCTCTGGTCTTTGCCAGCAACTATGCCCGGATTGTCATGCCCATCCAGATTGGCGGCACTACCGCCTTTACGCTGGCAAATATTGTCTGCTGCCTGTCCGGTCTGATGCTGGGCCCTGTGGGCGGTCTGGCCTCCGGCCTGGGCTCCGCCCTGTATGATCTGACCAACCCCCTCTACGCCGCTGAGTGCTGGATCACTTTCCTCACCAAGGGCGCCATGGGCCTTGTGGCCGGCGTCGCAGCCTTCAAGCTGTTTAAGAAGGAGGGCGGCAACCGCTATGCCAAGTACCTGGTCTCCGG
Organism: Candidatus Onthomonas sp.; assembly: GCA_051866815.1. Taxonomy (GTDB): domain Bacteria; phylum Bacillota; class Clostridia; order Oscillospirales; family Oscillospiraceae; genus Onthomonas. The sequence continues at coordinate 7,543 of JBJDXS010000010.1, read as the reverse complement.
TGTGCTGGGCTGCGTGGCCTACTACATTCTCTACTTCTTCAAGACCTTCCTGATCGCCGGTCTCTTCGCCGAAGAGGGCTCCGCCGCCCTGGGTCTGGCCGCTATCGTGGGCAAGATTCCCGCCTCCGTCTTCAACGCCGCTGTGGCCATCATTGTGGCGCCTCCTCTGGCTATCGCTCTGGAGAAGGCTCTGGACAAGGCGGGGCTGCGTCTGGAGGACTGATCCCCGCATCCCCTGAAAACCGCAAAAGTGCCCGGAACGCATCCAAACGTTCCGGGCACTTTTTTGTCCGATTTTATCCCACTGTCGCCCGCTTCCGGGTCACCTTGCTGGGAGCAGACCGCCAGATCTGCCGCACCATGTCCTCCGAGGGCTCGAAGGTCACCAGCTCGTTCTGAAAGACCAGCTGATACCGGTTGGGCGCCTCCTTGTCATGGGAGCTGTAGTCCGCCTGCTTCAGATTGTCCCGCTTCTGGTATCCGGCCAGCTGCTCAGCCCCCTCCGGAGCCATGGCATAGAGATTGTCCATCTCATACCGGCCGCACTTCTTCCGCTTTTTCATGGCGATGATCTTGTCAATGCGGAGAGAACCGTCCAGATACTGGTACTCATACTCGATATTCAGCCTGCGCCGCCAGACCAGGGCCGCGATCAGAAAGACCAGAGTCAGAGGCCAGAAGAGCAGATGGAACATCCCCATGAACAGGAAGAGGACGCTCAGACCCAGAAAGACGTAGGTAAGGATCCACAGCACCCGCTGGATGGTCTGCTCCGCCTTGGTGGCCTTGACCTTGACCAGCACCTCGCAATAGCCGCTCGATTCCATTCTGTCCCCTCCTCAGCTCAGGGCCTCGTCCAGAGCCTGGGCGAAGCTGCTGTAGGGCCGTGCCCCCACCAGTCGGCTGTACTCGGCGCCGTCCTTGAGGATGACCACGCAGGGAATGCTCATGATGCCGAACTCCCGGGCCAGATCCTCCTCCTGATCCACGTCGATCTTGCCCACCACTGCCTTGCCGGCGTACTCGTCGGCAAGCTTTTCAATGGCGGGCGCGATCATCTTGCAGGGGCCGCACCAGGTGGCCCAGAAGTCTACCACGACCACGCCGCCGTTTTCCAGGGCCTTCTCGAAGCCGGCCTTGCTGAAATGAATGAGATTTGACATTGCTTTGCTTCCTTTCTGCATTTACTGCGCTTCCAGCGCCTCTGCTGCCGCCTCTCCGGCGATGAGCCCCTCGCCCACCGCCTTGGATATCTGCAGCGGTTTTCCGGTACAGTCCCCCGCGGCGTAGACACCGGGGAGGTTGGTCTCCATCTGGCGGTTCACCCGGAGGTAGCCCTCCTCCACCGCCAGGTCAGGAAACAGGTCGTTGGGGGCCACCGTCTCCCGGAGAATAAAGACCCCCTCACAGGGGATAATCGCCCCATCGGCCAGAATGCCGGTAACCGAGCCCTCTCCCAGAATCTCCAGCCGGTTGGCCCGGATCCGGGGAATCCGTGGATCCAGCCCCACCGGTTCTGTGGGACTCACATAGGTGACCTGACAGCCGATCTGTTGGAGGTAGTTGGCCTCCAGCGGAGCGTCCTTGGCCCGGCCGATCACCGCCACCGGCCGCTTCCGGTAGAGCATGCCGTCACAGGTGGCACAGTAGCTGACCCCCCGGCCTACCAGACGCTCCTCTCCGGGGTACTTCTGACCCCGCTGGACGCCGGCGGCCAGAATCAGTTTACGCCCCTCATAGACCTGGCTGCCCACGGTGAGATAGAACACGCCGTCCAGCTCCATGGCGCTGAGCACCCGGCCCACCCGGAGCTCCGCGCCCAGCTCCAGGGCATGGCGCTGAAACCGCTCCATCATCTCCCGGCCGGTAACCCCGGGCATGCCCAGGTAGTTGTGGATCTGGGGGGCCTTGGAGAGGGGATTCCGCTCCCAGGGGTTGGAGATCACCAGGCAGCGCTTGCCCCGGCTCTGAGCCGCAACGGCGGCGGAGAGGCCGGCAGGGCCGCCGCCCACAATGAGAATGTCGAACATAGCCCGCCTCCTTTTGCCTGCTTTTTCGCCATTGTCTCTATTGTACCCGTTTGTGGAAGAAAAGGCAACCTATCTTTGAAAAGCCGCTGTCCCCGGCCCCGACAATATTCCGTTTCTCAGAAGACTGCCCGCTCATAGTCATAGCCCCGGTCAGAGCAGGTGCGCACCGGGCGCAGCTCCAGGGCCGCCACGGCGTTTCGGCCCAGGCGCACCGGCACGGTCACGATTCCCCCCTCTGCCCGCAGACGTCGGGTGGTGATCTGAGGCCGGGCGCAGCCTTGGAGCAGCTTCTTCTGCTCCGCCGACAGGCTGGCAGGCTCCCCCAGATCATGCCACACCTTGAGGGGATTGCAGACCGCCTCGTCCACCAGCTGCTGCACCAGGCAGGATTCCTCTCCCTCCGCCGGGACGCGGAAGGTCAGCTCCGTCTCCCGGTTCTCCCCCTCCAGGCAGAGGTTCCAGCAGACGATGCGAACGGCTCCGTCCGGCCGCCGGACCGCCACCGCCTCCTCGTTCCGGCAGAGGCACCGGCCCCGGAGGCCTTTGAAAAACCGGAAGGTCCAGAAGGTGGGCTTGGGAATGCAGCCGTTGGCCACCAGGCCAAAGCCCCCGTGGAAGGGGGTGAAGGGCACCCCCTGCTCCTCAAAGATGTCCCCGAAGGTCCAGTAGGAGTAGGACTCGTTCCGGTCCCCCAGCCAGGACAGCATCCCGGCCACATAGGCCGCGTTGCGGTTGGTGTCGTGGAGGGGACAGTTGGGGATGTAGGAGGTGTTGAACTCGGTGATGTGAATCTCTTTTCCCGCAAATTCCGGGAAACTGTCCACAATCTCCCGGGTTCTGCGCAGCGTCTCCCGTATCTCAGCAGGATGATGGAGCTTTGCGTAGCCGTAGTGGCCCACCCGCTCCGGCTTTTCCGTAGTATAGTGGTGGCGGGTGATAAAGTCCACCGGAATCCTCTGCTCCCGGCAGAACCGGAGGAAATCCGCCATCCACTGCTCCTCCCGGACGCCGCAGATGGCGGGCCCCCCCACCCGGAACCGGCTGTCCACCGCCTTCACCGCCCGGAAGGTAATCTCAAACAGGCGGAAATAGGCCTGCTGATCCGCCCCCTGCCAGAAGCCCTCCAGGTTGGGCTCGTTCCAGACCTCCACCGGCCACTGCACCACCTCGTCCGGGCCGTAACGCTCCATCAGGTGGCGCAATGTGGCCTGCACCAGGGCGCACCAGCCCTCCTCGTCCCGGGGCGGGGTCACATTCCCCTTCCAATAGAAAATGGTCTGATCTCCGGAGGCCAGCTTTTCCGGCATAAAGCCCAGCTCCAGAAAGGGACGCAGGCCCTTTTCCCGGTAGCTGTCCATCACCAGATCCAGATAGGTGAAATTGTATTCCGCCCTCCGGACGCCGTCCGCCTCATATTCCTGATAGATCGCCAGATCGTCGGAAAACAGCCCGTGACCCCGGATGTACCGAAAGCCGATCTCCTCCTGCACCAACGCCAGTTGCCGCTGATACTCCTCCTGCAGGGCCAGACTCAGACGCCCGGTGCCCACGCAGTAATCCACCTGGTTATGAAAGGGAATCTCTCCGTTTTCCAGCAGTTCAATGACCTTTTTCTCCATGCGGCCCGTCCTCCCCGGCAATCGTCGATTTTCTGCTGCCAGTATCATAGCAGATTTCCCTCTGAATTTCCATAGACGCCACAGGCCGCACCTTCCGCTTCCGGTCATTTCCAGTATGTTTTGCCCCCGAATTTCCCAGCCTAGACACAGACAACGATTGGAAAGGGGCGCTTTGCCATGCATTCTTCCCTCAGCCGTCGGGGGCGCATCCGGGCGGTCAGCTTTTTTGCCGCCGTCCTGGTGCTCTCCATCGGCACCGCCGTCAGTCAACATGCCCAACGGATTCAGCTCCAGCGTGCAGTGACCAACAGCTATCTTCACGCCTTCTCCGAGGTCACCGCCAGCCTGGACAAAATGGATGCCGCCCTGCAGAAGGGGGTATACGTCACCACCTCTCCCATGCTCTGCTCCCTGTGCAGCGAGGTCTTCGCCCAGGCTATGACCGCTCAGCTGGCCCTGGGCCAGCTGCCCTTCGCCAATGTGGAGCTGGAACAGACCGCCGCCTTTGTCTCCACCGTAGGCGACTATGCCCAGGCTCTCTCCCGGTCCGCCGCCCTTGACGGGGATCATCTGGAGCAAAATATGGAGAACTGGCAGCAGCTCTCCGCCGCCGCTAAGACCCTCTCCGCTCAGCTCAATGAGCTGGAGCTGGAGCTGTTTGACGGCACCTTCGCCATTGATAACGTGACCCAGGCGGAGCAGCGGCTCTCTGAGCCCCGGGCGGAGGGAGAGACCACCAGTCTCTCCGGCTTTCAGGCCATTGAAGCGGACTTTCCCGAGCTGCCCAGCCTGATCTACGACGGTCCCTTCTCCCAGCATCTCACCGGCCGCACCTCCGCCATGCTGGAGGGGCGGGAGGAGGTCTCAGAGCAGCAGGCCCTGGAGATCGCCCACCTGCTCACCGGCCACAGCGGCCTCACCCTCACCGGCAAGGTGGATGGAGAGATCCCCGCCTACACCTTCACCTGCGGCAATCCGGGGGAGACCTGCACGGTAGAGATTACCCGTCAGGGAGGCGAGCTGCTCTCCTATTTCACCGAAGGCCTGCCCGCCGCTCAGAAGCTCACTCCGGAGCAGGGGATTGACGCCGCCCGGCAGTTTCTCGCCCGTCTGGGGCAGGAGGACATGGGTGAGAGCTATTATACCCTTCAGAGCAACATTCTCACCATCAATTTCTGCTATGCCCCCCAGGGCGTCCGGTGCTATCCCGACCTGGTCAAGGTCTCGGTCTCTCTGGAGGACGGCAGCATTCTGGGCTATGAGGGCCGGGGCTATCTGGTGAATCACCGGGCCCGGGAGCTGGCTCAGCCCACTGTCACCCGGGAGCAGGCCCAGGAAAAGGTCTCCTCCCTGCTCACCGTTCTCTCTTACAATCTGGCGGTCATTCCCACCCGGGGCGAATACGAGGTGCTGTGCTGGGAATTTCTCTGTGAGGCGGAGGACGGCAGCCATGTGATCACCTATCTCAACGCCCAGACCGGGAACGAGGAGCAGCTCCTGCTGCTTCTGGAGGACGAACACGGCACCTTGGCGCTGTAGCATTTTCCTTCCTGACGATTATTCTATCAAAACTGTCCTTTTTCTCTCTTTTTCAGGGCATTTCGCCAAAGTTAAGTCATGGATTGTCTGTTTCTATTGACAAGCCGCCGCATTTGGCTAAACTGGTACGTGATCAGCCGGCTCTGCCGGCCTGTGTATGAGAGAAAGAGAGGATGGTAATCGTGAAATTCAATGTGAAAAGCGAAAATACCAGCGCCCCGATCTATGACGCCCGTGAACTGGGCCGGGGCAAAATGTTCCTGCTGGGTCTCCAGCACACCTTCGCCATGTTCGGCGCTACGGTGCTGGTCCCGCTACTGACTGGTCTGAGCGTCTCCACCACCCTGCTGATGGCCGGTCTGGGCACGCTGCTGTTCCATTTTGTGACCAAGGGTAAGGTGCCTGCCTTCCTGGGCTCCTCCTTTGCCTTTCTGGGCGGCTATGCCGCCGTCGCTCCCCTGATTGACGGCAAGCCCAACACTGAGATGCTGCCCTATGCCTGCGGCGGTGTGGTAGTGGCCGGCGTGCTCTACCTGATTGTCTCCCTGCTGATCAAGCTGGTGGGGGTCAATAAGGTGATGCGCTTCTTCCCCCCGGTGGTCACCGGCCCTATCATCATTTCCATCGGCCTGATTCTGGCTCCCAGCGCCATCTCCAACTGCGAGACTAACTGGCCCATCGCCCTGGTCGCCCTGGCCACCGTCATCATCTGCAACATTTGGGGCAAGGGTATGATCAAGATCATCCCCATTATGATGGGTATCCTGGTGTCCTATGCGGTGGCTCTGATCACCGGCAATGTGGATTTCTCCTCGGTCAAGGCCACCCTGGATCAGGGCTTCATCGGCGGCGTGGTCGCTCTGCCTCTGTCCACCTCCTCCTTCGCCAAGTTTGACATCAGCGCTATCCTCACCATCGCTCCCCTGGCCCTGGCCACCATGATGGAGCACATCGGCGACATGTCCGCCATCAGCGCCACGGTGGAGAAGAACTTCATCAAGGATCCCGGCCTGCACCGCACCCTGCTGGGCGACGGCCTGGCCACCATCCTGGCCTCCTTCTTCGGCGGCCCCGCCAACACCACCTACGGCGAGAACACCGGCGTGCTGGCTCTGAGCCGTGTCTATGACCCCAAGGTCATCCGGATCGCCGCCTGCGTGGCTGTGGTGCTCTCCTTCTTCCCCGCTTTTGCCGCCGTCGTCAGCTCCATCCCCGCAGCCATCATCGGCGGTGTCTCCCTGATTCTGTACGGCATGATCTCCGCCATCGGCGTGCGCAATGTGGTGGAGCATCAGGTGGACTTCACCAAGAGCCGCAACCTGATCATCGCTGCTGTCATTCTGGTCTGCGCCCTGGGCTTCAACTTTAGCGAAGCTGGCGGCATCAATTTCTCTGTGCTGGGTGCTGACATCTCCCTGTCCGGTCTGGCCATTGCCTCCCTGTCCGGCATCCTGCTCAACGCCATTCTCCCCGGCAACGACTATCAGTTCAGCAAGGAGTCTGACGACTGATTCCAGCCGGCTCCCTGACTGTAAGCCTGCCGTCTCATATGAGGCGGCAGGCTTTCCTTCTGTTTTAGAAATGTAGTTCACATTTTGTTCTCAATTCTGTCGCAGTTTTTTCACCCCTTCAGCGGCGGCATCTGGTATACTTTGGATTGTAAAGAGAGACGGAGTCCACCGCCGTCTGGAATATCTTACGACAACACTGTGCCCGGCAAATGCAATCGCGCTTGCCGGGCACAGACAATTCTATTTGCAGCCTCTAACCCTCTGTCAGAGCAATGGACGCAGTGAAGGAAGTCACTGCATATGGCATTTCCCTACTCCGTCGTTCACAAAACGTTCTCAAACCTCTCACAAATTCTTCATCCATTGAGTATGGCAGTCTGGTAAACTTCTTGTTGTCAGGAACGAAAGCAATCATACAAAACCTCCCTCTCTTTTCTCTCTCAAACAGGAGCCCCGGCGCCGGCAAAGCGCTGGGGCTTTCTGTTTCTGTATTAAAATGATCAGATTGGATCGAAATACAGGAAAGCGGTCAGTTCCAAGAACTAACCGCTTCTGTGTGTTGGCACTACCAATTTTCCCGGGCCGTCTCCAGCCAAGTATCGTAGGCGCAGATGAGCTTAACTGCCGTGTTCGGAATGGGAACGGGTGGACCCTCATCGCAATCAGCACCAACTATTCAATTTATATTAACAGGTCATTCCCTGTTAATAGTGACCCGTACCGGATTCGAACCGATGTTAAAGGCGTGAGAGGCCTCTGTCTTAACCACTTGACCAACGGGCCAGATCAGTACACCTTCAGGGACTCGAACCCTGGACACCCTGATTAAGAGTCAGGTGCTCTA
>JBJDXS010000009.1:0-3527 GCA_051866815.1 Candidatus Onthomonas sp. | reverse complement strand
GCCATCCAGGGGATATCCGCCTCGGTGATGCCCAGGTCGGACAGGGTCAGCTCCAGATCCAGCGCCTTGAGCAGCTCACGCACCTTGTGGGCGCAGTCCTCGGCGGAGAAGCCGCCCAGGATGCGGGAGATGCGGCCGAACTTAGCCCGGCTGCCCTGGTAGGAGGCCTCGATAATGGCGGGAGTCAGCGCGGCCAGGCCCTGGCCGTGGACGATGTCCTTCAGGCCGCTGGCCGGATGCTCCATGCCGTGGGCCAGCGTCACGCCGGCGGTGTTGATCACCATGCCGCCGATAGTGCTGGCGATGGTAATCTTCTCCCAGGCCGTCTTGCTGTTGTCCGCGCCGGTGTAGACGTTGACCAGATTCTCCGCCAGCATGGTGATGGCGTAGACGCTCAGGGCGTCGGTGAAGGGCTGAGCGATGCGGGAGGTGTAGGCCTCCATGCTGTGGCACAGGGCGTCAAAGCCCACCGAGGCCAGCACCTTTTTGGGCATGGTCATCATGCACTCGGGATCCACGATGGAGACCTTGGGCACGATGGCGCTGCAGCGCAGACTCTTCTTGTCGCCGTTGTCCGGGTTGGTCAGCACGGCGAAGCCGTTGCCCTCGGAGCCGGTGCCGCAGGTGGTGGGGATGGCCACCAGCGGCAGGGCGGCGTCGCTCTGCCGGCGGCCGAAGATGTAGTCGTTGATGTCGCCGCTGTTCATCGACAGGAAGGCGATGCCCTTGGCGCAGTCCATAATGGAGCCGCCGCCGATGGCCACCACGCAGTCGCAGCCGTTGGCCTTGGCAAAGGCCGCGCCCTCCTCCGCGGTGGTGGTCAGCGGGTTCTGGGATACCTTGTCAAACAGCACGCTGTCGACGCCGGCCTCCGCCAGGGCATTTTTGACCAGGTCGTACAGGCCGGACTTTTTCGCGCTGCTGCGCCCGGTGACGATCAGCGCCTTCTTGCCGTAGGGAGCGGTCAGTGTGCCCACCTGCTTCACCTTGCCGCAGCCGAACTCCAGGTTCACCGGCAGATAGTAGTGGAAGTCGATGGATTCGGCGGACTTGCGGACGGCCTCCCGGTCCAGCACCCGGTTGATGGCCGCGTCGATGGCGAGATCCACCGCCTCGGAGATCTCCTCGTCGCTGGACTGCAGGGCTGCGGCGTCCTCATCCGAGATGACCTCGATCAGGCTGCCGAATTTCTCCTTGTACTTGACCTTGCAGGCGGCGAAGAACACCGCGCCCAGCAGAATCCAGCCGCCGACCATGATCCACTCCTGCCAGACCAGGGCGGCGCCGGAGCCGGGAATCAGATACATGACCACCATAAAGCCGGACATCAGCACGGCGATGACGCCCACGAGCATATAGTGCTTGACCTTGTAGGGGCGCTCCATGTCAGGGGCCTTTTTCCGCAGCAGGATGAAGGAGATGGAGACCATGCAGTAGGCGATGCAGCAGCCGAAGTTGCCGGCGTCCACGATCCAGACCAGCATCTTGCGTCCGGCGAAGGGGGCCAGGACGGAGAGAATGCCGATCAGATACAGGGCGTTTACCGGGGTCTTGTACTTGGGATGGAGTTTTGCGAAGAGCTTGGGAATCATGTAGGACTCGGCCATGGAGTACATGGCCCGGCTGCCGCCCATCAGGAAGGAGTTCCAGCTGGTGGCGATGCCGCACATGCCGCCCACAATGACCACTTTAGCCATGATGGTGCTGTTGAAGGCCTTGGCCATGGCGTCGGCGGTCACCAGGCCGGTGCCGTCCTGAGAGGCGGCAATGGCCCCCGCGTTCAGAATATAGCCCACGGCGACGATGATCAGCGCGTAGAAGGTCACCGCCAGCACGATGGAGAGCACCAGAATCTTGCCGATCTTCTTGAGGGGGACATTGATCTCCTCAGCGGCCTGGGGGATCACGTCAAAGCCGATGAAGTAGAAGGGAGTCATGACGGCCACGGCGATCACCGCCTTGAGCATGGAACCGGTGGACTCGCCCATAAACATCTGGCCCTCCAGGTTGGAGGCGTCGCCGTTGATGGCGGAGGCCACGATGAGCAGAATGCCCACGCCGCCGATGATGACGGTCAGGATGGTCTGCAGGATGGCGGCGGTCTTGACGCCCCGGATGTTGATGTAGGTCATGAGCACTGCCACGATGACCGCCACCGCCAGCCAGGAGGCGTAGATATCAAACCCGGCCACCGTGTACAGGTAGCCCTGGAGGAAGTCCGGGTAGATATAGGTGATAATGGTGGGCAGGGCGCAGGCCTCAAAGCAGACCACGCCCACATAGCCCAGGATGATGGCCCAGGTGCAGACAAAGGAGCCGGTAGAGCCCATGGCCCGGTAGCTGAACACGTGCTCGCCGCCGCACTGGGGCATGGCGGCGGTCAGCTCGGCGTAGGTCAGGCCCACGAAGAACACCATGATGCCGCCGATCACGAAGCCCAGGGCCGCGCCCAGCACGCCGCCGGTCTGAATCCAGGAGCCGGAGGAGACTACCCAGCCCCAGCCAATCATTGCGCCGAAGGCGATGACCAGAATGTCCCACGCGCCCAGCACTTTGTCAAAATCTGATCTCTTTTTCGTATCCATGACGTCTTTCCTTTCGAAAGAAAATAAAAAACGATGTCAGATCAACAGCATTTCCGCCGCGCTCTAACATCCTTGTTATGGCTGATTGATTGACTTGTTACAGGGCTTCCCCGAAGGTTTGGGCGGCCAGGCTTTCGATGAACTTCGCCGTACGGTCAATGCCCAGCAGAGAGCTGTCGATGAGCATATGGCGGTTGTGGCGGTCGCCCCGGTAGGTGCCGGTCATCTGCTTGTAGCGGGCGTGGAGCATTCTGTCGTTCTGCTCGATCAGCGCCCGGGCCTGCTCCTCGGTGACCTGCTGCTCCTCCATCACCGTCTTGACGCGCACCTCGTCGGGGGCGTAGATAAAGACGTTCAGGCAGTCGGTGCGATCCCGCAGGATGTAGTCGCTGCACCGGCCGATGATGACGCAGGAGGTGCGCTCGGCCAGCTTTTTGACCACCTCGGTCTGGATGTAGACCACCCGCTGGGTCAGGTTGGAATACTTGGGGCCCTGGGTGTGCTGTAGGTTGATGTCGCGGCCCTTGATGTCCACGCCGCTCTCGGCCATCTCCATAAGGGAGTGGGAGACGCCGGTCTCCTCGATGATGCTGTCGATGAGCGCCCGGTCATAGTACTCGATCCCCAGATCCTCGGCGATGATTTTGCCGATCTTGGGGCCGCCGCAGCCGTATTCACAGCCCACGGTGATGACGATGTGCTTCATATGCGTTCTCCTTTCCTGGGGGATATGCCCCCGGCCGCCGCTGCGGGCGGCCAGGCGGCATACCGGCTCTCTTATTTGGACAGCTCCTCCACCGCTTCTCTGAGGATGTCATAGGCCTTGTCGCAGTCGGCCTCGGTGAGAATCAGCGGGGGAACCATACGGATGACATTTGCGCCGATGGCGGTGACCAGCAGGTGCTTCTCCAGCGCCTTGTGCTTGATCTCCACGCTGGGGGC
>JBJDXS010000008.1:0-3576 GCA_051866815.1 Candidatus Onthomonas sp. | reverse complement strand
GTGCCGTAGCGCATGGCGATCATCTGGCTCAGGCCGCAGGGCTCAGCGATGGAGGGCATGAGGAAGAGGTCGGCGCCGGCATAGATGGCGGAGGACAGGGGGGCGGAGTAGGTGATGTTGGCAGACACCCGGCCGGGATACCGGGCCTGAGCGTTGCGGAAGAACTCCTCAAAGCCCCACTCGCCGGTGCCCAGCAGAGCAAACTGGACATGGTTCTCCATGATCCGGTCGAAGGCGGCGGTGACCAGGTCAAAGCCCTTGTGGCCCACCAGACGGGAGATGGAGCCGATGATGGCGGCGTCGGGATCCACCTCCAGGCCCAGCTGCTTCTGCAGAGCGGCCTTGCACTTGGCCTTGCCGGAGAGATCAGCGGTGGTGAAGTTGGCGGCGATCTTGGGATCCTTCTCGGCGTTGAAGGCCTCCATGTCGATGCCGTTGAGGATGCCCCGCATCTTGTGCTGGTTCTCAGCCACCACACCCTCCAGGCCGTGGGCATAGAAAGCGTAGGACAGCTCCTTGGCATAGGTGGGGGAGACGGTGGTCACATAGTCGGAGGCATAGATGGCGCCCTTCATCAGGTTGACGTCGTTGTAGAAGCAGAGCATATGCTCGTTGAAGTAGGTGCCGTAATCCAGGCCAAAGACGTCGGAGAGGATGGAGTTGCCATACCGGCCCTGATACTCAATGTTATGAATGGTGTAGACGGTCTTGGTGCCGGTGAGCTCGGGGACCGACTTCTTGGCCTCCAGCAGGTAGATGGGCACCAGGGCAGTCTGCCAGTCGTTGCAGTGGATCACATCAGGGGACCAGCCCAGCTGGGCAGGCAGCTCAATGATGGCCTTGGAGAAATAGGCAAAGCGCTCGCCGTCATCATAGTGACCGTAGAGGCCGTTGCGCTTGAAATAGGTCTCGTTGTCCACAAAGTAGTAGGTGACGCCCTTGCGCTCCAGCTGGAAGAGACCGCAGTAGCAGCTGCGCCAGCCCAGCTGGAAATAGAAGTACTTGACAAAGGTCATCTGGCTGCGCCAGGTGTCGCCGATGCCAGCGTACAGGGGCAGAATGACCCGAACGTCGTTGTCGGGACGGGCGGCCAGCGCAGGGGGCAGGGAGCCAGCCACGTCCGCCAGGCCGCCGGTCTTGATGAAGGGGGCGACCTCAGAGGCAGCGAAGAGAATTTTCATGTTCTCCATCCTTTCAGTTTCGATACGGGAGGCCCGGCGGGAACGCCGGGCCTGGAGTGGATGCAATCAGATGCGGGTACCCTTGGCGTAGACAATGGGATAGGTCTCGCAGCCGGAGAGAGTACGGTTTGCGCCGATGGTGACAGACTTGTCGCAGATGACGCAGTTCAGGTTGGCGTTCTCGCCCACCTCGGTGTCCTTCATCAGGATGCAGTTCTTGACCACAGCACCCTTGGCAACCTTGACGTTGCGGAAGATGATGGAGTTCTCCACGGTGCCCTCAATGACGCAGCTGTCGGAGATCATGGAGCCGACCACCTTGGAGTCGGGGCCATAATAGGTGGCGGGGTCGGAGCGGTCCTTGGAGCGGATGGGATGAGCGGGGTTGAACAGGTCGTCCCGGACGTCCTTCTTGAGCAGATCCATGCTCTTGGAGAAGTAGTCGGCGACGGTGGGGAAGCGGGCCACATAGCCCTCGAAGATATAGGGCACGACCTTGAGGCCCAGCTTATCCTTGTTGGCCAGCACCTGGTGAGAGAAGGAGATCAGGCCCCGGGCATCGGCGTATTCCACCAGCTCGATCAGCTTGGCCTTGCTCAGCACATAGATGTTCAGGGACTCATAGCCGCCCGGCTTGTTGGAGATGGTAGCGGCGGAGCCGTCGGCGGCCAGGGTGTAGTAGGTGGCATAGCCGGGACGGTCGGTGAAGGTGCTGGAGCAGACGACAGCCACATCGGCGCCGGACTCCTGATACTTCTGGAAGACGGCCTCCAGGGAGATGTTGAGGACCACATCGGCATCGGCGATGATGATATAATCCTGCTCAATCTCGCCCAGATAATCCCGCAGGCCTCTCAGGGCCTCCATCATGCCCCGATAGTTCTGCTGCTGCTCGTTGCCCAGCATGGAGCCGGGAGGCAGCAGGCGCAGGCCGCCGCGACGGCGGGCCAGATCCCAGTCTTTGCCGGAGCCCAGGTGATCCAGCAGGGACTGATAGCTCTGCTGCAGGATGACGCCGATATCGGTGATGCCGTCGTCCACCATGTTGGACAGGATGAAGTCCACCAGACGATAGCGGCCACCGTAAGGCACGGAGGAGATGGAACGGATGGAGGACAGCTCTTTCAGGTTATAACCCGGCTGGTTGGTCATCAAAATACCATGGACATTGTTCAGCATTATGCCTCACCGCCTTTCGATTCTTCCGTGTACATGGCGCCGGCAGGAACGCTGGTGCCTGCATCCACGGTCACGCCGCCGGCCACGACGGCAATGTCGCCCTGGTCAACGCCCACAGTGGCGCCGGCCTCAACCACGGCGTTTTCTGCCAGGATGGAATACTCCACCTTGGCGCCGGCCTTGATCACGGCGCCGGGCATTACCACGGAGTAACGGACGACAGCGCCCGGCTCCACGGTGACATTCTCAAAGATGACGGAGCTCTCCACGATGCCGTCGATCTCGCCGCCGCCGGCCACCAGGGAGTGGGTGATGACGGCGTCGGGGCCGTCCACATGAGGCGGGCAGATGTTGGTCCGGGCATAGATGGGCCAGCTCTTGTCGAACACCTTGATGCCGGAGTCGGCCTCCAGCAGATCCATATTGGCGTCCCACAGAGATTTGATGGTGCCCACGTCCTTCCAGTAGCCGTCGAAGCGATAGGCCACGCAGGTCTCGCCCTTGGCGATCAGGTTGGGGATGATGTTGCCGCCGAAGTCGTTCTTGGAGGTGGGGTCGTTCTCGTCGTCAATCAGAGCCTGACGCAGCTTGGACCAGGTGAAGATGTAGATGCCCATGGAGGCCAGATTGCTCTTCGGATGCTTGGGCTTCTCCTCGAACTCGTAGATGACGTCGTTCTCGTCCACGTTCATGATGCCGAAGCGGGTGGCCTCCTCCAGAGTAACCTCCAGAACAGAGATGGTGGCGGCGGCATTCTGGGACTTATGATAGTCCAGCATCTTGTCGTAGTCCATCTTGTAGATGTGGTCACCGGAGAGGATCAGAACGTACTCGGGGTTGTACATGTCGATAAAATCGATGTTCTGATAGATGGCGTTGGCGGTTCCCTTGTACCAGGAACCCTTCTCGCCTGCGCCCAGGTAGGGGGGCAGAACATGGACGCCGCCGTCAGACTTGTCCAGATCCCAAGGCTGGCCGTTGCCCAGGTAGGCGTTGAGCTCCATGGGGCGGTACTGGGTCAGGACGCCCACCGTGTCGATGCCGGAGTTGACGCAGTTGGACAGGGGGAAGTCAATGATTCTGTACTTGGCGCCGAAGGGGACAGCGGGTTTTGCCACGGAGCGGGTCAGCGCGTACAGGCGGGAGCCCTGTCCGCCGGCCAGCAGCATGGCGACACATTCCTTCTTCATTTGCATTCACCTCAATGTTTGTTTGT
>JBJDXS010000007.1:0-19710 GCA_051866815.1 Candidatus Onthomonas sp. | reverse complement strand
CTCCTATTCGCTATCCTTTTTCCTTTTTGTCACGCATCATTGTAATACCTACAAACCTCCACCCTTCCCCATAGAATACACCTTGCATCTCTGCCTAAAAATTGATATAATAACTCATAATGTGTGTGCAACCCTCAGCGGTCTCTTATCCGCTTACAATCCTTTGAAGGAGCATGTCTTATGGATTCTCTGCAGCAACTGGAACAGCACCGCCGCGACCTGCTGGGCAGCGGCAAGCCGGAGCGTCAGCACGAAAAAGGCAAGCTCACCGCCGACGAGCGGCTGAACCTGCTGTTTGATACCGACACCTTCGTTGAGTACAACGTCTTCCAGAACCGGAGCCGGGATCTGGAAAAGCCCTGCGCCCGGGACGGTGTCATTGCCGGCTGCGGCAAGATCAACGGCCGCTACGCCTACGCCTACGCCCAGGATTTCACCATCTCCGGCGGCGCCCTGTCCGACTCCAACGCCCGGAAAATCACCGAGGTGCAGAAGATGGCCCTCAAGGCCAAGGTGCCCATCATTGCCCTGATGGACTCCGGCGGCGCCAAGATTCAGGAGGGCATCAAGGCTCTGGCCCAGTACGGCAACATCTTCTACCAGAACGTCCAGGCCTCCGGCGTCATCCCCCAGATCACCGCCATTATGGGCCCCTGCGCCGGCGGCGCCAGCTACTCCCCCGCCCTCCAGGACTTCATCTTCTTTGTGGAGGGCACCGGCGAGATGTTCGTCACCGGCCCCGCCGTGGTCAAGGAGGTCATCGGCGAGGATATCTCCATGCAGGAGCTGGGCGGCGCTGACGTCCATATGCGGAAAAACGGCGTGGCCCATGTCCGGGCCTCGGACGACCGGGACTGCCTGCTGAAAATCCGCAATCTGCTCTCCTACCTGCCCCAGAACTGCGACCAGCTCCCCGACATCCAGCCCAAGTTCAAGGCCCGCTGGCAGCGGGGCATTGAGGACGTGGTGCCGGAGAACAAGCGGCGGATCTACGACGTGAAGCGGGTCATCGACTATCTGGCGGACAGCGAGTCCTTCTTTGAGATTGAGCCGGAGTTTGCCGCCAACATCGTCACCGGCTTTGCCCGGGTCAAGGGCGCCACGGTGGGCTTTGTGGCCAACCAGCCCGCCGTCCTCAGCGGCTGCATGGACGTGAACGCCTCCTGCAAGGCCGCCCGGTTTATCCGCACCTGCGACTGCTACAACATCCCCCTCATCAACCTGGTGGACGTCCCCGGCTTCTTCCCCGGCCGGGAGCAGGAGAGCTCCGGCATCATTCGCCACGGCGCCAAGGTACTCTACGCCTACTCTGAGGCCAAGGTGCCCAAGATTACCCTCATTCTCCGCAAGGCCTACGGCGGCGCCTACATCGCCATGTGCTGCAAGGAGCTGGGGGCCGACGTGGTCTGGGCCTGGCCCTATGCGGAGATCGCCGTCATGGGCGCCGAGGGCGCGGTGAAGATTCTGAACAAGCGGGATCTCAAGGCCGCCGGCGACAAATATCAGGAGGTGCTGGACGAGAAGGTGCAGGCCTACAAGGACACTTACCTGAACCCCTATATCGGCGCCAAGCTGGGCTACATTGACGACGTCATCCAGCCCCAGGACACACGCCGGCTGCTGGAAAAGGTGCTGGAGGCCCAGCTCACCTTCCAGACCGGCCAGAAGAAGGAGCGGCACGGAAATATTCCGCTGTAATGCCGCCTGAGACATCTGCATATGAAAATCGGGATCCGGCCAATCGGCCGGATCCCTTTTGCTTTGCCGGAACGCCCGTTCCGGTATTTACTTTTTCACCAGCTTCTCCAGCAGAGCGGAGAGCTCCTCCAGCTTGGCCTCCGCCTCCCGGGCGTCTCCCGACTCCAGCGCCTGGCGGACGCAGCAGTTCATGTGGGCCTTGAGCACCTCGGCGTTGGTGCGGGAGAGGATGGACTGGGTGGCCATGATCTGGTTGGAGATATCGATGCAGTACCGGTCCTCCTCCACCATCTTCAAAATCCCGTCCAGCTGGCCCCGGGCGGTCTTGAGCAGCCGGGTGATCTGCGCTTGATCCGCCTGCATCAGTCCACCGAGACCACTTCATAGCCGGCGGCGGTGACAGCGTCGGCCAGAACCTTGTCCTCCACCGGGGCGGACAGAGTGCAGGTGGCCGTCTTGGCCTCCAGATTGACCTCGCAGTTCTCCACGCCGGGGAGGGCGGAGAGGGTCTTCTCCACAAAGGCCTTGCAGTGATTGCACATCATGCCATTTACAGTCAGCGTTTTCGTCATAGCAGTATCTTCTCCTTTCGCCTCAATCGAGGTAATTTCAGTATCGACATGCCCTTGGGCACTGTCTTCTTCGGGATATTTGGGCCGGAACAGCCGCAGCCGCAGGGCGTTGGAGACCACGCAGAAGGAGCTGAGGCTCATGGCGGCGGCGCCGAACATGGGGTTCAGCTGCCAGCCCAGGATGGGGTAGAACAGGCCTGCCGCCAGGGGGATGCCCAAACAGTTATAGCAGAAGGCCCAGAACAGGTTCTCCTTAATATTCCGGATGGTCTTGCGGGAGAGCTGGATAGCCCCGGCGGCGTCGGTCAGGTCGGAGCGCATCAGCACCACGTCCGCCGACTCGATGGCCACGTCGGTGCCCGCCCCGATGGCGATGCCCACATCCGCCCGGGCCAGGGCGGGGGCGTCGTTGATGCCATCCCCAACCATAGCCACCCTCCGGCCCTGGGCCTGAAGCTGGGCAATCTGCCGCTCCTTGTCCTGAGGCAGCACGTCGGAGATCACCTGGGTGATGCCCAGGGGCGCGGCCACCGCCCGAGCAGTGCGGCTGTTGTCGCCGGTGAGCATGACCACCTGAATGCCCTGGGCCTGTAGGGCACGGATGGCCCGGGGGCTGGTCTCCTTTGCCAGGTCGGCCACGGCGATGGTGCCCAGCCAGGTGCCGTTTTCGCTGAAATAGAGGGGAGTCTTACCCTGATCCGCCAGACGCTCCGCCTGGGCGGCGTCGATGGACACCCCCAGCTGCTCCATCAGCCGCCGGTTGCCGGCGGCGTAGCGGTCTCCGTCAATCTTTGCGGTGAGGCCCAGGCCGGGGAGGGCCTGAAAATCGGTCACCGGGCAAAGGGGGATGCTTCGCTCCCGGGCCAGTGCGGTAATGGCCTCCGCCAAGGGGTGTTCCGAATCCTTCTCAATGGAGGCAGCCAGGTTGAGCAGCTCCTCCTCCGTCCGGCCAGAGGCGGGGATCAGGTCGGTGACCCGGGGCTTGCCCTGGGTGATGGTGCCCGTCTTGTCCAGCACCACCGTGTCCACCTTGTGGAGGGTTTCCAGGCTTTCGGCGGACTTAAAGAGGATACCCAGCTCCGCCCCCTTGCCGGTACCCACCATAATGGCCACCGGGGTGGCCAGGCCCAGGGCACAGGGGCAGGAGATGACCACCACCGCCATGGCCGAAGTCAGAGCCGCCGTCACCGAGCCGGAGACGAGCATCCAGATGACAAAGGTGACCAGGGAGATGCCCAGCACGGTGGGGACAAAGACCCCCGCCACCCGGTCCGCCAGCTTGGCGATGGGGGCCTTGGAGGCAGAGGCCTCCTGCACCAGACGGATGATCTGGGCCAGGGTGGTGTCCTCCCCCACCCGGGAGGCGGTAAAGGTGAAGGCCCCGCTGCCGTTGATGGTGCCCCCGGAGACCGGGTCTCCCGGATGCTTTTCCACCGGGATGGGCTCTCCGGTGAGGGCAGACTCGTCCACTGAGGTGGAGCCGGAGGCCACCACCCCATCCACCGGGATGGCCTGTCCGGGCCGGACGGCGATCCGGTCACCCACCTGCACCGCCTCAATGGGGATTTCCACCTCCTCTTCCCCCCGGAGCACCCGGGCGGTCTTGGGCTGGAGGTCGATGAGATGCCGCAGGGCGTCCGAGGTCTTACCCTTGCTCCGGGTCTCCAAGTATTTGCCCACATCAATTAAGGTGAGAATCATACCGGCGGACTCCAGGTAGAGGTGGTTCATATGGTACTCCTCGGCGGTCATCAGATCCCCCTGGCCCAAGGCCCGGGCAATGACAAAGAGAGCATAGACCGAGTAGATCATGCCGGCGGCGGCGCCGATGGCGATGAGGGAGTCCATGTTGGGGGCTTTTCTCCTCAGCGCCTTGAAGCCGTTGATAAAGTATTTGTCATTGAGGTAGAGGATGGGCAGCACCAGCACCAGCTGGGCCAGGGCGTAGACCATGGAATTCTCCGCCCCGGTCAGAAACGCGGGCAGAGGCAGGCCCAGCATATGCCCCATGCCCAGGTAGAACAGGGGGATCAGAAAGACCAGCGACCAGATCAGCCGCCCCTTCATGGCCCGGATCTCCTGCTCCAGAGGATCCTCCCCAGGCTCGGCCTTGCTCTTTTCCTTTCCGCCCACAGGGCTGGCCCCGTAGCCCGCCGCCCGGACTGCTTCACAGATCTGGGCGGCGGTCAGCTTTGTCTCGTCAAACTCCGCCGTCATGGAGTTTGCCAGCAGGTTGACGCTGGCGGAGCGGATGCCGGGGAGCTGGTTCACCGCCTTCTCCACATGGGCGCTGCAGGCGGCGCAGCTCATGCCGGTGATGGTAAATGACTGTTTCATAGGTTTCGATTCCTTTCTGCCCAGGGGCGTCCATACACCCCACCCCCGGGGGGTATCTCAACTATATCACGGCGCATCTGACCTGTCAACGAAAATCTGCACTCTCCCCTCCCGGGCCTGTTCCGATAGTTTTCACACTTTTGTAATTTTCTATGAACAGACCCAATTTTTTATTGATTCTTTTGTTGATACTTGCTATAATGTTCTTACCAAAAAGGACTGCCGTCCCGAAGCGCAGAAAGGTGTGACTACGATGAAGACTTACCCTGTTGTTACCATCAGCCGTCAGTTTGGCGCAGGAGGCACTGAGATCGGCCGCCGTCTGGCAAAGCTGCTTGAGGTTCCCTTCTATGACAACGAGATCATTGAGCTGGCCTCCAAGGAGAGCCACTTTGATCCCAAGCTGTTCCGCCGTGTGGAGGAAACCACCGCCACCAACAGCTTCCTCTATGCCATCAACCGGCTGGGCGCCGGCAGCGCCTATTCCATGCCCATCAGCGACCAGCTCTATTCCGTCCAGTCCTCCATTATCCGCACCATCGCCGACCAAACCCCCGCCGTCATTGTGGGCCGCTGTGCGGACGATGTACTTTCCGGCTACACCAAGACGGTGAACGTCTTTATCCAGGCCGGCATCGAGGCCCGGGTAGCCCGGACGATGGAGCGGCTCACTCTCACCGAGAGCCGGGCCAGAGCCTATGTCAAGCAGATCGACAAATGCCGCTCCGCCTACCACAACTTCTACTCCGACCACGCCTGGGGCCGCCGGGAGAACTATGACCTGATCCTCAACTCGGACGGTCTGGACTTCGACGCCGCCGCCAAGCTGATTCAGACCTATGTGGAGTCGGTCATGGGCGCGGAGCTGGAGGCCGCAAAAAAGGAGCTGTAATCTGATCCGTTTTCCTCCTGTCCATAAGCACTTTCCGGGGCGCTGCCAGAACGGCAGCGCCCCGAAGACTGCTCCGCCCAGGCGCGGAACGTCTCAACCTTGCAGGCCAGATTTTCCTTGACAGACGCAAAAAGCACATTTATAATAGTAGTACCAAGTCCTATTATTGGAAGGAGGCCTCAATGAAACAGCAGCGGAACTCGAGACAGCGTCAGATGATTTTGGACGCTGTCCAGACAAGATGTGATCATCCCACCGCCGACCAGATCTATCTGGACGTGCGCGGCAAGGATGAAAGGATCAGCCGCGGCACGGTATACCGCAATCTGGGCATTCTATCGGAGGATGGAGCGATCACCAATGTGAAGGTGCCGGCGGCGGACCGGTTCGACTCCCGTTTGGATCTCCACTATCACCTGTTCTGCACCGGCTGCGGGCGGGTGTTTGACGCTCCCCTGAGCTACCGTGCGGAGTTTGACGCGCAGGTCGCGGCGGAGACCGGCTTTCAGGTCAGCCGGCATCGCGTCATCTTTGAGGGGTTATGCCCGGAATGTGTAAAGGAGAAGAACAATCTTATTTAAGCCAATTTCAGCGGAGGTGTTTGAATGGCAATTTACAAATGCAGAATCTGCGGCGCGATTTATGACGAGGAGAAGGAGGGGAAGCCCCTCTCCGAGCTGGACGGCTGTCCGGTGTGCAAAATGCCGGTCTCCAATCTGGTCCCCGTCTCTCCGGCGGCGGAGCCCGCGCCCCCCAAGGCCTGGGCCGGCAAGCTGGACTATGACGCCGCCACCGCCCGGCAGGACAGCTCTGCCCGGTACATGGCGGAGATCCACGAGATGGCGGTGACCGGCAAGAGCATCGGCGGGGCCATGAGCACCCAGATGCCCATGCCCAACTGGGACGACGTCCTGCTGCTGGGCGCCCAGCTCAATCCCGCTCCCCTGAACGACGGCGATCCGGTGGACACCACCACTGTCATCGGCAAGCACGCGAAAAAACCCATGGTGCTGGAGAACCCGGTCTATATCTCCCACATGTCCTTTGGCGCCCTGTCCAAGGAGGTCAAGGTGGCCCTGGCCAAGGGCTCTGCCATGGCAAAGACCGCCATGTGCAGCGGCGAGGGCGGCATCCTGCCGGAGGAGAAGCAGGCGGCCTACAAGTACATCTTTGAGTACATCCCCAACAAGTACAGCGTCACCGACGAAAATCTGCGCTCCTCTGACGCCATCGAGATCAAGATCGGCCAGGGCACCAAGCCCGGCATGGGCGGCCACCTGCCCGGAGAAAAGGTGACGGCGGAGATCGCAGCCATCCGTGGCAAGAAGCAGGGCGAGGACATCCAAAGTCCCAGCAAGTTCCCGGAGCTGAACTCCAAGGAGGATCTGCGCGACATGGTGGACATGCTGCGCCGCCGCTCAGAGGGCCGGCCCATCGGCATCAAGATCGCCGCCGGGAACATCGAGCGGGATCTGGAATACTGTGTCTTTGCCCAGCCCGATTTCATCACCATCGACGGCAGAGGCGGCGCCACCGGTTCCAGCCCCCTGATGCTCCGGGAGGCCACCACAGTGCCCACCATTTACGCCCTGAGCCGGGCCAGAAAATATCTGGACTCCGTGGGCTCGGACATCTCTCTGGTGATTACCGGCGGGCTCCGCGTGTCGGCGGACTTTGCCAAGGCTCTGGCTATGGGCGCCGACGCCATCGCCATCGCCAGCGCGGGGCTGATCGCCGCCGCCTGCCAGCAGTACCGGATCTGCGGCAGCGGCAACTGCCCGGTGGGCGTGGCCACCCAGAATCCCGAGCTGCGAGCCCGGCTGAAGGTGGACGCCGCCGCCCAGCGGGTGGCAAACTTCCTGAACGTCTCTCTGGAGGAGCTGAAGACCTTCGCCAGAGTGACCGGGAACACTTCCGTCCACGGGCTCTCTGTGGACAATCTGGTCACAACCGACCGGGACATTGCGGAATATACCGGCATCCGGCATGTGGGACAGCCCAACCCCGGCGCAGCCGCCGCTGCTCCCGAAAAACAAAAGGAGGAGATTCAAATGGGTCAGTACAAATGCAAGCTCTGCGGAGAGGTTTTTGAGGTCAAGGACGGGGAGACTCCGGTCTGCCCCCGCTGCCGCGCCACCGGCGACAAGCTGGAAGCGGTGACCCCGGAGAGCAAGAACAAGTATGCGGGCACCCAGACTGAGCGCAATCTGCACGCCGCCTTTGACGGCGAGTCCGGCGCCCGGAACAAGTATACTTACTTCGCCTCCGTGGCCAAGAAGGAGGGCTATGAGCAGATCGCCGCCCTCTTCCTCAAGACCGCCGAGAACGAGCGGGAGCACGCCAAGATGTGGTTCAAGGAGCTGGGCGGCATCGGCGACACCGCCGCCAATCTGCTGGCCGCCGCCGAGGGCGAGAACTACGAGTGGACCGACATGTATGACGGCTTTGCCAAGACCGCCGAGGCGGAGGGCTTCCCCGAGCTGGCCGCCAAGTTCCGCATGGTGGGCGAGATTGAGCGCCACCACGAGGAGCGCTACCGCGCCCTGCTGCGGAATGTGCAGACTGCCGCCGTCTTTGAAAAGAGTGAGGTCAAGGTCTGGGAGTGCCGCAACTGCGGCCACATCGTGGTGGGTACCCAGGCGCCCGCCATCTGCCCCGTCTGCGCCCATCCCCAGAGCTACTTCGAGCTCCGGGAGGAGAATTATTGAGCACTTGATCCCGGCCGGCTCTCCCCGCTGACCGTCTGCTGAAAAAGTCATAAGATTCTGTCTGCCGCCCGCGCGAGTATCCCGCTCGTTCGGGCGGTTTTTTGTGCGCAGTTTTGTCTCTCCTGCCCATACTCTTTATGTATTCAAATCAATTCCATATCGGAATCGCTGTATTGCTAAATGAGAATTGTTTTCGAAAAGTATTTTGATATAATTACCTTAATTAACCGCTGGGATGCGGAAAATAAGGAGTGTTACTGATGGCAAACGTACATGATCTGCGCTCTGCGCTGGAACTGCTGGAGACTCTCCCCGGCCAGCTTCTGATCACAGACACTGAGGTAGACCCCAACGCTGAGGTCTCCGGCGTCTATCGTCACGTGGGCGCCGGCGGCACGGTGGAGCGTCCCACCCGGGAAGGCCCCGCCATGCTGTTCAACAACGTAAAGGGCTTCCCGGACGCCCGGGTGGCCATCGGCCTGCTGTCCAGCCGCAAACGTGTAGGCGCTCTGCTGGGCACCGACCCCAAGTACCTGGGCAAGTACATGGGCGAAAAGCTGGCCCACACCATTCCCCCTGTGATGATCCCCGAGGGCAAGCCTGTGGACTGCCAGGAGGTAGTGCATCTGGCCACCGATCCGGACTTTGACCTGCGCACCCTGGTTCCCGCCCCCACCAACACCCCGGAGGATGCCGGCCCCTACATCACCATGGGCCTGTGCATGGGCACCGATCCCCTGGACGGCACCAGCGACGTGACCATCCACCGGCTGTGCATCGAGAGCAAAGACGAGCTGGGCATGTGGATCACTCCCGGCTCCCGCCACCTGGGCGCCTTCTTTGACAAGTACTGCGCCCTGGGCAAGGATATGCCCATCTCCATCTCCATCGGCCTGGATCCCGCCGTGTACATGTGCGCAGGCTTTGAGGCTCCCACCACTCCCCTGGGCTACAACGAGCTGCAGATCGCAGGCGCCCTGCGGGGCGAGCCGGTGGAGTTGGCCAACTGCCTCACCATTCCGGAAAAGTGCATCGCCAACGCGGAATATGTGCTGGAGGGCTGGCTGCTCCATGACAAGACGGTGCGTGAGGACATCAACAGCGACACCGGCAAGGCCATGCCCGAGTTCCCCGGCTACACCGGCGACGCCAAGCCCGCCCTGCCCGTCATCAAGATCACCGCTGTGACCCACCGGAAGAACCCGATTATGGAGTCCTGCATCGGTCCCTCCCATGAGCACGTCTCCATGGCCGGTATCCCCACTGAGGCCTCCATCATCTCCATGGTGGATCGGGCCATGCCCGGCCGTCTGCTCAACGTGCACGCAGCTCCCTGCGGCGGCGGCAAGTTCGTGGCTATCCTCCAGTTCAAGAAGAGCTCCAAAAATGACGAGGGCCGTCAGCGCAACGCCGCCATGCTGGCCTTCTCCGCCTTCTCCGAGCTCAAGCACGTCTTCCTGGTGGACGAGGACGTGGATATCTTCGACATGAGCGACGTCATGTGGGCCATGACCACCCGCTTCCAGGCGGATGTGGACGTCATCACCATCCCCGGCTGTCACTGCCATGTGCTGGATCCCTCCAACGACAATGCCATGGATCCCTCCATCCGGGAGCACGGCATCGCCTGCAAGGCCATCTTCGACTGCACCGTGCCCTTCAACCTGAAGCATGAGTTCGTGCGCAGCCAGTTCCTGGACATCGACCAGGAGAAGTGGGCCGCTGAGCTGAACAGCTGAGCCTGCTAAGCAGAGAAATTCGAATCATACTGATCTCTGATAAAAAGGTGCAATACCTTCTATAGCGCTGAAAGCGCGTCAGAGATCGCCTGAGACGTCTTTTGCGCCATAGGCGCAAAAGGACAGCGCCGCAAGGCGATGTCTTTCTGATTAAAAAGACACATTTTAATCAAAAAACAGTATCAGACGCTGCCGCTCCCTGAGCGGAGCGGCAGCACAGACAGAAAGAGAGGATTCATATGCCAATTGGTGTTATTGTCAATGCGCTCTCCGTGGTCATCGGCGGCGTTATCGGCGCTCTGGTGGGCAACAAGTTGGGCGGTGACTTTAAGGACAAGCTGAATATGATCTTTGGCTGCTGCTCCATGGCAATGGGCATCAGCACCATCGTCCTGATGCAGAACATGCCTGCTGTCGTCTTTTCCGTCATCATCGGCACCGCCTTCGGCCTGGCCATCCATCTGGGCGACCGGATCAACAGCGGCGCAAAGCTGATGCAGAAGGGTATCTCCAAATTCATCCACACCAGCAGCACCATGGGCGAGGAGGAGTTCACCGCCACTCTGGTCACCGTCATTGTCCTGTTCTGTGCCAGCGGCACCGGCATCTACGGCTCCATCATCTCCGGCATGAGCGGCGACCACAGCATCCTGATGGCCAAGTCCATTCTCGACCTGTTCACCGCCCTCATCTTCGCTTGCAATCTGGGCCTGGTGGTCTCCCTGATCGCCTTGCCCCAGTGCATCATCTTCCTGCTGCTGTTCTTCTGCGCGGGCCTGATCTTCCCCATGACCACCCCCACCATGATCAACGACTTCAAGGCCTGCGGCGGCTTTATCATGCTGGCCACCGGCTTCCGGATGATCAAGGTCAAGATGTTCCCCACGGCAGACATGATCCCCTCCATGATCATCGTCATGCCCTTCAGCTGGCTGTGGGTAACCTACATCCTGCCCCTGGTGAGCTGAGATGCGGCGTCTGGTCGTAGGCATCAGCGGCGCAACCGGTATTCCCATTGCGCTGGAGCTGCTGCGGCAGCTGAAAGAGAACCCGGAGGTGGAGACCCACCTGATCTACACCCGGGGTGCGGAGATGACCCTGGCTCAGGAGTCCGATCTGACCCTGGAGGAGCTCCACGCTCTGGCCGATGTGGTCTATGACAACCGCAACATCGGCGCGGGGCCGGCCAGCGGCACCTTTAAAACCATGGGCATGGTGGTCGTCCCCTGCAGCATGAAGACGGCGGCGGGCATCTGCTCCGGCTACAGCGAGAATCTGCTGCTCCGGGCGGCGGACGTGACCCTCAAGGAGGGGCGCAGGCTGGTTCTGGTGGCCCGGGAATGCCCGCTGAGCACCATCCATCTGCGCAATCTGCTGGAGCTGTCCCAGATGGGGGTAGAGATTCTGCCCCCCATGCTGGCCTATTACAACCACCCGGAGACGGTGGAGGACTGCACTCGCCACATCGCAGGTAAGATCCTGGACCGGTTCGGCATCGAGGGCGCTGGCTTCCGGCGTTGGGAGGGGATGGAATGAAGGCGTTTCTGTTTCAGACCCGGTGCCTGGGCTGGCCCATTGAGGCCCGGGTGTGCCTGCTGGACGAGGGAATCCACGTCCTTGTGACCGGCGGCTGCAGAACCCATGTGGGAGCGGTCAGCTATGCCTTCCCCGGCGAGGCGGTACAGACCATCCAGTTTCCCACCCATCGGGACGGCACGGTCAGCGAGCAGTGGGCAAAGGCTCTCTGCGAGGCGCGGCAGTGTCCGGTGGTGGTCAGCTGCGGCATTCACTACGACCAGGTGTCCAGGGCGGAGATCAGCCAGATTGTCTCCGCCGCCGGCGAGCTGCTGGAGCAGGCGGTCGCCGTGCTTGTCCCATAAAATAACAGGTGTTCCCTGGCGGGGCACACGGAAAATCGGAAAAGAGTCGTCAACAGACGGCTCTTTTCCACTACCTGAACCATTTTTCCGTTACCGGTGAGGAGGGATTTCATGTTTCTGCTATTGTTTCTGCTCTGGCTCATTTTAAACGGCCGGCTGGCCTCCGATGTAGTGCTCAGCGGCCTGGTGCTTTGCGGGGCGGTGGACGCCTTCGCCCTGCGCTTTTTCCGGTGGAACATTACAAAAAGCTGGCGCTGGGGAGAACTGCTTCCGGCCATGCTGTCCTTTGTCGGCATTTTGCTGTGGGAGATCATTCAGTCAAACCTGAAAATGATGCGGCTGATCGCAGACCCTCACATGAAAGAAAAGGTGCAGCCCCGGATGGTGCAGTTTGAGCTGGTGCTCAGAAGCGATCTGGCCAAGGCTATGCTGGCAAACGCCATCACCCTGACTCCCGGCACCATCACCGTCCGGGAGCGGGTCAGTGCCAACGCTTTTGTGGTCCACGCCCTGACCCCTGAGATGGGGGACGGATTAGAGGATTGTCCGCTGGCCAGGGCGGTCACCCGCATCGACCGGGCTATCTGCGGCGAAGAAGCCCACAAGGAGGGAGAGCATGTATAGACAAATCATCATCCTGCTGCTGGGGGTGCTCAGCCTGGCGGCTCTGGGCGCGCTGATCTATATCGTCACCGCAAAGCGCTTTGAGGATCGGGTGGTGGGGGCAAATCTGGTCTGCGCCATCGCCCTGAATATCATCGCCGTGCTGGGCGTGCTGCTCGACACCTCTTTCATCCAGGACGTCTGCCTGGTGTTCGCCTTCCTGGGCTTTCTGGCCGTGGTGGTGCTGTGCCGGCTGCTGGCGGTGCAGCTGGTGGAAAAACGCCTGAAGGAGGGCTCTATCCCCGGGGACAAGGGGGGGACCGCGCCATGAGTGTTCGGGACTGGCTGTCTGTGCTGCTCATCGCGCTGGGCGCGATATGCATGCTTTTCTCCTTAGCAGGGGTGTTCCGGCTGGACTATGTGATGGATCGGATGCAGGTCACCACCATCGCTGATACTTTGGGGACGCTGCTGGTCTTTCTGGGAGTAGTCCTCCGCTTCGGCCTGAGCTGGATCAGCGTCAAGCTGCTGGTGGTGGTTCTCTTTCACTGGATGACCGCCCCCGTCTCCGCCCACATGATCACCCGCATGATCTACTACGCCGAGGAGGAAGACGTCAAGCGCCATGCGGTGATCACCTTTGAGAACGTAAACGAGGACGAGGAGGATGACTGATGGAATATCTGGAACTGTTGCTGCTGGGCTTTCTGATCATCTGCGCTCTGGGGGCAATGCTGGTGCGCTCCCCCATGGTCACCACCATCACCCTGATGGCCTACAGCATTGTGATGAGCGTGGTCTGGATGATGCTGGAGGCTTCTGACCTGGCCATCACCGAGGCCGCCGTAGGCGCCGGAGTGGACACCATCCTCTTTTTCGTGGTGATGAAGAAGGTGCGGGAGCTCCACCGCACCCGTCAGGAGCGGCAAGAGGAGCTGCGCCGCCGGAAGGAGGAGTGGGGATGACCATTTGGGAAACGCTGAAGCGCTGGGCGGAGGGAGACGAGCGGGAGCTGTGGTGCTCTCCCCGGCCTGAGCTGTCCCACGCCCCCGCCCCTCCCCCGCCAGGGACGGAGCCTGTCAAGACCCAGGCGGAGGAGAACGATCGGTTCAATCACCTCTATCCCGTCTGCTGCCTGGTGACGCTGTGCGCCCTTCTGGCGGTGCTGCTGATTGTGGTGTTCCACATGCCGGTCTTCGGAGACCCCGCCAACCCCACCAACAACGAGCTGCCCCGGTACTACATCGAAAACGGCCTGCGGGAGGGCGGCGGCATGAATCTGGTCTCCGACATGATTCTCAGCTACCGGGTATTCGACACCTTTGGGGAGTCCTGCGTCCTCTTCCTGGCAGCCACCAGCGTGACCATGCTGCTGGCCCGGGACCGGCGGGATGTTGGCGGCACTCTGACCGCCTATTATGAGACAGAGGATCGGGCAGAGGGGATCGCCAAGGACCGTCTGCTCCGCTCGGTAACCCGGGTGCTGCTGCCGGTGCTGTTTCTCTACGCCCTCTATATCATGCTCAACGGCCATCTCTCCCCCGGCGGCGGCTTTGCGGGAGGCAGCGTGCTTGGGGGCGGACTCATCCTGTACGCCCAGGAATTCGGTACCCAGGGTGTGGGCAGGTTTTTCTCCCAGCGGCTCTATCAGGGCGTCCGGGTCACCGCCCTGGCAGGCTACGGCTTTATCCTGCTGTACTACGCCATCACCGGCGCCAACGGCCTGGACAATCACATCTGGCTGGGTGTCCCAGGGACGCTGCTCAGCGGCGGGATTATCCTGCCCATCAATATCATGGTGGGCTTTGTGGTCACCTGCACCATCTACGCCTTTTACGCGCTGTTTCACAAGGGGGAAATTTGAGATGAGAGATATCCTTCTGACGCTGTACGAGCAGCGGTTTCTGGTGACCTCTGTGATTCTGTTTGTCATCGGCTTTGCCGGCATGCTGTTTCACCAGAACCTGATCAAGAAGATCGTCGGCCTGAACATTATGGACACGGCGGTCTATCTCTTCCTGACCAGCGCCGGCTATGTAGAGGGGCGGGTGGACCCCATCCTGACCGACCCCAACGTGGCCGCCAGCGTGGGGACCTACGTCAACCCCGTCCCGGCAGGCCTGGTGCTGACCGGCATCGTGGTGTCCGTCTCGGTCACCGCCTTCGCCCTGGCCCTGACCCTGTGGCTCTACTGGAAATACGACACGCTGTACCTGGACGACATTCTCTACCGGGCGAAAAGGAGTGAGGACTGATGCTGCCGCTGTACCAGAATCTGCCCCTTTGCTCCATCGTGGCGTGTATGCTGGCAGGAATTTTCACCAGTCTGTGCAAGAAGGGAAAAACCGCCCTCCGGATTCAGATGGCGCTGCTGGCCGCTGTGGCTGCCGCCAGCCTGTACACGCTGATCTGCGTGACCTGCAGCGGTGTGTCCTTTGAGTACCAGATAGGTATCGTGGGCCATCCCTGGGGCAATGAGCTGCGCTGCGGCCCTCTGGAGGCGGGACTGGCCCTGGCCTTCACCCTGGTTATGGCGCTGTGCGTGCTGGGCGGGCTGGAGGATCTTTTTACAGACATCCATCCCGGCAAACAGCCGCTGTACTTTGTCATGTGCGATCTGCTGCTGGCCTCGCTGCTGGCCATGGTCTACACCAACGACCTGTTCACCGCCTATGTCTTTATCGAGATCAACACCATCGCCTCCTGCGCCCTGGTCATGGCCAAGGACACCGGGGCCACGGTAGCAGCTACGCTGCGTTACCTGATTATGAGCCTGCTGGGCAGCGGGCTGTTCCTGTTCGGCCTGGCCATGCTCTACTGGATCACCGGCCATCTGCTGATTCCCAACGTCCATGACGCCCTGCTGGTACTGCAGGAGTCCGGAGCCTATGCGGTGCCTCTGCCCATCATCCTGGGCATGATGGTGGTGGGACTCAGCATTAAAAGCGCCCTCTATCCCTTCCACACCTGGCTCCCGGACGCCCACGGCAGCGCCACCACCACCTCCAGCGCCATTTTGTCCGGCCTGGTGCTCAAGGGCTACATCGTGCTGATGATCAAGCTGATCTGGCAGGTCTGTACGCCGGAGCTGTTTCAGGCGCTGCACCTGAACACGGTACTGCTGCTCCTGGGCGCCCTGGCCATGATCATGGGCTCGGTCAACGCCATCCGGGAGACCCACATCAAGCGGATGATCGCCTACTCCTCGGTGGCCCAGATCGGCTACATCTATCTGGGACTTGGCCTGGGAACCCAGGCCGCCGCGGTGGTGGCCGTCTATCAGATTCTGGTGCACGCCTTTACCAAGCCGCTGCTGTTCTGCTGCGCCGGAGAGCTGGCAGGAGCCAGCCACCACCACAAGCATCTCTACTTCCTGCGGGGCTCGGCCCATCGGGCCAGGCTGGCAGGCTTCGGCTTCACCTTAGGCGGTCTCTCCATGGTGGGTATTCCCCTGCTGGGCGGTTTTGCCGTCAAATTCTATCTGGCGGACGCCGCTCTGTCGGGCACCTGGCAGATGGTGCTGGCCCTGGGCGCGCTGGCCGCCTCCAGCGTGCTCAACGCCCTCTACTACCTGCCGGTCATTATCAACATTTGGAGCAAAGAGCTCCACGGCGACCCGGATCCCCTGCCCGGCCTGCCGGAAAAGCCGGCCCGGCCCGCCTTCGCCGTCGCGGTGGCCGGTCTCAGCGCCGGGGCGATTGCCCTGGGCATCTTCCTCCAGCCGGTGGCGGACTTTCTGTCCGCCGGACTGGCGCTGCTGTAAGGAGGCGGTCAGATGAATTTGCTGTTATTCCTGATCACCATGCTTGTCCCCCTTTCCGGGGCAATCGCCATGTTTTTCCTGCAAAGCCGCAAGGGGCAGAACCGGCTGCTGATTGGCACCCTGGCCGTGTCCCTGGCCGGCGTACTGCTGCTGGCCTTGCAGGAGCCAGGGGTTTACTGGAGCTGCTCCTTTGGGGCCTTCTCCCTGGTCTTTGGCTTTGACGAGTGCGGCCGGATCTTCGGCGTACTGTTTGCCGCCATCTTTCTGCTGGCAGGCATCTTCTCTTTGGAGTACATGGAGCACGACCACGCTCCGGGTCGCTACAACGCCTTTTTCCTGCTGACCCTCTGGGCCATGCTGGGCCTGGCCATGGCGCGGAACCTGTTCACCTACTACATGTGCTACGAACTGATGACCGTGCTCTCCCTTCCCCTGGTCATCCATGAGGGGACGGAGGGGGCGCAAAAGGCGGGCATGAAATACCTGGGCTACTCCCTCTTCGGCGCAAGCCTGGCCCTCTTCGGCTTCTTCCTCCTGGGCAGCTTCTGCAGTTCCACCGACTTTATCCCCGGAGGAACCCTCAGTGAGACCGGTCTGCTCCATCAGCCCATGCTGCTAATCGCCGCCTTCTGCCTGCTGCTGGGCTTTGGCTGCAAAGCGGGCATCATGCCGCTGCACTTCTGGCTGCCCACCGCCCATCCGGTGGCCCCCGCCCCCGCCTCCGCCGTATTGTCCGCCACCATCACCAAGGCAGGGGTGCTGGGCATCCTGCGGGTCATCTACTACCTGATCAGCCCAGAGGCGCTCCGGGGCACCTGGGTACAGTACACCATGCTGACCCTGGCCCTGTGCACCGTCTTCTCCGGCTCCATGCTGGCCTTCAAGGAAAAGCTGCTCAAGCGGCGCTTTGCCTGGTCCACCGTGAGTCAGGTGAGCTATGTGCTCTTCGGCCTGTTCCTGCTGACGGCGGATGGCCTCCAGGGGGCCATTTTGCAGGTGGTCTTCCACGCCGTCTGCAAGACTGCCCTCTTCCTCACCGCCGGAGCCATCATCCACCACACCGGCTGCACCTATGTGGATCAGCTGGACGGGGTGGGCCGGCGGATGCCGGTGCTGCTGGGCTGCTACACTCTGGCCAGCCTCTCCCTCATCGGCATTCCGCCCTTTGCCGGCTTTGTCAGCAAATGGCAGCTGGTGACTGCGGGTTTGGCCGCTCTGCCCGGCTTCGGCCTTGCGGGGGGCATTGTCCTGCTGACCTCCGCGCTGCTCACCGCCGGGTATCTGCTGCCCATCACCATCAACGGCTATTTCAAGCACGGGGAAAACGACGGGCGGCTCCGTCCCACCTGGCGCATGACAGTGCCGCTGGCCATGCTCAGCGGCGCGCTGCTCCTGCTGGGTATTTTCCCCGGAGTTCTGACCCGGGCCGCAGCCTGCCTGGCAGGCCTGGCGTAAGGAGGTGCGGATGATGTCGGGTATCTGGTTCCTGATTGCCATTTTGATTCCCATTGTGACGGGCGCCTGTCTGCTGGTACAGCGGAACACTCCCCGCCGGGTGCGGGAGACGCTGCTGCTGACCTCCGCGGCGGTGACCAGCCTGATTGTGCTGGGCATCCTGCTCCTCCGCCCGGAAGAGATCACCTTGCTCCGCCTGAACGAGTCGCTGCGTCTGGCCTTCCGCCTGGACAGCCTCTCCATGGTATTTGCCGCCATTCTGGCCGTCCTGTGGCCGATTGCCGACCTGTACTCCTTTGAGTACATGAGCCATGAGCATGGGGAGAACCGCTTCTTCGGCTTTTTCACCATGACCTATGGCGTGGTTCTGGGCATTGCATTTGCCTCGAACGCATTTACCCTCTACCTTTGCTACGAGCTGATGACCCTGTGCACCCTGCCCCTGGTCATGCACGAGATGGACGGCAAAAGCCGCTGGGCGGGCAAAAAATATCTGCTCTTCTCCATGGGCGGCGCTGCCTTTGCCTTTATCTCCCTGGTATTTCTGACCAGCTACGGTTCTCTGGACTTTACCCTGGGCGGCAGTCTGGATCCGACGCTGATCGCCGGAGCGGAAAACACTCTGCGCATCGTCTTTGTGCTGGCCTTTTTCGGCTACGGCGTGAAAGCGGCGGTGTTTCCCTTCCACAGCTGGCTCCCTGCCGCCGGTGTGGCGCCCACGCCGGTCTCCGCACTGCTGCACGCGGTTGCCGTGGTCAACTCCGGCGTCTTCGCCGTCCTGCGGCTGACCTACTATTCCTTCGGCACGGAGCTGCTGCGGGGCACCTTCGCCCAGTGGGTGATGATGGGGGCCTGCAGCTTTACCATCCTGTTCGGCTCCGCCATGGCGTGGCGTTTGCAGCACTTCAAGCGTCGGCTGGCCATGTCCACCGTGTCCAACCTGTCCTACATCCTTTTGGGCGTCTCCGTCATGACCCCTGCCGGACTGACCGGCGCGCTGCTGCACATGGCGGCCCACTCGGTCTTCAAGATCATCCTCTTTTTCTGCGCAGGCGCCGTCATCTGCCAGACCCACCGGGAGTATGTGTTCCAGCTTTCCGGCCTGGGCAGGAAAATGCCCCTGACCTTCGCCGCCTTTGCCGTGGCCTCCTTCGGGCTCATCGGCATCCCGCCCTTTGCCGGATTTTTCAGCAAGTGGGAGATTGCCGCCGCCGCGGTGGAGCTGCACCGGCCGTTGGCCTATCTGGGGGCCTTCGCCCTGGTACTCAGTGCCTTTCTCACCGGACTGTACCAGCTGGAGGTGCTGATGAACGCTTTCTTCCCGGGAGCAGATGCCGACCTCTCTCAGAATAAGAGCGTCAGAGAGGTGGGCTGGCGTATGAAGACCGCCTTTGTCCTGCTGATAGTGCTGGCAGCGCTCATCAGCCTGCTGATCCAGCCCCTGACGGCAGCGCTGACCGGCGCCGCCCAGGGCCTGCTGTAAGGAGGGATAAGCGTGAATGTTTTGACTCTGCTGCTGATTCTGCTGCCCCTGCTGGCAGGCCCCGCCGTCTGCCAATGGGGCAGGAGGGGAAGCACGGTCCGGACCGGCGTAATTGCTGTTCTGGCACTGGAGCTGGGCCTCGCCCTGCTCCTGACCCGCCATACGGGCGAGACGCTGTTTCTGCCGGAGCTGTGCGGACTGGGTATCTCCTTCTCCGCCAGCGGCCTTCAGATTTGGCTGTGCCTGCTGGCCGGTTTTTTGTGGCTGGTCTCCGGCCTGTTTTCCGGACGTTACCTGGAGCGGGACGGGAAACAGCACCGCTACTACATGTTCCTGCTGCTGACCGAGGGGGCGATTATGGGCGTCTTCCTGTCGGCAGACCTGTTCACCACGCTGGTCTTTTTTGAGATGATGTCCTTCGCCTCCTATCCCTTGGTCATCCACCGGGAGACAAAAGAGGCCCTGCGGGCCGGGGCCAGCTATCTGACCTACGCGGTGCTGGGCGGCATGATCTCACTGATGGGCCTGTTCCTGCTGTGGAATCTGCTGGGAACCCTGCGCTTTGCGGAGCTGCCCGCCT
>JBJDXS010000006.1:0-90012 GCA_051866815.1 Candidatus Onthomonas sp. | reverse complement strand
ATGAAAAGGTGCACAAGCGCCTGGCCGACTGGATGAAGGCCGCCGTGGGCGTGGCTTTCTCCAGGAGCCTGAAGGTAATGCGCTTTGGCGACAATATGCGGGAGGTTGCCGTCACCGAGGGCGACAAGGTGGAGGTTCAGGCCAAGCTGGGCTGGCAGGTGAACACCTGGCCGGTGGGCAAGCTGGTGGAAACCATGGACGCCGTCACCGATGCGGAGATCGACGCCCTGATGGAGACCTATCGGGCCGCCTACGACTTTGCCACAGACGATCTGGAGACCGTCCGCTATCAGGCCCGGGAAGAGATCGCCATGAAGAAGATGATGGACACCGAGGGCTGCATGGCCTTCTCCAACACCTTCCAGGATCTCTACGGCATGAAGCAGCTGCCCGGCCTCGCCTCTCAGCACCTGATGGCTCAGGGTTACGGCTACGGCGGCGAGGGCGACTGGAAGGTCTCCGCCATGACCGCCATTCTGAAGGTCATGGGCGAGGGCGGCAACGGCGCTTCCGCCTTTATGGAGGACTACACCTATCACCTGGCAGAGGGCCAGGAGTACAGCCTGGGCGCCCACATGCTGGAGGTCTGTCCCAGCGTGGCGGCTGACCGGCCCCGGATCGAGGTACATCCCCTGGGCATCGGCGACCGGGAGGATCCCGCCCGGCTGGTCTTTGAAGGTAAGGCGGGCAAGGCCATCGTGGTCAGTCTGATCGACATGGGCGGCCGGCTGCGGCTGATCTGCCAGGACATCGAGGCGGTGAAGCCCATCCTGCCCATGCCCAACCTGCCTGTGGCCCGGGTCATGTGGAAGGCGATGCCGGATCTGACCACCGGCGTGGAGTGCTGGATCACCGCAGGCGGCGCCCACCACACCGTGCTGAGCTACGACGTCACGGCGGAGCAGATGCGGGACTGGGCCAGGATGATGGACATCGAGTTTGTCCACATCGACGCCAACACCACCCAGGAGGGACTGGAGAGAGAGCTGCTTCTCATGGATCTGGCCTGGAAGCTGAAGTGAGGAGATTATCCTGCTGAAAGCACGGGTCAGCGCCTGTTATGAGCTGAGACAATAGATCGTCCGAGTGAGGGCTTCGTTTGGCGTACCGGCTGGCACGCCAAACAGCCGTATCAGCGCGGTCAAACATGAGCATCAGGAACGTGGACTTTCTCCCTGAACCGGGCGAAGTCCACGTTTCTCATTTGGTTCTGTATGGCGGAAAAGAAGCTCACGGTTCCGCTCTGCATTGGTACCGCATTCCTCCCCCACTTTGCAAGACAGCCCTCCGGCAGCATCGGCCTTGCTTTCTGAAAAGCTGCGCTGATAACTGCCGGAGGGCTGATATTGTTTTTAAAGGGAATGCTTCTGCTCTGTTTTTCTTTTCACTGTATCCCGTTTTCTAAGGTATGGCCGCTCAGTCCTGACGCTCCATTTTCCTCTCACAGGTAAAACATCTGCGCCTCATAGGGCCGCAGCGTTTCCATCGGTTCCCCATAGTTGGACAGGAGAAGCTCCGCGTCGCAAAAAGCCTCCGGCCGCCGGTAAGGCACCGTCTGATCGGTGAAATTGCACACCACCAACAGGTGCTCCGTCTCCATATCCCGGGTATAGACGAAAAGCCGCTCGCTCTCCGGCTCCAGCAGAGTGAAGCTGCCCTCCTGAAACACGGGGCAACGTTTACGCAGGGCAATCAGCTTCTGGTAGCAATAGAATATCGAATCCGGATCTGCCAGCGCCGCCTCCGCATTGATTTCGGGATAGTTGGGATTGACCGGCATCCAGGGCTCCGCCGGTGAAAAGCCGGCATTCCGCTCCGCCGACCACTGCATGGGCGTCCGGGCATTATCCCGGCCCCGGGCATAAATGGATTCCATCACATCCACCGGGTCATAGCCCCGGGCCACCCGCTCTCGGAAGAGGTTCTGGATCTCCAGATCCCGATACGCCTCCAAGGGCAGCCGGATGTTCGTCATGCCCAGCTCCTCTCCCTGGTAGATGTAGGGGGTGCCCTCCATGCCGTGGAGCAGAATCGCCAGCATTTTGGCCGACTCCACCCGATAGGCGGTATCGTTTCCCCAGCGGGAGACGATCCGGGGCAGGTCATGGTTGTTCAGAAACAGACTGTTCCAGCCCTGGCCGTGCAGCCCCTGCTGCCAGCGGGCAAAGCACTGTTTGAGTGGAACCAGAGGCAGGGGGGCCAGATCCCATTTCTCCCCGCCCGGCTGCTGATCCAGGCAGATGTGCTCAAACTGGAACACCATGCTCAGCTCGCTGCCGTCCTGGGCGCTGTACCGCTTCGCCCGCTCCACATCGGCTCCCCAGGCCTCGCCCACGGTGACCAGCCCCTCCTCTCGGAAGGCCTCCCGGGACAGCTCCTGAAGAAACTCATGGAGCCGGGGGCCGTTGGCGGTGATCTTCCGATCCGGCTCCTTGGCAATCTGGTCGATGACATCCAAGCGGAAGCCGCCGATTCCCTTGTCCACCCAGAAGCGGATCATGTCATAGAGAGCCCGGCGGACTGCGGGATTGTCCCAGTTCAGATCCGGCTGCTGGACGGCAAACTGGTGGAAATAGTACTGCCCCAGCTCCGGCACATAGGTCCAGGCCGGACCGCCGAAGCAGCCCCTCATATCGTTGGGCGGGCAGTCTGGCACGCCGTCCCGCCAGACGTAGTAGTCGTGGTAGGGGTTGTCCCGTCCCTTCAGCGCCTCCTGAAACCAGAAATGCCGGTCAGAGGTGTGGTTGAGCACCAGATCCAGAATAATGGAGATGTCCCGGCGTTTTGCCTGTTCAATCAGCGCCTCCATGTCCTCCATGGTGCCGAGCACCGGCCAGATAGCCTGATAGTCGGAGATGTCATAGCCGTTGTCCACCTGCGGAGAGGCACAGACCGGCGAGAGCCAGATGCCGTCAATCCCCAGCCCGGCCAGATAGTCCAGCCGCTGAATGACGCCCCGGAGATCCCCTGTACCGTCGCCATTGGTGTCCTGAAAGCTCTTGACATAGATCTCATAAAAGACGGCCGATTTCCACCAGCCCCGCTTTGTCTTATCCAGCATTTTTGTCTTCTCCTCTCTCGATGGCCTCCAGCGCCTCGTAGACCCGCAGCAGCTCCCCTACGCTCCAGGCCTGGGCATAGCATCCCTGAGAGAGGCCGGGACAGCCGCCATCGTAAATCTCCGGGAGTTGTCCCACACAGCCCTCCCGGAGCATGGCCTCCAGGGGTTCCAATTGCTCCCGCACCTGGCGGGCCGCCTCCGTCGTATTTCCTCTGGTCTTCAGATAAGCCAGATAGTAGGCGCCTAATGGAAAGACCCACACCGTTCCCTGGTGATAGGCCATATCCCGCTCCCGCTGAGGGCCTCCATAGACAGGGTGAAACTCCCCGTCCTCCGGGGACAGGGTCCGCAGGCCGCAGGGGGTGTAGAGCCGCTGCCAGACGGCGTCCACCACTTGGCGCTCCTGCTCTGGGGAGAGCATGGTGAAGGGCATGGTCACCGCCCAAATCTGATTGCAGCGCAGCTGCGTGTCCGCCTTTGTGCCGGAGAGCACGTCCTTCAGATAGCCCCGATCCTCCATCCAGAACTGCTCCGCAAAAGAGGTCTTGACCCGTTCCGCTAGGGCTTCATAGGGCCTGCCGTCTGCACCCGCCTCCGGAGCAAGCTGTTGGAGGATGCGCAGGGCGTTATACCAGTAGGCATTGACCTCCACCGGCTTGCCGTGGCGGGGGGTGGGCAGGATGCCGTCCACGCACACGTCCATCCAGGTCACCTGGTCCAGGCCCTCCCCAGCCCGGATCAGGCCGTCTTTGTCCATGCCGATGCCGTAATGAGTGCCCCGTTGATAAGCCTCCGCAATGCGCACCAGCACCGGCCAGGCGGAGCGGACAAAGGCGGCATCTCCCGTCTTCTGATAATAGAGCCAGACGCAGTTGATGAGCAGCAGGGCGGCGTCCACCGTATTGTACTGGGGCGCCGAGGTGCCCTCCGGAAACAGGTTGGGCACCAGCCCATCCCGCTCATAGGCCAGAAAGGTATTCAGAATGCTCTTTGCCGTGTCATACCGCCCGGTGGCCAGAGCGCAGCCGGGCAGGGCGATCATGGTGTCCCGGCCCCAGTCCCCGAAAAAGGGATAGCCGGCGAGGATGGTATCTCCGCCGGTGGAGTCCCGCCGGGCGAGAAAGGCGTCCGCGCTCTGTGCCAATTGCCGGGCAACGGGGTCGGAAAAGCCGGATTGGTTCTCCAGCATCCGGCAGCGCTCCTCCATCTCGTGGAGAATCGCCATTCCGGATTTCCGGACGGGCCGGTCTGATAACACCAGCTCCAGCTGAGCGGTCTCCCCCGGCAGGACCGTCTGCTCCACCCGGAAGCATACTGCCGCCAGACCGGAATCGGAACGGCCATCCTGAGCGTCCCGGGGATAGCTGATCCGCTCATAGGTCAACGGGACCTGAGTCAGCGTCCCATTGGTATGAACATACAGCGTCTGCCCGTTGGCCCGCACCGTCCCGCCGTCCCATTGGAAGGGCCGCTCTCCCCAGAGCGGTTCTCCCTTGGGAGAAAACAGCAGAGAGGGGGTCACCCGCAGGGTACAGGGGGCATCGGCGCGGTTTTCCACGTCGTAGACAATGGCCGCCGTATTGGCCCCGTGCTCCATGGCGCACCGCCGCCGGATCTGGACACCGCCCACATGATAGACCCATTTGGGGCCGCAGTCCCAGACAAAGGAGGAGAGATGGCGATAGCCCTGCTCCGGCGGCTGTCCGTCCGCAAAGGACTGGGTGGAGAGAAATTCCCTCCGTTCCCCCACCCGGAGCTGCTCAGACAGCCGGTGCACCAGGGTGACCCGATGATTGGGGGCGGGGTCGGCGGCCACCAGAAGGCCCTGGTCACAGCGGTTGACCGAAAAAGCCGCTGTTGCGGACATATAGCCTCCCAGGCCGTTGGTCAGCAGCCAGCAGTTCTCCTCGCTCCGGGTCTGGGAGAGCATATCCTGTTTTCCGAAGACAAATTTCATACCGGTTCCTCCCAATCAGCGCCGCCCCAGAATCAGGGCGGACATGGGCGCCAGCGATGCAGTTCCCGTCACGCTTTGAGGCTCCCGCCAGCGGAAGCTGGAGTCTCCGTCTGCCAGCATCTCCCAGTCTCCGTCCGGGAGCGTGAGCATCGTCTCCCCTTGCCGGGTGCTGAAGGCCAGCAGCAGACGGCTCCACCGGCTTTCCCCACCTCTGTTGTCCAGCAGAATGACCGCGCAGTCCTTCGCCGGTTCTGACACTTCCAGCAGGCGCTCCCCCGCCCGGCTGGATTTGTCCTGCAGGCCGGGCAGCTGCATACGCAGGGCGATCAGCCCTTGATAATATTCCACCAGCCCCCGGTTTTCCCAGGCCCGGTTCCAGTCCATTTGGTTGATCTCCAGAGGGGAGGCATAGGAGTTCTTGACCCCCTGCTTTGTCCGGCCAAACTCCTCGCCGGAGAGCAGGAACAGATGTCCCTGACAGCAGAAGTTGATGGCGGCCGCCAGCCGGTTGGCCCGGAGGAGCTCCGGGGAAAGCCGCTGAAATTGCCGCTCCTGATCCATGGTATAGACCAGCCGGTCCCACAGTGTCCAATCGTCGTGAGAGGAGAGATAGGTAATCGTCTGAGCAGGGGCCTTGACCGGGAACTCCCCCTCGCACCCGGCCCAGCCCTTGACACAGCAGGCCAGATACTCCGCACGCAGTCCGCCGCCGTTGACAAAGCCCATCGCCTCCGCCTCCATGACGCTGCCCTTCACCGCATCCCGGGTGGCGTCGCAGAAGGCTCCCACCTGCTCATCCAACTGAGGCAGATGGGGCTTATCCGAGAGCTCCGTCCCCGGCCGGGTGCAGCTCTCTCCGGCAGCCCAGGGCTCCCCGAAGAGCAGCTTCTCTCCCCGGCCATAGCGCCGGTCCAGCTCAGAGCGGATGCGGTTCATCAGCTCTACATCCAGCAATCCCATGAGATCGAACCGGAAGCCGTCAATGTGGTATTCCTCCGCCCAATAGAGGACGGAGTCCAGAATATACCGGGCACACATGCTCCGCTCGGAGGCCAGATCACAGCCGCAGCCGGAGCCGTCAGAGGGGGTTCCATCCGTTTTCTGGCGGTAATGATACCACGGCACCGTCCGCCAAAGCCAGGAGTCCAGATGATAGGTGTGGTTATAGACCACATCCAGAATCACCCGGATGCCGTTTTGATGGAGGGTCTGAATCATCTCCTTCATCTCCCGGATCCGCACCTGGCCGTGATAGGGGTCG
Source organism: Candidatus Onthomonas sp. (assembly GCA_051866815.1). Classification (GTDB taxonomy): domain Bacteria; phylum Bacillota; class Clostridia; order Oscillospirales; family Oscillospiraceae; genus Onthomonas. Next base: position 83,733 of record JBJDXS010000006.1, on the reverse strand, counting down.
GTGGAATAGGAGCCCTCGGGGATATTGTAGTTTACCGGGTCATAGCCCCAGTTGAACTGCTTGGTCGGCCCGGCCTCATCCACAGAGCCATAGTCGAAGGCGGGCATCAGCTGGACGTGGGTCACGCCCAGCTCTTTGAGATAGTCCAAACAGGTGGGGTGGATACCGTCTCCATTCAGCGTTGTGCCCCGCTGGCACAACGCTTTGAATTTTCCCCGATATTCCGGGGAAACACCGGAGGAAGGAGCCCAGGAGAAGTCCTTGACGTGAATCTCATAGATCACCGTCTCCGGCTTGGGTTCCGGCGCCCGGTCTGCCGCCCACCCCTCCGGGTCGGTGCGTCTCAGATCCACCACCATACTGCGCCGGCCATTGATCCCGCAGGCCCGGGCGTAGGGGTCAGCAGTGGATCGGCATATGTTATCTGCCGTCACTTCATAGTCATAGTACAGCTCCCGCAGGTCGCCTGCCGCCCGAAAGCGCCAGACGCCCCGGCTCTCCGGCGTCAGGGAAACCTGCTCCAGGGGCGCGCCGCCCTCGCCCTCCGCATAGAGATTGAGCCGTACCGCCTGGGCCGTGGGGGCCCACAGGCGGAAGGTGGTGGCTTCCGGGGTATAGAGCGCCCCCAGGGGACCGCACTCGTGATAGTCCCGCTCAAATTCCGCAGCATCAAAGATTGCTTTTAAGTTTGTCTGATCCATAAGCTGTCTTCCTGTTCATAAAAAGAATCGTGCGGCTCCAGCCTGCTTTGAAGTGATCGCTGCAATTTGGAGCCGCACTGAGAGGAGGGAAAGCTCAGCCCTTCACTGCGCCTGCAGTGCCATTCACATAGAACTTCTGCAGTTTCAGGAACAGGAGGGCGATGGGGATAGAGATCAACACGGCGCCGGCTGCAAAGCAGGTGTACCAGTTATCAATATACTCCTTCTCCAGCATCTTCCACAAGCCTATTGCCACAGTAAATTGGTCGGCATTGGCCCGGCAGATGACCCTTGCGAAGATGAAGTCACACCAGGGGCTGATGAAAGAGGTCAAAATGGTATAGATGATAATGGGCTTGGACAGAGGCAGGGTGATCTTGGTAAAGATCTGCCACCGGGTGCAGCCGTCCAGCAGCGCCGCCTCATCGATGGCAAAGGGGGTGGTGTCAAAGAAGCCTTTGGCGATCTGGAAGCCCAGGGCAGCGCCGCCGGAATAGCAGAGGATCAGGGCCAGCCGGATCAGGGAGCCCTCGGTCAGTCCCACCGCCTTCAGGATGAAGTAGACGGCGATCATGGACATAAAGCCGGGGAACAGGCCCAGGATCATAGCCATATTCATGTAGGGCTTTCTCATGCGGAAGCGCAGCCGGGACAGGCAATAGGCAGCGGAGAGCACAAAGAAAGCGGAGAGCAGGCAGGAGAAAATGGCGATGATCAGTGTATTCATAAACATCTTGGGGAAGTTCAGAATGCTGGTGTCGGTAAAGAGCTTGATGTAGTTATCCAGCGTAAGGGCCTTGGGGAAGAAGCTGGAGACATAGGAGCCCTTCTCGGCACGGAAGCTGGTCATGACCACCCAGAACACCGGGAATACCCAGATCACGGCGAGGATGGCGAGAATGATATGGACGATAATATTGCTGCGCCGGCGGGCCGCCTTGGCACTTTTGGTCTCTTTCATGCTCAGAAGCCTCCTTCCTCTTTATAGGACTTGCTGTTGCGGTAGGTCAGAAGCGCACCCACCGCCAGAATGATGAAGGTCAGGATGCCGACCACGGCGCCGATGTTGTAATACTGCTTGTCAATGGTCAGCTTGTACAGCCAGGTGACCAGCAGGTCGGTGTCACCGGCTGTGGAGGCCAGATTGGTCACCGGGTCGCCGCCGGAGAGCAGATAGATCACGTTGAAGTTGTTCACGTTGCCGGTGAAGGTGGCGATCAGGTAGGGGGTGGTCACATAGAACATGTAGGGCAGGGTGATCTTGAAGAACTGCTGCACCTTGTTGGCGCCGTCCACATCGGCGGCCTCATAGAGGTCGGCGGGGATATTCTGGAGCACGCCGGTGAGCTGCAGCAGGGTGTAGGGAACGCCCACCCAGATATTGATGACAATGACGGTCACCCGGGCCCAGGTGGTGTCGGTGAAGAAGGGCAGGCTGGCGTCCTGGGCGATGAGTCCCAGATTGCGCAGCAGCACGTTGACGGCGCCCTCCGGCTGAAGCATGGTGCGCATAATCAGCAGGGAGACGAACATGGGGATGGCGCAGGAGATGACAAAGCAGAACCGCCAGAAGCCCTTGGCTTTCGTCTCCTTCCGGTTGATCAGGATGGCCAGAATCATTCCGAAAAAGTAGTTGGTAAAGGTGGCAAAGAAGGCCCAGACCAGCGTCCAGACCAGGACAGACCAGAAGGTGCTGCCCAGCACGGAGCTGCCGTCAAACAGGGTGGCAAAGTTCTCCAGGCCCACCCAGTCAAAAAGCACCAGATGGTTGCCGATCTTGCTGTAGTTGGTAAAGGCCATGCAGATCATGAAGATCAGCGGCAGGATGGTGAGGACACCGATAAAGAACATGGGCGGCGTCATCATCAGGCGGTAGAGGTTCTCGTCCAGCAGGCTGGCCAGATCCTCCCGGAAGGTCTTGACGTGCTTGCCCTTTTTGTCCAACTGTTCGGCGTGATAGGCGCTCTTGGTGGTGCCCCGCCAGATCCAGAACATGACCAGCGTCACCATCAGGGTGGCCACGCCGTAGAGCAGAATCAGAATAGACTGGTCGCCCTGGGTATACAGGTAGACCTGCAGCTCCTCATTCCAGACTTCCTCCTGGGGCACAGAGCCCAGGGAGGGCAGCATGGCCAGGTTGTGGAAGCCGGAGAAAATCATAAACACGATGTAGGCAACCTCAACAGCCAGGAAAATCAGGCCCTTAGCCACCTGCTTGTGCATCATGTTGCCAAGACCCATGATCAGAGCGGAGGCCTTGGTCTCAGGGCCGCCCTCCCGGAGGGCCTGCGTCACGCTGCAATAGCTGCTTCCCTCTCTCTGCAGGGTGGCGGAACGTTTGCGCAGTGAAGTCATTTCAAATCTCCCTCCTTCAGCTGATGCCGTCGCTGTTCATGGCGTCGTTCATGGCAACCGTCTGCTCGGCGGCGTTATCGTGAGTGGTGGTGCCGTTTCGAATGGCCTTGCCCATATTCTCCACCGGCGTCCAGCAGTTGCTCATCTTGGAGACAAAGGGCTGAAGAATCGAGGTTTCATTGAAGGTGTTGTTCTGGGCGATCACCACGGGATCGGCGGCAATCTCCGCATTCTCCAGCAGCTCGGTGTTACAGGGAATGACGCTGCGCAGGTCATAGTGCAGCTTCTGGGCCTCAGCAGAACCCAGATAGATGGCCAGCTCCACAGCGGGCACCATATACTCAGAGTGGGCGTTGACGCCGATGGCCTTGGAGCCGGCATAGGCGTACATCTGCCTGGTCTCGCCGTTGAGATTGTAGGTGGGCAGAGCGGCGGCGCCCATGTTCTCCCCCAGAATCTCCCGGATACTGTTGGAATCCCAGGAGCCGGTAAAGATGGCGCTGATACTGCCGTCCCGAAGTCCGGCCATGCCGGAGCCGTCAGCATCCACCACAAAATTGGGATTGCTGAACAGGTCAATCAGGTAGTTGGTGACCTCCACGGCGTTCTCGCCGCCGAAGTCCACGCCCAGCTCTTCCTGGGTGCCATCTCCAAAGAGGGTGCAGCCGTTGCCCACATAGAAGGAGGGCAGATACCAGGAGTTGGTGAAGGGAAAGGAGACGACGCCTTTTTCCAGCATGGCCTCCAGGCTCTTGACGTCCTCCTCACTGAACACCCGCTTGTCGTAGTACATATACCAGGTGTTGGTGGTATAGGGGATGCCGTACAGCTCCCCATCCAGCGTCACCGAATCCAGCAGCGCCTGGCTGTTGGTAGCCCGGATCTCGTCGGCATATTTTCCACCGAACTTGGCCAGGGCCTGGGCGTCGGTCATCACCGTCAGGTTGTCGTTGGCGTACATGAACACATCTGCGCTGGCCTCAGGATCCTGGGCCACTGCGGAGGCGGCAGTTGCCTCGTCGGCTACGCCGTAGACAAAGGTGATGTCCCACTCCGGGTGCAGTGCCGCAAACTGATTGCAGCAGGTCTGCAGCCATTCGCCGCTGCTCTTGGACTGATCCTCCGACGGAGACCAGACCATCAGACGCACCTTCTCCGTCCCGCCGGAGCTGTCTCCTCCGGTGCCGCATCCGGCCAGTCCCAGCAGAAGCAGAACCGACAGAAGCCCGGCAAGCAATCGTTTCCTCTTTTTTTGCATATTTCATCCCTCCATCGCTTTGCTCGTTTCGCAAAGTTTCGCTAATCATGAGTATATACTTTTAATGAAGTCCGGTCAAGCAATTTAATTCTTTAAAATACGCTTTTCTACAAACTGTACAATCTCAATTTCCTATTTTTGTACTCTTTCACAATCAACCGGAATCGAAACACCACAAAACATCGGAGGTATTCTCCCCTGCTGTAAAGGAATTGCTTTTCCCCTGTCTTCCGGCATGCGGCTGTGTCTCTTCATGAAAACGATTTAAAGTCAAAACGTCTCATATTCAAAAACAAAAAATGAGAACTCCCCTTCTGGAAGTTCTCATTTTTTATTGAATAATAGTTACGCCTGACGCCATCCCGTCGGGAAAAATCCCTCATCGAAATCAGCATCTCTAAAATGTGCTCGCTCTCCTGTCCTTGGACAATAATAGGTAGCATTGTCTCCACTGTCATTTTCCAAAGTGAAATATTCACCTTCCGGAGACATCATAGATGCAGGAAAGCTTGATTTCTTTTCTGTTTTTCCACTTTCCATAGGAATATGAAGCACAATCGCAGCCAACAATCGCCATGCAAATCCCAATCCAATCAAGCATGCAACAAAAGGCAGCGCAATTCTTTGGGCAACAGTAGTGCAGCGAGTCAGCATAACGTAAATCATATAGCCGATAGCGATCACCATGAAGACAACAGATACAATTATTTCTGTGACATTCGTTTCTACATTAGGACCGCCGAACAGCTGCGTGAAACACGCAACGAGAAGCATAATACCGATCAATACGACGTACGCTCCTCCAACGCCAATAATACCCGCCATTTTGCGGCGCAATGGATTATAGAAGATTGCTCCTCCCAGCATCGCAACGACAGCAAGCGCTATTAGAATAGCCATATTTCTTCCTCCTCTTTTTGTCTTATCAAAAGGTGCCCCCTTTTAATAGCTGCATCAGTTTACTTTATTATATACGGCAATACTCCCAAAATCAAGAAATTCCTACATAATAATTATTCGTCCATGCAAACAAAATGTTCGTTTGTATATGTAAAAAAATGAAAAAATTGTCAAAAGACACGTCTTTTGACCTCCATATTGTCGTTACTGCTTCGGTTTGCGCTCATTCACAATCAACCGGAGACGAAACAGTTCAGAGCATCATAGTGTCCCTCTCATTCTGTAAAGGAATTGCTTTTTCCCCCGTTTTCCAGTATAATAATAATTCATACAGCACCAGTGACCCTGTGTTTTACAGGAAACCGGCGTGAAAATGTTCCTGTTTGCGCCGCAACGAAGATAAGGAGGGCTGCCTGTGGCGACAATGGACGATATTGCCCGACAGCTTGGCATCTCGAAGGGCACCGTTTCCAAGGCGCTGAGCGGCGCTTCAGACGTGAGCGAAACGATGAGAAAGTCTGTTCTGGAGACCGCTGTGGAACTGGGCTATTCCCGCACTGCCCGCAGCAGCACCGGCAAGCGGCTGTGCATTTTTATCGAAAATATGGCCTGGGAGAAGCCGGACGATTTCGGCCGGGACATTGTCACCGGTTTCCGGAAGATGGCGGAGCCCGCCGGTTTTTCTGTTGAGATCATTCCGTTGGACAATTTGACTCAAAAATCCATGTCCTACGATGAATACATGCTCCTCAACGACTATATGGGCGCCTTCTTTCTGGGAATGACACTGTTTGATCCCTGGATGCACGATTTTGAGACCTGCCGCACTCCGGCCGTTTTGTACGACAACCATGCTAAGACCAATCCCTCCATCACCTATGTCGGCGTTGACAACGATGAGGGGATGGAATTGGCCGTGTCCCGCCTAAAGGCTTTGGGGCATCAGAAAATTGGTTATCTCAGCAACGCCCTGGGTTCCTACGTTTACCAGGCACGTTATGACTCTTTCTTCCGTGCCATGCGTCAAAATAATCTGGAGGCCCCCCGCTCCATCGCCGGTTACGACGCCCTCTGCACCGCGCAATGCCTGGAGCGGCATTTCCCCCGGCTGCTGGAAAAGGGCTGCACTGCGATCATTTGCAGCAATGACCTTTTGGCCCACACAGTGATGATTCACTGCCACGAGCTGGGGATTCGGATTCCGGACGACTTGAGCATTATCGGCTTTGACGACATCCCTCTGTGCCGCTATACCTCCCCCTCGCTGTCCACCATCCGGCAAAACCGGACAGAGCTGGGCAAGAGCGCCTTTTACGCCCTGTCCAGCCAGCTCAATCAGATTCCCATCAGCACCCTGCTGCTGCACGCTGAGCTGATCCAGCGGGAATCCATCGGCCCAGTGTCAAAAAACAAATAAAAGAAAGACCGGCGTGAATGCAGTGCCATTCATGCCGGTCTTTTTGCGCGTTTTTCCAGATATTGAAATCTGTGCGCCGGATCTCCCCTTTGTGATTTTATCTAAATATTTGATTGCTCTCTTGTAGTTTTATCCAAAAAGCATGCTGACATCGAAATTTATCTTGCGCCATTCCCGAAAACAGGCTATATTTGTTTCGATAAGTTTCGCCTCAAGTTGCCGTCTGTACGGCTCAGGGCCCATTTCCGGACAAATCGGATCAATACAAAGGAGATGTCAGCAAATGACCAGAACTGCGGGAATTCTCTTATCAGTCACCAGCCTGCCATCAAAATACGGCATTGGCTGCTTTTCTCAAAGCGCCTATGACTTTGTCGACTGGCTGAAAGAGGCCGGTCAGACCTATTGGCAGATTCTGCCTCTGGGCCCCACCGGTTTTGGTTCCTCCGGCGATTCCCCCTATCAGTCCTTTTCCGCCTTCGCAGGCAATCCCTATTTTATCAGCCTGGACGCGTTAATCGAGGAGGGGGTGCTCTCCAAAGAGGAGTGCGAGCGCGCTGATCTGGGGGGCAGAGCGGACGATGTAGACTACGAAAAGCTGCATAACAATCGCTACGCGCTTCTGCGCAAGGCCTACGAGCGCAGCAATATCAGCCGCAATCCTGACTACCAGCGGTTCGTCCGGGAAAACCAGTGGTGGCTGGCTGATTACGCCCTGTTCATGGCGGTAAAGGGCTTTTTCCGCGAGGCGCCCTGGACAGAGTGGCCGGAGGACATCCGGCTGCACTGGGGCTTCGCCCTGGACTATTACCGCCGGGAGCTGTACTTTGAGGTGGAGTTCCAACAGTACCTGCAGTATCAGTTCTTCAAGCAGTGGTGGGCGCTGAAAGCCTACGCCAACAGCAAGGGCATTCAGATCATCGGCGACATTCCCATCTATGTCTCCCTGGACAGCGCCGACGTCTGGGCCCATCCGGAGCTGTTCCAGCTGGACGGGCAGAACCGGCCTACCGCAGTGGCGGGCTGTCCGCCCGACGGCTTCTCCCCCACCGGTCAGATCTGGGGCAATCCGCTCTACCGCTGGGATTATCACCGGAACACCGGCTACGAGTGGTGGGTCTCCCGGCTGTGGTACAGCTTCCGCCTGTATGACGTCGTCCGCATTGACCATTTCCGGGGTTTTGACGAGTACTATTCTATCCCTCGCGGGGCCCAGTCCGCCATGGACGGCCACTGGGAGAAGGGGCCCGGCATTGAGCTGTTTCGCCGGGTGGAGCAGTGCCTGGGCTGGCATCGGGTCATCGCGGAGGATCTGGGCTTTATGACCGACTCTGTCCGCCGGCTGGTGCGGGAGAGCGGTTTTCCCAATATGAAGGTGCTGGAGTTCGCCTTCGATCCCCAGGACACCGGCTCCGCCAACGATTATCTTCCCCACAACTATGGAGAAAACTGCGTTGCCTATACCGGCACCCACGACAACGAAACCCTGGTGGGCTGGTTTGACAACATCTCGCCGGAGGAGCAGGCGTTAGCCCGCAATTACCTGTGCGACCACTATACGCCCAAGGAGCTGCTGTACAAGTCCTTCATCAGTCTGGCGATGCGGAGCAGCGCCGCAACCTGCATCATTCCCATGCAGGATTATCTGGGCTGCGACAACAGCTGCCGGATGAATCAGCCCTCCACCGTGGGCAAGAACTGGAGATGGCGGGTAACAGCGCAGCAGCTGACCCGTGCGCTGCAGCAGGAAATCCTCCAGATGACTCTGCGGTACGGCCGCATGAACTGGAACTGAGGGAAGGGGTTCCGGGCGTCAGAAGAGGTGCCGCAGCTCTGCAAATTTTCAGCGGTCTTCAAAGCTGTTCCGGCTTTCTCTCCCCTTTAGTTTCCAATCCACATTCTCCTTTCTTTTTTTCAAAACTGTGCTATACTAAATAAAAATGGCGGAGTGGAGGAATGTGGGAGATGCTGAATGTGGTATTGGATTATCTGCACGGTGTGATGACAAACGCCTCCTTCTTCTTTTCCAACTTCGTATTTCTGGCTGGAATCATTCTGCTGCTGAACCAGCCGCCCAAGACACGGCGGGACTGGGGCATCCAGTGCCTGGAGCTGGCAGGCGTTTTTGCAGTTTGGTTTGTGTGCTGGGCTATTCTGCGGCGTTTTTCCGACTCTGCCCTTGTGGGAACCTGTTCCAATGCCATCGCGGTGCTGTTCTGCGCCATTTTGCTCCGCAGCTATTCCAGGCCGGTGCGGCTGATCTGCAGCGTAACCTATCTTTCCACCTTTACGATTCTCGGCGGCCTTACAAAGCAGATCGCCAGTCTGCTGATAGACACCCCTGGGCCGATTACCGGTTTTTTGACCTGTCCTGTAATCATCGCCGTTGTCCTGTTTCTGAAGCGCTGGCACATCGGGTCAGTGGAGACCCCGCCCACAGGCTATGCCGTTTTAATGGTAACCATTTCTGTCCTGTCCGCCCTGCTGCAGCTGTACAATCTATCCATTCACTATGAGATGAGCGACGAAAGCCACATTATGCTCTTGGTAAACAGCATCTTCCTGCTGGTGCAGCTCATGGCGTACTATATGTACTATGTGATCGGCCGGGAATTTGCCGCCCGGCAGGAGCTGCTGGCCCTGCAGCACCGGGAGGAGCTGGATCAGGATATCCTGACCACCGCAAAGCAGACCTACGAGGCGCTCAATACTGTCCGCCACGAGATCCGCAACCACGACGACTACATGAAGTGCCTGCTGGAGAGCGGGGATTACGAGGGACTGAAGCGGTATTTTGACCAGTACCAGGCGGAGAACGCCGAAATGATCCGCTTTGTCCACTCCGGCAACCGGCAGGTGGACGCCATTGTCAACAACCGGATCACCCGGGCCAATCTGCTGGGCGTTCAGGTGGAAACCGTTCTCGCCGTGCCGGAGGAGCTGCCCTTCGGGGAAAAGGATCTCTGCAGTCTTATCTCCAACCTGCTGGACAACGGCATTGAGGCCTGTGCCGAGATCGGCCCGGAGGAGGGGGAGAAGACCCTTCGCTTCCAGATTCGTCAGTCGGGGAATTATCTGTTTCTGCGCACGGAAAATCCGGTGGCTCCCGGCAAGATCAGCCCGGAACGGCGTCTGACCCTGCAAACCACCAAGGCGGACGGAAGTCTTCACGGCTACGGCACCAGGATCATTCAGTCCATTGCGGAAAAGTACAATGGGGCAGCCAAATTCAGCCAGTCAGAAAATATCTTCCAGGTTGACGTCATGCTGCTGCTCCGGGAAAGGCAGGCGGGATAAGCAATGCAGAAAAAACTGCAGGTTGCCATCTGTGACGATGACAGCGCAGCCCGCAATATTATCACCTCATCCCTCAGAGGCGCCTTTGCCGGACAGGAGATCGAGGTGCGCAGTTACGCCTCCGCCCAGATTCTGGCGGCAGATCTGAGCGTCCACTCCTTCGACCTGCTGCTGCTGGACATCGACATGCCGGATCTGGACGGGATCACCTTTGCCGAGGGGCTGCGGCAGGAAAACGCGGCGGTGGATATCATCTACATCTCCAACCGGGAGGACAAGGTGTTTCAATCTCTGCGCACCGAGCCCTGCGGCTTCATCCGAAAAAGCCGTTTTCTGGAAGATATGAACGACGTCATCAGCCGCTATCTGAGCAGGCGCGCGGCCCGGGGAGACGCGGATATCGCCAGTCTGGTCATCCAGGACCGAACCTGCATGCGCAGCCTTCCCCTCAAGCGGATCATCTATATCGAAGGTCTGCGGAAGGTGCAGCTGGTCCACGCCGTTGACGAGCCCCAGCCGCTGACGCTGCACAGCTCTATGCAAGAGCTGGAGGAAAAGCTGTGGCCTCACGGCTTTCTCCGCGTCCACAAGGGCTACCTGGTCAATTATCAGTTTATCAGCCAGATTGAGCAGACCAAGGTGCTGCTCACCACCGGGGAATCCCTCCCCCTCTCCCGCCGGAAGTTCCAGGAGGTCAAGGAGGCCTATCTGGAACTGATGCAGAACAGCTCCTCCCTCATTTTTTAGGCATTTCCCATAAATTCAGCGTGTAACAGCGTCCATGAACTGTCAGACCGGCTCATGGACGCTGTTTTTCTCTGCCGTTCATTCCCGCCAAACCGCCGTTCGTTCCGTCCGCCGGGTCAGTGATACCCCCAAAAGGGCCACTTGTTTCCATTCGATTGTTTCGTATCCGAAAATGGATTATAACCAAAACAGCCAATCCAGCAGACCCGCATCACCTCTGCCGGGCGGGGAGCGGAGAGAGGAGATGAATCATTTCCGGCAGATTGAAAAGAGATTCTTACATCACAGGAGGTAGCTATGAAAAAGAAAACAATTGTGTTTCGCGGGCTTGCAGCCGTCATGGCCTTTGTCCTGATGGCCAGCGCATCGGCAATTACGCTGACCTTCCAGTACGCCGCCCTGATCAACCGGGCGCTGGGTGTCACCACGACCAAGACGCTGAACCCCGACGGCACAGAAGCAGAAAACACCATCTACTGGCCCAACGACTACGGCTATGACGCCGACGCCCTGGTGGACGTCTACCGGGACGCGGCCGCCACCAACGTGGAGATCGGCCAGGAGGGCGCCGTACTTCTGAAAAACGAGAACAGCGCCCTTCCCATTGCAGAGGGCTCCGGCATCACCCTGTTCGGCTATGCCGCCTACAGCTCCAAGATCCAGGACAGCAGCACCGCCAGCTATATGTCCACCAAGACCTTTGACCAGGCCATGCAGGACGAGTTCGGCGCGGAGAATGTCAACGACGTGCTGCTCACCGACTACTACCCCAACATGGAGGGCGCCGGCGGCGGCGGCGGCTTCATGATGATGTCCGGCGGCGGTGTAAAGAGCATCACCGAGGGCGAAATCAGTGAGGTCAAGCAGTATGCGGACACCTGGAGCAGTGCCAACAACGACGTGGCCGTGGTGGTCTTTGGCCGGACCGGCAGCGAGGGCAACGACGTCTGGCAGTACGCCGAGACCGACACCTATGAGGACGGCTCTCCCCGCCGGATGCTGGATCTGTCTACCAACGAGGAGGCGCTGATCTCCTACGTCTCCGATCAGAAGGCCGCCGGTGTGTTCAAGAGCATCGTGGCCATCATCGCCGGCGACTATGACGTGGAGATGGGCTTCCTGGAGGAGTACGACGTGGACGGCTGCGTCTACGCCGGCAACCTGGGCTCCTACGGCGTGGAGGGCCTGGTAAAGGTGCTCTCCGGCAAGGTCTCTCCCTCCGGCCGCCTGGTAGACACCCTGGCCGCCAACTCCGTCTCCGCCCCGGCCACCCTCTACGCCGGCCACGAGGGCACCCAGAAATGGACCAACTACGAGGAAGTGGACGCGCGCAACCCGCTGGTAAACGATGGCGACGGCAACAACATCAACTGGTACAACATCTACGCCGAGGGCATCTATGTGGGCTACAAATACTACGAGACCCGCTATGAGGACACCGTCATGGGCAACTACAGCGCGGACAGCACGGTGGGCTCCTCCACCGGCAGCGCCTGGAACTATGCCGACGAGATGTGCTATCCCTTCGGCTACGGCCTGAGCTACACCACCTTCCAGCAGAAGCTGGACTCCGTGGAATACAGCGCAGCCGATGACAGCTACACTGTCTCCGTCACTGTCACCAATACCGGCAGCGTAGCCGGCAAGGAAGTGGTCCAGGTCTACGCCCAGACTCCCTACGGCGACTACGAGAAGGCGAATCTGGTGGAAAAGGCCTCCGTCAACCTGATGGGCTTTGCCAAGACCGGCACTCTGAATCCGGGCGCCAGCGAGACAGTCACCGTCTCCGTCCCCCGGTACTTCCTGGCCAGCTATGACACCTACGGCGCGGCGGGCTATATCCTCAGCGCAGGCGACTACTATCTGGCCATCGGCAGCGACTGCCACGACGCCCTGAACAACATTCTGGCCGCCAAGGGCTACACCACCGCCGACGGCATGACCGCCGAGGGCGACTCCTCCAAGATCTACACCTGGGCCCAGGACGCTCTGGACACCGAGAGCTATCGCCTCTCCCCCTACACCGGCTATGAGGTCACCAACCAGTTTGAGGACGGCGACCTGAATTACTACGGCGTGGAGTTTACCTATCTCACCCGTCAGGACTGGGAGGGTACCTATCCCACCGAGCTCCTGGCCATCACCGCCACCGACGCCATCATCGACACGCTGTCTAACTACTACTATGAGACGCCGGAGGACGCCCCTGCCTACGACTCCTTCACCCAGGGCGCGGACAACGGCATGGTGCTCACCGACCTGGTGGGCGTGGACTTTGACGACGACGAGACCTGGAACAAGTTCCTGGATCAGTTCACCGTGGAAGAGCTGTGCAATCTGATGTCTGACAACATCTCCCAGCAGGTGGTCACCCGTCTGGGCGTGGTCGGCGGCGAGCGCTGCGACGACGACAAGCGGTCCGGCGGCAGCATCACCTGGAACAGCCATCCCACCACCTCCCGCACCTGGAACCTCGATCTGGTCTCTGACCGGGGCACCCTGGCCGGCATCACCGCCCAGCTCAACGGCCAGGATGAGATCTGGTGGGGCGCAGGCAACATGCACCGCACCCCCTTCGGCGGCCGTCACGACCAGTATTACTCCGAGGACGCCAACTTTGACTATGTGATAGGCTACGCCGAGGCGGCCGCCATGCAGGCCACCGGCGCCAACATCTGCGTCAAGCACTTCTGCACCAACGACCAGGAGACCGAGCGGACAGGCCTGACCACCTTCATCACCGAGCAGCCCCTGCGTGAGATCTACGCCCGGGCCTTTGAGGGCAGCTTCGCCGGCGGCGCCATGGGCACCATGAACGCCCTGAACCGGATCGGCACCAAGCTGGCCAAGAACAGCTACGCCCTCAACACCATTGTCCTGCGCAACGAGTGGGGCTTTGAGGGACACGTCACCTCCGACGGCTACGTCACCCTCAACTATTTCCAGAACGCCTGTGAGGAACTGACCGCAGGCATGGATTACTCCTGCATCGACTCCAACGGCGTCACCGGCTCCCTGGTCTATAAGGCCATTGAGGAGAACAAGGACGGCTATCTGCTCCAGTGCATCCGTCTGGCCGCCAAGCGCAACCTGAACGCCATGCTCTCCACCGCCCGCATCAACGGTCAGAGCGGCGACACCATCATCAAGACGGTTGTCCCCGGCTGGCAGCTCGCCCTGATGGCGGTCAGCGCAGTCTCCGGCGTCCTGTTTGTGACCTTCACCGTGCTGTCTGTGGTGAGCCGGCGCAAACAGAAGACCACCGTTTCCGTAGAGGAGGTCAAAAGCGATGAAAAATAAGCCTATGAGCGCAAAGCTGTCCCTGTGCGCCGCTGCTCTGTCAGCCGTCATTGCAGTGTTCTTCCTGATCTACGGCCTCGTCAACACCTACTTTGACATTGTCATCCTGCTGGCCGATCTGGCCGCCGCCGTGCTCTTCTGGCTCTACGGAACCAAAGAGTCCGGCTGGTCCGAGTACATGGGCCTGGGCGGCGTTGTGCTGCTGAGCTACAGCCTGGGACTGTTCTTCCTCAACAGCTACACCGTCTGGGCTGACTGGTACGGCAACTTCGACATGTACGGCTCCCGGGGCGGCATCACTCCGGTGATCATCCAGATGGTTCTGCTGTTTGCCGCCATTCTGCTGGGCATCATCTCCTGCTTCCAGGACAAAGGAGGGAAAGCGGCATGAAAAGAAGAGTAACTGCACTGCTGCTGGTATTGCTGCTGGCACTGAGCCTCACCGGCTGCGCCGCCACCACCGCCGCAGACAATGCGAGCATGTTCTTCTCCGTCTACGGCGCGCAGCTCTCCACGCTGGTCTCCGGCGGTCAGTCCGGCGCCGCCTCCACCGACAGCCGCAAGCCGCTGGAGACGCCGGCCAATTTCACCTGCACCGCCGCCGGCGACTACAGCTTTGACAGCGTGGAAAACGCCGACTACTATGTGATCTATCTCTACAAAAACGGCAGCTCCGCCTATGACTACGTCTCCGACAACATCACCGGCGATGGCGCCATCACCGGCAGCATTGCTGAGCTGCAGTACGCCTACGGCGATTACGAGGTGACCTGTGTGGCCTATCCGGACTACACCAGCGAGACCTACCGCTCCTCCGAGCCCGCCAGCACCACCATGAAGGTGGAGGGTGAGGTGGTTGAGCCCAGCCTGACCTTCTTCTGGGACTGCTTCGCCCAGGAGCTCCAGGTCATCTGGCTGAACGCTCGCGACTACGCCACCACCGACTATCCCCAGACCATGGAGATCAATATGGGCAGTGTCACTGACACCCTGGAGATGGACTCCTCCACCACCGCCTACACCGTGGCCGGCGTCCAGGTCGGCGAGACCTACGAGGTGGACGTCACCGTCAGCTTCGACAGCAACTACGTCTCCAACAGCAGCTTCAAGCTGGATCTGGGCTCCGTCACCTGCGATGAACAGGCCAACTTCGCCCCGGAGGGTTACTCCTACAACGGCGGCCTGTACCAGTACGCCGACTTCCCCATCGCCGGTGAGCACTTCGACCTGGCCGCCGGCGGCGAGATCGGCCGCTGGAAGATCACCAAGAGCGCCAACGCCTTCATGAGCGTCACCAGTGAGACCGCCGAGTACCTGATCTACACCGCAACGCCCACCGACACCGCGGACGGGGACGCTTGCACCTACTCGGTGCTGGCCGCCAACGACGACGGCAGCGACGTCTACAACGGCAACTTCGGCACCATGAACAGCTTCACCGGTACCCTGCACCTGTATTCCGACAACACCTTCAAGCTGGAGCTGGACGCCGTCTACATCTGCACCGACCAGATCTCCAAAGCAGAGCAGTGGCACAACGCCAGCACCATCGAGGGCCGCTGGTACGAAAACGACGACGGCACGGTGAACCTCTCCTACAACCTGGGCTCGGAGACCGACCTGGGCAAGGGTACCAGATAACCGTTCCCCTCCAAAACACATTCCTCCGACTTCTCACATGCTTTCCTAAGTGCCTTTGAGAGTCAAAAACAGCGCCTTCCGCTTCAACCGGCGGAAGGCGCTGCATTGTTTTATGCAACCGATATATCTGCTGTTCTCATCCGTTTGCAGCCAGCAGCTTTTCCCACAGCTGCCAGGACTGCTCCCAGGTCTCCTGCTGGTTCTCCTGCCAGCAGCCCCGGCAGCCCAGATAGAGCGCTCCTTCTACGGGCTGCTCCCCCAGGCCTGAGCACTGGCTCCAGGCAACCACCATGTTCTCCCAGTCCTCTGCCCCCGCTTCCGGCTCGGTGCCGTCCAGATAGAGCAGAGCGCCGGAATAGGCCCAGAAGGCAGCCGGGTCGTCCGTGAGGAAGATGACACTCTGGCAGACGCTCATATCCGCCTCCAGCGCCATAATGTTCGCCCGCACCTTTTCGCTGCCGGCGCCGCCCTGCTCCAGAAACGCCGCCAGATCCACCGGCATCTGGTGAATTTCCACCCAGACCTGTCCGTCCCCGTTTAAATCCTCCCCGTATTGGGCCAGTCCCTGCGCAATCTGCTCCGCGGCGGCGCTGTCCAACTCTCTGGCGCCCACCCAGCCCACGGTGTAGTCCGCCGCGGGCGTGCCAATGCCCTGCCAAATCAGGCAGGCGGCCAACAGCAGCGCCAGCGCCCCGATGAGAACGTGGAACCGGTGGTAAAACCACCAGTTGGCCAGCTTCTCCCGGGGCGTCAGCGTCTCCTTCAGGCGCTTGCGGATGCGGTCGTTTTCTGTCTCGTAGCCTTGGGGCATAGTGCGCTCTCTTTCTTGGTCAATCAAATAGTGCCCACACGGGTACACAGGGTCTGGAGATCGCCGGTGAGCTCGCACCAGCCGCTGTCGGCAGGAATAAACAAGCTGTCTCCCTTGCGGCAGACCACCTCTTCCCCGCCGCAGCGCAGGCTGCCGCTGCCCTCCAGCACCAGGACGGAGGTAAAGGACTCCTCATCGCAGCAGACCTTGCCCGGCGCATTTACCGTGTCCACCGTGAAATAGGCACTTCTGGCCAGATGCCCGCCAAAGTTGTAATTGCTGCGAGGTGGCTCCAGCTTAGTAACCTCTGCCGCCTGCTCTGTATGGAGCTGACGGGGCTGACCGTCGGTGCCTACACGGCCATAGTCATAAACCCGATAGGTCACATTGGAGCTCTGCTGGATCTCCGCAATCACAATGTTCTTGCAGATGGCATGCAGGGTACCTGCCGGAATATAGAACAGATCGCCCTTATGGACAGGCACTGCATTGAGTACTTCCTGAAGGGTGTTGTTCTCAACCCGTTGGCGAAACTCCTCCCGGCTGATCTCATGTTGGAAGCCGTAGTAGAGGAAGGCCCCCGGCTCTGCTTCCAAAATGTACCACATCTCGGTCTTGCCGTACTGGTGCTCATTTTCCAGGGCGTCCATATTGTTGGGGTGCACCTGAATGGAGAGATTGTCCTTGGCATCAATGAATTTGATCAGAATGGGAAACTCCTGGAACACCTGGCAGTTGCTGCCCAGCACCCGCTTGCCCATGGCAGCGATGTACTCCCTCAGGGTGCGTCCGGCAAAGGTGCCGTTGACAATCTGAGAAGGCCCGTCCGGGTGACAGGAAAGCTCCCAGGTCTCCGCCAAAATATCTCCATCGTATTCTTTATTATACTCTTTTTTCAGCCGGTCGCCACCCCAGATATAGCTTTTGCAGGCCGGCTTCAGCTTTAAAATTGCCACGTCTACTCCTCCATCTCGTCAGACAGATCCGCCTCTTCCGATGTCTCGGACGCCTCCCCTCCAGTATGCTCCAGCTTACTGAAAAATGGCAGCAGAGAATTGGAGATGCTCAGTGCCGATGCTCCGCCGCCTACCAGCAGCCAGATTGGCAACAGATACAGCCCCGCATTTAGGTCATACCAGATCAGCAGCGGCAGCCACAAGATCAGAAACAGAATTATTACACTGGTGAGCGGCCGCCGAATACTCATCAGCGCCGCCATGCGCAGAAGCTGGCCGGTTTTGTACTCATAACGGGCCAGCAACGGGAACACATTTCCGCACACCAGCAGCCACAGGATACACAGCACCCCGCCGATTCCCCGGAAGAGATTCCCCTGGGCTCCCTCTGTCTGTAGGCCAATCAGCAGGTCAGTCAGGAAGAGGGCTCCCAGCGCCAACAGCAGCAGCCAAACTTGGGTGGCCTGTTTCCAGTTGCGCCGGAAGGCCCGAAAAAAGTCCTTGGCCGTCTGGTAGTCCTCCTCCGCCGCAATCTTCCTGGCCACATAGAAGAGAGCGGTGGTGGAGGCCCCAATGGTGACAACAGGCAGGCAACAGAGCAGCCAGAGCACACTCAGGATGACCAAATCTCCCAGCCTTCCCATAAACCGGAAGAAGGGATTGTCAATTTTAAGCTTAGGCATAAGGCTTTCCTCCCTGGCAGTCAAAATGCTTGTGCACAGAAATCAAATTTTAATACACTTGCTGGCGGTCTGTCCGGAAGGGGGCGGCCGCCAGTCCGGCGGCGTTGTAGAGGTTGGCGGGACCGTAGTTGAACCAGGCGTAGCGGACGCTCTCCGGCTCCGGAACCTGGTCGCATCGGAGGCGCACCGTGTCCAGCCGGACACTGCCTCGGGCGGGGTAGTAGACCCCGTCCCGACCTGCCAACTGGAAACCCTCCAGGGTGTCCCCCTGGATCACCAGCCGGCCAGCGGTATGGTCAAAGGTGACCACCACTTCGCTCCCCTCCCGACGAACCGTCCGCTTCTGGGGGCCGTCTGCCAGTATGGGCTCTCCATAGACCTTTTGCCGAGCCTGGAGGGCAAGGCGAAAGCCCACTGTCTCCTTGTCCAGAGGATGAATATTGTCAAACTCGCCGCAGTCGGTAAGAACTGCCAAACCGGTGTTGGCCACCGTATGGCTGATCTTCATCTGTTCATCCCGGACATAGGGCCAGTGCAGGTCGTCTGCATGGGCCTGATAGGCCTCTTTTGAGACGTACATTGGCAGCTGGACGAAAAGGAATGGCAGGCTGTCCTCCTCCCAGTCGGTCCGCCACTGATCGATGAGCAGCTCCATCATCTCGGCATAGGTACGGAAGTAGACATTGCTGTCCTCCTCCCCCTGGTAATAAAGGAAGCCTCTGAGCCCATAGGGGCAGACCCGCCGGAGCATGGTCTCGTAGAGGCCCGCGGGGCGGAAGGGGGACTGATTCCCCGCCGGCTGGGGCCAGGGACACAGGCCGCAGGTCTCGTTGAGCTCCTCCCAAGTCACTCTGGGATTTTCAGCCCTTCGGGCGTCGATCCGGGCGCACCAAGCCTGATAGGCCGCGTCATAGTCAGCCATCTCCCGCTGATATTCCGCCTCCGTCTTGTCTCCCACCAGGGCAGCATAGTCGTCCAGATACCGCTGGCCCGCTCGGGTTTTCTCCAACTGATTCCGGCTCATCCAGCAGCTGATGGAGGTACCTCCCCAATAGCAGTCAATGACGCCCACCGTCACCTTCTGAGATTCGGCGATCTGGCAGGCGAAGAAGTAGGCCACGGCGCTCATCTCGCCGCTGGTCTGCGGCGAGCAGACCTGCCAGCAGCTCTCCTGCTCCATCCGGGCCAGTTCCTCATCCGGCACCGCCCGTTTGGGGACATTGTAGAAGCGGACGTTTTTGCCGCCGCTCCGGGCCGCCTCCCGTCTGCCGTTGCGGCACTCCAGAAGGCTCATCTCCATATTGCTCTGTCCGCCGGCCAGCCAGATCTCGCCCAGCATGACGTCTACGCAGGTCAGCCGGACGCCGCCACTCTCCACTGTGAGGGAATAGGGCCCCCCTGCCTCCTGCTCCTCCAACCAGACCTGCCAGCTGCCGTCAGCGGCGATGACAGCATCATGGTGCTGTGTGCCTAAAGTGATATGTACGGACGCTCCGGCATCGCCGGTTCCCCACACGGGAACCGGCTTTCTCCGCTGGAGCACCATGTGGTCGGAAAAGACCGCCGCCAGCGTCAGCATGTGGTCTCCCCCATTTCCTTCAGAAAGGCCAGGTTCCGGTCAATCAGCCGGCAGCGCTGCTGAACACAGTCCACGCTGCGCAGAGGATCGGCGGGGGTGTTGAACACATAGTCAACCAGCCGGTCCACCGTGGTGGTAGCCACATGGAGCCGGGTGTCGTCAGATGCGTAGTAGATGTAAACATCCCCGTTGTCCCGGACAATGGCGCCGTTGGTAAAGACCACGTTGGACACATCGCCCACCCGCTCCTGACCCAGTGGGGCAATCAGGAAGCCGCCGGGTTCCGCGATCACCTTCCAGGGCTCCTTCAGGTCGGTGGCATAGGCATAGATCACATACCGCAGCCCGGCGGCGGTGTTGCGCACGCCGTGGGCGATGTGAATCCAGCCCCGCTCCGTCTTAAAGGGAACGGCGCCGGAGCCGTTTTTGCTCTCGGTGATGGTGTGATACCGGCGGGGACTGGTGATGATCTCCTCATCGATGACGGCGTGGGTGATGTCCTCGCACAGGCCGAAGCCGATGCCGCCGCCGGAGCCGGTCTCGATGAAGTCGTCCATGGGCCGGGTGAAGAAGGCATATTTGCCGTCCACAAACTCGGGCAGCAGACAGACGTTGCGCTGCTGGGGAGAGTGGAGGGTCACCAGATTGGGCAGCCGCTCCCAAGCCTTCAGATCCTTCGTCCGGACAATGCCGGCGGCGGCCACGGCGGCGGAGAGATCGTTGACGTTGTTGTCCTTGCTCTCGGAGCAGAACACGCCGTAGATCCAGCCGTCCTCGTGCTTGGTCAGCCGCATGTCGTAGACATTGGTCTCCTCCGGACAGGTGTCGGGGAGTTGAACGGGATAGTCCCAGAAGCGGAAGCCGTCCACGCCGCTGTCGCTCTCGGCCACAGCGAAGAAGGACTTCCGGTCGTTGCCCTCCACCCGGGCCACAAGGTAGAACTTGCCGTCCAACTCGATGGCCCCGGCGTTAAAGGCGGCGTTCACTCCCAGACGCTCCATGAAATAGGGATTGGTCTCCGGATTCAGATCGTAGCGCCAGGTGAGAGGCGCCATCTCCCGGGTCAGCACCGGGTTCTCCCAGCGGGTGTAGATGCCGTTGTAGAAGTCAGTGGGGTGGTTTTTCCGGGCCAGCAGGGCCTCCTGCCGTTCCTTCTGCCGGAGATATTCAGCATGAAACATCAAAATTCCTCCTCAAAATTTCCAGGCAGAGCCGGCCGTTGTGATAGGGACACTTCCAGGGCTCCACAATGGGCTTGCGGCTGGCGGGGACGCCATTCTCGTCCACGTCCCAGAACCACTCGCTGCCCGGCCGTGGATCCACCAGCACCGTCCTGATGTAGTTCCAGATGCTGCCCGCCGCCTCCCGGAAGGGGGTGAACATGGGCTCTTTCTCCCAGGCGTTGAGAAAGCCCAGGACGGCCTCCGCCTGCACCCACCAGACCCGGGTGGTGTCGTCTACCCCCCGTTCGCACTCGTTGAGCACCGAGGCGTTCACATAGGCCCGCTCGTAGATCCGGTGTGCCAGGGCCTGGTCAATCCGGCCGATCTGCTCCATTCGCTCCGGCTCCTCCAGCAGGGAGCAGCCCCAGTCGATGAGCCAGCTGGACTCAATGTCATGGCCGTAGCTGTGCAGGTCGATCAGGCTGTGGTAGTCGTGATCGAAAAAGACCTCCTGCCGGTGCAGCTCCGGGTTGTAGATTTTCTCCTGGTAGATGTCCAGAATCTCCAGCATGGCCTTTTTTACCTCAGGATCATGGGATACCTGATAAAGGCCGGAGTAGCCTTCAAAAACATGG
Source organism: Candidatus Onthomonas sp. (assembly GCA_051866815.1). Classification (GTDB taxonomy): domain Bacteria; phylum Bacillota; class Clostridia; order Oscillospirales; family Oscillospiraceae; genus Onthomonas. Next base: position 62,290 of record JBJDXS010000006.1, on the reverse strand, counting down.
AGCAGGGTGTTCATGGTGCGCTCTGCCAGGACGCCGTTTTCTGACAGCTTTTCGTTGCTGGCGGGGTGGAACTGCTGGTCAAAGGCCTCCAGATAGCCCCCCTTGTCCCGGCACCGGCCCTCAATCAGCGTGAACAGTCCCCGGGCCAGCTTCAGCGCCTCTGGATCCCCTGAGGCCTCGTAGTAGGCAGACAGAGCATAGATGGCAAAGGCCTGGTTATAGGTGTGCTTGGTGGTGTCCAGGGGCACCCCGTCATAGGTCAGGCTCCAGAAGACGCCGCCGTTTTTCTGGTCAATGCAGCGGCCGGTGAGAAACTGATATGCATGCCGGGCCTCCTCCAGGCAGTCCTGCCGGCCCAGCTCTTTTGCGCACCGAGAGAAAAACCAGAGGATGCGGCTGTTGAGAATGCAGCCCTTCTCCGCCTGTTGATCAAGGTTCAAATCAAAGTCCAGGTAGCCGTAGTACCCGCCATAGGTATTGTCGCGCAGGGACTTCCAGAATGGGATCAGCCGATCCTCCAGCATCGCTCTGGCTTCTTGTTTCAGCATGGGAACCCTTCCCTTCTCCTTACCGGCGGCCCACCTCGTGGTCAGCCTGGCAGGCGGTGTCGTGTTCCTTGATGTAGCTTACCAGCGTGTCCACATCGGTGAAGGCCAGCCCCACATAGGTGTCGGCGGCGCCGTAATAGATGGCGATCCGACCGGTCTCAGCATCCTGAAGGGTGGCGCAGGGGAAGCAGACGTTGGGCACAAAGCCCCGCTCCTCGTACCACTCCTCCGGGGTCAGCAGGAAATTGCCGCAGCGGTACAGGACGCGGCTGGGCTGCTCCCGGTCCAGAATGGCCCCGCCGATGCTGTAGACGAAGCCGTTGCAGGTGTTGGTCACGCCGTGATAGATCAGCAGCCAGCCCTCGCTGGTCTCGATGGGGGCGGCGCCGCCGCCGATCTTCACGTTCTCCCACCACTCGGGCGATTTGCCCATAACGTGACGGTGATGGCCCCAGTACTCCATGTCCTTGCTCTCGGAGAGGTAGATGTCGCCGAAGGGGGTGTGGCCGCTGTCGCTGGGCCGGGATAGGAGCAGGAACTTGCCGTCAACCTTCCGGGGGAAGAGGACGCCGTTGCGGTTGAAGGGCAGGAAGGGGTTTTCCATCCGGGTGAAGGTCTTAAAATCCTCCGTCTTGGCCATGCCCAGGGTTGCGCCGTAGGCGTCCTGGCACCAGATGATATAGTAGGTGTCCTCGATTTTGACCAACCGGGGATCATAGGCGTAGGGGGGCATAAAAGGCGCCCCGTTTTCATCCACAAAGGGAATTTTATTCGCATCAAAGGTCCAGTGGACGGCATCCTCGCTGTGTCCCAGGTAGATATAGGGGATGCCGTTGACCTGTTCTCCCCGGAACACGCCGATGAATTCGCCCTCATAGGGCATGACTGCGCTGTTGAAAATGCGGGCCACCCCGGGCAGGGGGTTGCGGGGAATGATGGGATTTTCTGTGTAACGCCACACCGGAGCGGTGCAGTTGGAAGGCCGATCCTGCCAGGGAATATTGGGCAGGCTGCCGCAGAGCAGCTTGACTGGATTCATAGGAGCTCAATCCTCCGTTGTTTTCAAAATGATTTCCCTCCCCCACCCGGGTCGCCCCGGGCAGGGGGAGGAAGAAACTGCGGGGAAAACGTTGATCAGCCCTTGACCGCGCCGGCAGCCATGCCGCCGTAAATCTGCTTCTGGCAGACCAGGAACAGGATCAGAATGGGCAGAATCGTAATCAGCACGCCGGCACAGATGTAGTTGTACTGACTGCCGTAGGGGCCGGTAAAGGTGTACAGGGCCACCGAGATGGTCTTCAGGTCAGAGGTCTGAAGATAGAGGTTGGACATGTAGTACTCGTTGTAGATGCTCACGCCCTTGAGCACGCAGCTGGTGACAATGGCAGGCTTGAGCAGCGGGAACAGGATTTTGAAAAAGACGCCCATATAGCTGCATCCGTCCAGAATGGCACTCTCATCCAGGCTTTTGGGCAGGTTTTCAAAAAACTGCAGGAAAATATAGATGGAGATAATGTCCGTACCGCACAGGACAATGACATAGCCATACAGGTGGTTGATCAGATCCAGATTAAACATAATCTGATAGACAGTGACCTGAGTGGCAATACCGGGAATCAGGGAGGCAAACATGAACAGCTGCCGGATCAGGCCGTTGCCGGGGAATTTGAACCGGTTGAGCACATAGGCGGTCATGGAGCTGAACATGACAGAGAGCAGCAGCACCACGATCAGCACGATTCCGGTGTTTTTAAAGCCCTGAAGCATATTCGCCTTGTTAAAGGCCTCGATAAAGTTGGTCACATAGCCAAAGGAGGCGGGCAGATCCAGAACGGAGGTCGCCTGATACTCCTCGTTGGTCTTAAAGGCAGTGAATACGCACACGCAGACCGGGAGCAGTGCAATGATGGAGCCTCCGATGAGCATGACATACTGAACGATATTAAAGAGAATATCGCCCGGCTTCATTTCCTTCATCTTTCCCATGGCTTAAACCCCCTTTGCCTGAGCGGCCGCCAGTTTTTTCTTTTTCTTTGCCGCGCGCTTGGCTGCCGCCTCTTCTCTGGTGTCCTTAAACACATAGTCAAAGAACAGGTTCTGGGCAACCGTGCAGAGCACAATAATGGCCAGCAGCACCACTGCCATCGCGCAGGCCAGACCCACCTTCTGGTTCTCATGGGCCAGCCGGTTCATGATGACAAAGTAGGTTCCGGTGCCCATCATACCGTTGGTGATAACGTAGGGCGGCTCAAAGGCAGAGAGGGAACCACTGAAGGAGAGGATCAGGTTGAGGACGATGATTGTCTTGATGGAGGGCAGGATAATGTACTTAAACTGCTGCCAGCGGCTGGCGCCGTCCAGGCTGGCGGCCTCATAGAGGTCGTTGTCCACCGACATCATGGCGCCCAGGAACATCACCATATTCTGTCCGGTATAACGCCAGACCGAGGTGGCCACCAGGGCAATATTGTTGATTCTGGTGTCCTGGAGCCAGAGGGGGCAGTCCTCCAGCGCAATACCGAAGAAGCCCAGCAGCGTATCCAGCACATAGCCGTGGGCATAGAAGAATTTGAAGATAAAGCCCACGGCGATGCCGCCGATCAGATAGGGGAAGAACATGCAGGCCTTATAGATGGCGGAGCCCTTGGCCTTAAAGACCATCATGGACGCGAAGAACAGCGCCAGGAACAGCTGCACCACAGCGCCGCCCATGTAGTACAGGGAGACCAGCAGACTGCCGAAAATCTCGGTGCGGCTGAACACCTCCACATAATTCTGGAAACCGACAAAGGTTCCCTCGCTCAGATAGTCCCGGTTGTAAAAGCTGAAGCGCACCATCTCAGCAAAGGGCAGATAGGTGAAGCCAATCAGCAGAATCATTGGAATCAGCAAGAACAGCAGTATGGTGATGACACGCTGCGTCTTTCCGTCGTGAATAAATTCAATAAAGGTACGCTTCTCCCGAAGCGTGGCTGCCGGTGCGGATTTCACACAATACACCTCCTGAAAAATATCTCTCGCAGAAAGGCGGCAGGCGGCCGCCGCAGGACGGCCGCCTGTCTGTAGTCAAAAGGATGGACAATTACTGATTGACCTCGACACCCAGTGTCTCCTGTGCTCTGGTCCATTTGGCATTCCACTCGTCCATGATCTCATCCAGGGTCTGAGATCCGGTCAGGGCTGCCTCCACGATGTAGGCATCGGGATAGTCATCGTTGTTCAGGCCGCATTCGCTCTGCAGGTTGACCTCGTCAAACAGCGTCTCCTCTCCCTCGGGGGCGGGGTTGTTGCTCATCAGGGTGACGCCGTCAAAGGCCTCCAGCACGTCGGGCATGGGTGCGGACTTCAGGGCGGGGATGGAGCCCTCGTCATCAAACATGGGGGACTCCTCCACCAGCCACTTCACATAGAGCAGTGAGGCAATCTGATTTTCGGCAGAGGACTTAATGTTGATACCGTAGCTGTAGTTTCCGCCGGCACCGGCATAGCGCTGGCCGTCCACAGTGATGGGGAAGGGCATATAGCCGATATCGTCACGGTTGGGGCCGGCGTCCCGCATCTGATTCACTGCCCAGCTGCCCAGAACCATCGAGGCGATCTCGCCGTTGTTCATACGGCCCTTGCTGGACTCCCAGTCGGTGCTCATGGGGTCGTCCTCGATCAGCTTGCGGGCCACCGCCTCATACAGCGTATAGTAAACGGCGTAGGGTCCAGTCTGATCGCCCCGGTCAGAGAAGGGATTGGCAGTATGGGCGATGTTGCTGTGGAAGTCGGGGTCTCCGGTAGCGGCCACCCAGATGTAAGAGTCCCATGCGCCCATGGTCCAGCCGGCGGCGAAGTTGGTATACAGCGGGATGGCGTCGGTGTTGTCCTTGATCTGCTGCAGATCTTCCAGGAACTCCTCGGGAGTAGTGGGCATCTCGGTAATGCCGGCCTCCGCCCAGACCGCCTTGTTGTACAGCACGCCGTCGGCGGTGCCGCCGTTGGCAATGCCGTAGACCTGACCGCCATAGGTCTTGTCCTCTACGAAATTATAGATCGGATCCAGATCATCAAAGGATCCCAGAGGGATAAAGAAGTTGGGCAGCTGATCCTTGGCAACACTGGTGGGAATGAAGCAGATATCGCCCCAGTCGCCGGTCTTGATCCGCAGCGTCAGAGACTCCTCATAGTCGGTAACCGCCTCGTAGGTCACCTTGATGTTCGGATACAGCTCCATAAACTGCTGGGCATAGCCCGCATAGACCGTGTCCACAACATCGGTACGGTTGGTCAGGATCTTAATTTCGGCGGACAGATCGGCGTAATCCCCCGGAGTGTCCTTGGTGGACAGGGTGATCTCGTTGATAGCCGGGACGCTTTGACCTTGGTCGGTTTCCTCAGTCGCAGTCTTCCCGCCTCCACATGCGGCCAGGGAGAAAACCATGACCAGTGCCAGAAGGATGCTGATTAACTTTTTCATTTTCTTTTCCTCCTTTAGGTAAATTTTTGAAAATCAGCTTAATCGGATTATAAAACTTAGTTAAGCAAAAATCAATTGCATTTTTTCTGAAAAACATTGATATCTTGCATTTTCCGTCGATTCTACGAAACAACTAAATCAGACAGCTCAATTTTGTGCAGTATTTCCGGACCGCTTTCCCTTTCTCCGTTGACACGGCAGGTTAAATAATGTTAAAATTTAGGTAATTCAAGGCTAATTTTCTTTTCGGAACCATTTTCTTTGTTTTCTTGCGTTCTTTGAAATGTTGCAGGAGGTGTTTTCATGGCTGTATCTGCGCTGCTGTCAGAAATCCGTGCAGAAGAAGCATATCCCCAGCTCACCGCGGCCTTTTCCGCAGTACTGAGCAAAAACACCTCCCTGCCCCTGCCCACCCAGCCGGAGACGCGGATGATTCTGCTCTATGTCCGCACCGGCAGCGGGCAGCTCACCGGCGCTGGGCAGAGCTGGGACATGGCAGAGCCCTCAGCCATTCTGCTGCCCTGCCAGGAGAATTGGACGCTCCAGGCGGACTCCGACCTCTCCGCGCAGCTGCTGATTGTGGAGCATCCCCGGCAGCCGGAGCTGGTAGAGCTGTTTTACCGCCGGGGAGAGCGGGTACTGGACGTCACCGGCCAGGCCAGGTTTGCCGCCGCCATGGCTCAGCTCTCCCGCCTCTCCCTCCCTCTGGATCACCCCCGCAACGCCCAGAAGATGGGGCAGCTTCTGGAGGAGCTCTACCGCTGCATGACCGAGCCCGTGATCCTGCCTGAGGAGATTCCCGCCCATATCCAGCGGATGAAGCAGCTCATGGATACAAACTATGACCAGGAGCTTTCTCTGGACGTTCTGGCCGCCCGGCTGGGCAAGAGCAAATATCAGCTAAGCCGGGCCTTCTCCCACTATTACCACGACACGCCGGGGGCCTACCTCACCTCTGTCCGCCTCAACCGGGCGTCTGAGCTGCTCCGTAGCACCCAGCTTCCGGTAAAGGAGGTCAGCCTTCGGGTGGGATTTCCCAACGACGCCTACTTTATTTCTCTCTTCAAAAAGCACTTCGGCGTGCCGCCCCGGCAGTACCGGATGGCCCGGCGGGAGACATAAAAATACCGCAGGCCGACTGTAAGCCGGCCTGCGGTAAGTGGAAAAACATATTACGTTCTGTTGATCATGCGGACACTGTCTTTAACCCGGAGGTATCCGGTGACGACCCGGAACTCCCGCTCCCGGCCGGGCTCTGCCCAGCGGGCCAGCAGCTGCTTGACGCTGGCCCGGGCCATGCCGTCCATGTCCACGGCATAGGTGGTGATCTTGGGGCTGGAGAGATTGGAATACAGATAGTCGTCAAAGGCGACGACCGAAATGTCTTCCGGAACCCGATAGCCCTGTTCCCTCAGCACTTGAACCAGAGTATAGGCCACGGCGTCACAGTTGCAGACAAATGCGGTGGGCATTTGCTCCGGCAGAGAGAAGCGGAAGGCTCCGTGTTCATCCCGATCCGGGATCACCCAATCCTGACGGACAGGGATGCCGCTCTCCTGCAGGGCACGGCAGTAGCCGAAATAGCGGTCGGCAATGCTGCTGGTGGCCTCAATCCAGCCCAGATAGGCGATCTCCCGGTGGCCCCGCTGGATCAGATAGTCGGTCATCCGGTACATGCCATAATAGCCGTCAGAGATCACCGTGTCCAGCCGGGAGCGGGCGTCATAGGCGTCCAGCTGCACCACCGGCAGCTCCAGCTGCTGGATCATCTCCAGATAGCTGGTATCCATATTGCCGATGAGGATCAGCGCCTGAACCCGGTTGCTCTGCACCAGTCTGGGAACGGCGCAGGCCTCCTCATCCCCCCAGAGCACCGGCTCCAGGATGCCGAACAGATTGCGCTGACTCAGATTGGCCAGCACCCGCTCGTACAGGGACAGATAGAAGGACTGGCCCTGGGCGATAAACCGCTCGGCTACCAAAATACCGACCGTCTCTCCGCCCCGCTCCGTCCTGCCGCTCTCCTTGCCCTGATAGCCCATCTCGGCGGCCAGCTTCAGAATCTTCTGGCGCATGGCCTCGCTGACCCCGTCCTTGCCCGCCAGCGCCTTGGAGACGGTGACTGTACTGACCCCCAGCGCCTGGCCGATATCTGACATTCTAACCTTCTTGCTCATAAGCCTCTCCCGAATTTCATTTACTTAAAAACATTATAGGCAGACGCTTTTGTTTCGTCAAGGGGCTTTCAGCAGTTCCAAATCGCCCTGTTTTTCTGTCAAATCCGCATTTTTCAATTCTTATCGCTTTCTGTTTCCTTTGTTTTCTCTGCATTTAGCTAATTTTTCATTCCTGTCCCGTCAAAGTTTTTATTAATATAAGGAGGATCTGTTATGAACACCTTACAGCAGTATCAGCTCTGGCTGTCCAGAGCCGCTGACGACCCGGACCTGCACCGGGAGCTCTCCGCCCTGCACCCGGAGACGGATGCAGCCGCCATTGATGACCGGTTTTACCGGGAGCTGGAGTTCGGCACCGGCGGTCTCCGGGGCGTCATCGGCGCCGGCACCAACCGGATGAACATCTACGTCATCCGCAAGGCCACTCAGGGCCTGTGCAACTACCTGAAGAGCACCGATCTGCCCCAGGCGGTGGCCATCGGCTACGACAGCCGGATTAAGAGCGACCGCTTTGCCCGGGAGGCCGCCCGGGTGCTGGCCGCCAACGGCATCACCGCCTGGCTCTATCCCCGGCTGGAGCCCACCCCCGCCCTGAGCTGGGCAGTGCGCTATCTCGGCTGCGGAGCGGGCATCTGCGTCACCGCCAGCCATAATCCGGCCAAGTACAACGGCTACAAGGTCTACGGCAGCGACGGCTGCCAGATCACGCTGGAAGTGGCCGCCGCAGTGCTGAAGGAGATCAACGCTGTGGATGTCTTTGACGGCGTGGCCCTCTGCTCTCTGGAGGAGGGGCTGGCAGACGGCCGCATCCGGATGATCGGCGAGGACTGCCTGGAGGCTTTTCTGGACGCCGTCCAGGCCCAGAGCGTGGCCGGCGGCGGCAAGCTGGATCTGAAGGTGGTCTACACCCCCCTGAACGGCTCCGGCCTGGAGTGCGTGACCAAAATTCTGGGCCGCATCGGCATCCGGGACATCACCGTTGTCCCGGAGCAGGAGCATCCGGACGGCAATTTCCCCACCTGCCCCTATCCCAACCCTGAAATTCGGGAGGCCATGGAGCGGGGTCTGGCCCTGTGTGAGCAGCTCCGCCCGGATCTGCTGCTGGGCACTGACCCGGACTGCGACCGGATGGGCGTGGCGGTGCCCGACGGCGAGGGCTATACCCTGCTCACCGGCAACGAGATGGGCGTTCTGCTGCTGGACTACATCTGCCGGAAGCGGCTGGAAAACGGCACCATGCCGGAGCGGCCGGTGGCGGTGACCACCATTGTCTCCACCGACATGGCGGATGCCGTGGCGGCCAAATACGGCGTGGAACTGCGCCGGGTGCTCACCGGCTTCAAGTTCATCGGGGAGCAGATCGGCCTGCTGGAGGCGGACGGCGAGATGGATCGGTACATTATGGGCTTTGAGGAGAGCTATGGCTACCTCTCCGGCGGCCACGTCCGGGATAAGGACGCGGTGAACGCCAGTATGCTGGCCTGCGAGATGACCGCCTGGTACCGGGCCAAAGGGATGACGCTGGCTGACGCCATGCGGGCGCTCTACGCCGAGTTTGGCTGCTATCAGAACAGTCTGGCCAGCTTCACCTTTGAGGGTGCCGACGGCATGGCCAAGATGGGCCGGATTATGGACGCCCTGCGCACCACGCCGCCCCAGACGCTGGCCGGAAAGCCGGTTGCCAGAGTGGTGGACTACCTGACCGGTAAAGGCGTGGCGCTGGAGCTGCCCCGGAGCAATGTGCTGGAATTCCAGCTGGAGGGCAGCAAGGTGCTGGTGCGCCCCTCCGGCACCGAGCCCAAGATCAAGGTCTACCTCTCCTCCCGGGCGGACACCCTGGAGCAGGCCAAGGCGGAAAATCAGGCTCTGCTGGAGGCCCTGACCGCCGCCTATCTGAACTGAGGGGAGGCGGAGACTATGGCAAAGCGCTATTCCCCCAACGGCACCCCGGTGGTAGTCCAGACCGGAGCCAGCATCATTCTGGAGGACGCCCAGGGCAGAATCCTCATGCAGCAGCGGCAGGACGACGGCACCTGGAGCTATCCCGGCGGCCGGATTGAGATTGATGAGACAGTGGAGGAGGCCGCCCACCGGGAGGTGCTGGAGGAGTGCGGTCTTCAGGTGGGCGAGATGGAGCTGCTGGGCGTCTTCTCCGGCCCGGAGCTGAACCACGTCTACCCCAACGGCAACGAGGTCTGCGGCATCGACATTGTCTATGTGAGCCGGAACTTTACCGGCAGCCTCTCCGCTCTGGACGGGGAGGCAAAGCAGATGGGCTTCTATCCCATTGACCGGCTGCCTCAGCCCATCTCCGCCATGAACGCCAAGCAGATCCGCGCCTATCTGGCCCGTCGGGCGGAGCGTTAACCCATCTGGCCTTCCACGGAAATCTGTGCTATCCTAAAGGCAGAATGACCCGCATTTTATTTGCAGGAGTGTTGACCATGAATATCTGTTTTGATGACGCCCGGGGCGTCTTTAAGCTGGACACCCCTAACACCAGCTATGCCATGGCTCTGGCCGATGGGAAGTGGCTGGGACAGGTCTACTACGGCCCCCGGCTGGAGAGCACCGACCTGGCCTGGCTGCTGGGCGCGGACCAGCCCCCCTTTACCCCCCAGCGCCACCCACGGGAGGAGGTCTCCTTCTACGACTGCTTCCCCACCGAATATCCGGTGGAAAACGGGGGAGATTTCCGCATCCCCTGTCTCAGCGTGCGCACCGTGCGCAATCAGATTGACTGCATGCCCGTCTTTTCCCGCTGGGAACTTCTGCCGGGAAAGCCTTTGCCGGAGGGGCTGCCCGCCACCTTCGGCGATTCGGAGGACTGCAATACGCTGAAAATTGTGCTGGAGGATTCCGCCATCGGGCTGGAGATCGAGCTGTTTTACACCGCCTTCACCCAATTGGACGTGATCACCAAAAGCGTCCGGATCGTCAACAACGGCCCGGAACCGGTTTGGCTGGAGCGGGCTCTCTCCGCCTGCCTCAGCCTGCCCTATGAGGGCCGGCAGCTGATGACCCTCCACGGCTCCTGGGCCAGGGAGCGGCAGATCCAGACCGCGGAGATCGGCGTTGGCATTCAGGGGACGGCCTCCTGTCGGGGCATTCCCAGCCACCAGGATCAGCCCTTCCTCGCCCTCACCAGCCGGGACGTCACCCAGGAGCGGGGCGAGGTATTCGCCATGCATCTGGTCTACTCCGGCGGCTTTACCGCCCAGGTGCAGCGGGATCAGTTTGACCGGCTTCGGGCGGTGCTGGGCATCTGCCCGGACACCCTCTGCTGGAAGCTGGCGCCGGGGGAGGCCTTCCAGGCCCCGGAGGCGGTGCTGACCTATTCCGCCGCCGGTCTGGGCCGGATGACCCGCACCCTCCACGACCTGTACCGGGACCACCTCATCCGCAGCAAATACCTCCATGCCCCCCGACCGGTGCTGATCAATAACTGGGAGGCCACCTATTTCGACTTTGACGAGGAGAAGCTGCTGGGCATCGCCCGGCGGGCCTCGGAGCTTGGCATTGAGCTGTTCGTCCTGGACGACGGCTGGTTCTGCAACCGGCACACCGACAGCGGCGGTCTGGGAGACTGGCAGGTGGATCCGGAAAAGCTTCCCCACGGCCTCAAGGGGCTGGCGGAGCGGATCAACGCCCTGGGCATGCAGTTCGGCCTCTGGATGGAGCCGGAGATGATCTCCCCGGATTCCGAGCTGTACCGGGCCCATCCGGACTGGGCGATTCAGACCGCCAACCACCCCGCCCTGCTCTGCCGGGACCAGCTGGTGCTGGATCTGAGCCGCCCGGAGGTGGAGGAATACGTCTGGAGCCGGATTGAGGCCACCCTGAGCAGCGCCAACATCGCCTATCTGAAGTGGGATATGAACCGTCCTCTCACCAGTCTGGGCAGCGCTGGCCTCCCGGCAGACCGGCAGGGAGAACTGAGCCACCGCTATGTGCTGGCTCTCTACCGGCTGCAGCAGCGGCTGATAGACCGGTTCCCCGATCTGCTGCTGGAAAACTGCTGCGGCGGCGGCGCCCGGTTCGACCCGGGCATGCTGTACTACAGCCCCCAGATCTGGTGCTCGGACGACACCGATGCCATTGAGCGGCTCCGGATTCAGGAGGGCACCGCCCTGCTCTATCCCCTCTCCTGCATGGGCGCCCACGTCTCCGACTGCCCCAACCATGTGGTGGGCCGGGTCACCCCCTTTGACACCCGGGGCACCGTGGCGCTGGCCGGCACCTTCGGCTATGAGCTGGATGTGACCCGCATCTCCCCGGAGGAGCAGCGGCAAATTCCCGACCAAATCCAGCGCTATCACCGGCATCGGGCGCTGATTCAGTCCGGGGACTACTACCGCCTTTCCTCCCTCTCCGGCAGCTGTCAGTTGGACGCCCAGATGGTGGTGAGCAAGGACAAGAGTGAGGCGCTGGTCACTCTGGTCCGGGCACTCAACGCCCCCAATCAGCGTTGCATCCCTCTCCGGCTTCAGGGGCTGGAACCAGGCGCCGTCTATGAGGATCAGGAGTCCGGACGGTGCTGGCCAGGAGAGGTGCTGCTGCGGGCAGGGCTGCCTGTAGCAGGGGCTAAGGCTGATTTTGAGGCGCAGTTGATTTATTTAAAGCGTGTCAATTAGCTTCCATTCATCTCCATGCGGGTGCTGACTTCAGCAGGCATGACCCTCAGAACGGCGATATTCTTTGAAGTGCAGGTGCGAGGCGGGCAAGAAGCAGCTAGCAACGTCAAATGTGCCGACTCCGTTCAGCAGTGGTTTACGGACTATGCTGAGATTCCGCTGCATCCTCGGACAGTAGCCCGTTATCGGGAACTGACGGAGCGAATCAATCCGGCCATCGGACATCTCTATATAGACGCCATCGCTTCACTTCACTGGATGGAGTTGTTCCGCCAGTTAGCCGAAATACATAAGACTGGAAAATACCATTGCAATCTGGGCTTTAGACCCCATCTCAAACGGAGGCATATAGCAAAGGAATCTCTGCCCGCCGCCGCACTCGGAACAATCCGGACGCCGCAGAGATTCAGCGCCGTCTTTCGCCTGAGTGCCCCTGCGCAGCGAAGGCGTGGAAAATTCTGTCCCGGACACCTCCCAGACGGCGGATAGCCACGCTCTGCCGGATGATCTGCAGGCATTGGGAACTAGAACAGCTGCTGGACGCTGTCCAGGACGTGATTCGGGAGGAATTGAAGCACGTTCCGGGCTCCGAAGCAGCGCGCAGAATGTTCTGCAGAGAGCGTTGGATTTCATCCAGGCGCTCTGCGCGGTCATCGTTTGTATGGGAACTTTCGGATTTTTCATGGTGCCAGCTTACTTTTTTATAAGGGCATAAAACGGGACCGGACACCTCGTCAGAGGGCCGGCCCCGTTTTTATTTCGGCAGTGCGGCTTTACACCTGCCGAAGCTATCTGTTCTGCTTAGGAAAGCCTTGGAGGGAGGAAGAACAGATTAAGCCTGGTTCTGCGCCTGATAGCGCTTCAGTTTTCTGGTCCGAAGGACAAAGTAGCTGGCTGCAATCAGGACCACGACCACATCAACTGCAATCAGTGTGGTCAGCCAGAGGTTGATGCTCTGGTTGGGCTCCACCACGCAAGTGGGATCTCCGCCGTTTTCCGCATACTGCCGATTCCGGTATGCGGCGTTGAGGCACATATAGGCGACGTCCTTGGCCGCCCGGCGGAGGGCCTGCTGGAACCGGTTCGACTCGGTCTCCTGCGCCAGTGTTCCGTCGCTGAGCCAGCCGTCCATCCACATATCGCCGCCGGCCCGGAGGGATTGGTCGCCGTTCATGAACACATGGTGATCGGCATAGTCAGTGATGACGGCTCCCTGGAAGCCCCACTCCTCCCGGAGCAGCTCTGTGAGCAGCGCCTCGCTGCCGCCGGCCCAGACTGCGCCGACCCGGTTATAGGCGGACATGATGCCGGTCAGTCCACCCTCCTGAATCATCATCTTGAAGGGGGCCAGATAGTTCTCCCGGAGGGTCTGCTCGGTCATCCAGGTGTAGCAGCCATCCCGGGCGGCCTCCTGATCATAGACGATAAAGTGCTTGGCATAGACAAAGGTGCCTGCGTCCAGAGAACCGGCAGAGGCCAGCATTCCGAACACGCCGGACACATAGGCGTCCTCCGAGTAATACTCGTAGTTCCGGCCGCCGAAGGCGCTGCGGTGAATGTTCACGCCGGGGGCATACCAGCCGCTGATGCCCAGCTGCTTCGCCTGGGCGCCGCAGACCAGTCCGAACTGATAGCCGATGTCTTTATTGTAGGTCTGAGCGATGACCACCGGATTGGAAAATCCCGCACCGTAAGCGCCCAGCCAGCCGGCAAAGCTAGCCACCTGGCTGGGGCCGTCCAGGTCCAGGGTCTGCGTCTTACCGATGGAGGGCAGAGCGGCGGTATGGACATAGCCGTGAACCGCCAGGTCGGTCATTTCCTGAATGGTAAGCTGATCCAGCAGGGCGTCCCACTGGGGATCATTATAGTCTGCACCCAGCGCCAGGCCCAATTCGCTGATAGAGCCATCCGCGTTGGTAACAGAGAGGCCGTTCTGCGCGCCGGTGGCGATGGGCTGTGCCTCTTCCGCTGCCCAGGCCTCCGCCATCGCAGTGGTGTAGAGATTCAATGCACGGATGTTATCCGCCATAGCCCGGTCAGCGGCCTTTTCCGCAGGGAAGGTTCCGGCAAAGTCGGCCCGGGTCATGAAAGTGATGTTGGCCTCAGAATCGCTGCCGTCCAGCGAGACGCCGTCGGTGACGCTCTCACCCACAAACAGGTTCTTCACCTCCGCACCAGTGACGGGATCTTCAGGGTATTGGATGTTGTCGGAGATAGTGCAGGTAAAGCTGTCCACCACGTCGTGGGCATTGCGGCTGACCATAAACTGATAGTCGCCCCGATCCAGCTCATAGCCCACAAAGCCGTTCTGGTTGGCATCGTAGCAGTCATAGGAGGCCATGTCGTACACATCCAGCGTCAGGGTGACCTCCTCGCTCTCGCCGGGCTGGAGCAGCCTGGTCTTGGCAAAATCACCCAGAACGACGGCAGACTTCTCAATCTCGCCGGTATAGTAGGGAGGATTGAAATAGAATTGGACGACGTCCTTGCCCGCCACATCGCCGGTGTTGGTGACCTTGACGGTGACAGAGACCTGGTCATTTCTGTCCAGCTCGCCCTGGGTGGCGTCCACGATCTCCCAGTCAAAGCTGGTGTAGCTCAGACCGTAACCAAAGGGATACTGGACGACACCCTCATAGCCGGTGCCGAACTCATTGGAGACGTTGTCCCAATAGCCCTCAATGTAGGCGGTCTCATACCACTTGTATCCCACATAGATGTTTTCTGCATAGTCCACGTAGGCCACGCCGGGATAGAGGGCGTTGTCGCTCAGGTTGCCGTTGGTGGTCACGCCGTCGGCGGGATAGAGGCCGTCGGCGTTGGTGTAATAGCCAAGCCCCTCGTCGCCGCTGTTGGCATAGGTGGAGGAAGTCTTCAGATCATAGGCATAGGTGTCGGTGAGACGGCCGGAGGGATTGACATCGCCATAGAGGATGGAAGGAATGGCTTTGGCGCCGTTCTCACCGGTGCCTCCCAGCAGCAGACAGGCGTCAATGCCGGGGATGGACTCCAGCGGAGCCAGGCTCATCATATTGGTGTTGTTGACCAGGACGATCACCGTTTCAAAGTGTACACCCACATAGGTCAGCAGCTCCTCTTCCTCGGTGGAGAGATCCAGATAGGTGCGGGTGTCGTCGGCAATGATTTCGCCGTTTTTGACCACCTGCTTGTACTGGGTCTTGGGGGCGTCGTTGCTCTCGCCGCCCACCCGGCCGATGACCACGATGGCGGTGTCGGAATAGGCTTCGGCATTGGCCAGCAGCGCTTCTGAATAGTAGTCTGTGTCGTTGACCGAGGGCTCATATAGCCGGCAGAACTCAGCGGGATAGGTGTGCAGGGTGCCGTCTGCGAAATAGGGCCGGGTGCTCTGGAAGTCGGTGTACATCTGGATCAGCTCCTCGTTGTAGCTGATTCCGGCCTCCTTCAGCGCCGCCAGCAGATCGGTCTCCAGGGTGGCGCACTGGCCGGAGCCGGAGCCGCCCTGAATCCACTGGGTAGCAGACCAGCCGAAGACGTTTACCTGCTTGGTCTCCTTGCTCAGGGGCAGAGCGCCGTCCTCGTTGCGCAGCAGGACAGTGCCCTCCTCCTGCACCTGGAGGGCCAGGTCATCGCCTGTCTGGGCCAGATCGTCGCTGAGCCTGGGCTTGCTGCCCAGATACTGATCCAGGGTGCCCCGCAGGGCATAGCAGGCGATGTTGGCAATCAGCGCCACCACCAGCAGCAGGCAGATCAGCACCAGACTGACTTTGCCGGGCTTTTTCACTTGCTTTTCGTTCATGTTCTTCCTCCTCATCTGTTTTTGCATACAGGCATCCGCTGTATGCTGCTGAATCTATTATATTCGGCCCGGAATCCCTTTTGGGTCAAAGTTCGTATCCTGTTGTTTTCAGTTCGCATCTGACAAAAGGGAGAAAAGCAGGCCCCGCCAGCGGCAGAAAGCTGCCGTTCTGACGGGGCTTACAATCAATTGTTGGCGGGAATGGGGATCAGGACACTAAGCAGGAAGATCCCGTCCTCGGCGGAAATATCCATCGTGCCTCCGTAGCGCTGGGCGACAGAGCGGATGCTGCTCACGCCGAAGCCGTGATTTTCCGCGTCCGGCTTGGTGGTGCGGGGCATCCCGTGCTCCAGCTGGATGGGATGGGCGAAGTAGTTCTCCACCTGGATAAAGGCGGCGCCGTGCCGGCTTTGAACAGTGACCGCCACGTTTCGCTGCTCCCGGTCGGGAACCTCCAAGCTGCCCTCGATGGCGTTGTCCAGGGCGTTGCCGAACAGGGTGTACAGATCCACCGGGCTGATAAAGTCCAGCAGATGCCCGTCTGCCATACAGGTCCAGGAGATGCCGTTGCGCTCGCACAGCAGGCTCTTCTCCGTGAGCACCGTGTCCAGCACCTCGTTTCCCGTCTTGGCTACGGAGTCGTAGATCATGACAGAATTCTCGATCTCCCGGAGGCTGGCCTCCCGCTCCTCCCGGCCGTCCACAAAGCGCAGCGCGGCGATCTGGTGCTTGAGATCATGGCACTTCCGATTGATCAGGTCAATGTTTTCCCGGGAGAGCTCATACTGCTCCTGGGTCTGGAGCCGAAGGCGGCGCTCTGTTTCCACCGCGGCAAGCAGGCTCACCTCCCGCCGCTGCTCCGCCTGGAGCCAGAGGACAAAGAGGCAGCTGAAAAAGTCATAGGCCATGCAGATGGAGTAGACGGTGGGATCTGCCGTCTGCCAGACCTCCCGGACAATCCGGTTGAGAACCATAGCGATAAACAGCACGATGCCGGCGGTGACCACCGCTTTGGAGGGGCTGACCTGGTAGCGTCCCTGGATGGGAAGCCGCCGGGCAAAGAGCAGGTAGCACAGGCCCAGCACGACCAGATGGACAGCCCACTCCGCCAGCGTGCGGCGCAGGGGCATCGGATAGACGTGCTCGCCGCCAAAGACGACGATGGTGCAAAACGCCATGTGCTGGGCCGCATAGGCGCAGCTGACGCCATACAGGGCGTCGGTGACCGGGAGATCCGCGCACAGATAGATCAGCAGCCAGCCGGCGGCAAGGGGGGAAAGGTAGTAGAGCATGGTGGTGAGCACCGTAAAGCCCACCTGCTGTACCAGCATGCTCAATCCCGCCCCTGTCAGAAGTGAGAGCGTGAGCACAGCAGCCAGCCGGCGCTGCCAGTTCTGACGGCGCTTGAGCGGAATCAGGAACAGGCAGCAGGCCAGCAGCATCCCCTGCATAAAATCAGGCCGGACGAGCAGCGCAAATAAATCTTTCATTCCATGCTCCCTCCCTTTGTATAGGCCAGAAGCGCCTCTAAAAACGCCTTCCGCCGGTTCCGGCTGACAGCCAGTTCCTTCCCCGCCACCCGGACTGTCCCGCCCTGGATGCTCTCCACATAGCGGAGATTCACCAGATAACAGTTGTGGCAGCGGGCAAAGCCCTCCGGGGCAAGCTCCTGCTCTGCGCCCGAGAGAGATCGTGCGCCGGTTACCACCAGATCCCCGTCCGCCGTGTGATAGCAGAGCCGGTGGTTGAATACCTCGATGTAGTACAGCCGGGAGAGGGATACCCGGACGGCGTCGCCGTTCTGACTGAGCATCAGGAACTTGCTGTCCGCTCGCCGGTACTGGCGCATTGCCTTTTTCAGCTTCATGGCCAGGGCGTAATAGCTCACCGGCTTGAGCACATAGTCCAGGGCGTCCACCTCATAGCCGCAGATGGCATACTGGGCCAGATTGGTGATAAACATGATGAGCACCTCCGGGTCCCGCTCCCGGATACAGCGGGCGGCGGAAATGCCGTCCAGATTGGGCATATCCACATCCAGCAGGAGCAGATCCCAGTCGGGCGAATAGCGGCCTACCAACTCCGCACCGTCTGAAAAAACCGTCAGCCGGATTTCAACCTGATTTTCCCGCCCAAAGCGGCGCAGATTCTCCTGGAGCTGATGGCTGCAGCCTACGTCATCCTCTGCGATTGCAATCCGCATGACAGCTCCCCCCTCCTCTGTGTTGGCTTTACCTATATACTCCATTTTATCTTTGATACGAGTCCCAGTCAATATCGGCCCGCAAATGCATACGTCCGCCCGGATGCAAAGGCGACCGACCCGGTGATTCCGGAGGGGCCTGATTGATGCGAGGGCAATCCCCTTGCATAGACGCCCTCTCTTTATTCCTGCTCAGCATATCCTGCCAGTCTGTGCAGGCAAATGCAGTTGACATGCCGCAGAAGCTGGGTTAGGATGATTCCAGCAAGCTGTAATCGGAATCCGGAAAGGAGGCGCTGTGAAGGATGATCGAGACAAGACTGCTGCATTACTTTCTCACCGTAGCCCGGGAACAGAATATTACCAACGCTGCCAAAACACTGCACATCACCCAGCCAACGCTGAGCCGACAAATGGCGCTGCTGGAGGACGCCCTGGGAACAAAACTGTTTGTCAGGGACAGCCGCCCCCTTTCCCTGACGGACGAGGGCCTTTTACTCCGGCGCCGGGCAGAAGAGATTCTGGAGCTGATTGAAAAAACAGAGGCGGAGATATCCACCCAGGAAGAGCAGGTGGAGGGAACGGTATCCATCGGCTGCGGAGAATTGGCGTCGGTGAAGCTGCTGTTGGAGGTGACAGCGAGTTTTTCCCAACAATATCCCCGCGTTTATTTTGACGTTTACACAGCCACCGCAGATCAGATCAAGCACCGTATGGATCACGGTCTGACGGATGTGGGCTTGCTTCTGGAACCGGTGGATATGGAGCGGTATGAGTACATTCGGATGCCGATCAAGGAGCGGTGGGCTGCCGTGATGCCGTCCGGCGTTCCACTGGCCCGGCGGGAGTATGTGACGGCGAAAGACCTGGCAGATATCCCGGTCATTATGCCCAGCAGGCAAAAGGTACACGACGAGGTGGCCAGCTGGTTCGGGAGCTGTTACGGGAAACTGCGGGTCATCGGCGTCAGCAATCTCAGCACCAACGCGGCGCTCATGGTTCGCTCCGGTCTGGGCTACGCCCTCACCGTCGAAGGAGCGCTCCCTTTTCTGGAGCGGTCTGAGGTTTGCATGGTTCCGCTGTATCCGGAACTGACAGCCACTTCAGTTCTCGCCTGGAAACGCGGGCAGCCTTTCCCCACCGCCGCCAGCCGGTTCCTGGAATACACAAAATGCTTTTTAGGCATGGAAAGTAAATAGAAAACAGGCATTCGACATAGCTACATCATAAAACTATAATAAGCGTATCGGAATGATTTTTCCGGTACGCTTATTTATCGTTTTGCAGTATATGTTTGGAGAGAATCCGATTGTTTGATTTTGGAAGAGCTTGATCCTCCGTCAAACATTGCTTCTGTCTCCAGATGTATCCGGTCAGAAATAAGGAGGACTGAACATAAAGGAATTCAAAGATATTTTCCCCCGGGGCGGTGAGAATACCGCCTTTGCCCAGTATTTTGTGGGGCAGAGCTACCTGAACATGCTCTCTCTGGAACAGGTAGTCATCGGCAATGTGACCTTTGAGCCAGGCTGCCGCAACAACTGGCACATCCATCACGCCAAGTCCGGCGGAGGGCAGATCCTGCTGTGTACTGCTGGCCGGGGCTATTATCAGGAGTGGGGCAAGCCCGCCCGGGAGCTGCATCCCGGCGATGTGGTAAACATCCCACCCGAGGTCAAGCACTGGCACGGAGCCGCCCCGGACAGCTGGTTCTCCCATCTTGCTGTCGAGGTGCCCGGCGAGGAAACAAAAAACGAGTGGTGCGAGCCGGTGACCGGCGAGGACTACGGTAAGCTGAAATGAGGGACTGAAGATGAAATCCATCGTGATCTATTATTCCTACGGCGGAAATACCCGCCGGGTGGCGGAGCAGATTGGAAAGGCTCTCGGCGCTGATCTGGCTGCGATCCAGACCGTTAAGCCCTACACCGGCAGTTACGACGACGTGGTGGACCAGGGGCAGCGGGAGGTAAACAGCGGCTTTCTCCCGGAACTCCAGCCGCTGAACATCGACCTCACCCAATACGACACGGTTGTTCTGGGCACTCCGGTATGGTGGTATACCTTTGCCCCGGCCATGAAGAGCTTTCTGCACAGTGCCGATCTGTCCGGAAAGACGGTCTATCCCTTTGCCACCAACGGCGGTTGGCTGGGTCACACCTTCCAGGATTTCAAAAAAGCCTGCCGGGGCGCGGACGTCCGGCAGGGGTTAAATGTTCGTTTCAATGAGGACCAGCAGCTCACCCCGGATGCAGACATCCAAAAATGGGCCCTGCGCATCAAAAAAGGAGGAAAATCTGATGGAACATATTCTGATCGTCTACTATTCCCGCAAGGGGGAGAATTATTGGAACGGTGAGATCCGGAGCC
The DNA here is from genome assembly GCA_051866815.1 of Candidatus Onthomonas sp. Lineage (GTDB taxonomy): Bacteria > Bacillota > Clostridia > Oscillospirales > Oscillospiraceae > Onthomonas. The sequence goes on along the minus strand of JBJDXS010000006.1, from coordinate 42,118 downwards.
TGGAAAAGGGCAATACCGAAATTGTGGCCGAACTGATTCAGGAGGCAGTAGGCGGCGACCTGTTTGAGATCGAAACCGAAACGCCCTATTCTGCCGACTATGCCACCTGCACACAGGAAGCACAGCAGGAGCTGCGGGACAATGCCCGCCCGGCGCTGAAAGAATATCCGGATGATCTGGACGGCTACGACACCATCTTTGTGGGCTATCCCAACTGGTGGGGCACTATGCCCATGGCTCTGTTTACATTTCTGGAGCGATACAATCTCTCCGGAAAGCGGATTCTGCCCTTCTGCACCAACGAGGGCAGCGGCATGGGCCGGAGTGAAAAGGATTTGCGGAACCTCTGTGCCGGAGCGACGATCGAGCATGGCCTCGCCGTTCGGGGCAGCGAAGCTGCGCAGTCAAAAGGCCGGGTAAATGCCTGGCTCAAAAGCCTGAATCCCGGTGTATAACTTTTACCAGGCGGAAGAAGACAATGGATTGTTTTATCCGGAAGCCCCCGCATGAGCGTGTAAGGAGGACCATATGGCAATCACAGAAGCTGCAAAAGCGTATTATGAGAAGATGTTCCCGGACGGTCGCTCCGGCATGATGGATACTGACCCGGAATTCACAGAGCGGTTCCATAACTTCGCCTATGACGAGGTAGTAAACCAGGATGATCTGGATCACCGCACCCGGTTCATGGCGATCCTGGCTGCGCTGTTGGGCTGCCAGGGTGTAGATGAGTTTCACCGTCAGATGGGCGCTGCGCTGAACTTTGGCGTAACCCCGGTGGAAATCAAGGAAATTGTCTATCAAGCCGTGGCCTATCTTGGCATCGCCCGGGTATCTCCCTTCCTGGAGGCAGTCAATGAGGTACTGACTGCGCGAGGCATTTCCCTCCCACTGGAAGGCCAGGCCACCGCGACCATGGAAAACCGCCGGGAAGCTGGAACCCAGGCTCAGGTGGACATCTTTGGAGTACACATGCGGGACTTCTGGAGGTCCGGCCCCGAAGAGAGCCGCCATATCAACCTCTGGCTGGCGGATAACTGTTTTGGTGATTATTACACCCGGAACGGACTTGACTATCGGCAGCGGGAAATGATCACCTTCTGCTTTTTGGCAGCCCAGGGCGGATGCGAGCCTCAGCTCACTAGCCATGCGGCAGCCAATATGAGAATTGGCAACGACAAGGCGTTCCTCATCAAGATCATCTCTCAGTGCCTGCCCTACATCGGCTATCCCCGCAGTCTGAACGCCCTGCGATGTGTCAATGAGGCGGCAAAGAAAAAGAGGGGTCATAAATAAAATATGTGATATTGCAGACTGGCGCAGGTCAGATTGGTATGTCCATTGCCTGAAGAATCGGCTATAGGTCGCAGCTGCGCTAAAACCTTCCTTGCAGTGCGTCGCACCGGATCACTGCAAGGAAGGTTTTCCATTTGCATCAGAAACAGATCCATTTGTTTTTTCGATATGCACCAATTGGCCGGGACAACCGTGCGCTGCTGTGCTATAATGAAAACAATCATTGCAGAAGTTCGTGGAAAGGAGACGGCACGCCATGAGAGTTGCAGTTCTGGACGACAACCCGTCAGACGCTCAGCGGCTGGTGGACTATCTGGAACAATACCAGCGGGAGCATGGGCTGACATTTCAGACGGATACCTTCCTCGCCAGTCTGGATTTTCTGGAGGAGTATCGGGGCGGCTACGATGTGATCTTTCTGGACATTGAGATGCCCGGCAGCGATGGTCTGGAGGTCGCCCACGAAATTCGCAGCAAGGACGAAAGCGTCGGTATTCTCTTTATCACCAACATGGCTCAGTATGCCATCCGGGGCTATGAAGTGGATGCGGTGGACTTTATGGTTAAGCCCGTGGGATACCACAACTTTGCTCAAAAGCTGCAGAAGGCGATTCGCTTTGCAAAAAAGCGGGATCAGCGTTTTCTCCTGCTCAGCAGCAAAGATGGGCTTTGCCGGATTGGGGCGTCGGAGATCTTGTATATTGAAAAGGACAAGAACTATCTGGTCTATCACACAAGGCGGGGTTCCTTCCGGGAGCTGGGCAGTATACAGGGTGCCCGGGAAAAGCTGGAGCGGCTGCCCTTCTCCGAGTGTACCTCTGGCTGTCTGGTCAATCTAAGCTATGTAGACCGGGTAGGGAAAGAGAGCGTTCTGGTCAATACAGAAGAACTGCCTCTCTCCCGCCGCATGAAGAAGCGGTTTATCCAGGACTATATCGATTTTGTGGGAGGCGGCTTCTGATGGAATCGATACATTACATCTCCTGTCTCCGGTTTTCTATGCAGCTGATCATTGCGGAGTCGGTATTTCTGATCGGCCGTCCCCGAAAATCTCCCTTCGGCCCCCGTCTGGCACTCGGGTTAACCGCCTATCTGGCCGCTGCCAGCGGCTGGTACAGCCTGCTGCACGCCATTCCGGGGGAAATTCTCATGGTTTACATGAGTTTCTGGTTGGGGCTGTTTGTCCTGACCATGCTGGCCATTTCATTCTGCTTCGATCTGATTCCCATTGAAGTCATATTTGTGGGCACAGGCGGATATGCCGTAGAGCACATCGCCTTTTCTGCTGCGAAGATTATCCAGTATCTGACCGGCTGGTACGATGATGTGATCGGAGTAGTTGCGGAAAATCTGATCTTCCGCTTTCTCATCTATGTGATTCTGACCGGACTGATTTACCTGCTGCTGATCCGAAAGAACCGGGACAAGGAGGCCTTTCAGCCTCATGACGCCCGCATCGCACTGCTGGCACTGGCCACGCTGCTGATTGCCATTATGCTCAGCGTCTTTTATTCCTCCGACCAGGTGGCGGAACAGATGACCGTCGTCAGTAATATCATCTGCCCCACCTATGGCATAGCGTGTTGTCTGCTGGTTCTGATCATGGAATACTACATTCTCCGGGAAAACCGTCTGAAGCGGGAGCAGGAGCTGATGGAGCAGACACTGCAAATGGCGGACGCCCATCAGAAGAGCTCTCGAGAGGCCATTGACATCATCAATATGAAATGCCACGATCTGAAAAATCAGATCAGGGCCCTGGCCAGCATAAACGACGCCGCTGCCCGCTCGGAATATGTGTCCGAAGTGCAGCAGGCAGTGGATCTCTACGATGCCACCTATCATACCGGCTGTGAGGCCCTGGACTATGTGCTTCAGGAGAAAAGCCTGCTGTCAAACCAGCATCATGTGGCCCTCAGCTGCATGGTGGAGGGGGCCGCCATCTCCTTTATGCGCCCTCCAGACATCTATGCCCTCATGGGAAACGCCTTGGACAACGCCCTGGAGTGTGTCATCCGGGAGCCGGAGGAGCTGCGCATTATCAGTCTCCAGATCCGGCAGCGGGGCCAGATGGTGATGATCCATCTGGAAAATCAGTGCAGCCGCCGACCCAAGTTTCAGGATGGACTTCCGGTGACAGACAAAAAGGACAAGGACTTCCATGGCTTTGGCGTAAAGAGTATCCGGTACATTGTGGAAAAATACCACGGCGAGCTGGTGATGCGGGCGCAGAACGGAATGTTTTTTCTCGACATCATCTTTCCCAGACAGTAAAACAGAAAGCCACATACATGGCAGCCTGGAAATGTGTAGATCCAGGCTGCTTTTTTGTTGCCTGTTCCAAATCAGAAGACCACTTTTACCTGAAATTTGACCAATTATACATTTTTTAAATGCGGACGCCCTTTTGTGCTATAGTGTGGCTCAGTCAGAACCGGTTCAAAAACGTACCACCCCAATGAAACATCAAGGAGGAAGAAATGACTGGTATTCAAGTCGCGTGGGAGGACGTATTCAGCGTCCTGGACATGATCAAAGTGCCGCTGATCGTCCTGATTCTGGGACTGATCCTGTGGATCGTCGTCATGGTGACGGCAAAAAAGCAGCCCGCCCCCAAGAAGGGCTTTATCCGGCTGCAGTCGGCCATCGCACTGGTGCTGTTTGCCGGCATCGTGGTCAACGCAATGTGCCTGGGCACCCTGCGAAACACTCTGGAAGTGGTGTTGGGCGACACCGGCGCTATCAGTGAGGAGACAGCCGCCCAATCCAGGGAGATTGTGGAGCAGGTCTCCGAGGAGGGCATTATCCTGCTGAAAAACGAGGAGAACGGCCTGCCGCTGAGCGATACCGCAAAGCTGAACGTCTTTGGCTGGGCCTCCACCAACCCGGTCTATGGCGGCACCGGCTCCGGCTCAGTGGACGTCTCCACCGCGGTGGATCTGCTGACCGGCCTGGAAAACGCGGGCTTTGAGCTGAACTCCGAGCTGTCCGACTTCTATGTGGCCTACCGGGCGGATCGTCCTGCCATCACCATTAACAACGGTCAGGACTGGACGCTCCCTGAGCCCACCGCCGACAGCTATACCCAGGAGATGCTGGACAACGCCAAGGCCTTCTCCGACACCGCCGTGATTGTCATCGGCCGCTGCGGCGGCGAGGGCGCTGACCTGCCTCAGGATATGGGCGCAGTTCTGGACGGTACCTATGACGCCGAACGGGACGTCATCGCCAACGGCTCCTACAATCAGGGCACCAAGTACACTAACGCGCTGTATAAAAACAACGGCGACTACGATGACTTCGCTCCCGGCTCCACCTATCTGGAACTGAGCCAGACGGAAAAGGATCTGGTCGACCTGGTCACCTCCAACTTTGACAAGGTTGTGATCGTCTACAACGGTGCCAATCCTCTGGAGATGGGCTGGATCAACGACTATGAGCAGATCAAGAGCCTGGTCGTCTGTCCCGGCGTGGGCGCTACCGGCTTCAACGCCCTGGGCAGCATCCTCAAGGGAACCGTTAACCCCTCCGGCAAGACCACCGATACCTGGGTCTATGACCTGACCGCCGCCCCTTACTTCAACAACATCGGCCACTTCGCATACACCAATGTGGAGGACGTGACTACCGCCGCCAAGGAATGGTGGGAGCGAGCTGACGGCGTGGTCTCCTTCGTGGACTATGTGGAGAGCATCTATGTGGGCTATCGCTTCTACGAGACCGCCGCTGTGGAGGGCCTCATCGACTATGATACCACCGTCCAGTTCCCCTTTGGCTATGGCCTGAGCTATACCAGCTTCACCCAGAGCATGGGCGAGCTGAATGTGGCCGCTGACGGCACCATCACTGTGGATGTGACCGTCACCAACACCGGCGACACCGCCGGCAAGGAGGTCGTGGAGCTCTACTTCAACCCGCCCTACACCAACGGCGGCATTGAGAAGTCCGCCGCCAATCTGATCGCCTTTGACAAGACCGACCTGCTGCAGCCCGGCGCCTCCCAGACCCTGACCCTGCGCTTTACCGCCGAGGAGATGGCCTCCTATGACGACCAGGGCAGCGGCTGCTATGTCCTGGAGGCAGGGGCCTATGAGATCTCCCTGCGCACCGACTCTCATAACGTCGTGGACACCAAGGTCTACAATGTGGACACCACTGTCACCTATGACGAGAGCAATCCCCGCTCTGACGATCAGATCGCCGCAGTGAATCAGTTTGACTTTGCCAGAGGTGAGGTCACCTACCTGTCCCGGGCAGATGGTTTTGCCAACTATGCCGAGGCAACTGCCGCCCCCGCCTCCACCGAGCTGCCCGACACCTACGAGGTGACCGGCAACGGCACCTATGATCCCACGCTCTACAACGACGACAGCGACATCATGCCCACCACCGGGGCCAAAAACGGCCTGACCCTGTACGATCTCCGGGGCGCCTCCTATGACGATGCGCAGTGGGAGGCCCTGCTGGATCAGCTCAGCGTCGACGACATGGTAGAGATGATCGGCTACGGCGGCTACGGTTCTCCCGCCATTGCCTCCGTGGGCAAGCTGAAAGCACTGGACGCGGACGGCCCTGCAGGTATCAGCGCCCGCGTCTCCGCCGATGCGGATAAGACCAACGGCCTTGGCTATCCCTCTGAGATTGTCATTGCCGCCACCTGGAACACCGACATGGCAAAGCTGGCCGCCGAGGGCCTGGGCGCCGAGGCGAGAGACCTGGGCGTGGACGGCTGGTACGCACCCTCTATGAACATGCACAGAAGCGCTTTTGCCGGCCGCAACTTCGAGTATTACTCTGAGGATCCCATGCTGAGCGCTGCCATGGCTGTGGCTGAGTGCGAGGGAATCTACGAATACGGCCTCTATCCCTTCATCAAGCACTTTGCCCTCAACGATCAGGAGACCAACCGTAACGGCATGCTCTGCACCTGGACCACTGAGCAGGCCATGCGTGAGATCTACCTCCGCCCCTTCGAGGCCTGCATCAAGATCAGCGGCAGCAACCCCATCACCGTCATGTCCTCCTATAACTACATCGGCACCACCTGGGCCGCCGCCTGTCCTGAGCTGCAGAATACGGTGCTCCGGGAGGAGTGGGGCTTCCAGGGCATGGTTCTGTCCGACTACTTCGGCAACTACGGCTATATGGACGCCGACAAGGCGGTCCGGGGCGGCACGGATATGATGCTGGCCACCGCCGGCAACGACGCCATCATGACCGACACCACCAGCGCCACCAGCGTGCTGGCCATGCGCCAGGCCTGTAAGAACATCATGTACACCATGGTGAACTCCTACACCTATGAAACCTACGATCCCAATGCCATTTCCGGCTGGGTGATGACCTTCTATACTGTAGACGCTGTCATCGCGGTCATCCTGGTCCTGGCTGAGGCCGCTCTGCTGGTGAGCTACAAAAAGAAAAAGGCCGCTGTTCAGTAATCGATCTCTGCAGCCTGTTGGTCTTAGCAGTTCCGGCGGGCCGATGGCCCGCCGGAACACACAACTGAGCTCATGCTGTCATCGGACAGGAAAAAGGAGCCCCCTTTTGAGCTTCCGTATGATAGAGCGTTTCGGGCCTCCTGCTTTCCTAAGCCCCAAACGCAGAGAAAGAATGCATGTCATACCACCCCGGAGCAGTGTTCCGGAGATGCCTCCGGCAAGCGTCTTTCTTGTTTTCCTCTTTGGGACAGGTCTGTCGTCATGGCAGACCTGTTCTGTTTTATTTCAAAGCCAAAATCGCAAAGTTTAACATGTCATTCAGCAACAGCCTTCATTTTGTTTCAAAAGGAGGGCTGTTTTTTCTTGTTTCAACAGAATATACGGGTATCGAGGTGACCGACGCCTATGCGAGACTGGCGAGAGAGCAGATTACCCGCAAATTGTCCGAAGCAGATACCGCAAATACATCGCAGATCGCATGACAATTGTATGGCTCGGAGGTGTTTGGCAATGCTTTCTGCACGATTTGTCCACTTATACCTGGCAAACATCAGTCCGCTGAGACGTTTTACGCAGGATAAACCTACTGAAAGGGCTTAGCCTGCAGCAAAAGCTGTTCTAATTTCCGGTCAACACAGCTTCTACACAAGCATTGACTTTGGAGTTTGTAATATGGCAAAAGCGCGGGGCGGCCGAAGCCGCTCCGCGCTGAGTCTGTCGTAAAACGACAGGCTCTCCAAACAAATGCGTTGCATTTGTTTGGAATTATGCGGCCGAACCGCGCGCCCTTCGGGCACACTCCCGGCCTCCCTGTGTGCTTTTTGCCGGCACAGGTCCGGCTAAAAGCACATATTTCACTTTATTTTGTTGCTGTCGCAACAAAACTCCTGCGGAGAGCTTCCTGAACCTTTAGCACGACTCGGAATTTGCAAAAGGTGCTTTTTTGACAGCCTGAAGCGCGGGGCGGCCGAAGCCGCTCCGCGCTTTGGTGGGATTCTCCTCTCAGGAGTAAATGGGGATGAAATCAGCCCCGATTGGCCGCCTCATAAGCGTCGTAGTCGAAGGACTGGATCTTGGTCAGAGGCTCAGCTGAGTAGGTGGCGACGCGTTCATCATTGATAACGCCGGACCAGTTCATACCGAAGGCAAAGTCGTAAGTGTTGCCGTTGGCGTCCACATGGCACTCCATATCGCGGGGCACATCGATGACCTGAGCCTCAACAGCCTCCATAGAGGCGGGCTGCTGGGCGACCAGCAGGCCGTTGGGCTCCGTCTGGCCCAGGATGATCTCGGAGACCACTTCGTTGTACTGCTTGTTGTAGCAGACCAAAATGACATCAGCCAGCGGCTCGCACTCAGACCAGACCATGGCGGTGTGCTCCATCTTGACAGAGACGATCACAGGGATGTCACCGGCCACGGAAGCGGCATACTCCAAAGCTTCCAGATCGGCATAGTTGGGAGCGGTGGTCTCCGTGGTGTTGCCGCCGTAGCCGCGGTTCTGCTGGGTTCCGTCCTCGCGAGGCATACCGGAGATGGAAACCTCAAGGGCGTTGGTTGCAGTGTACTGCTCGAACTGCAGGTTGGGGGGATACCAGTAATCGTCCTCCACGTCAACACGGCCGTCTGCATAAGCTGCCTGGTACTCGTTGACGGAGACATAGGCGGAGTCGTAGGAAGAGGTGTATGGATCGCTCATGCCCACCAGGATATAGTCGCAGGCGGCGATCTCCTCAGCGGAGGCACGCTCAATGGCGGTGACTGCGCCGGCGTCATTGGTCTCCACTTCGGTATCGGTGACGATGTTGAAGTAGTTGGACAGAATATCCAGATCCATGCCGGGGGAATAGGTGACCTCACCGGCGGGGGTCAGGCCGCGGCGGCCGTGGACAAAGAAGCCGTTTGTGCCGCCATAGGGGACATAGACGGTGGGCTTCTCAGCGGAAGCTTCCTTCTGAGCGATGGTGCCGTCATTCTTCAGCATGACAACGGACTCGCGCTGGGTGCTCAGCGCATACTCGGTGGCAGACTCGCTGTAGCAGACGGAATCGGCATAGGCAGAGTCAGAGTAGGGCTGATCGAACATGTTCAGGTTCATCATCAGGATGATGTAGTTGTAGGCGGCATGGGAGATGATGGCGACAGCCTCTTCCTCGCCCACGTCCTCAATCAGGATCTCATAGGCCTCGGCCACCTGCTCCATGGTCACGGTGCCGTCGGTGAGCTGCGCGCCCCGCTCCCAGCCCAGGGCAATACGGGCGGCGTCGCTGGGCAGAGCCTCAGCACCCCACATGCCGCTGTTGGAATACACGCACCAGTCGGGGATGATCAGGCTGTCAAAACCGGAATAGTCCAGCAGGCCATAGGTGTAGGTGTTATAGACGCCGGCCCACTCACCGCCGAAGCAGCGGTTGCCGTCGCCGTCGATGTTGATGGAGTACTGGGTCATCAGACCGGCAGACTCGGTCTTGCCGGGCAGGTTGAAGGCGCCGTCAAAATAGGTGATCAGATGGGCCTCCAGGTTGTCACCGGGGAACACGGCGTAGCGGGCGAAAATGCCGTGGTCATCACGGCCGCCCTCAGTGGCGCCGGCGCCGGCATAGTGCTTGACGAAGCAGTAGACAGACTCGCTGCCCCAGCCCAGATCGGTGCCGTCCTCGGCATAGGTGGACTGCATGCCGTTGATGTAAGCGGTGGCGATGTCCAGAGTGAGCTTGGGATCCTCACCATAGGTGCCGCCGCCACGATACATAACAGGGGAAGCCAGGTCAACCTGGGGACCCAGCAGGGCGGTGACGCCAGCTGCGCGGTACTCCTTGGCGGTCTCAACACCGATCTCGGCAGCCAGCTCGGGATCCATGGTGGAAGACAATGCCAGGCACTCGATCAGGCCGGAGATATTGGTAGGGTCGATGGAGATCATGGCCGGGATGCCGTAGTAGCAGCTCTCAGCCACTTCCTGGATGGCGTTGGCCCACTGGGCATGGACGCCGCCGCCACGGGGAACGTTACGGGTGACGCCGCCGCGGCCGCCTTCCTTCAGGAAGATGTAGGAGCCGTCATCCTCTGTCAGCGGCTCGGTGGTGAAGTCGCCCCAACCGGCATGGCACAGGATGCGGGCCATCTCTTCGCCGGACATCAGAGAGACCAGGTTCACTGCACGCTCCTCGGTAGACAGTCTCCAGTCCTCGTAGGCGTCCAGCTCGCCGTTCTGGTTCATGTCCTTGAAGGCGTAGCCATCAACCTCGATGACCTTGACGCCGGATCTGGAGGACAGGCCCAGAGTCACGCCGTCCTCGTTGTCAATCTTGATCCAACCGTCAGCGGTGACCTCGACGGTGTACTTGGCGCCATCGCTGGGAACGGGCACATAGGCATCTTCCTCAGTAGCAGGCTCCTCAGTAGGCTCCTCAGCGGGAGTCTCGGCAGACTCTTCCGCAGCGGGCTCCTCAGCAGGGGCCGTCGCGGGGGTGTTGCCGCCGCTGCAGGCCACGAGACTGAGTGTCATCAGCAGGGCCAGCAGCAAAGCGATCAACTTCTTGCTGTTCTTCATGTGTTTTCCTCCTCTTTTTTATTTGGCTTTCCTAAGCAAGCGCAGGCTATGCGCTTTTGCCAACAAATGTTGCACCGGGCTCTTTTTCCAGCGTCAGCAGAATCTGCCGCTATGGAGTTTAATCAGCCCTGCTTGTAGGGGTCAGCGTAGGGGTCCGCATAAGGATCAGCATAAGGATCGGCATAAGGATCAGCATAAGGATCGGCATAGGTGTCAGCATAGGGATCGGCATAGGGGTCAGCATAGGGATCGGCATAGGGATCCTCAGCAGCAGCGTCGTCGGCAGCTTCAGCTTCCTCGGCAGGCTCAGCGGCTTCGGAAGTCTCAGCGGACTCAGACGCAGCGGGGGTCTCTTCGGCGGGCTTCGTCTCTTCAGACTTGTTGGGGGTGCAGGCCGCCAAGCTGAGCACCATCAGCAGGGTCAGCAGCAGCGCCAGCAGCTTCTTGCAGTTTTTCATTTGTTTTCCTCCTCTTGCTTTTCATAGGCTCTCCAGGTGCTGCGGTATTTCTATGCTGAAGCACCTGCTTCTTGCGTTCAAGTATAGCAAACGGATTTCAGCATCGGGGCCGTCGTTCCCAAACGGTCGATTTTTCCACCCAAACGGCAAGCGGCCCTGGACGTTGTCCAGGGCCGCAGACTGTCAAAAAAGTATGTCTGGCGTTTTTTAATTGGGGCTAAAAGTTTAGAAAGCTCTCCGCAGGAGTTTTGTTGCTTTAGCAACAAAATGAAGTGAAATGTCGTTTTTCGGACGGGCATGTACCGGCCGAAAAACACAGGGAGGCCGGGAGTGTGCGCGCGAAGCGCGTGCGCGGACGGCCGCATTTTCGAACAAAATCGTAGATTTTGTTCGAGCGTGGCGATTTTTATCGACACGCAGCGGCCCTGGACGTTGTCCAGGGCCGCAGGAAGCTGTTCGTCTCCTATTTCAATGTGTTTCGGCGTCGTTGAGAAATGGAAAGGAGATGCGGAGGATAAACAGCTGCCCCTCCGTGTGCAAGGTCATGTGTCCGTCATATTTTGCCGCTGTGATTCGGATGCTTTTCAGCCCGAAGCCGTGGTCTTCCTTACTTCCCTTGCTGGTGATCGGCAGGCCATCCTGCATGGTCAGGCTGCCCTCATAGTAGTTTTCCATCTGGATCATCACCAGGCCGTTTTTGGCCCAGATGGAGACGGCGATAATGCGTTGTTCCGGATTGGCCAATTGGCTGACGCTCTCGATGGCGTTATCCAGGGCGTTCCCAAAAATAGTATACAGATCGATGGGATCCAGAAAAGACAGCTGACTTCCGTCTGCCACACAGGTGAGGGTAATCTGATGGGCCTCACAGTAGAGGCTCTTTTCCGTCAGAACAGTGTCCAACACCTCACTGCCTGTCTGAAGGGTGGAATCATAGATCTGAATGGAATCCTCAATCTCCTGAATATGCGCGTCTTTGGCGTCCGCTGTCTGCAGATACCGGAGGGCGGCAATCTGATGCTTCATATCGTGGCACTTGCGGTTGATGATGTCGATGGTCTCCCGGGTGATCGCATACTGCTCCTGCTGCTGCCGGGAGAGGTGCTGCTGAAAGGCCAGTTCCCGCTGAAGCTGGTCCCGCTTGATTTGGCTGACCTGGTTCCACAGGATCACAAAGCAAAACAGCATGTCGTATAGATTGCAGACCAGGTAAAGTGTGTGCTCTGCTCTGCCGTACGTATGTTGCTTTATCAGACTGAGCACCAGGACGGCAGCGAGGATTAGCACCACCGAGAAGACAGATTGACGGGTATCAACCAGGTATCCCTCTCCGTTGCCCATACGTCTGGCAAACAGGAAATAGAAGGTCAGATAGACCAGCAGCTTGATGATGAACGAGAGGGGGGTCATTCTGGGCGGACGAACGTAGTTGCCCTCCAGCCAGAACAAGCAGCAAATGCTGTAAAGGAGGGCGGAGAAATGCTGTGTGGCATAGCCGCAGGCCGCGCAATAGATCGCATCTTGCGGCGTCGCCACGCAGCAGAAGCCAACCAATGCCACGATCAGAATCAACGAAAAGAAGAACTGAATATCGGTACTGGGGATCAGAAGACTGCAAAGAGAGCCAAGAACAATGCCTCCTGCCAGGCGAAGAGGGGCATGGCTGCGCTTTTCCAGCGGAGGAGAAAACAAGATTGCCGCCAGTGTCAGGTCCAGAAAGAAGTGGATGTTCCCCGTATGTGCAGAAAGATATGTGAGCAGATTCAAACCCGTCCACCTCCATAATAATCGGTCACAGCCAGAAGAAATTGCTCTTTCCTTCTGCGGCTGATGAGCAACTCGTCTCCCCCTACCATGACGGAATCAGATTTGATCAATGTGATATGCCGGAGATTTACCAGATAGCCCTTGTTGCAGCGGACGAAATTCAGGCCGACCAGCTTGGCCTCCATCTCCTGCAGCGAGCCCCCCGCTTGATAGACGCCGCCGGTGGTGTGAATCAACAGGCGGTGGTTGCGCACTTCCATATAATAGATATCCCCAGTGGGGATCCGGCGCAGGCCGTCCGCCTCAGAGATGAGCAGACTTTTTTGCTCCCTGCTTTGGAGCGCCGCCAGAGCCTTGTCCATCTTCATGCGAAAGGCGACGTAGTTGACCGGCTTGAGCACAAAGTCCAGCGCCCCTACCTCATAGCCGCGAATGGCATAACGGGCCATATTGGTGATAAAAATCAGGATGACCTCTGTGTCCCACCTGCGAATATAGCGAGCGGCATCCATTCCGTTCATGTGAGGCATCTCAATATCCATAAATACAATGCTGTAGACCGGCCGGTAGCGCTCGGCAATTTCCAAGCCGTCGGAAAATTGGTCAACCTCATAGCTTCTTCCGCTCTCTTCCCGATACTGCTCCAGATACCTCACCAGTTGGCTGGCACAGACCGGATCATCCTCTACCACGGCGACTCTCATTCATCCTCACCTCCATCACAGGCAGCAATGTTCCCTGTCATTTCGCATCGCTTCCGCATATTGTATTTATTTTATCGAAAATTGACACAAGAAGCAAGTGTATGACAGATAACGAATCCACAGCATGCCTTACAGTGTAACATAGCCCTTGGAGAGGGGCTCTAATAAACGCGAGAGGTGATGTCCGAAAATTTGACCTGTCCCATCCTCCCAACGCACATTTTCGGCTGGATATGTTGTAAAAAACAAGGTATCTTTGGGTTTAGGAAGGTGATTCTATGGCCAATATTACGAAACGGGGCAATTCCTACCTCATACGGTTCGGGGCTGGATACGATCTTGCCGGGAAGCAGATCAGCAAACAGATGACCTGGAGACCCCCCGCAGGGATGACGCCCAGAAAGGCAGACAAGGAGGCGAGGCATCAGGCAGAGCTCTTTGAAGAACAGGTGAGAACCGGTCAGGTAGTAGACGGCAACATTAAATTTGCCGACTTCGCTCAGCGGTGGTTTAAAGACTATGCTGAGGTTCAGCTGCGTCCCCGGACAGTGGCACGCTATCGGGAGCTCATGGAGCGGATCAATCCGGCCATCGGGCATCTCAATATGGACGCCATCACTCCGGTTCACTTGATGGAATTCTACCGCCAGCTGGGTGAGATACATAAGACCGGAAAATACCACTGTAAGCTGGATCTGAAGGCCCATCTCAAGCGGCGGCACATGACAAAAGAGGCTCTGTCCAAAAAGGCAGGAGTATCCCTATCTACGCTCTCCAGCATCTATCAGGGGAAAAACATCGACCCCTCCAGTGCCGAAAAGATCGCCGATGCCCTTGGAATGTCAATGAATCTGCTCTTCGAACCCGCCCTCAACGGGAAACCGCTGGCACCCAAGACAATTCTGCACTACCACCGGCTCATCTCCTCCATCCTCCATACCGCCGTCCAGTGGCAGGTGATCCTCTCAAATCCCTGCGATCGGGTGGCGCCGCCCAAAGCAGGCCGAGTGGAGATCGACTATCTGGACGCAGAGCAGGCCGTCCACCTCCTGGAACTGCTGGACGGTGCGCCCATGCAGTACCGCACCGCCATCACCGTCCTGCTGTTTACGGGAATGCGCCGAGGCGAGCTGCTGGGCCTGGAGTGGCGGGACATCGACTTTAACAAAGAAACTATCAGCATCACACGCTCCACCCTCTACCTTCCGGAGAGAGGTACCTTCGAGGACGAGACCAAGAACAGCTCCTCCAACCGGGTCATCAAGGCGCCCAAGGCGGTCATGCGTATCCTGAGAGACTATCAGCGCTGGCAGCTGGAGCAGCGTCTGGCTGCAATCGACTACTGGCAGGACAGCGGAAAGCTGTTTACTGCCGCAGATGGATCTCCCATGCACCCGGATGTGCTCTCCGGCTGGTTCCATGACTTCATCCGGACAACAGACCTGCCTCAGATCCACCTGCACAGTCTCCGACACACAAACGCGACCCTGGCCATTGCCAACGGCGTAGCAGTGACCACCGTGGCCGGGCAACTGGGACACGCCAGTCCCACCACTACTATGAAGGTCTACGCCCACTCCATTCAGGCCGCTCAGGCCGCCGCAGCCGACCTGATGGACGAGCTGTTGGCTCCCAAACCACGCCGCGGGCGGGGGAGAAAAACGGCAGCAGTTTAAAGACAGCCCAACAAAACACCCTTGCCGCTTCGCTGATCGGGGCGGCAAGGGTGCCTTTGTGACTTCCCGGCAGATCTAATACTATTTTCTGATTAAAATGTGTCATTTTAATCAGAAAGACATCGCCTAGCGGCGCTGTCCCTTTTGCGCCATAGGCGCAAAAGACGTCCCATGCGATCTCTGACGCGCTTTTAGCGCTATAAAAAGGTAGCGCACCTTTTATCAGAGATCAGCATAAACCACAACTTATTTGCACAGAAATGAAAAAATCGGGGCGAGCTGCACATTTTGCTGTGCCGGCTCCTCCCCGTTTCGATCGGATTTGAGATTTTGCCCCTGTGATGATCAAATAATGATCAATCGGTTCCGAAGAAATTTCATTTTAACTCAAAAGTGAAGAAAAGGTTCCGAAACCAGCTGATTTCGGAACCTTTTGAGTTGCGGGGGAAGGATTTGAACCAACGACCTCCGGGTTATGAGCCCGACGAGCTACCGAACTGCTCTACCCCGCGATATTCATGCCGGAGACCGGGCTCGAACCGGTACGGGATTTCTCCCACGGGATTTTAAGTCCCGGGTGTCTGCCAATTCCACCACTCCGGCATGCCTGTCTCTCGACTGCTTGAATAGTATAGCATCCTGCCTGCCTGTTGTCAAGCACTTTTTTCTTTGACGGTTGATTTTTCTTCGGGCCGCCTCTGTTCCCAGGGACGGCCCGACAGCATACCATTATTCCGCGGCAGCCAGCTCTGCCCGGAAGGCCGTCTTGACCTCCTCCGGCGCAAAGGAGATGTCACATGCGTTTTCCAGCAGGGTGAGAATCTCCCCCCGGCCACAGCCGCCCTCCTCCATCGCCCGGAGGTACTCCCGATTCAGATCGGTGCAGCTCACCGTCCGGTTGTCCGTATTCAGGCAGGCTTTTAAGTCCATGCCCAGATAGCGGCGAAGCGGATATTCCTCCCAGCCCCGGGCCGCCTTGGTCTGGAAATTGCTTGTGGGGCACAGCTCAATGCCCACGCCCGCCGCTTTGCACCGCTGCTGCAGCGCCTTGTCCTCCGCCATGGCGATGCCGTGACCCAGGCGGCAGGCTCCCAGCTCCAGAGCGGTGCGGATATTCTCCCGATTCCCCGTCTCCCCGGAGTGAATGGTATAGGGGATGCCCAATTCAGCTGCCCGATGGAAAAAGTCCAGATGGCAGGTTGTGGGAAAGGCGTTCTCGTCTCCTGCAAGATCCGCCGCGCAGACCAGCTGAGGGCAGAAGTCCTTGGCTGCTCCCAGCATGGCCAGATTCTGCTCCCGGGTGTGGTGGCGCATGGCGCAGACGATCAACCGGCAGCAGACGCCGGTCTCCGACTCTCCTTGCTCCTTACCTCGGGCCAGGGCCTGAAACACCCGCTCGTAGGTCAGTCCCCTGTCCAGGTGGAGGGTAGGAGCAAAGCGGATCTCCAGATAACGGGTGTTCTCCACCTTGGCGTCCCACAGCAGATCCACCACCGCCTGCTCCAAGCCCTCCTCCGTCTGGAGCCAGCGCAGGGGCAGGTCGAAGCATCTCAGATACTCCGTCAGACTGGGACAGTCCTCAGACACCGCAATCCACCGGTCAAAGTCCTCCGGAAGCGTCTCACCGATGGAAGTCAGATAGTCCCGGATCCGCTGGGGATGGATACTGCCGTCCAGGTGGCAGTGCAGATCCATCTTGGGAAGGGCCTCAATCCATTTTCTGTCCATGCTGTAACCTCCCGATCACGTCCGCTGTAATACGGATGGAAGTCTCCGCCGTCTGGGCCGCAAAGGCGGGGAAATTCTCCGGCGCGTTGCCGTCGGCGTCGTCCGAGATGGCCCGGATGATGACGAAGGGCACTTTGTTTACATAACACACTGTTCCAATGCTGGCGCCCTCCATCTCTCCGGCAATGGCCCCGAAGGTCTGGTAAATCCACTCCTTCCGGCCGCTGTCGCAGAGGAACTGGTCTCCGGTGGCGATGGTGCCCACCTTACACCGGTGGCCCTGGGCCAGCACCGCCTGCTCCACCAGGGCGCTCAGCGTCTTGCTGGCCGGGATATGGATGAGGCCCAGGGCGTCAATCAGTCCGTAGGGCTCTCCCAGACCGCTGACGTCCATGTCGTGCTGCACCACATCGCTGGAAATTGCCACGTCCCCGATGCCCAGCTCCCGACAGAGGGTGCCGGCCACGCCGGTATTGATCACCGCCTCCACTCCGAAGCGGAGGATCATGGTCTGGGCGCAGAGGGCGGCAAACACCTTACCTACCCCGCAGACCGCCAGCACCACAGGGGTCTCCCCCAGGGTGCCGGTGACAAACTCAATGCCGCTGACGGTGGTGCTCTCCGGAGCCTTCAGCATGGCCTTCAGCCCCTGAATCTCCACCTGCATGGCGCCGATAATTCCGATCATGGTCAGCCCTCCCGGTACTTGAAGTCGATGCTGGGGTTGGACTCCAGCACAGCCAGGTAATTCCGGCATTCCAGTTGGGCGGCCTCTAGGTTCAGGCAACGGTAGTTGCCGCACTCCTTGCGGCTGGCTCCGAAGACCGGCCCCTCATAGACCAGGATATCCCGGAGTACCTGCTTGACCGTCTCCAGCACCCGGGCGTGGTCGGCGTTTCGCACCAACAGATAAAAGCCGGTCTGGCAGCCCATGGGGCCGAAGTAGAGCACATCCTCCCTGAGGGGCGAGTTGCGGACAAAGGTGGCAAACATGTGCTCCACCGAGTGCATGGTCAGGTCATCCATATAGCAGCCGCTGTTGGGCTTGCGGGTACGCAGGTCATAGGTGGTCACATCTCCGTCCACCCGGGAGATGTAAATCCCCGGCTCCAGCAGGTCGTGATCCACGGTAAAGCTGGTAATGCGCTGCATCGCTGTCTCTCCTTCCGAGGGGCATTTTCGGCATGCTGTCCCTGTTTGTCCCAATTATAGCCCTAACAGTTGGAAAATGCAATCTAAAGGCGTTCCATCCCACATCTTCCCTTGCAGACCGGGAAAAACTGTTATATAATAACGGTACTATGCGATTTTCCCATTAACCCACCGAAAGGATTTGAGAATAGATGAACAGAAAGATCTTGATTGGCGGCGCCTGGCCCTATGCCAACTACTCCCTGCACGTGGGCCATCTGGCTGCCCTGCTGCCTGGCGACGTGCTGGCCCGGTATTTCCGCCAGGCGGGAGACCAGGTGATCTACGTCTCCGGCACCGACTCCCACGGCACCCCCATCACCCAGCGGGCCAAGAAGGAGGGCACTACCCCCTCTGAGATCGCCCACAAGTACCACGACGAGTTCGTGGAGGCCTTCAACGCGGTTGGCTTCACCTACGACCTGTACACCGCCACCTTCACCGAGTATCACGAGGAGCATGTCCGCCAGATGCTGGTGGAGATGCAGAAAAACGGCTTCCTCTATGAGAAGGAAAAGCTCCAGGACTACTGCGAGACCTGCGGCAAGTTCCTGGCCGACCGGGAGATCACCGGCCTGTGTCCCGTCTGCGGCGCCCCTGCCAAGGGCGACCAGTGCGACGCCTGTCTCACCTCCTTTGACCCCGCCGATCTGAAGGACAAGCACTGCATCACCTGCGGCCACGCCACTGTCCAGCGGCCCAACCATGAGATTGTCTTCGCCCTGTCCAAGTTCCAGAACAAGCTGGAGGAGTACTACAAGAAGAACAGCCCCGCCTGGCGCACCAACGCCATCAACGAGACCAAGAAGTACCTGGAGCAGGGCCTGCCTGACCGGGACGCCACCCGCAGCCTGGATTGGGGTATCGAGGTTCCCTTCCCCGGCTATGAGGACAAGCGGATCTATGTCTGGATTGAGGCAGTGATGGGCTATCTGACCGCCGGCATGAAGGTGGCCGAGGACCGGGGCATCGACTTCAATCAGTTCATGCAGGACTCCGACGACCTGATCACCTACTATGTCCACGGCAAGGACAACATCCCCTTCCACACTGTCATCTTCCCCGCCCTGATCATGGCCCTGGAGAAGGGCTGGCAGTGCCCCAAGCGGATTGTCTCCAGCGAGTATGTCAAGCTGGGCGAGGACAAGATGTCCAAGAGCAAGGGCAATCTGGTCACCATCAAGGAGCTGGCCGACCAGTTCGACATGGACTCCATTCGCTTCTTCTTCGTGGTCAACAACCCGGAGCGCCGGGACATCAGCTACTCCGAGGAGGACCTGATCGCCGCCCACAACAAGTTCCTCTGCGGCGCCTTCGGCAACTTTGTCAACCGGAACGTCTCCTTCCTCAAGAAGAAGTTCAAGGGCGTGGTGCCCGCCGGCGTGGTGGATCCCCAGGTTGCCGCCCAGACCCAGAAGATGTATGACGACATCGGCGCCAAAATCGAGGCCGGCGAGCTCCGGGCCGCCGCTGAGCTGATGCTCCAGTATATTCAGGACGCCAACAAGTACTACGACACCCAGGCCCCCTGGACTCAGGTCAAGGCGGAAGATCAGACCGACTTCAACAACACCACCGCCACCTGCATGTATATCATCGCCAACATGTCCAACCTGCTCGCTCCCATCCTGGTGCAGGGCTGCGCCAAGATCCGCACCATGCTCCAGCTCCCGGAGACTCCCACCTGGGCTCCCATTAACATCCAGGACGGCCTGGTGCTGGGCGACTGCCCCATCCTGTATACCCGCATTCAGTAAGCTCTATAGCAGTCAGGACCACCGGCATAGCCGGTGGCCTGCTCTGGCCCTATAAGGGCATTTTGCTAGCTTGGCCTAAAGGCCCGTGAACAGTCTGCCAACCGCATACATTCACGGGCCGCCGCTAAAGCGGCTTATTTCTTTGCCTTTTCTACCTGCTCACCCGTAAACGGGTCAAAATATTCTCGCAGCCCTATCTGATCGCTTAGTGCATCTTCTTGTAGTTGGTTCCGTACATACTCTGCTATCCGCTTTTCGTTCTTCCCTACCGTATCTACGTAATACCCTCTGCACCAGAAATGCCGGTTCCCGTACTTATACTTTAAATTCGCATGCCTATCAAATATCATCAGGCTACTTTTCCCCTTCAGATATCCCAGCACTTCTGATACTGCATACTTCGGCGGTATCTCTACATACATGTGTATATGGTCCTTACATGCCGAGGCCTCTATTATCTTGATGCCCTTTCGTTCACATAGCGTTCGCAGTATCTCTCCTACATCCTTTTTTATCTGTCCATATATGATCTGTCTCCGGTACTTCGGCGTAAATACGATGTGATACTTGCAATTCCAAGTCGTATGTGATAATGTGTTTTTGTCCATTTGGATAACCTCCTTTGTTTGATAGTCGGTTGGCAGACCTTCTCTATCTTAACATCGGAGGTTTTCTTTGCATAGCTTTAAGCCTTTTGTACCCCCAGCATAGCTGGGGGCTTCTTTTTTACAGTTTCAACGCCCCTGCATCGGAAGGATGCAGGGGCGTTTTGCCGTCTCATAACCGCCCTTTATCGGTCTTTCCGCTCCCTCTCTATCGCCAAAATAGCAATAAATGAGATAAAATCGCTTTTCTTAAAAGTGTAAAAAATAAATATTGATCACATATACTTCGTTTATTATTGTATATATACAAAAAATTAAGAAGATTTACATTCCAGTTTTTGGTCAGTCGTCCATTGTATTCGTGGTCAAAAAGGAATATAATACACCTGCTCCTGAGGAGCAGACATTTTCTCATAAAGAGGTGAACCACTATGCTGAAATGGTTTCGTACACTGACCTATCGGATGCGCTACATCAACAATGGTGGTGTCGTAAATCGATAAGTCCCCTGCACAGAGTGAAAGAGCAGGATTCGTTTGACACGAAAAGTCCCCTGCGCCTGCGGTTTTCTCCGCAAGCGCAGGGGACAATTGTTTTTCAAGGCTTCCCTATTCCTGTCCTGCCTCCAGCGTGCTCCGCCGCCACAGGCCGATCAGAACGCCCGGCAAGAGAAAAACGCCGTACCAAACCGTGAGAAAGTTAAAAATGCCGAAAATTCCCGCCCACCAGAGCAGAAAGGAGACGGGGTAGAGTGCCAGCAGCGCCACACCCAGCCCAAAGCAGAGCCTGGTACTCTTGCCCGACAGCCGGGGCCTGCAGAAAAAGGCGGCAAACCCTCCCACGGAGAAACAGACGAGCTGAGGGCCGAACACAGAGCCCAGCAGGTAGGGGATGCCCGGGGGATAGTGCAGCGCCTCCAGGCGCAGATCGTCCACCTGACGCCAAATCAGGAGCAGCACGCCAACCAGCAAGAGAATTGCCATGACCAGGAAATAGATGGTCCTTTTGCGCTTCATCCAGAGCACTCCCTGTTTCGAATCTGTAAAGAATGGAAGATACCCCCGGCTCTTTCGAGCCGAGGGCACTTGTTTCTGTTCAGGGAATCGCTTACCGCTGGATACGGCCGGAGCCGTCGCCGCCGGCCAGCTTCTCCACCTCGGAGACGGTCATCATGTTGTAGTCTCCCTCGATGGAGTGCTTCAGAGCGGAGGCAGCAACAGCAAACTCCACAGCCTCCTGCGTGCTCTTGCCGGTCAGCAGGGCATAGATCAGGCCGCCGCCGAAGGAGTCACCGCCGCCCACGCGGTCGATGATGTGCAGGTCATACTTCTTGGAGAAGCAGTACTCGTCGGAAGCCACATCGTACAGCATGGCGCTCCAGCCGTTGTCGAAGGCAGAGTGGGACTCACGCAGGGTGATGGCCACCTTCTCAAAGCCGAACTTGTCAGCCAGCTGCTTGGCCACGGACTTGTAGCCCTCGTGGTTCAGGGAGCCGCCGTAGATATCGGTGGCCTCGGCCTCGATGCCGAACACGTCCTTGGCGTCCTCCTCGTTGGAGATGCACACGTCCACATACTGGCACAGATCGGTCATAGCCTCGCGAGCCTGGGCACGGGTCCACAGCTTGCCGCGGTAGTTCAGGTCGCAGGAGATCTTGACGCCGTGGGCCTTGGCGGCCTTGCAGGCCTCCTTGCAGATCTCAACCACGTTGGGGCCCAGAGCCGGGGTGATGCCGGTGAAGTGGAACCAGTCGGCGCCCTCGAAGATCTTGTCCCAGTCGAAGTCGGCAGTGGTGGCCTCCTGGATGGCGGAGTGAGCACGGTCATAGATGCAGACGGAGCCGCGCTGAGAGGCGCCCTTCTCGTTGTAGTAGATACCCACACGATCGCCGCCCCGGGTGATCATGCTGGTGTCCACACCGTAACGGCGCAGGCTGTTGACAGCGGACTGGCCGATGGCGTGAGCGGGCAGCTTGGTGACGAAAGCGGCATCCAGGCCGTAGTTGGCCAGGGAAACAGCCACGTTGGCCTCGCCGCCGCCGAAGGTGAACTCCAGGGTGCTGGCCTGCACGAAGCGCTCATAGTTGTAGGGCTGCAGCCGGACCATCAGCTCGCCGAACGTAATTACTTTACCCATTGTAAATTCCTCCTAAGTCTTTCAAACTTTCAGTCTGGGATTAGCCCCGGACCTTATCAACAATCGCACGGGACTGCTTGCACAGGTCGATGATCTCGTCCCACTTCTGGTTCTCGATCAGGTCGGCGGTGACCATGTAGGAGCCGCCGCAGGCAGCGATGACGGGAGCGGAGAGATAGGTCTCCAGGTTCTTCAGGTTGATGCCGCCGGTGGGCATGACCTTGAACATGGGGAAGGGAGCGCTCATGGCCTTGATCTTGGCCAGGCCGCCGGACTGCTCGGCGGGGAAGAACTTCAGAACCTCCAGGCCGAACTTCAGAGCGGCGTGATAGTCAGTGGGGGTGGTGCAGCCGGGGAAGATAGGGATGTTCTTCTCAGCGGCATAGGCGCACAGCTCGGGATCGAAGCCGGGGGTGACGATGAACTGGCCGCCGGCGGCGATGGTGGCGTCGATGTGGGCGGTGGTGGTGACGGTGCCGGCGCCCACGATCATGTCGGGGCAGGTCTCCTTCATGATGCGGATGGCCTTGTCAGCGCCGGCAGCCCGGAAGGTGACCTCAGCCACAGGCAGGCCGCCCTCGCACAGAGCCTTGGCCAGAGGGGCGGCGTCCCGCTCCGGGTTGCTCAGCTTGATGACGGGGACAACACCGATCTTGGAAATAGCCTGGTTGAATGCGTTCATAGTGTTTCTCTCCTTTTGGTTCAGATGATTTGTTCCGCCTGGGCTGCGGCGGCCACAGAGTGGGCCACCGGGGCGTCAGGATAATTGGTGGTGACAGGCATGGGAAGAGACTGCATGTACTGGTGCATCGCCTCAGCCACCCGCTTGCCGTTGGCCACCGCCTCTACCACCGTCCGGGCGCCGTTGACGGCGTCGCCGGCAGCAAAGACGCCGGCACGGCTGGTGTGGCCGTCGGCATCCACGGTGAGCAGACCCCGGTTGGTGGTGTCGATGCCCTTGGTGGAGCTGACCAGGTTGCTCTCAGCACCCTGGCTGACGGCAATGATGATAAAGTCGCAGGGGTAGAGGGTCTCGGTGCCGGGGATGGGCTGGACGCTGCCGTCCTCATTCACCTGGCTGTCGGCCAGGATGACGCCGTCGTCCCGGAGCTCCATGGTGCACTTGTTAAACAGGAAGTCCACACCCTCCAGCTTGGCGTAGCTGGACTCGTACTGGCTGGCGGTGATTTCCTCGGTGCGGGAGATGCAGGTGACCTGCCGCGCGCCGGAGCGGACGGCGGTACGGGCGCAGTCCATGGCGGAGTTGCCGGTACCGATGATCATGACCCGCTCCCCCATCCGGAAGGCCTCGGGGCTGGCCAGGTAGTTGATGGCGTAGCTCACATTGCCCAGGCTCTCGCCCCGGATATTGAGCTTGTTGGGCTTCCACAGTCCGGCGCCCACGAAGATGCTCTGGAAACCGTCCCGGAACATATCGTCGATGGTGATGGCGCCGCCGATGTAGGTGTTGGGCCGGAACTGGATGCCCTTGAGCTCCAGATGCCGGTAGGCCAGGTCGTCCAGCACCGAGTCGGGGAGGCGGAAATCAGGAATACCGTAGCGCAGCACGCCGCCGATCTGATCCCGACTGTCAAAGATGGTGACCTGATAGCCGTAGCGGGCCAGAATGATGGCGATGGTGATGCCGGCGGGGCCGGCGCCGATGACGGCGGCCTTGCGCCCGTTGGAGGGGGCGGGGCCCTTCACCATCTTGTTTGCGTAGGTGGTGGAGATATAGTTCTCAATCACCGAGAAGTGGACAGGCGCGCCCTTGATGCCCCGGACGCAGTGGCCCTCGCACTGGCCCTCGTGGTTGCAGACCAGGCTGCACACGGTGGTCAGGGGGTTGTTCTCGAAGAGCATCCAACCCGCCTCATCCAGCTTGCCGGCCTTCAGCAGCCGGATGACCTCGGGGATATTGGTATGAATGGGACAGCCCTGCTGGCACCGGGGATTTTTACATCCCAGGCACCGGTTGGCCTCCTCCATGACATGCAGCGCCATGGATTACACTCCGGAGTAGGCGGCAAAGCCTGCGTCGATGGGCAGCACCACGCCGGTGATGGCGCTGGCGGCCTTGTCATCACACAGGAAGAACACGCCGCCCAGCAGTTCCTCGCTGTCCACGAAGCGGCCGGTGGGGGTGCCGCTGAGGATCTTGTGAGAGCGGGCAGTGGGGGTGCCGTCGGGGTTGAAGAGCAGGGCCCGGTTCTGGTTGGAGACCAGGAAGCCCGGAGCGATGGCGTTGCAGCGGATGCCGGAGCCGGCGAAGTGGGTGGCCAGCCACTGGGTGAAGTTGCTGATGGCGGCCTTGGCGCCGGAGTAGGCGGGGATCTTGGTCAGCGGGATATAGGCGTTCATGGAGGAGATGTTCAGGATGCAGCCGGACTGACGCTCCACCATGTCCTTGGCGAAAGCCTGAGTGGGCAGCAGGGTGCCCTGGAAGTTCAGCTTGAACACGAAGTCCACGCCGGAGGCATCCAGATCGAAGAAGGTCTTCTGGCCCTCCTTGGCCTCATGCTGGTACTCGTTGTCGGTGGTAGCACGGGGATTGTTGCCGCCGGCGCCGTTGACCAGGATGTCGCAGGGGCCCAGATCGGCCAGCACCTGGTCATGGACAGCCTTCAGCGCCTCAGGATCCAGCACGTTGGCCTTGTAGCCCTCGCAGATAAAGCCCTCAGCCTTGCACTCGTCGGCCAGCTTCTTGACGGCCTCCTCATTCAGGTCCAGAGCGGCCACCTTGGCGCCCGCCTGGGCAAAGGCCCGGGCCATGGTGCCGCAGAGCACGCCGCCGGCGCCGGTGATGACGACGACCTTACCAGAAAAATCGATGTTCAGGGGCAGATTCATCATAAAAAACACTCCAATCTCTGATTTATGGATGTTCAGACTGACCGCCGCCCCGGCACAGGGCCGGGGCAGAGCCAGAGGGATTACAGGCCGAAGTAGCGGACGGCGTTGTAGTAGCAGATGCCCTCCACAATCTTCTTCAGGTTCTTCTCGTCGTTGGGATACTCGCCGTTCTCCACCCAGCCGCCGATCAGGTTGCACATAATGCGGCGGAAATACTCGTGACGGGTGTAGGACAGGAAGGAGCGGGAGTCAGTGAGCATGCCGACAAAGTTGCCCAGCAGGCCCAGATTGGCCAGAGAGGTCATCTGCTCGATCATGCCGGTCTTGTTGTCGTTGAACCACCAGCCGGAGCCGTGCTGAATCTTGCCGGGAACCTCGGGGCCCTGGAAGGAACCCAGCAGGGTGCCGATCTGGGCGTTGTCAGAGGGGTTCAGGGAGTAGACAATGGTCTTGGGGCACTCGCCGGTGCTGTCCAGATCGCTGAGCAGGGCGGCCAGGCTCTCAATGCAGTTGGTGGAGGCGATCATGTCGAAGCCAGAGTCGGGGCCCAGCTTAGCAAACATCCGGGCGTTGGGGTTGCGCAGGCAGGAGTAGTGGATCTGCATGGCGATGCCCAGCCGGTGATAGGTGCGGGCGCAGGCCAGGATGAGGGTGGTCTGATAGCCCTCGATCTCCTCCAGAGTCAGGGGCTCGCCGGCCATGGCCTTGCGGAAAGCGGCGTCCGCCTGCTCCATGGTGCAGGGCCGGTACATGACATAGCCCAGACCGTGGTCAGCGGCGCGGCAGCCGTTCTGATGGAAGAACTCAATCCGCTCCACCAGGGCGTCCACGACCTCCTGGGCGCTGTGCAGGGAGTCCTTGCCCACGCTGGCGGCCAGCTTGCCGATATACTCCACAAAGCCGGCCTTGTGGATGTCCACCGCCTTGTCCGGGCGGAAGGAGGGGCAGACCTTGCAGGAGATGGTGGGATCGGCGGCGATCTTCTGATGCCACTCCAGAGAATCGATGGGATCGTCGGTGGTGCCCACCATGGCCACGTTGGACTGACGGATCAGGCCTCGGGCGGTGAACTCAGGGTCATTGCGCAGCTTGTCGTTGCACAGATCCCAGACCTCCTTGGCGTTGTCCAGGGTGAGATGGCCCTCGAAGCCGAAGTACTTCTTCAGCTCCAGGTGGCACCAGTGGTACATGGGGTTGCCGATGCACATCTGCAGGGCCTCCACGAACTTGAGGAAGCGCTCGTAGGCGGGCTGATCGCCGGTGATATAGTCCTCGCTGACGCCGTTGGAGCGCATGACGCGCCACTTGTAGTGGTCGCCCCCCAGCCAGACCTCGGCCAGGTTGTCAAAGCGCCGGTCCTCATAGATCTCCTTGGGGGAGATGTGGCAGTGGTAATCCACCAGGGGAAGCTTGGCAGCGTAATCATGGTAGAGATGCTTGGCAGTGGGGGTTTCCAGCAGGAAATCGGAATCCATAAACTGTTTCATAGTCTGCTTGGCAGACTGGGCCGGAGCAGTACAAGGCCCAGTCCTGCCCTCCTTTCATCTGAAATGACGCAGCCGTTCGGTTCAGGTTGCTGAAATAAGGTTACCATATCTTTCGCCCGGTTGCAAAGGATAAAATAAACGTTTATCTTTTTCTTCTTATCGCACAAATTATCCCCACCCGTTTCGGCGTTTTAACCAAAATTTGTCCCGATTTTACCAAAGGAAAGGCAGGCCTCTCCAAAAAAGTGCGTGAAAACCCGGCAGAAAGGGTCGGAAAGGGGTCAAAAGTCCCGGACAGACAGCAGTGGAATATGGAGAAGATAAACGTTTACTTGAAATCAGGTAAAAGCTGTGCTAGAATAAATTTATCCTGAGGGCTCAGAGGGGGCAGAATCATGGCTTGTACGCTGAAAGATGTGGCAAAACGGGCAAACGTCTCAATTGTAACCGTTCACAAATGCATTTACGGAAAGCCGGGCATCAGCGAGGAAACCCGAAAGCGGGTGCTGGCCATCGTGGAGGAGATGCATTACACCGTCAATCCCTCCGCCTCCTCTCTCAAGCGGGACAATGTGAACATTGCCGTGGTATGTCCCAACATGGCCAACCAGCTCAACTCCTTCTATGTCAAGCTGGCCCAGGGGGCGGAGCAGGCGGCTCAGGAATTGGCCTCCTATGGAGTGAATGTGCGGATTATTCCCTCGGGCAGCACCGGCGCCAGCCAGGATCAGGTGCTGAACCGGCTGCTGGAGGAGGAAAATCTCCACGGCGTGGCCGCCTACTGCCTGGACGACGGTCTGCTGGACGAGACCTTTGACAAGTTCAGCCAGCGGAACATTCCGGTGGTCACCTTCAACGCCGACGCCCCCGGCTCCAACCGGCTGGCCTGTGTGGCAGCCCCCACCCAGCGGATGGGGGAGCTGGCCGCCGAGCTGCTGCTCAAACTGAACCGGGATCACAAGCGGATTATCATTGTGGGCGGTGACAAGCGGCTGAGCAATCTGCGGGACAATACCACCGGTTTTTATTCCTATATCCAGCAGCACAATCCGGAGATCTCTCTGCTGGAGATCAACAACTCCAGCCGCACCAACCTCCAGGAGGAGCTGGAGAAGGTGCTCAGCTCCCTGGACGACGTGACCGGCATCTACTGCTCTATGACCCGCAACGCCGTTCCCGTCTGCCAGAGCCTCCACCGGATGGGATTGCAGCGGAAAATCCGGCTGATCTGCACCGATGTATTTCAGGAGCTCTATCCCTACGTCCAGGACGGCACCGTGGACGCCACCATCTGGCAGAATCCCCAGATGCAGTGCTACAACGCCACCATGCTGCTCTACTACTACCTTACCACCGGAAAGCTGCAGGAGAAATATTTTAAGATTCCCATCAGCCCGGTGATGCTGAGCAATTTTGAGTATTTTCTGTAATTTCAAGGGGCATCCGGACGCCGGTCCGGATGCCTCCTTTTGTTGAACGGAGGCGATAAAATGGCCGTACGTCTGAGCTCCCCCGAGGCCGCCCGTTCCCTGTTTTTCGGCTGGGAGGACACGATGATCTGGGCCGCTTTGGAGGGCACCATGGGAGCGGTCTGGGCCGACCGGGAGGAGTATCCCGGCTCTGCCCTGATTCTGAACGGAGACTTTGCCTTTTTTGCCGGCCGGCCGGACCGGTCAGTCCTCACCGCCCGCCCGGCCGGTTGGAAACAGGATTTTCTCATCCTGACCCCCCAGAACGAGGACTGGTCGGCGCTGATCGAGGCGGTTTACGGCCCGCAGGTTTCGCGTCGGGAACGGTACGCCACCCGGAAAGAGGGGGACGTCTTCGACCGCGCCCTCCTCCGGCGTCAGACAGAGCGGCTCCCCGCCGGCTGCCGTCTCCGCCCCATTGACGAGTCTCTTTACCGTTTGTGTATGGCTGAGCCCTGGAGCCGGGACCTGGTTTCCCGCTTTCCCACCTGGGTGGCCTATCAGTCCTTGGCTCTGGGCTGGGCAGTGACACGGGGTGCGGAGCTGCTCTCCGGAGCCTCCACCTACAGCCGCTATTCCGGGGGCATTGAGATCGAGATCGACACCCGTCCCGACTGCAGGAGGCAGGGCCTGGCCTCTGCCTGCGGGGCGGCGCTGATTCTGGACAGCCTGGAGCGGGGGCTCTATCCCAGCTGGGACGCCCAGAACCGGGGTTCTCTGGCGCTGGCTGAGCGGCTGGGATATCGGTTCAGCCACGCCTATCCGGTTTATGAGTTGAGCGAGTGTGCTTTGGGCTGACAGATCTGCCGGGCACCGCATTTCACTGACTGTGCGCGCAAAAGCCGCAGGGCAGCTGCCCTGCGGCCTTGATGCGCTTTTACCGGTCCTCTTGGGTTCGGCTGGCGAAGTCCTCCTCCACCTCCCGCTTCCAGGCGGCGCCCCTGGCGGTGCCTGCCGGAGCCATGCAGCCCTCCCGGAAGGCGGAGACCGCCTGAGTCACCGCCTCATAGTTCAGCTGGGTGCCCCGGTGGTCGGCGTGATAGCGCACCGCCCGGTCAGCGTGGATGCCGAAGCGGGCGGCAGTGCCCACTGCGTCCAGGTTAGCCCCCAGGAAGAGGAACTCCCAGCCCTGGGCCTTCTGGGCCTCCACCAGCGCTTTTACTGTCTCCCAGCTGTACTCCCGGCTGGCATTCTCGTAGCCGTCGGTGGTGATGACAAAGAGCACCTTGCCCGGCCGGTAGGCGGGATCGATGCCGGCGTGGGCCTGCTTCACCTTGGCAATCGTCCGACCGATGGCGTCCAGCAGGGCGGTGCAGCCCCGGACATAGTACTGCCGGTCGTTGAGCGGCTGCACCCCCTGAATGGGGATCCGGTCATGGAGCAGCTCATATTTGTCGTCAAAGAGGACGGTGGTGACCACCGCGTCTCCCGGCTCTCCCTTCTGCTTGCTCAGCATACCGTTAAAGCCGCCGATGGTGTCTGTCTCCAGCCCGGCCATGGAGCCGGAGCGATCCAGGATAAAAACCAGTTCTGTGCATTCGCGTTTCATCTGAAATAACCTCCTTGTTTTGTTTGTGAGGATATCATACAGCAGAAACGGCTTCAGATGGTCGCCCGCAAGGCGACAAAACCCCTGGCAGAGAAAATTTCTGCCAGGGGTATCATTTTCTGTTTCGTGAGGATTATCCGCCCAGATACGCCTTGCGCACGGCGTCGTCGTGGAGAAGATCCTGGGCCGAGGCGGAGGAGACCACCCGACCGGTCTCCAGCACATAGCCCCGATTGGCGATGGACAGGGCCA
Organism: Candidatus Onthomonas sp.; assembly: GCA_051866815.1. Lineage (GTDB taxonomy): Bacteria > Bacillota > Clostridia > Oscillospirales > Oscillospiraceae > Onthomonas. The sequence goes on along the minus strand of JBJDXS010000006.1, from coordinate 12,196 downwards.
TCCGGGCATTCTGCTCCACCAGCAGGATGGTGGTGCCCCCCTGATTCAGTTTCTGGATAATCTCAAAGATCTGCTCCACCAGCAGGGGTGCGAGGCCCATGGAGGGCTCGTCCAGCATCATCAGCTTGGGCTTGGACATCAGCGCCCGGCCCATGGCCAGCATCTGCTGCTCACCGCCGGACAGGGTGCCTGCCACCTGCTTGTAGCGCTCCTTCAGCCGGGGGAATTGCTCATAGACCATGTCGATGGATTCCTGAATCTCTCGCTTGGGACGGGTGTAGGCGCCCATCTCCAGGTTCTCCTCCACAGTGAGCTGGAGGAAGACTCTCCGCCCCTCCGGGCAGAGGGCCAGGCCCCGGGAGACGATCTGATGGGCGGGTACGCCCACCAGAGGCTTATCCTGGAAGGTGATGGAGCCCGCCCGGGGCTTGAGCAGACCGGCCACCGTGTTCAGGGTGGTGGATTTTCCGGCGCCGTTGGCCCCGATAAGGCAGACGATCTCCCCCTCCTGTACCTCGAAGGAGACGCCCTTGATGGCGTGGATGCTGCCATAGTAGACGTTCAGATTTTCAACGCTCAGCATGCTCATGGGCTCAATCCTCCTTGTGCTTGCCCAGGTAGGCTTCGATAACCTGGGGGTTGGACTGGATCTCCGCCGGGGTGCCCTTGGCGATGATCTTGCCGTAGTTAAGCACCGCAATGCCCTCGCAGATGCCCATGACCAGGCTCATGTCATGCTCGATGAGCATGATGGCGATCTTGAAGGTGTCCCGGATCTTCTGGATATTCTCCATCAGCTCGGAGGTCTCGGAGGGGTTCATGCCCGCCGCCGGCTCATCCAGCAGCAGCAGCTTGGGATGGGTGGCCAGGGCCCGGACGATCTCCAGCCGGCGCTGGGCGCCGTAGGGCAGAGATCCCGCCTGGTGCTGGGCCAGATCCTGCATGTCAAAGATCTTGAGCAGATCCATGGCCTCCTCGTGGGCGGCCTTCTCCTCCTTCCAGTACCGGGGCAGCCGGAAGATGCCCTCCCACATGTTGTAGTTGGTGTGGTTGTGCAGGCCGATCTTGACGTTGTCCTCCACAGTGAGCTTGTCAAAGAGGCGGATATTCTGGAAGGTACGGGCGATGCCCGCCTTGTTCACCTGGATGGTGTTCATGCCGGAGGTATCCTTGCCGTCCAGAAGAATCGTGCCCCGTGTGGGCTGGTAGACCTTGGTCAGCAGGTTAAAAACGGTGGTCTTGCCTGCGCCGTTGGGACCGATGAGGCCGGCGATCTCGGTGGGGGCGACCGTCAGGTTGAAGTCGTCCACAGCGGTGAGGCCGCCGAAGTCGATGCCCAGATGGCGGGCCTCCAGGACGGGGGGCTTGTTCAGATCCCGCTCCGGCACCAGGCCCTCGCTGGGGATGGGAATCATCTTACTCATTTGCGCCCGCTCCCTTCTTGGAACCAAATTTTCCGCGAATCCGGCTGACCAGCTGCTTGACACCGGAGCCGTTGGTAACAATCATCACCACGATGAGAACGATAGCGTAGACCAGCATCCGGTAATCGGCGAAGCTGCGCAGCATCTCCGGCAGCACGGTGAGCACTGCGGCGGCGATGATGGAGCCCCGGATGTTACCCATGCCACCCAGCACCACAAAGACCAGCACCAGGATGGAGGTGTTGAAGTCAAACTTCTTGGCCACCACGGTGGAGTAGTTGAGGGCGTACAGTGCGCCGGCAGCGCCGGCCAGAGCGGCAGAGAGGACAAAGGCCATCATCTTGTACTTGGTCACGCTGAGGCCGGAGGCCTCGGCGGCGATCCGGTTGTCCCGGATGGCCATAATCGCCCGGCCCGCCCGGCTGTTCACCAGGTTCTGGACGATAAACAGGGTGACGAGCACCAGCACGATGCCGGCCAGGAAGCTGGAGATCTTGGTGATGCCCAGCGCGCCCATAGGGCCGTTGATAATCATGGTGCCCTCGGGGTCCATGTTCAGCTTGCTGCTGTTGATCAGCGCCACATGGAGGCCGGTGCTGTCCAGGCCCACATAGAGGCAGTTGACCACGTTTTTGATGATCTCACCGAAGGCCAGGGTGACAATCGCCAAATAGTCACCCCGCAGACGGAGCACCGGGATGCCGATGAGGGCGCCCACCACGGCGGCGATGGCGGCGGCCGCCAAAATGCAGATCAACAGCCGCAGGCCGGGGACGGGAACCGCCTCGGTGAGACAGGCGGCCACGATGACGCCGGTAAAGGCGCCCACGCTCATAAACCCGGCATGGCCCAGGCTCAGCTCACCGGAGACGCCCACCACCAGGTTGAGGGAGACGGCCATGATCACATAGGTGCAGATAGGCACCAGCTGGCCGGTGAAGGAACTGGAGATGGAGCCAGAGAAGACCTGAATGACCACATAGAAGGCCAGAACAATGCCGTAGTTGATCCAGCTGTTCAGGGACTGACGGCTCAGCTTGGAGGGCTGAACCGGCTTGCTCATTTTCTTCATCTCTCTCACCTCAGACTTTCTCGGTGATCTGCTTGCCCAGCAGGCCGGTGGGCTTGACGATCAGCACGATAATCAGCACGGCAAACACGATGGCGTCGCCCAGCTCGGTGGAGATATAGGCTTTACTGAAAATCTCGATGATGCCCAGCAGAATGCCGCCCACCATGGCGCCGGGGATGGAGCCGATGCCGCCGAAGACGGCGGCGGTAAACGCCTTGATGCCGGGCATGGAGCCGGTGGTGGGCATCAGCTGGGGATAGGAGGAGCAAAGCAGCACGCCGGCGATGGCCGCCAGAGCGGAGCCGATGGCGAAGGTCATAGAAATGGTAAAGTTCACGTTGATGCCCATGAGCTGGGCCGCACCCTTATCCTCGGAGCAGGCCCGCATGGCCTTGCCCATCTTGGTGCGGCTGGTGAACAGGGTCAGGCCCACCATGATGATCACGCAGGCCAGAACGGTGATAATCGCCTCCGGGGAGATGAGCAGCTGGCCGCCGAAGAGGCGCAGAGGCTCCACCTGAGAGACAACAGAGGTAAAGTTCTTGGGGTTGGAGCCCCAGATCAGCAGGGCGGAATTCTGCAGGAAGTAGGACACGCCGATGGCGGTGATCAGCACGGCCAGAGCCGGCGCCTCCCGTAGGGGCTTGTAGGCCAGCCCTTCAATCAGGATGCCCAGGACGGTACACACTGCCATCGCCAGCAGTACCGACACCCAGGCCGGGAGACCCAGGTACTGAGTGGTGCAGAAGGAGATATAGGCGCCCACCATAATGACGTCGCCGTGGGCAAAGTTCAGCATCTTAGCGATGCCGTAGACCATGGTATAGCCCAGGGCGATGATGGCGTACACGCTGCCTAAGCTGATGCCGCTGACCAGATGGGACAGGAACGTCATACAATTACACCTCTTTCAATTTCTCAAATTCATACTTACAAAGGACAGGTGGCCAATGATACGGGCAACCGTTCAGGCCGGCCATTGCCCGTATCATCGGCCGCCTTGTGCCGGGCCGGAAAAGGGAGAAAAGGAGGTGCCGGAGTTCTCTGGCACCCCCTTTGATGTCATCCCTTTGTCAATACAGAGGAGCGATTACATGCCCACGTAGCCGTAGACCGTCTCGCCGTCCACCTCGGAGCCCTGAATCTGGACTGCCTTGGGGGTCTTGGTGACCTCACCGGTGGCCTCCCAGCTCATGGTGCCGGTGGTGCCGGTGATCTCGATGGTCTGGAAGGCGGCGATCAGCGCCTCGCAGGCATCGGCATAGCTGGTGTCAGCGGTGATGCCGGCCTCCTGAATGGCGGCATAGAGAGCGTAGACGCAGTCATAGCCGTCAGCAGCGAACTGAGTGGGGGTCTCGCCGTAGAGGCTCACATACTTGGACACAAAGTTGGAGGTCAGCTCGTCCGTGGCGTCGGCGGAGAAGGGAGTCAGCAGCATGACGCCCTCAGCCATAGCGGGATCGAAGCCCTCCATGGTCAGGATGCCGTCCATGCCGTCCACACCGAAGTACTTCACGTCATACTCCATGGAGGCGGCGGCGGAGATAATCTGAGAGGCGGGGGTGTAGTAGATGGGCAGGAAGATCAGGTCGGCGCCCGCGTCCTTGGCGGAAGTCACCTGGACGGAGAAGTCGGTAGTGTCGTCGGTGAAGGTGGACTCGGAGACCACGTTCAGGCCCACGGCCTCAGCCTCAGCCATAAAGGTCTGATAGATGCCGGTGGAGTAGGCGTCAGCGTTGTTGTAGATGACGGCCACGTTCTCAGCCAGGCCGTTCTCCTTGATGTACTGCGCGGACAGAGCGCCCTGAGCGGGGTCGGTGAAGCAGAGCTGGTACATATTGTCCTTGCCCTTGGTCACGTCGGTGGAAGAGGCGGAGGGGGTCAGCATAAACATGCGGTCGCCATAGGCCTCAGTAGCCACGGCCACACAGGGGGTAGTGGTGACGCAGCCCAGGATCATCTGAGCGCCCCAGTCCTTCAGGTTGTTGTAGGCGTTGACGGACTTCTCGGCGTCATGCTCGTCGTCCTGGAAGTTCAGCTCCAGCTGGATGCCGCCCAGAGCGTTGATCTCGTCCACGGCGATCTGAGCGCCGTTCATGACGGAGGTGCCGTACACAGCGGCAGCGCCGGTCACAGGGCCAATGCCGCCGATCTTAATCGCGCCCTCGGCAGCGGGAGCATCGGTGTCCTCCGCAGGGGCAGCCTCGTCAGCCGCAGGGGTCTCGGCGGCGTCGCTCTTGTCCGCGCTGTCGGCAGAACCGCCGCAGGCAGCCAGAGAGAGCACCATCGCCAGAGCCAGCAGCAGAGCAAACAGTTTCTTCATTCTGGATTCCTCCTTATTCATTCGCGCCGGCCAAACCCCGCCGGCACTTTATGTTTATTATATGGAAAACCGAATGAATGTCAACACCTGCCCCTGATTTTTGCCCTATATTCGCTCGTTTTTGACATTATTGCACCTGTTTACAGAACCTTTCCTTCGTTCTTTGTCTAAATTTTACAATCAAGTTGACAGTTTATCTCCCGATTGACTGTTTCCACCACGGTTTTAGCTCTGCTTTTTCCTAATTTTTCCGGCTCTGACGGTGTTTTTCGGCAAATTTTGCTGCGCCGGGTCAATTATTTCGCCTCTCCAAACCAAAGTAAAAGGGACGAGCCGAAGCTCGTCCCTTGAAAAGCGGATGTAAAATTACTGGATCTGGGGGAAGATGGGCTTGAGGGCGGGATAGATCAGGCGATACTTCTGATACCGCTCCTCGTACCGGGCGGCGATGGCGGGATCCGGCTCCACCGTCTCCACCACCTTGACCAGCTTGTCGCAGCACTCCTCCACCGAGGCGTACTCTCCGCAGGCCACAGCAGCCAGCATGGCGCCGCCCATGCCGGGGCCCTGCTCGGACTCCAGAATGTCCAGCTTGACATTGAGGACGTTGGCCATAATCTTCTTCCACAGGGGGCTCTTGGCGCCGCCGCCGCAGATCTTGCTCCGCTCAATGGTGATGCCCAGGCTCTTGGCCACCTCGAAAGAGTCCCGGATGGCGAAGGCGACGCCCTCCAGCATGGCCTGGGTCATGTCGGCCCGGCTGGTGTCCATAGTCATGCCCACAAAGGTGCCCCGGGCGTTGGTGTCGTTGATGGGGCTGCGCTCGCCCATCAGATAGGGCAGGAAGTAGACATGGTTATTGCCCAGCTTGTCGTCGCTGATGGGGGCCTGGTTGCCGGCGTAGTCGCTGGTGCCCACGATGTCCTCCATCCACCACTTGTTGCAGCTGGCGGCGGAGAGCATGCAGCCCATCAGATGGTAGTAGCCGTCGGCATGGGCGAAGGAGTGGAGGCCGTTGTACTTGTCCACGCCGAAGTGCTTGGAGGAGATGAAGATGGTGCCGGAGGTGCCCAGAGAGATGTTGCACTTGCCCTCGCCCACGGTACCGGTGCCCACGGCAGCGGCAGCGTTGTCGCCCGCGCCGGCCGCCACAACGACCTTCTCGGAGAGGCCCAGCGCCTGGGCCATCTCGGGCTTCAGGGTGCCCACCGCCTCGTAGCTCTCAAAGATCTTGGCCATCTGGTCTTCCCGGACGCCGCAGATCTCCAGCATTTCCTTGCTCCAGCACTTGTGCTCCACGTCAAAGAGCAGCATGCCGGAGGCGTCGGACACGTCGGTGCAGTGGACGCCGGTGAGCATATAGGCCAGATAGTCCTTGGGCAGCATGATCTTGGCGATCTTCTCAAACTTCTCCGGCTCATTATTGCGCATCCACAGCAGCTTCGGGGCGGTGAAGCCGGCAAAGGCGATGTTGGCGGTCAGCTGGCTCAGCTTCTCCTTGCCGATGACCCCGTTCAGGTAATCCACCTCTTTGAAGGTACGGCCGTCATTCCACAGAATAGCGGGACGGATGACCTGATCCTTCTCGTCCAGCACCACCAGACCGTGCATCTGGCCGCCGAAGCTGATGCCGGCCACCTGGCTCTTGTCCACCCCGGCCACCAGCTCCCGGATGCCGGCCACAGACTGAGTCAGCCAATCCTCCGGGTTCTGCTCCGACCAGCCGGGATGGGGGAAGGAGAGGGGATACTCCTTGGAGACAATGTTGACAATTTTGCCATTGCCCTCCATCAGCAGCAGCTTGACGGCAGAGGTACCCAGATCCACACCGATATAATACATTGTTACAACACTCCTTTTCGGGTTGTTCCGGAATTTGCTGTCTTTAGTGTAGCGCACTTTGCCCAAGAGGGCAACGACAATTTTTAGAAAATTGGTGGACTTGCTCAAGGTTCTTCCCTTCGCCCTTGCATCTCTCCGTCCGGTCTGCTATCATGGAGCTATCAGCGCCGGCTTCTCCGGCAGAAAGGTGGTTTTCCCATGCCCACTGAAGCCTCCGCCGCCCTCCGGGCGGTGCTGGACCAGATTGACGAGCTGGCCGGCTATTATCAGGACTATTCCGAAGAGAGCACCCGGCTGGAGAATCAGATCACCGGTCTCCAGCGGATCGGGGCCTTTTTCGCCGGCTCCAAGCGGTTTTCCAACGACAGCATGCACACCAAATTCTACGAGGGCGTCCAGGCCCGGGTACCCGTGCTGGAGGCCTCCATCGCCGCCCTCCCCGACTGGGCCGAGGCCGCTCAGGCCGCTGAGCGGGCGGTGGCCATCATTTTAGACCCCATTCCGGAGGAGGACCGGGACGTGGGCGGCTGGATGCGCTTTGCGGCGGAGCCGCTGTGCCAGCCCCTGTTGGTCTACCTGGAGCGGGACACCCTCCAGGCAATCTACGACCGGTACAATCTGGTCTACCCCAAGCGGCTCCAGTTCCCCGCCCAGGTCAATCTGCGCAAGGCTATGGAGAAGCTGCTGAAGAAATGAACGTGCCCCCGGCGCCTATGTCGCCGGGGGTATTTTGCCGTATGGATAGGTTCCTGTTTTATTGTCCCTGTTCCCTGCCCGCGTTGAGGTATCCCTCCAGCAGCTCGCCGGACAGAATGCGCCAGAGGCAGTCGTGATAGCTTTCGATGTCCTCCTCCATACCCTGCAGCACCCAGCGGACAAACAGGCCAGTGAGGGCAGTGGTATAGAATTCAGCGGCAAAGCGCAGCTCCCGCTCTCCTTCCGGCGTATCCGTCCGGGGCAAAAACCGGCGCAGCCGGGCCTCCAGCCGCTGGTAGACCAGGCTGTACAGGTGATCCCGCAGAGAATTCTGTCCTTCGTAGGACATCGCACTCCGGTAAAAGGCCCGGTTTTCCCGAAAGTAGTCGCTCAGCCGCATCAGGATAGCCACGTCGCTCTCCTCTGTATCCTCCTCCGCAAAAAGCCAGTCCGCCGTCTCGGTATCAAAAATCCAGATCACCAGGTCGTACTTGTCCCGGAAATGGTAATAGAAGGTGTTGCGGCTGATACAGCAGTCCTTCGCGATATCGCTGACGGAAATCTTCTCCAGCGGCCGTTTGGTGAGCAGTCGTTTCATGCTCTCAGCCAGGAGCTGCCGGGTGCGCTGGGCGGTGGAATCATTTTCTGCCGGGTGCGGTTTCATTGGTAATTTCCTTTCTTTTGGATGAAAACATCGCAAAGGGAGTCAGGCCCGCTTCTTCCGGGTGATCCAGCAGAGCAGGGCAAACAGCAAGGCCGCCCCTCCGGCGATGCACCAGGGGAGCATCCCCTCTCCCAGCAGCAGACCGGCTCCCTCTGCCAGGGTGGTTACACCAAAGACGGCAAATATGACAAAGGCCAGCTTATCCAGAAAGCCATCCGGCAGCTTGCTCTTGAGCAGGTAGCCCAGCAGCATGCCCACCAGATCAGCGGCGAACAGGCCGATGGAGCAGGCCAGCCAGACCACAAGGGCGTTGCTCAGCCCCTCGCTGGCGGCGAAGGCGATGGCGGTGAGCTGGGTCTTATCCCCCAGCTCAGCCAGGAAGAAGGTGCCGAAGACGGTGAGAATGGGGTGTACCGAGGTCTTGCCGCTGTCCTCCTCGTCCTCCTCCTTGCCGTTGAGGGTAGACCAGGCGAAGTAGAAAAAGGCCAGGGCGGCCACAATCTTGATCAGCCAGCCGGGAATCAGCTCGCTGATCAGGGCGCCTACTCCCACCGCCAGCGCGTTGAGGGCGAGAATCGACGCGGCGGAGCCGATCAGAATATCCCGGAGCTTGAACCGGGAGGTCATCGCCACCATGAGCAGCTGGGTCTTGTCCCCCATCTCAGCGATGAACATGGTGAGCAGGATCTGGAAAAAGAGCAGCATGAAAAACCCTCCTGTAAATTGGGCCGCCTCCAAAGAAAAAGAGACAGCTGGTAAAATACAGCTGCCTACAATACACCCATGTACGGCAGCTTCTGCCATACATGAGTCTCGTTATTTCATACAAGCCAGGTCCTTCCGGAACCAGTATGTTGACTTGCAACACCGGAGTGCCAACTACTCCCTCATGTGCTATGCAGTATAGCACACCCGCCCGGCTTTTTCAAGTCAATCGTCAAATCTTTCCTCAATTTCACAGAATTTTAACCGTTTTTACGCCCAATAAGTTAGCCAAAGCAAACTCCATTCCACGCTCTGACAGCTCAGGGAATACGTATGCCCCCGCCGAAAGGCGGGGGCATTTTTGTATTGGCTTACAGATGGATCTTGGCCACGATCTTTTTGACCGGACCCGGTCCCGCCTTGGTCATCAGGTGGGGGGCGTGGGCCTCCTCAGGGGCAACGATGATATAGTCCCCCGCCTGGAGGATCACATCCACCGTGGGCTCGTCGGTCCACTGGTAGAAGGTCACATCCTTCACCGGGTTGTACTCGGTGTTGGGGGTAAGCTGGCTGGCGGGGGCCACGCAGAAGCGCTCCTCCCCCTCCACCACCATCTGGAGGTCAAAGTAGTTCCGGTGGGTTTCGTACTTGCTGGTGGGGGTGGTGTCGTAGCTCTGGACGTTGACGATCAAGTTGTCCCCGTCCAGCTTGTACTTTCCGATCGCCAGAGCGGACAGGTCCTGCTCCTTCAGAAAGGCAAAGAGCTGCTGAAAGCGGCCGTTTAAGTAGTCATATTTGCCGGTGAGGGCCAGATTGGTAATCTGCATGGGTATCTCTCCTCTTCTTTGTTGATTTGGCGGCGGCTCAGCCGATCCGCTTGTTCAGCCAGGCGAGCATGTCGCCGATGGGCTCGTCCTTGTCAAACTCGTTGAAGATCTCGTGGCACATACCGGAATAGATCCGCAGGCTCTTGTCGGTGGAGGCAATCTCACCCAACAGCTCCCGGGAGTCCTGATTGCTGACCAGGCCGTCGTTGAGGCCGTGGAGGATGAGCACCGGATCCACAAAATCGGCGGGATGCTCTTTCAGGAAGGTGACGCCCTCGCTCAGGCTGTTCATCAGCCCCACCGAGATTTCCTTTTCCACATAGGGGTCAGCCACATAGGCCTCGCCCACGGCGGGGTCGGAGCAGACGCCGTCTCCCAGGGCGTTGGGCACATAGGTGTCCGCCGGGAGGGGCAGGGGCAACTCGCCCATAAGCTGGTTGTTGTACCGGGTCAGGGCGCCGGAGAGGACGATGCCCGCCGCCTTGCCGGGATACCGGGTGGCAAAGCATGCCACGGCATAGCCGCCCATGCTGTGGCCCAGGACAAAGACCTGCTTTCCGGGATTTTCCGCAATGGCCAGCTCCACCACGGCGTTGACGTCGTCGCTGATCTCCGTCCACTTGTCGTAGTAGACCCGCTTGCCTCCGGAGCGTCCGTGGCCCCGGTGGTCAAACCGGTAGACGTCGATCTGCTGGGCGTTGAGCCGGGCGGTCACATAGTCGTACCGGCCCTGGTGCTCGCACAGGCCGTGGACAATGACCATCACCGCCCGTGGCCGGGTGACGGTGTCCTTGACCAGGTACAGGATCTCCCCGTCAAAGGTCTGAAACTGTCTTTCTGTCTTCATAGCGCTTCCTCCTTTTTATTTGCGCGTTGACTTTTCGTAAACTCATTATACGAGCATTTTTCTTCGCCGTCAACCCGGAAAAAAGGGGAATAAAAGCCCCCTCCGGGGAATTTTTTCTTCCTCAGAGGGGGCAGTGTGTCACTCGAAGAGCTTCAGGGCCTCGGCGGTCTCCTTCCGCTTCTGCTCGATGCTCTCGGCCAGCATCATGTCCTTCACCTTCATCAGACGGATGGTGTTGTTGCGCTCATTCTCGTCCAGCTTCATGGTGATGGATTTGATTTTGGCCTGGCAGTCGGGGATGACCACATACTCCAGGGCGTTGACGCGGCGGCGGGTCTTTTCGATCTCCTCCGCCAGCAGCTGGGTGGTCTTCTCGATCTGGGCCAGCTTGAGCATGTCCTGGAACACCGAAGACAGGGCGTCCACGGCGCCGTCCAGCTCGCCGCTGGTGGTGGCAAAGCCATAGGGGTAGATATCCCCACTGCTCTCGCTCCGGGTGGAGAAGTGGTAGACAGGGGTATCCACGCTCATAATGTTCTGATACTGGAGATCCAGATCCACGCTCTGTTTGGGATAGAGCAAAGACTGTTCCAGCATCTCGGAGGACATGAGAGCGGAGGCCACGGTAAAGGAGCCGTAGGCCCGCATCATGCCCTCCTCCACCCGCTTGCGGAGGGCCCGGTTTTCCCGGATCATGTCCAAGAACTGCTTCATCAGCTCGTCCCGCTTGTCCTTGAGCAGCTTGTGGCCCCGGACGGAGGTGCGCAGCTTTTTCTTCTGCTTGGTGAGCTCCATACGGGTGGCATTCACAGTGGTGGTGGGCATTGCTTCCTACCTCCCTTACTGCTGCTTGTCTTTTTTCGGCAGATACTTGTCGATATACTCAGGCTTGATCCGCTTCAGCTCGGTCTCGGGCAGGATGGACAGCAGCTCCCAGCCCAGATCCAGGGTCTCCTGAATGGAGCGGTTCTCGTCCTGACCCTGGGCGACGTAGCGCTTTTCAAACTCATCGGCAAACTTGGCGTAGAGCAGGTCAGTGGGAGACAGGGCCGCCTCGCCCAGAATGGCCATCAGTTCCTTGTTCTCCTTGCCGGTTGCGTAGGCGGCGAAGAGCTGGTTCAGGGTGCCGGAGTGATCCTCACGGGTCTTGCCGGCGCCGATTCCCTTGTCCTTCAGGCGGGACAGGGAGGGCAGCACGTCCACAGGGGGCAGGATGCCCTTCCGGTACAGCTCACGGGACAGGATGATCTGGCCCTCGGTGATATAGCCGGTCAGGTCGGGGATGGGGTGGGTCTTGTCGTCCTCAGGCATGGTCAGGATGGGGATCATGGTGATGGAACCGGGCTTGCCCAGCTGACGGCCGGCGCGCTCGTACATGGTGGCCAGGTCGGTATACAGATAGCCGGGATAGCCGCGGCGGCCGGGAACTTCCTTCTTGGCCGCGGAGACCTCGCGCAGAGCCTCAGCGTAGTTGGTGATATCGGTCAGGATGACCAGAACGTGCATGCCCTGCTCAAAGGCCAGATACTCGGCGGCGGTCAGGGCCATACGGGGCGTGGAGATACGCTCGACGGCGGGGTCGTTGGCCAGGTTGATGAACAGCACGGTGCGGTCGATGGCGCCGGTGCGGCGGAACTCCTGGACGAAGTACTCGGACTCCTCGAAGGTGATGCCGATGGCGGCGAAGACGACGGCGAAGTTGGAGGCGTCGTCCAGCACCTTGGCCTGACGGGCGATCTGGGCGGCCAGCTGGTTATGGGGCAGGCCGGAGCCGGAGAAGATGGGCAGCTTCTGGC
>JBJDXS010000005.1:0-21130 GCA_051866815.1 Candidatus Onthomonas sp. | reverse complement strand
GATTTTAAATGAGAGCTAAAAGTTCAGGAAGCCCTCCGCAGGAGTTTTGTTGCGTTAGCAACAAAATGAAATTAAATTTGTGCTTTTAGCCGGACATGTGCCGGCAAAAGCACACAGGGAGGCCGGGAGTGTGCCCGAAGGGCGCGCGGTTCGGCCGCATAATTCCAAACAAATGCAGCGCATTTGTTTGGAGAGCCTGTCGTTTTACGACAGGCTCAAGGAAAGGCCCGTCAAATGACGGGCCTTTCCCTCTGAGGAGAAAAACAAAGAATCATTCGCCTGCGTCTGCCCGCCGGTCACCACCCGGCGGGCAGGCATATCAGGTGGAACTTCTTTGCTGCACCGGGGCTTAGGAAAGCAATGGGCCCCCAGGTGCTCTATCGAAGCCGTTGGGAAACGGACGACAGACAATGCGTATGGGAATTCAGGCGTCCTGATGCTTTTTGATCCGCTTTCTGACCAGGACTGCGCAGATGACCCAGAGCACTGCGATGACAGCGTCTGCGGTGAGCAGTACCTGAATCCAATGGGACATACCCACCTCGATGTTGACCATGCCGCTGTTGGCCTGAGTGTAGAGAATGTTGTGGCAGGCGTTGCGCACGGCGGTCAGACCCTCCGGGTTGTTCAGCAGTCTGTCAGGAAATACGCCGAACATGAGGGAGAGATCGTTGCCGGCCAGAATGCCCACGCTGGCGTCCATATAGCCGTAGCCAATGCAGGCGTCTGTGATCACCATGCCCTGGAAGCCCCACTCGCCGCGCAGGACGTTGGTCAGCAGCGCTTTGCAGCCGCCGGCCCAGGTGGTGCCCAGGAAGTTGAAGGAGGACATGATGGCGGTGGTGCCGCCCTCCTTCACGCCAATCTCAAAGGGCTTCAGATACAGCTCACGGATTGCCTGCTCGTTGGACCAGGTGCAGAGGAAGTTACAGCGGTTGGTCTCCTGATCATTCAGGGCAAAATGCTTCAGATAGCAGTAGATGCCCTTGCTCATGGCGCCCTGAATGACATTGGACGCAGACAAGCCGGTCAGCAGGCTGTCCTCGGAGAAGTACTCAAAGTTACGGCCGGAGAAGGGCGTGCGGTGCAGGTTGGCGCCGGGGGCGTACCAGCCGCTGATGCCCCAGGCGTTTGCCTCGTCGGCAACCGTCTCGCCGTATTCTCTGCACAGATCGGCATTGAAGCTGGAAGCGAGCAGAATGGTGCTGGGATAACCGGTGGCATTCAGACCGGCCATGAAGCCGCTCAGTCCGCCGGGGCCGTCAATGTCATTGGTGTTGAGCTTGCCAACGGACTCCACTGCGGCAGTTGACCAGCCGCCCATGCCCACAAGGGTGTTCATATCCTCCACGCTCATCTGATCCAGCAGAGTATCCCATTTGGGATCGTCGTAGTCCAGGCCGGTCAGATCGGCCAGTTTCAGTCCGTTGGATGCGCCGGTGGTGGGGTATGCAGCGCTGTCATCCAGCTCGCGGATTGCCAGCACGTTGGAGAAGATATCCTGCATTTCAGTGTCGGCGGAGATGTCCACATCGGCAGTGCGGGTGACAGGCCGGTTTGCAAAGTCGTTGGCACGGCTCATGTATTCCACATCGCCGGCGGCGAAATCGAACTGGTTTGTGGCAGCCACGGCGTCATCGGAACGCTTGCCCACGCCGTCGTCGTTGAAGATCTCGTCAGCGTCTACCGTATAGGTCTCAGAGTCGATCACTTCATGGGCGTTTTTCATCAGCTTGATCTCATAATCGCCATGCTCCAGCACATAGGCCTTGGCGTTGATGTAATCGTAGGAGGCCATGTCCTCTCTGTTGAAGGTCAGTGTAATCTCTTCGCTCTCGCCGGGCGCCAGCAGAGCGGTTTTGCCATAGGCGGCCAGGTTGACATGGGCTTTTTCAATGCCGCCCTCGTAATAGGGCGCGGTATAGTAGAGCTGGACAACCTCCTTGCCGGCCGTATCGCCGGTGTTGGTTACGGTGACGGCTGCGGTGATATCGCCGGTGTCCTGATCTGCGCTGACGGAGGTCAGCTCCTGGGAGAAGGTGGTGTAGCTGAGGCCATAGCCAAAGGGATACTGGACAGTAGCGTCATAGTCGATGACGCCTTCCACGGCGGCGGTCTCATACCAGCGATAACCGATGTAAATGCCCTCGGCGTAATTGACAAAGTGAGCGAGGGTGTCCACCCGCTTCTCGCCGATATCCGTGCCGGCAACCACGTCAAAGCCGGTGTAGGAGAAATGGCCGAAGTTCTGCATGGCAGGGGCGCTCAGCGCGTCAAACGCATAGGTGTCTGTCAGCCGGCCGGAGGGATTGGCCGTGCCGTTGAGCAGGTTGGCAACGCCGTAAGCGCCTGTCTCGCCCAGAGAGCAGATCCACAGCGCGGCGTCAATATCACCGGCGGCATTGGGATCGCCGGCAGAGGCGTTGTCCAGGAAACCCAGCTCCATGGCGTTCTGGGCGTTGATCAGAACCACAACCTTAGAGAAAGTCTCCTTGGCTTTCTCAATCAGGGCCACTTCTGCGTCGCTCAGCTCCAGATAATGCTTGGGATTGCCGTCGGCGTCCGTCTCCCCGTTGCCCATGTCGGTGGGCAGGTCATTGCCCTCGCCGCCAAGCCGGCCGAGGACGATGATGGCGATGTCGGAATACTCCTTCATGCGCTCAAAGGAATAGTCGCCCACATAATCTGCGATGTCCGGCTGGGTGATGGAGAAGTCGGTGTTGCCCACGCTGGTAAAGCCGGTACTGCCCGATGACTTGGGCGCGTTTTTGTAGAAATTATAGACGGCCTGATTGACCTCAAAGCCCGCGGACTCCAGAGCAGTCTTAAAATCCACGGCCCGTTCTGTGCCGATATTGCCGGAACCGCCGCCGCCTAGAACCGGATCAACCGAGCTGTAGCCCAGCAGATTTACCCGCACGGCGGAACTGGTGTCGAAGGGGAGCACGCCGTCGTTTTCCAGCAAAACAGCGCCCTCTTCCATAATCCGCTGGCCAAGGGCCCGGCCGCGCTCGATTCCCTCCTCTGTGGTGATTTCCGCGTTGTGATTGATGACGTTAATTCCGAACACGGTGTTCAACTCGGTCTGAAAGACGCCCAGCATCAGCACGTTTGCAGTCAGTACCAGCACCAGTACGACGGCAAGGACGCTGATCCAGATCCGCTTGAAGGTCTTGTTGGACATCTTCTTTTTGGCTTTCTGTTCCATTTTCATTCCTCCTCTGATCATTTTCCGCTGTCTGCGGATGCTGGAGTCAGTATAGCAAAACGAAAAATGGCTGTGGCCGGACGGTACATAAGCTGTCATTTTGGGTGCATAATTTGTCAGACGCCGCGGTTTTCCAAAAGCGGTTCTCCGGGCATAAAAAGCCCCCGGTCTTCGCGTGCGGAAAACCGGGGGAATATCCGGGAACTATGGGAGGGGAATCAGGATTCTGAGCAGAAAGATCTCGTTTTCCGGATGAACGGTAATGGAACCTCCATATTTCTCAGCGGTCGACCGGATACTCTGCATTCCAAAGCCGTGGTCGTCGGTGTTGCCCTTGGTGGTCTGGGGCAGCCCGTTTTTGAACTGCAGAGACCCCGTATAATAGTTCTCAATCTGGAGCATCAGCAGATCCCCCTTTGTAAAGAGATTGACCGCGATGATCCGCTTCTCCGGCGTCTGGATTTTGCTGACTGCCTCAATGGCGTTGTCCAGGGCGTTGCCGAACAGGGTATACAGATCTACCGGATCCATGAAGCTCAGACGCCGGCCGTCGGCCATACAGGTCCAGGTGATCTGCTGTTCCTGACAGATGAGGCTTTTTTCAGTCAGAACCGTATCCAACGCTTCGTTTCCTGTCCTGGAGATACCGTCATAGAGCATGACGGCTCGCTCAATTTCCACCAGGGATTTTTCTCTGGAGCTTTCGCTGCAGCCGCTGCGCAGCGCGGCGATCTGATGCTTCAAATCGTGGCATTTCCGGTTAATCAGGTCGATGTTCCGCCGGGAGAGATCATACTGGGCTTTTTGCTTACGCCAGAGCTGCCGTTCAATCTCCATGCCGGCCTTCATCTGGACAGCCTTCTGCATACCGGACTGCCCCCAAAGGACAAAAAAGCAGCAGAGCATGGCGTAGAGCTTGCACATGGCATAGACGGTGAGATCATCCGGAGCATGGAAAATGTCTACCACCAGATTGATCACAACGGCAAACGGAATGATAAACAGCACGCTGGAAGTGGAACGGCCAAAGCTGGCGTTATAATGCCCGTCCTGAGGCAGCCGCAGGGCAAAGAGAAAATAAAACAGCAGGTAAGTACAGCCATAGATGCAGAAGCAGAGGAGGGTGGAGGCAATTTCACTGTGCCCGCCCATCAGACTGCGGCACAGACTGTCCAGGGAGGAGGCGAAATGCTGGGTGGCGTATGCGCAGCTGGCGCAGTAAATCGCGTCGTACTTTGTGATGGCACAGCAGGAAAACACCAGCAGCGCAGCGTAGAAAAATTCGATAATAAATTTCACTGCGACCCAGATCCAGCTCAAGCCGGGCGGCGTGAGAACAGCAGAGCAGAGCAGCAGCGCCGCGCTGATCAACGCCCCCCGCAGCTGCCAATGACTTCTTTTTGCCAGCGGCAGCAGATAGATGAGGCAGGCGAGAAACAGCTCGCTCTCATAACGGATACTTTGCAGGAGCACACTCCATTCAATTTGCATGATCTGTTCCTCCTGCGGGGCGCTTTCCCGCCTGCGCGCTGAGATAAAATGGAGCTGTGCAGCGGCGGCGCTTGTCAGAAAAGACCGGACTGACAGGCTTCTGATATACAATGTAACAGCAGGCCAGGCCGGTGTCAAGGGTGCGGGGCTCGTCCGGCCTGTCCCACGCACTTATGACAAAATCTTTACTTTGAAACAGAATCCTGTTATGATTATGGAAAATAGATCCTTTGTGAGGGGGAAAAGGAATGCTTCGTGTGGCTGTTGTCGAAGATGAGGCGGAATACGCACAACTGATCCGGGACTATGTCATACGCTTTGGCTCCGAAAGCGGCGAGCAGGTGGACGTCACGCTTTTTGGCAATGGAATGGACATCGCTGAGGAATATCACCCTGTCTGGGACATCATTTTTCTGGATGTGGAAATGCCGCTGCTGGACGGTCTGTCGGCTGCAGAACGGATCCGGCAGAGCGATCCCGCTGTGATTTTGATTTTCATCACCAAGATGGCTCAGTATGCGATCCACGGCTATGATGTGGATGCCATGGACTATGTGCTCAAGCCGCTGAGCTATTACGCCTTTGCAATGAAAATGAAAAAAGCGGTGTCTGTTCTTCACAGCAGAGAACAGACGTCGATTCTCCTGCCGTCTGAACAGGGCTTTGTCAAGGTGCCCACAAGCTATATCTACTATGTTGAGGTGCAGGCCCATTATATCCACTATCATACCATGTTGGGAGAATTTGTGCGAAAAGGCTCCCTGAAAGAGGTCAAGCAGCAGCTGCCGCAGCAGGTTTTTGTACCGTGCAACAGCTGCTATCTGGTCAATTTACGCTATGTCACCGGCATTCATAATAATATGGCGGTGGTCGCAGATCAGGAACTGGCCATCAGCCGTCCGAAGAGAAAGGAGTTCCTGCAGCGGCTCACCGACTATGTGGGAGGCGGCGGCACTCCCAGCTGTGCGGGACTCCGTCCTGGCGCAGAGTAAATGTCCGGGACGGCGGGGCGCACGCGCAGATAAATCGGGGCGGCTGCGGCGGCCCGCACCGAAAAGTCCGGCGTCAGAGCGGCAGCGCTCCAAACTCCCGCACCGGCGCCTGGCAGGCGCCGTTTTCGCACAGATACCAGACCGTACCCTCCTCCGGAATGGGGTAAGACGCTGTAAAGGGCGCGCAGTCCGCCAGCGCCTTGGCGTTGTCCTTTGACAGAAACAGAATGCTCAGATCGTCTGCCGGATGAGATCTCAGATAGTCCCACAGCTCGTCCGGCACACGGCTCCCCGCGCAGATCAGCTCCCGGTGGGGATAGAGCCGGTCTGCCATGACCAGCAGCCCGAAGCAGTGCCCCGCCGGGAGCTCCGCCGCCTGCCCTGCCAGAAAGCGCAGCTGCCGGTCTGCCGCCTCCCGCCAGAACGTCTCTCCGGTGAGCGCTGCCAGCGCCTCCAGAAGGGCGGCAGCCACCGAGTTGCCCGACGGCATGGCCCCGTCATAGGTTTCCTTGGGCCGGGTGATCAACTGCTCCGCGTCATAGGCACTGATAAAGCAGCCCCCCTGCTCCCTGTCCTCGAACAGGTCGATCATCTGCCGGGCCCGGTGAATGGCAAGCGCCAGAAAGTCAGGCGCAAAGGTGGCGCGGTACAGTGCGAGTAACGCCAGGGCATAGACGCCGTAGTCCTCCAGCTGTCCCGGGATGGCGGCCTCGCCGTCCCGGAAGCGCAGAAACAGCCGGTCTTCGGCGTCTGTCATGGACGCCTCGATAAACTGCTGGGCCTTTCGGGCCGTGTTCAGATAACGGGCTTCTTTTAAAATCAGCCCCGCCTGCGCCAGAGCAATGATGGCCCAGCCGTTCCAGGAGAGCAGAATTTTGTCGTCCCGGTGCAGGGCGGTGCGGGATTTGCGGTATGCCTGGAGCTTCTGCAGCCGGGGATCATCTCCTCGCCAGGCGTCTCCCCCGCTTTCGACCCGGTTGGGGATGCTGGAGCCTTCAAAATTTCCGGCCTCTGTGATGCCGTAAAGACGGCAGAACTCCGCTCCGTCCTGAGGCCCCAGGACGTCGATGACCTCCCGGGGTGTGAACACATAGTATTTGCCCTCTGTTCCGTCGCTGTCGGCGTCCTGACCGCAGAAAAAGCCCCCGGCGTCACTGGTCAGCTCCTGCAGAATATAGTCCGCCGTCCGCCGTGCCGTGTCGGCATAGGCCTCCTTTTGGGTCAGCTGATACGCCCGGAGATAGGCCAGAATGAGCAGGGCATTGTCGTACAGCATTTTCTCAAAGTGGGGCACCAGCCACTTCTCGTCCGTGGAGTAGCGGGAGAAGCCGCCGCCGACCTGATCACAGATCCCGCCCCGGGCCATGGCTTCCAGTGTGCGCTCCGCCATGTCCAGCGCCTCCGGCTGCCGCTCCTGTGCGCCGTAGAGCATCAGAAACAGCAGGTTGTGGGGGGTGGGAAATTTGGGAGCCTCGCCGAAGCCGCCCCATCTGCAATCAAAGCTCTGGGACAGGAAGCGATAGGCCTTTTGCAGCAGGCGCAGGTCGGGATTTCGCCGAAACGCCGCAGGCTGCCGGCGCATCACCGCTGTGATCTGGTCGCTGGCCTCCAGCAGCTGCTCCCGCTGATTGTTCCAGAGGAAAATCACCCGCTCCAGCAGCTCCAGCAGTCCGGGCTGGCCGTACCGGCCCTGCTTGGGGAAATAGGTCCCGGCGAAAAAGGGCCGCTGCTTTGCGGTCATCAGGATGGTCAGCGGCCAGCCGCCGGTGCCCGTCATCGCCTGGCAGACGGACATATAAACTGCGTCAATGTCCGGGCGCTCCTCCCGGTCTACCTTGATGCAGATAAAGTGCCGGTTGAGCAGCGCGGCGACCTGCTCGTCCTCAAAGGACTCGTGGGCCATGACGTGGCACCAGTGGCAGGTGGAATAGCCGATGCTCAGGAAGACAGGCCTGTCCTCCGCGGCGGCCGCCTGAAACGCCTCGTCACACCAGGGATACCAGTCGACCGGATTCTCCCCGTGCTGCAGCAGATACGGGGATTTTTCGTGCTTCAGTCTGTTTGCCATGGCAGCTCCTTTGGGATGCGGTGGATGAAAGAGATACTGCTATTTTGGACTGCGTCTGCAAAATTATGCCGGATCAGCGAAAAAGGCTTGGAAACCGCGGCGATGCGGCTCCAAGCCTTTTTCTGATGCGCCATTCAGCACAGCAGCTTCCGGTATTGCTCCTCCTCGGCGGTCTTACCTACCACCGAGAGAGAGGCCTGCTCCCAGCGGAAGGTCTCCCGGGCCAGAGCGGACAGATCCTCCAGCGTGACAGCGTCATAGGCGGCGATGATCTCGTCCGGGGTCAGTACCTGGCCGTTTTGCAGCATGGAGCGGGCCAGGTGGTTCATGTGGGCGGTGGTGGACTCCAGCCCCATGAGGACGTTGGCCTTGGCCAGCTCTCGGGCCCGGTTTAGCTCCTCCTGGGTGGCGCCGTCGGCGACAAAGCGGTCGATCTCCCGGCGGATGCTGGTGATGGCCTGCTCCTCGGTCTCCCGGCACTGGGCGGTGCTGATACAGAAGACGCCGATATCCTCATAGCAGGAGCCGTAGGTATAGATATTATAGCACAGACCTTGCTGCTCCCGCACCGTCTGAAACAGCCGGGAGGACATGCCGCCGCCCAGGATGGAGCTGAGCAGCTGAAGGGAAAAACGCCTGGGATCAGACGAGGCAATAGAGGGGAAGGCCATCAGAAGCTGATTCTGCTCGGTGGCCTTGCGCTTGAGGGTGACGGCGGGGGTGTACCGTCCCGGCTTGGCTTTGGGCGTCTTGGCCGGCTCCATCCGGGAGAAACGGCGGCGAATCTCCTCCACCACCTCCTGGGGGTAGGAGCCCGCCAGGGAGACGATCACCCTGTCCGGACGATAACGGCTCTCTTTGTAGCTCCGAAGCCATTCTCCGGTCATCTTGTCCAAAGTGGCCTTGCGTCCCAGGATGGGCCGGGCCAGGGGAGTGCCCTGGTAGATGGCGGCGGCCAGACGCTCGCTGCACACGTCGGAGGGGTCGTCCCGGTACATGCCGATCTCCTCCAGAATGACCCCCCGCTCTGTCTCCACATCTTCCTGGGCGAATTTGGAGTCGAAGAACATGCCGGTGAGGATGTCCAGCCCCTCCATCAGATGGCTGTCCAGAGCGTGGACATAGAAGCAGGTGCACTCCTTGGTGGTAAAGGCGTTGAGCTGGCCGCCGATGGCGTCCATCCGGGCGGCCAGCTGGGCTGCGGTGTCGGTGTGGGTGCCCTTGAAGAGCATGTGCTCGATAAAATGGGCGGCGCCGGACTCGCCGGAGCGCTCGTCCCGGGAGCCGGTGGCCACCCAGATGCCCAGAGCGGCGGAACGCACCGAGTCAATGGGCTCAGTGAGGATGCGTACGCCGTTGGACAGGGTCTCTAGCTGGTAGGAAAACATGGAAACTCCTTTCGGGGCGAAGACAGAAATACGGCGGGGAGACATCAAAACGCCCCCGGCGCCCGTCGGAATAATCGGAAGAAAATGCGAACAGCAAGAGCCGGACACGAAACCATGTCCGGCTCTTAGTATCTGACAAATGAGAGGGGTTATGCCCGATCAGTTGCCCTTCCGGGCCTTGATCTCCCGCAGGGCATCGATGTGGCTCAGGTTGACCCGGCCCTTCTCGTCGATGTCGGTGACCTTGACCCAGATCATGTCGCCGATGTTGACAGCGTCCTCCACCCGGGCAATCCGGTGGTTAGACAGCTTGGAGATGTGCACCATGCCGTCCTTGCCGGGGGCCAGCTCCACGAAGGCGCCGAACTTGAGGATGCGCACCACCTTGCCAAAATACAGGCTGCCCACCTCGGGAACGAACACGATGGCGTCAATGGCGCGCTTGGCGGCGTCCACACAGGCGGCGTTGTCGCCGGAGATATAGATGGTGCCGTCGTCCTCCACGTCCACCTTGGCGCCGGAGTCGGCCTGGATCTTCTGAATCACCTTGCCGCCGGAGCCGATGACGTCGCGGATATTCTCCACAGCGATCTTCATCTTGATCAGCTTGGGAGCGTTGGGGGAGAGCTCGGGACGGGGCTTGGCAATGCAGGGGAGCATGATCTGGTCCAGAATCTGGAACCGGGCGTCCTTGGTAATCTCCAGAGCGTTCTTGACGATCTCCAGGGTCAGGCCGTCGTTCTTCAGATCCATCTGGATGGCGGTGATACCGGCCTTGGTGCCGGCCACCTTGAAGTCCATCTCACCGTGGAAGTCCTCCACGCCCTGGATGTCGATGAAGGTGGTGAAGCCGCCCTCGTCGTCTTGAATCAGGCCGCAGGAGATGCCGGCCACAGGGGCCTTGATGGGCACGCCGGCGTCCATCAGCGCCAGAGTGGAGCCGCAGATAGAGCCCTGAGAGGTGGAGCCGTTGGAGGACAGCACCTCAGAGACCACACGGATGGCGTAGGGGAACTCCTCCTCAGAGGGGATCACCGGCAGCAGGGCCCGCTCTGCCAGAGCGCCGTGGCCGTACTCGCGGCGGTTGGTGCTCTTGCTGCCCTTGGCCTCGCCCACGGAGTAGCCCGGGAAGTTGTAGTGGTGCATATACCGCTTGGTGTCCTCTTCCCAGATGGTGTCCAGCTTCTGGCAGGCGGCCAGGGTGTTCAGGGTGCAGACGGACAGCACCTGGGTCTGGCCGCGGGTAAACAGGCCGGAGCCGTGCACCTTGGGCAGCACGCCCACCTCGGCGGCCAGGGGACGGATCTCGTTCTTGGCGCGGCCGTCCACGCGATGGCCCTCCAGCAGCCAGGCCTTGACGATCTTCTTCTGGAACTTGTAGGTGATCTCCTCCAGGTACTTGTCCATGTCAGGATAGTCCTCCAGGAAGAGTTCGTGCCAGTGATCCACCAGCTTGTCCCACCGGGCCTCACGGACGTTCTTGTCGTCGGTGTCCATGGCGGCCTTGGCCTCGTCCATGGTGGCCTCCACGATCTTGTCAAAGAGCTCCTGGTTGAAGTCAGCGTGGGGATAGTCGAACTTGGGCTTGCCGATCTCCTCTACCATCTGGTTGATCAGCTTGATCTGCTTCTGGATCTCGTCAAAGGCCTTGCAGATGCCCTCGAACATGATCTCGTCGGGGATTTGGTTTGCGCCGGCCTCGATCATGACGATCTTCTTGCCGGTGGCCACCACAGTGGTAGCCATCTGGCTCTTGTGGCTCTGCTCCTGGGTGGGGTTGAAGACAATCTGGCCGTCCACATAGCCCACGCTCAGGCAGCCGATGGGGCCGTTCCAGGGAATGTCGGAGATGGCCAGGGCGGCAGAGGTGCCGATGGTGGCAGCCACCTCAGGGGAGCAGTCCCGGTCCACAGACAGCACGGTGCAGCAGACAGCCACGTCGTTGCGGAAATCATAGGGGAACAGGGGACGGATGGGCCGGTCAATGCAGCGGCTGGCCAGCACGGCGGGCAGGCTGGGCCGGCCCTCACGGCGCATAAAGGAGCCGGGGATGCGGCCGACAGCGTACAGCTTCTCCTCAAAGTCCACGGACAGAGGGAAGAAGTCCACGCCGTCCCGGGGACGGGAGGCAGCGGTGGCGGTCACCAGAACGGTGGTCTCGCCATAGCTGACGACAACGGCGGCGTTGGCCAGTTCGGCCACCTTGCCCACCTCCAGCTTGAGGGGACGGCCGCACAGATCCATCTCATAGCACTTGTAGTTGGGGAACTGGCGATGCGTAATGATAGTAGACATGGTTTGTCCTCCTTTTTAAAATAGATTTGGGAGGAACAGAGGGTCTCTTTTTAGCACTTGAATCCATGGCCCAGCGAGACTCGGCCCCAGATTCAACTGCTAAAAGAGGGGAACTCCCTCTGTCCCGGCCCGCTCCTGAGGAACGGGAGAAAGGGCAGCGCCCAAGGACGCCGCCCTTCCGAAGATACTTACTTCCGGATACCCAGCTTGGCGATGACGGCACGATAGCGCTCGATGTCCTTCTTGGCCAGATAGTCCAGCAGACGGCGGCGCTTACCGACCATCTTGAGCAGGCCGCGGCGGGAGTGATTGTCCTTCTTGTGAACCTTCAGGTGCTCGGTCAGCTCGGTGATGCGGGCGGTCAGAATGGCAATCTGAACCTCGGGGGAGCCGGTGTCGGTCTCGTGAGTGCGGTTTGCCTCAATAACGGCAGTCTTTTCTTCTTTGCGGATCATGTTCTGTTCCACCTTTCATAATATTCCCCGGCAAGCTGAGTCTCAGGCTGGTGAAATACGGCAGTGCGTTTGCCCCTGAAACCAGGCCTGCGGGCGCATACTCATATGCTGGTCTACTGTATCATATTTTCTGACCGCTGTAAAGCATAAATTTTCAAATCTGGGTGTTTTTCCTATGATTTGCCGGGATTTGCTCCAATCCGGGCCGGTTTATCCGGTGATATCAGTATGCTCGGAAACAGAAGCGTTCAGCCGCGGTCGATTTAGAATCCGGATGGTTCGGAAAATTTGGGAAAGACGATGGTGAAAAGAGGTCGAATTTTCGGGAGACAGGGCGGATTTGTGGAAGCTGTCAAAAGGCTTCCCACAGACTTTGTGAATTTTTTGTAAAGATGGTAAGGCTTTTTTCGACGAAATCTCTTGAAAAATCCGGAGCAGCGCGCTAAACTATGTGTCAGTAAAAGTTCTCTCTGCGGGCCTCGCAAGAGCGTTGCCGGAATGCATGGAGCACTTTTGCAGAACAAGGCGTCTGAGTGCACGGCTCAGGCGTTTTGTTTTTGTGTCCCGTCCTGTTCCGGGCAGGCCGCCCTGTTGGACAGATCTCTGCGACAGAAATGGGATGA
This sequence comes from Candidatus Onthomonas sp., assembly GCA_051866815.1. Lineage (GTDB taxonomy): Bacteria > Bacillota > Clostridia > Oscillospirales > Oscillospiraceae > Onthomonas. The sequence continues at coordinate 8,610 of JBJDXS010000005.1, read as the reverse complement.
CAGAGCGGCAGTGCGCACGATATAATAATAAGGAAAATTGTTGACCGGAATTTGGAGGGAAGCCCACCATGAAACTGATGATCGCCTCGGACATCCATGGCTCCGCCCTGTACTGCGGCAAACTGCTGGAGGCCTTTGACCGGGAGGGAGCGGGAAAGCTCCTGCTCCTTGGGGACCTGCTCTACCACGGTCCCCGGAACGACCTGCCCCAGGGCTACGCCCCCAAGAAAGTCATTGCACAGCTCAACCCCAGAAGAGACCAGCTGCTCTGCGTCCGGGGCAACTGCGACACCGAGGTGGATCAGATGGTGCTGGACTTTCCCATCCTGGCGGATTATTGCCTCCTCTTTTTGGGCGGGCGGGCGGTCTATGCCACCCACGGCCACCGGTTCCACAAGGATCAGCTCCCGCCCCTCCGGCCCGGGGATCTGCTGCTCCAGGGCCACACCCATGTCCCGGACTGGTCGCCCTGCGGGGTGGACAATCTCTGTCTCAACCCCGGCTCGGTATCCATCCCCAAGGAGGGAAGCCCCAGGGGTTATATGACCTGGGAGGACGGACTGTTCCAATGGAAGACGCTGGAGGGGGAGGTCTATCACAGCCTTTCTCTGTCATGAAAAGTAAAAAGCAGGCGGTGGAGCTGCCCTTTGAGTCTCCATCGCCTGCTTATATGTTTATGCGTCTGCTTTCTGTGCCTTTGCCGTGTGCAGGGTACCGAGGGCCACTGCCAGGGCCGGCAGAACCGAGATCACGCCGGCCAGGGTGGGCCCCAGCAGGTAGCCGGAGGCGCCGCCGTCCGCCAGATAGTAGAGGGGCAGGGCCGCGATGGCGTTGATGGCGCCGTGGCCCAGGGCGGGCGCCCAGATGCTCCCAGTCTTCTCATAGAGCCAGGAGAGCAGGATGCCGATGGCGGTGGTGAACAGGCACATGGCCAGAGCGCCGGTCAAGGGGGCGCCGGGATAGCCTACGCCGTATTCATAGCCGGCCAGCAGGATCAGCGGCCAGTGCCACACACCCCAGATCACGCCGGAGGCGACCAGGCCGCCCCGGCGGCCCAGCCGGGCCTGGAGCTGGGGGGTGAGATAGCCCCGCCAGCCTACCTCCTCGCCCAGGGCGAAGATCATATTGATGAGGGGATAGAGGGTGACGCAGAGGACAAACTGCGCTGCCATCATGACCGGAGGCACCGTCTCCATTCCCATCTGTGCCGCCAGGACGGACATGCCCAGGTCAAGCTGGCCGGGATAGAGGAGAAAGTACAGCGCAGCGCCTGCCAGGGTCAGCACGGCGGGGCCCAGCAGAGCCAGAGCGTATCGGCCCAGATTGCCCCGGAACCGGGGCTTCCAGCCGATGTCCGTTTTGGCAGTTCCCAGGCCCCGGCAGCAGGCCAGCACCGCCAGCATGGGGGCGAACATGGCCAGCGCCACCAGTCCCTGGTAGAACAGCGGATTCACCTGGGCCAGAGCCATGCCGGCAATCATCAGCACCCAGGCCAGACCGAAGGAGATCAGAAAGTACAGCTTCAAGGGTTTCATAACGCTCAACTCCTTTTCTTGATGAGCTCACCTTACACCTTCCACAAGGGGGAAGGTCAAGAGAAAGTTTGAAATTGGGCAAAAAATTTGGCCGGAAGCCCCATGGCTTCGGCCCGCGCACGTTCAAAACATGGAAATGACCTGTATCCTCTGCGCAACGGGATACAGGTCATTTCCGGTCACTCTTGAAGTCAAGCATTTTTGAAAGAACCTCCTCACAATGATTTGCCGGGATACATCTATTCACGCAGCCACGAATGGGGAAATAGAATCTCTGGCAGCTGCCCGGCTGCACGGCCGCCGGGCTCGTGGAATCGGCTCCCGCTGAAATCGTCTCGTCTCGTTCTGCTTTGTCCTGCGGGATTGTCCTTGTGCGGTTTCTTCGGAGAGAGGCCCTCTGTATTAGGGTACTCTTTGGAAGAGAGCTGCGCCTTTGGTGCCGTCCGTCTGGAGTTCACTTTCGGAAGTGTGTTCTTACGGGAACGCTTTGTCTGATGCTTCCTCCAGCGGGAGCCTTTTTTCCACCCTTTTGAGAAGTCAGTTGCCTGTTCTTCTCTGTGCCTATATAATAGCACGGAGGCCCCTATTTGTCAATAACTTTTTCAAAGTTTTTTATAGAACTTTTGGGAGTCAATTCCAGTCAATAGCGCCGCACCACTGCTACGACTTTGCCCAGAATGGTGGCCTCATCGCCGTCGATGGGGGAGTAATCGTCGTTTTCCGGCAGCAGCCAGGTGTGGCCGCTGCGCCGGTCCAGCCGCTTGCAGGTGGCCTCGTCTCCGATGAGGGCGATGACGATCTCGCCGTTGCGGGCGTTCTCCTGCTGATGGACGATGACATAGTCGCCCGGCAGGATGCCCGCCTTGAGCATGCTCTCGCCCCGGACCCGGAGGGCGAAATGCTCTCCGGAGAGGCCGCCGGTGTCAAAGGTGAGATAGTCCTCAATGCACTCCTCGGCCAAAATGGGGCTGCCGGCGGCCACATTGCCCACCAGCGGCACCTGGTTCACCCGGCTCACCGGCCCGCCCTCGGCGGCGGTGATGGCCCGGGTCTTGCCGGAGCCCCGGTTGATGACGCCGGCCTCCTCCAGTGCCTTGAGGTGGAAGTGGACGGTGGAGGGGCTTTTGAGGCCGACGGCGGCGGCGATCTCCCGGACAGAGGGGGGATAGCCGTTCTCTTCAGTAAAATCCAGAATATAGTCGTAAATCCGCTGCTGCTTCGGGGTCAATTCTTTCATCTGCGGTCCCTCCAGTATGGGATGGATATAAATCAGTATAGCACAGCCTGCTGCAAAATGCAAACATTCGTTCTAGCAAGTTTTCCTTTTGTGACAAGTCTGTAAACGCTTCCTGTATGCTATTGACAGGCGCATCCAGTTCCGGTAAAATTAATAAGCATGCTGACAATTAGCAGGCAAACTTTATCGGTGCGGAGGTGAGATCCATGTCTTTTTGTGTCCCGGAGCCGGCACACCACATCTCGCTGCTGTTCCAGCTCAACCGGGCCAAGCATAACGCCACCCTGGCGGCCCTGGCGGCGGAGGGGCTTCAGGACGTGGGGCAGCCGCGCATTCTCTTCCTGCTCAAGGAAGAGGATGAGGACGGAGGGCTTCCCGCTCAGCAGGAGCTGGCCCAGCGGCTCCATGTCTCTCCGGCCACCATCGCCAACTCCCTGAAATCGCTGGAGCGAATGGGGTATATCACCCGGCAGTCCGACCCGTCTGACCGGAGGAAGAAGCGGATTGCCATCACGGACAAGGGGCGGGACGCCCGGAGCCGCTGCATCGCGGTGTTTGACCGGGTGGATGACCAGCTCTATGCCGGCTTCTCCCCACAGGAGCTGGAACAGCTCCAGCGGTACTATCAGCGGATGCTGGACAATCTGAAGGTGATCGGCGGCAGCGCGGAGTCCTGTCCGCTTCCGCCGCCCTGCTTGGAAAGGAATGATATGAAACTATGATCAAACGCATTGCCTCCTTTATGGAGGGCTACCGCAGACAGGCGCTGCTGGCGCCCCTGACTGTGGCGCTGGAGACGATCTGCGAGCTGATCCTGCCTCTGCTCATGGCTGCCATCATTGACGACGGCATCCAGAAGGGAGATATGGGGGTCATTCTCCGAATGGGCGGCCTCATGCTGGTCATTTCCGCCCTCTCCCTGTGCTGCGGCATTCTCTCCGCCCGCTTCGCCGCCGAGGCGGCCCAAGGCCTGGGCGCCAATCTGCGCCAGGCGGAGTTTGAGAAGATCAACCAATTCTCCTTTGCCGACATCGACCGGTTCTCCTCCGCCTCTCTCATCACCCGGATGACCAACGACGTGACCAACATCCAGAACGTGGTGGCCATCTGTCTGCGCATGCTGGTGCGCAGCGGAGTGATGATGCTGGTGGCTATTGTGGTGGCCCTCACCATCAGCGCCCGGCTGGCCGTCTATGTCCTGATCATCCTGCCGGTGATTGTGATTGCCCTGGTGATTCTGATGAAGATCTGCAGCCCCCTCTTTCGGATCATGCAGAAGAAGATTGACGCCCTGAACCAGGTCATTCAGGAGAATCTGGTGGGCATTCGGGTGGTCAAGGCCTTCGTCCGCCAGCCCCATGAGAAGGAGAAGTTCAAGACCGCCAACGACGCCTATACCAAAGCCGGCCTGTCCGCCGTCATGCGGGTGATGCTGATGAACCCGGTGCTGATGATGGGCATCAGCGTGGCCACCGTCCTCATCCTCTATAACGGCGGCATCCTGGTTATCCAGGGAGAGCTGGCCGTGGGACAGCTCTCCAGCCTGCTGACCTACATTTTCAATATCCTCTTCTCTGTCATGATGGTGGGCATGGCCCTCTTCCAGTACACCCGGGCCAAGGCCTGCGCCGACCGTATCTTTGAGGTGCTGGACGCCCAGCCCGACATCCAGAACGGCGCCGAGACCCTCAGCACCGGCGCTCAGCCGGTGAAGGGTCTGGTGGAGTTCAAAAACGTCTCCTTCAAGTACCGGGCTACCGGCACTGGCGACGATGTGCTGCGCAATATCAGCTTTACCGCAAAGCCCGGCCAGACGGTGGCCATTGTGGGCGGTACCGGCGTGGGCAAGAGCACCCTGGTCAACCTGATTCCCCGGTTCTACGACGTCACCGGCGGCCAGGTGCTGGTGGACGGAGCGGACGTCCGGGACTACGCCCTGGAGGATCTGCGCAAAAAGGTGGGCATGGTGCTGCAGAACAACGTCCTCTTCTCCGGCACCATCCGGGAAAACCTCCTCTGGGGCGACGAGAACGCCACCGAGGAGGAGATGATCCAGGCGGCCAAAAATGCCCAGGCCTACGACTTCATTATGTCCTTCCCCGACGGCTTTGACACCCGGCTGGAGCAGGGCGGCGTCAACGTCTCCGGCGGCCAGAAGCAGCGTCTGTGCATCGCCCGGGCCATGCTCCGCAAGCCGGAGGTGCTCATCCTGGATGACTCCACCTCCGCTGTGGACTCCGCCACTGAGGCGCTGATCCGCCAGTCCTTCCACGACAATCTGAAGGACACCACCGTCATCCTCATCGCCCAGCGGATCAGCTCGGTGCGGGATGCCGACCAGATCATCGTTCTGGAGGACGACACCATTGCCGCCATGGGCACCCATGACGAGCTGATGGCCACCAGCTCCATCTATCAGGAAATCTACTACTCTCAGCAGGAAGGAGTGAAGGACAATGGCTAATCACGGACACGGTCCCGGCCCCGGCGGCCCCGGCGGGCGGGGCGGCTTCCAGAAGCCGAAGAACCTGAAAAAGACCGGCCTGCGGATGTTCTCCTACCTGACCCGCCGGCCCCTGCTGCTCATCGTGGCCCTGGTCTGCGTGGTGGCCGCCGCCCTGTCCTCAGTGGCAGGCACCTACTTCATGCGGCCCATCATCAACAATATTACCGCGGCCATCGGCGCGGATCCCCAGGCGGTGCTGCCCGATCTGCTGAAATCCATTCTGCAGCTGCTGGGCATCTATGCCATTGCCGCCGTCTGCTCCTATACCCAGTCCATCCTCATGGCCCAGCTGGCCCAGAAGGGCTGCAACATCCTGCGCAAGGAGCTGTTTGACCGCCTGCAGGAGCTGCCTCTGAGCTACTTTGACCGGCACACCCACGGCGAGCTGATGAGCCGGTTTACCAACGACGCCGACAATGTCCAGATGGCTCTGGAGCAGTCGGTGGTGCAGCTGCTCAGCTCTGCCATTACCTTCGTCTCCACCGTGGCCATGATGCTCTATCTGAGCCCCATCCTGTTTATCATCACCGCCCTGACCCTGGTGGGTCTGCTGCTGGTCTTCTCCAAGGTGGGCGGCAAGAGCCGTGCCTACTATGCCCAACAGCAGAAGGCCCTGGGCGCCGTCAACGGCAATATTCAGGAGATGATCGAGGGCCTCAAGGTGGTCAAGGCGTTCACTCATGAGGAGCAGGCCAAGGAGCAGTTCGCCAAGCTGAACGAGGAGTACCGGAAGGCCGCCTCCAACGCCAACTTCTACTCCACCGTCCTCATGCCGATTGCCGGCAACCTCTCCAACATCGGCTACGCCCTCACCGCCGCGGTGGGCGGCGCCCTGTCCATTCTGGGCGGGTTCGATATCGGCGGCCTGGTCAGCTATCTGACCTACTCCAAGCAGATCGCCCAGCCCCTGAACCAGATCTCCATGCAGATGACCAACCTGCTCTCCGCCCTGGCCGGCGCCGAGCGGATCTTTGAGGTCATGGACGCCAAGCCCGAGATCGACGAGGGTGAGATTGACCTGATTCCCGTCCAGGTGAACCGGGAGACCGGCAAGGTCGCCCCCCTCACCGACGGCAGCCGCCCCCACCACTGGGCCTGGAAGGTGCCGGAGGTCAACGGCGGCCATCTGGAGCAGACGGGGGATGGCTGGCAGTGGCATGTCCCCGGGGACGTGGACCGGGAGTATATCCGTCCCGCCAACGGTACCATCTATGAGGAGGACGGCAAGCGCTATGAGCTGGTGGAGCTCAAGGGCGACGTCCGGCTCATCGACGTGGACTTCGGCTATGTGCCGGAAAAGCAGGTGCTTTACGATGTGAACGTCTACGCCAAGCCCGGCCAGAAGATCGCCTTCGTGGGCTCCACCGGCGCCGGCAAGACCACCATGACCAACCTGATCAACCGCTTCTACGAGATCTCCCAGGGCCTGATCCTGGTGGACGGCCTGGACATCCGCCACATCAAAAAGGACGCCCTCCGGGGCGCCCAGGGCGCGGTGCTCCAGGACACCCACCTGTTTACCGGCACCGTTATGGACAATATCCGTTACGGCAAGCTGGACGCCACCGATGACGACTGCATCCGGGCGGCCAAGACGGCCAACGCCCACAGCTTTATCCGCCGGCTCCCTGACGGATACCAGACTATGGTCACCGGCGACGGAGCCAACCTGTCCCAGGGCCAGCGGCAGCTGCTGGCCATCGCCCGGGCCGCCGTGGCCGATCCCCCCATTATGGTGCTGGACGAGGCGACCTCCTCCATCGACACCCGGACCGAGGCGCTGATCTCCAAGGGCATGGATGCGCTGATGAAGGACCGCACCGTATTCGTCATCGCCCACCGGCTGTCCACCGTCCGGGATTCCAACTGCATCGCGGTCATTGAGAATGGCCGGATTCTGGAAAAGGGCTCCCACCAGGAGCTGTTGGAGCAGAAGGGCCGGTATTACCAGCTCTATACCGGGCAGTTCCAGCTCAGCTAAAGACATCCACACGCGCAAACAGACCCCGGCGGGCAGAGGCTCGCCGGGGTCTTGTCTGTTTTATAAATGGGCAGCAGCACAGCTTACAGCTTTCCCGCCTTCACCAGGGCGTAGGTTCGCAGCACGCCGATCTGGGTCTTGGCGTCGGGGAGCTGGTTGTCCAGGGCCATCTGATAGGCCTCCTCCAGCGGGATCTTCTCCACCTCCAAAAACTCGTCCTCGTCCAGATCCATCTGGGTGGTGCCGGCAATCCGGCAGGCCCACAGCCGCAGAATCTCGCCGCAGTAGCCGGGGGTGGGATAGACCTCCCCCAGGAAAATGTAGTCCTCCGCCCAGGTGCCGGTCTCCTCCCGCTGCTCCCGCTTCATGGCCTCAAAGGGGTCCTCCCCCCGTTCCAGCTTGCCGGCGGGCAGCTCCAGGGTCTCGGTGAAGAAGGGATACCGGAACTGGCGGACGAAGAGAAGCTCGTCCTTGTCGGTGAGGGCGGCGATGGTCACGCCTCCGGGATGTTCCACCACCTCCCGGAGGGCGGTCTTGCCGTCGGGGAGCTGGGCCTGATCCACCCGGAGGTTGATGATCTTGCCCTTGAATTTGTACTCGTAAGAGAGCTGTTCTTCCTTCAGATTCATATCAGGTTCCTCCTAAACCCCCGTCAGATCGAAGGGGGGAATATATTGGCTCTGGGCGGCCTCCATCTCCTGGGTGAAGCCCTCCAGACCCAGATTTTCCATGTATTCCCGGCAGGTTCGGGCCTCCCCTTTGCGCAGGCGGCGGTTCAGCTCGGGAAATTCCGCCTTTACCCGGCCCCAGGGGAGATACTGGCTCATAAGAGAGAAGAGGACGGTATGGGGCGGGAAGGTCTCCGCCACCCAGTCCATCACCGCTTTGGCCGCTGCCGCCTTGCCGGGGAGAATCAGGTGCCGGATGATGACGCCCCGTTTGAGCAGTCCGTCCTCCAGCACATAGGGCCCGGTCTGGCGCACCATCTCCCGGATGGCAGCCTGGGCGGTCTCCACATAGTCCCCGGCGTTGGAGTAGCGCAGGGCGTCTGTGTCGTCGGCGTATTTCAGGTCGGGGAGGTAGATGTCCACCTTGCCCTCCAGGCTTTTCAGCGTCTCCACCCGCTCATAGCCTCCGGTGTTCCACACCACCGGCACCGGGAGGGGCTGCTCCAGCACCTGGCGGATGACGTGGGCGTAGTGGGTGGGGGTCACAAAGTTGATGTTGTGGGCTCCCTGGGCAATCAGCTCTTCACAGATGGCCCGGATGCGCGCCACTGTCACCGGCTTTCCGAACCCCTCCCGGCTGATCCGGTCGTTCTGGCAGAAGACGCACTGGAGGGGACAGCCGG
>JBJDXS010000004.1:0-233176 GCA_051866815.1 Candidatus Onthomonas sp. | reverse complement strand
CAAACAAATGCAACGCATTTGTTTGGAGAGCCTGTCGTTTTACGACAGGCTCAACAGCCGCCGGCAAGAAACCGGCGGCTGTTTGCATGCCTGTTATGGGTTTACGCCCCGTGAATTTCCCGGGCAATTTCCTGCCCCGCCTTGGTGCCGGCCAGACCGCCCAGGGCAGTCTCCCGCAAGGTGGGGGGCAGACTCTTGCCCGTCCGGTACATGGCCTCCAGCACTTGGTCCGGCGGCACCGGGCATATCATCCCCGCCAGGGCCAGATCGGCGGAGAGCAGGGCGTTCATGGCCTGAGAGGCGTTGCGCTGGGCGCAGGGGATCTGCACCAGGCCGGCGATGGGGTCGCAGACCAGGCCCATGACGTTGATCAGGGCGTGGCTCATGGCCTGGAGGCTCTGCTCTGGGGTGCCGTCCATGAGATAGACCGCCGCAGCGGCGGCCATGGCGGCGGCCGCGCCGCACTCCGCCTGACAGCCCCCCTCGGCGCCGGAGACGGTGGCGTTCTGGGTGATGACGGCACCCACGCCGCTGGCCACAATCAGCGCCTCCAGCACCTTCCGGCGGGGGATGGAGAGCTCCTCCTCCAGCGTGAGCAGGACGGCGGGGACGATGCCGCAGGCCCCGGCGGTGGGCATGGCGCACACCCGGCCCATGGAGGCGTTGGCCTCGCTGCAGGACAGGGCCCGGGCCATCATCCGGTTGAGCACCGGCCCGCACAGGGTATTGCCCCGCTGGGCGTACTGCTGATGGGCCTGGGCCAGGCCGGTGATCAGGGTGGGCTTTCCTGTGTGGCCCAGCAGGGGATTGTCCAGGGCCTTCTGGGCGGACTGAGCCATGATATCATACCGGTGCTCCATCCGGGCGAAGATGGACGCCTCGTCCCGGCCGGTGAGCTCGGTCTCCTCGGCGCAGACCGCCTTCCACAGCGGCCACTGCTTCTCCTGGCACAGGGCCAGCATACTGGCAAAATGAGAATACATGGTATTACGCCTCCGAAGGATTCAGGATCAGGGCGTTCTGCACGCCCCGGAGCTGGGTCAGGGTCTGCTGAATGTCCTGGGGGATGGGGGAGTCGGTCTCAATGACCGAGCAGGCCTGTCCGCCCTTTTTCTGACGGCTGCACTTGAGCACGCCGATATTGATGTTGGCATAGGCCAGTTCGGCACAGATCCGGCTGAGCATGCCCGGGCGATCCTCATAGATGACCAGCAGGGTGGGGGAGTCCAGGGTCAGCTCGGTGTCGATGCCGTCGATGCTGGTGACCAGTACCCGGCCGCCGCCGATGGAGCTGCCCACCACCTGGGTGGAGGAGCCGTCCTCCAGCGTGAAGGTGATGGCCACAGAATTCTCATGGGCGTCTCCCAGGTCAATGGGATAGAAGTCGTAGGTAATGCCCCGCTCCTGGGCGATCTGGAACGCCCGCTTCATCTCCTCGTCCTCCTGGCGAATGCCCAGGGCGCCGGCCACCAGGGCCAGGTCGGTGCCGTGACCGTGATAGGTGCGGGCAAAGGAACCGTGGAGTCCGAAAGAGACGTGGCGGAAGGGCTGGTTGAGGAACAGGGTAGCCAGCCGGCTCAGCCGGGCAGCGCCTGCGGTGTGGGAGCTGGAGGGGCCCACCATAATGGGCCCGGCCACCTCGAAAATGCTGACGATCACAGAGAATCCCTCCAGACCTGAAAAAATGTAAGAGGAAATAAAAAAGTGTCTGTTATCATTATAGCGTATTTTATCCGGGATACAAGGGGAGATAGGTGGAATTCGAAAAATCCTGCGGGGATGCGAAAAAATAGCAGGCAAAAACAAATTCTGTTGAGCGGAAAACCTTGTGTTTTGCTGAGAAAGGTGCTATTCTCTTTAGGATACGATAGAAACAGGATGATTGCAGGAGGAAAACAGGTATGTGTGAAACAGCAGCCCGCCGGGAAGAGACCGCGCTGGTCATTATGGCCGCCGGAATCGGCTCTCGTTTTGGCGGCGGAATCAAGCAACTGGAGCCGGTGGGCCCCAACGGGGAGATTATCATGGACTATTCCATCCATGACGCCCTGGAGGCGGGCTTTACCCGGATTATTTTTATTATCCGTCATGACATTGAAGCGGACTTCCGGGAAGTGATCGGAAACCGGATTGAGGCGGTCTGCCGGGCCCGGGGGGTTCAGGTGGACTATGCCTTCCAGGATTTGCGGGATCTGCCCGAGGGCTTTTCCCTCCCAGAGGGCCGGAGCAAGCCCTGGGGTACCGGTCAGGCAGTGCTGGCCTGCCGGGAGCTGATCCGGGAGCCCTTTGTGGTCATCAACGCTGACGACTATTACGGCAAAGAGGCCTTCGGCAAGCTCCGGGCTTTCCTGCTCCAACAGGGGCCGGAGGGCAAGAACCGTTTCTGCATGGCGGGCTTTATCCTGAAAAACACCCTCAGCGACAACGGGGGCGTCACCCGTGGTATCTGCCAGGTGAATGACTGCTTCCAGCTGGAGACGGTGAAGGAGACCAAGAACATTGTCAAGACCCCCGAGGGGGCGGCGGTGGAGACCGAGGCGGGCCTGGAGCCCATCAACTGCAACAGCCACGTCTCCATGAATATGTGGGGTCTGACCCAGGAGATGATCCCCATTCTTCAGCGGGAGTTTGTGGATTTCCTGCAGCGTTCGGAAAATCCCTGCAAGGACGAGTTTTTGCTGCCCATCGTCATGGACAAGCTGCTCCAGGCGGGAGAAGTGTCCGTCCAGGTGCTGGAGACCACCGACAAGTGGTTCGGCGTCACCTATCGGGAGGACAAGCCTTTGGTGGTGCAGTCCTTCCGCAAGCTCATTGAAGAGGGCGTCTATGCCCCGGAGCTGTATAGCAGATAAGTGAATTCATGTTTTGCGGCGCACTCACAGTTTTTCTGTGGGTGCGCTGTTCTGCTCAATGGGCAAACCGGTTGCCGGAAACCGGCTTTTGTGGCATAATGAAGCAAAGGAAAGGGGAGAGACCATGGACGCTGCGAAAGCGGAGAAGCCTGTGACCTGGGAGCAGCTGGGGCCTTACCGGCTGGCCCAGCAGGAGGGCCTGCCCAAGGTGAGCCGGGACTCCCTGCTGCTGGCGGAGTTTGCCACCCTCCGCCGGGGAGACCGGGTCTTTGACCTGGGCTGCGGCGTAGGGGTGCTGGGTCTGAGCCTGGCCCGGCGGGAGACCGGTCTGACCCTGAACGGGGCGGACTGTCAGCCGTCCTGCGTCCGACTGACCCGGGAGAACCTGAGACAAAACGGCCTTCCAGGCAGCATCTGGGAGCTGGATGTGGCCGAACTGCCGGAGCGGCTCCCCGCGGGGGGCTACGATCTGGTGATCGCCAATCCCCCCTACTTCCAGGCTGGCCGGGGAAAGACCGCCCCGGGAAGCCGGGGCATTGCCCGCACCGGAGACGAAGACGGGCTGGAGCCCTGGTGCAGGGCGGCCCGGTGGCTGCTGCGCAACGGGGGCCGGTTTGCCCTGTGTGCCCGGCCCTGGGGGCTGAACGCCCTGTTGGCCGGGCTCACCCGGCATCAGCTGGAGCCCAAGCGGCTCCAGCCGGTGCAGTCCGCCCCGGATCGCCCGGCAAATTTGATTTTACTGGAGGCAGCCGCCCAGGGGAGACCCGGGCTGGAGCTGCTGCCTGTCCTGATTATGAGGTGAAAGTATGTCCGGAACACTCTATCTGGTGCCCACGCCAATCGGCAATCTGGGAGATCTCTCCCAGCGCATCATTGACACCCTGGCGCAGGCGGACTTTATCGCCGCCGAGGATACCCGGGTGTCCATCAAAATTCTGAACCATCTGGGGCTGAAAAAGCCCCTGGTCAGCTACTACCGCCACAATACCGAAACCAGCGGCCCGGCCATTCTGGAGCGGCTGCTGGTGGGGGAGAGCTGCGCCCTGGTCACCGACGCCGGCACCCCGGCCATCAGTGACCCGGGAGAGGAGCTGGTGGCCCTCTGCGCTCAGGCGGGGGTGGAGGTGGTGGCCATCCCCGGCCCCTGCGCCTTGATCACCGCCCTGGCGGTCTCCGGTCTGCCCACCGGACGGTTCACCTTTGAGGGCTTTCTGGCTATGAACAAGAAGAACCGGAAAAAGCATCTGGAGAGCCTGATGGCCGAGGAGCGCACCATGATCTTCTATGAGGCTCCCCACAAGCTGCTCTCCACCTTGGAGGACCTGCGGGACACCTTCGGCCCGGAGCGGCGGATCTCCCTGTGCCGGGAGCTGACCAAGCTCCACGAGGAGGTGCGCCGCACCACCCTGGGCCAGGCGGTGGAGGAGTACACGGAAAACGCCCCCAAGGGGGAGTTTGTGCTGGTGGTGGAGGGCTGCCCGGAGCAGGAGCCGGAGGAGCTGACCCTGGAAGAGGGGGTTCGCCGGGTGCTGGCGCTGCGGGAGCAGGGCCTGAGCATGAAGGAGGCAGCCCGTCAGGTGGCAAAGGACACGGGCCTTCCGAAAAACGAGCTGTATCAGCAGGCAGTGAGCCAAAACTGAAAAAAGATGCCGTCGGAGGGCAAGACCTTCCGGCGGCATTTTTGACGTTATTGGAGAGAAATCACAGCGCCTTGAGCTGCTTGAGGCAGCTGGGGCAAATGTTTTTATTCCTGTAATTGACGACACTCTTAGCGTTGCCGCAGAAAATGCAGGAGGGCTGGTATTTCCGGAGGATGATGGAGGAACCGTCCACATAGATCTCCAGGGCATCCCGCTCCGAGATATCCAGTGTCCGGCGCAGCTCGATGGGCAGGACGATGCGGCCCAACTCATCTACCTTTCGTACGATACCGGTGGATTTCATTTGCTTACTCCTTTCCCTTCGCGCCGGAACCGGAGGCTCCGGCAGACGGCGGGAAGTGTCTAATTGTTAATTTGATGGTGTACAGCAGGGGTGTCCCGGTCAATGGCCTCAAAGTGATAGCCGTTCTGCACACCGTAGTTGATGATGGACTGGAGCGCCTGTACCGTGGTGTCCTTGGTTTCCGCGTCGTGCATGAGGACGATGTTGCTCCTGCCCTTAATCAGCCCGCTGGTGGTGTTGGACACCAAGGTGGAGTCCGGGATGTGATTGCCTGAGGCGTCGCCGGAATCCACATTCCAGTCATAATATTCCAGCCCCATGTTTTCCACCTGGACGGCCAGACGAGACATGATGCCCTCATTGTAGTTCCGGCTGATGGTGTTGGAACTGCCGCCGGGGAAACGAAGGCAGAAGGCCTCGTATCCAATATCGTTTTCCAGCTTGTCCCGGAGCTTTTCGATACCGTCCACATAGGCGTCATTGGTGCTGTAGCAGACGTCATATTCGTGGTTATAGGCGTGGATGCCGATGGTGTGACCTTCGTCTACCATGCGCTGGAGCAGGGGAATCTTATCTGAGCTGTAGTTCACGATAAAAAAGGTGGCGTGAATTTCGTTCTCCTTCAGAATATCCAGAATACGCTCGGTTGAGTCGCTGGGGCCGTCATCAAAGGTGAGATAGATGATGCTGTTGGGATCCACCTCCACCGGGGGCTCCTCCGGTTCCGGGGGCGTTTCCGGTTGTGGCGTTTCCGGCTGAGTTTGCGTGTCCTGCTGACTGCGCTCAGGGGTGTCGGGATTTTCTGCGGCCGCCTGGGGCTCCGGGCCCACCACAGAGCGGTACAGCGCCCGGCCGCCGGTGACCAGAAAACAGCAGAGCACCAGGGCGATGCTCAGATGAAAAATCTGCCGCTGGCGGCGCCTGCGCTGGCGAGCTCTGCGGCGGCGGCGGTTTCTGCGACGCACCTCCTCATAACTCTGCTCCAATTCGCGTTGATTCATGCTGCTATGTTCGTCTCCTCGCGTTAATCCGATACGGCCCGAAAGGAGGGCCGGTTAATTTTTCAGGTATATAGAATTCTAACACGAAAAGCGGAACAGTCAATGAAAATGTTGGTAAGGAAAGAATTATTTAGAAAGCGGTCGAAGGGGAGGAAGCATATTATTCCGAGCGTGCCATAGCTTTTGGACAAGGGGGGATGGAGATGGCAATGTCCTGGCTTTGGCTGACTATGATCGGGCTCAGCTTGGTATTTGGTCTGTGTAACGGAACACTGGAGGCGGTCTCTGCCGCTGCTGGTGAAGGGGCTCAGAGCGCTGTGGAGCTGTGTTTTTCCATGGCGGGAACGCTCTGCCTGTGGAGCGGCGTGATGGAGGTGCTTCGGGCCTGCGGGGCGCTGGAGGGGCTCAGCCGCCTGCTGCGGCCGGTGTTGGGGGCGCTGTTTCCCGCTTTTCGACGGGACAAGCCGGTGATGGAGGCGCTCTCCGCCAATGTCTCCGCCAATCTGCTGGGGCTGGGCAACGCGGCCACACCCATGGGCATTCAGGCGGCGCGGGGGATGGCGGAGCGGTCCCCGGGGGTGGCTTCGGATGAACTGTGTCTGCTGGTGGTCTGCAACACCGCCTCCATTCAACTGATTCCCACCACAGTGGCGGCGGTGCGGGCGGGGGCGGGCTGTCAGTCGCCCTTTGACATTCTGCCTGCCGTCTGGCTTGCCTCCGCCTGCTCGGTGACGGCGGGAATCGTGGCTGCCCGGCTGTTTCGCCGTCTCTGGAGGGGACGGTGAGCCGGTGGGATGCCCTGCTGCTGCCGGTGATTTTGCTGTTGACGGCGGCGGCTGGGATTTGGAAAAAGGTGGATGTGTACCAGAAGCTGGGGGAGGGGGCGGGCCAGGGGCTGCAGCTGCTGCTGCATATCCTGCCCCCGCTCATCGGACTTATGACCGGCATTCAGATGCTCCGGGCCTCCGGCTTTCTGGACTGGGCGGCCCAGGCTTTGGGGCCGGTGCTGACCTGGCTGGGTATCCCGCCGGAGACGGTGGGGCTGATGCTGGTGCGGCCCATGAGCGGCAGCGCCGCCCTGGGTCTGGGGGCAGAGCTGATGGCCTCCTACGGACCGGATTCCCTGGTGGGCCGGACAGCGGCGGTGATGCTGGGGGCCAGCGAGACCACCTTCTATACCATCACTGTTTACTTCGGCGCGGTGGGCATCCGGAAAACCCGCTATGCCATCCCTGCCGCACTCTGTGCCGATCTGGCTGGATTTGCGGCGGCGGCCTGGGCGGTTCGGCTCTGCTTCGGTCTGTAGTATAGCAGGGGGAAGAGAAAAACTTCGTCGAAAGTGGCCGTGCACTGGAAAAAATCGGCAGGGTCTGCCTGATTTTTCCTTTTTGCAGCGAAAAGGAAAGAGAAGGTGGATTTCCTGCCGGAATGGGGGGAGAAAAAGCGTTTTTGCATTGGACGGAGGAGCCGAAGCGGGTACACTGGAGGCGAAGGAGGGAGATCCCATGAATACAGCATTTACAGCATCTGATCAGGCGGCTCTGCCCTGCCGCCTCACTTTGACAGACAACACTCGGTTTACGGACGAACTGATCAGCCTCACCTACACCGCAGGCTGCTCCGCCTCAACCACCGGCCCAGGCCTTGGCAGCACTGTGGCGGCCACGTTTACCGCCAAGCTGGCAGGTACCCTGCCCGCCCTGGAGGGGGCCTATGTGACCCTGGAGGTGCAGACTGGAGACGACACCTGGACACCTTTAGGCAAATTCCGTTTTGAGACCCCGGAGACCGGGGAGGGAGTCACCGCGGTGACCGCTGTGGACGCCATGCTCTGGGCACTGGAGCAGGGGTATTATCCATCAGATCCAGCCCCCACCACTGCCCTGGGCGTCCTTCGGGACATCTGCGACCAGGCGGGGGTGGAATTGGGAGACGTATCCGGCCTGACAGACGTGTCCGTCACCGGGAGCCTCACAGGCTATACGATGCGGGAGATGGCGGGCTATATGGCGGCACTGCTGGGCCGCAACGCCCTGTTTGGGCCGGACGGCAAGCTGGAGCTGCGCTGGTTTACCGACAGCGGCGCATCCATCGGCCCGGACACCTACTACAGCGGCGGCTTCACCCGGAAGGATTATGACTGGACAATCTCCGGCCTGACCTGCTCTGCCGGATCTGACGAGGAGGACGCTCTTTCCGCTGGCAATCCAGGCTCTGTCATTTCTCTGACCAACCCCTATATGACCCAGAGTATCCTGGACGGGCTGTGGAGCGAGCTGAGCGGCTTTTCCTACCGTCCCGGAGAGGTGACCCTGCTGGGAGATCTCCGCCTGGAGCCGGGGGATCTGGTGACCGTCACCGACCTCTCCGGCAGCAGCTACACCCTGGCCGTTATGGCGGTGGAGCACAGCTATGACGGCGGCTGGAAGACCAAAATTACCGCCTACGGCAGCGCAGAGAGCGACACCGGCGCCAGCTACAAAGGCCCAACCACTGTGGCGCTGGAGCGGTATGTGGCCGAGATGGGCAGCTTCCAAAAGCTGTTTGCCGACGAGGCATACCTGCAGGAGCTGTTCGTCCGGGGCGGCATTGTCGCCGACGACATCTCCGCCGTGGAGATCAGCGCCAGCAAATATCTCACCGGCGTCACCATCGTGGGCGACGTCATCCAGGCGGGCACTCTGTCGGCGGAGAAGCTGATCCTTAAAGGCGCGGACGGCCTCATCTACGAGCTGAACGCCCAAGCAGGCAATCTTACCGCCACGCAGCTGACCGA
The DNA here is from genome assembly GCA_051866815.1 of Candidatus Onthomonas sp. Taxonomy (GTDB): domain Bacteria; phylum Bacillota; class Clostridia; order Oscillospirales; family Oscillospiraceae; genus Onthomonas. The sequence goes on along the minus strand of JBJDXS010000004.1, from coordinate 224,603 downwards.
GGAGCAGTACCAGAACGCTTTGGACGGTTCGGTGCTGGTGGCACACTCCATCACTGCTGACAAGATCAATGTCACCGACCTCTTTGCCCAGGACGTCACCGCCACCGGAACCATCCGAGGCGTGAATCTGGAGGGCGCTACCGGCAGCTTTACCGGGAAGGTGACCGCTACCGAGCTGAAGTTTGTGGATCGTTTGATTATGATGCGACCAGGGACAGCAGATGGAGGCGAATTGGAGCTCCCCATCCTGTACTACTTTGAAAACCCAGGCAATCGCGACGATCTGATTGCAGGTCCGTCCTTTGTCGATCGGATTCAGTTCCAAGAGGGGCTGCATGTGGCCGAGGGCGGGATCACCTGCTATGGCAACATCACCTCCTCCGGCAGCATCTTAATCTCCGGAAACTACTACTTCGACGCGCCCTATACCACCTCTGCCTTTATCAGCACCTATTGGGCGGACGGCGCCCGGCACGCCATACTGTCCCGCAGCACAGACGGCCTGACAGCCAACTTGGGCTACGCCGGCGGCTCAGACTGTAAGACGGTGCTTAACCTCCGCGGCCAGACGGTAAAGGTTGTGAACTCCTCCGGCACCAGCACCCTGTCGGATGAACGCATGAAGAAGGACTGGAAATCTCTGGACGACTACGAAGTCTTTTTTGACTCCCTGAATCCGCAGGCCTTCCGGTATATCGACGGGGCCAGCGGCCGCTATCATCTGGGCTTCGGGGCGCAATCTGTTGAAAAGGCCCTGGCGGACAGCGGACTGAGCAATGCGGATTTCGGCGGGCTGGTACACTATGCGCTGCTCTCAGAAGAGGAAAACAGTCAGGGCCTTTCAGAGGAATACAGCCTGATCTATACTGAATTTGTGGCCCTGCTCACTGATCAGATACAGAAACTAAAGAAAAAGGTGGAGGCGCTGGAGAGACGGCTGGAGGTCTTGGAGCAGACCGCCGACTGAAAAAGAATGTCCCATCCCTGTGATCAGGAATGGGACATTTTGGTATGCAGATCAGTAATTGGCCTCCAGACCCCGGATCAGGCGGTAGAGCATGGTGTTTACCGGGGTGGGGATGCCGTGCTCCTGGCCTAACTCCAGAATGACGCCGGTGAGGGTGGCGATCTCGGTGGGGTGTTTGGCCCGGATATCCTGCAGGGTGGAGGAGTTGTGATAGAAGGTGTCCGGCAGCAGCTTGCCGTAAAACTCCTTCCGGTAGCTGTCCGCGTCCGGCCAGAAGGTGGTGTAGCCGGCGGCGGTCATGACGGCGAAGATTTCGTCCATCAGGTCGTTCATGATGGCGATGGTCTCAGGACTGTTGGTGAGTGCACCGTAGTGTACTCCCAGCACAGCTCCCAGCGGGTTCAGGGTGCAGTTGTACAGCATCTTGGCCCAGAGGGCCTTGGAGACCTCGTTGCTGGCCTGAGCGGGGAGGCCGCTTTGATCGATGGCGGCGGCCAACTCTGCCATGGGGGCGCAGTCCAAACCGTAGAGGCTGCCCAGCAGTACCGGGGCAGTGTGGACGGTGATTTTGCTCATATTGGGGGCGGTACGCTGGAAGCCGGTGATGACCCGGGCGTTCCAGACCTGGGTCTCGTCAAAGAAGCGGCGGTAGGCCTTGTCGTTGCCCCAGCCGTTCTGAAGCAGGACGATTTTGCCCTCCGGCTTGAGCATCTGCCGGTTTTCGCTCAGCGCCTGGCTGATCTGGTCATTGGCCAGGGTTTTGGCGCAGACCAGGACAAAGTCAAAGCTGCCGGGAGCAAAAGCCGTGTAGTCGTCGGAGACGGACACTTGCTCTGCCGGGATATCCAGATCGCCGAACAGACCGGTGCGGTGGACGCCGCCGGCCTCAATGGCCTTTTTCGTCTCGCCCCGGGCGAAGAAGGAGACCTTCTGGCCCACACTGGCCAGTCCGGCGCCCACTGCCACGCCGATAGCTCCGGCGCCGGTGATGAGAATGTTCATTGGGTACACCTCTGTGTGTTGAAATGATTATGCTCCCATTATAGTGACTCTGACTGGAAATTGCAAGGCGGGGCCAAAAGCGCATCCCCGCACAGCGTGCAAGAGCGCGGGTCAGTCTGTATATTTCAGAATCTGCGCCGGATTTCCACCGACCACAGCATAGTCCGGTACGTCCTTGGTCACCACGCTGCCTGCGCCCACAACAGCACCCTCGCCGATGGTGACCCCCTTCATGATGATGGCGTTGAAGCCAATCCACGCCTTGTCCTTGATGATGACGGGGGCGGAGGCGATTGCGGAATAGTCCACATGCTGGCCCATGGTGTGATTTTCCATCTCAACTCGGGCGTTCTGGGTATCTGCCAATCGCTGGGCGGAATGCATGGAGTGCATATTGCTGTCGACGATGTTGCAGCCCCAGGAGATCAGAACGTCGTTTCCGATGGTGATGCTGTCGGCACAAATCAGCCTTGTCCCCTCGTTGATGACAACGCGGTCGCCGATCTGCATGGTTCCGTGCAGCACCATGAGTGTACCGTCAATGACGCAGTCCTCGCCGATGGTCAGACAGACGCCTTGCTGAGTGGAATCCGGGGGGATCATCACGTTTTTTACAATCGAGTGCTCGCCTTTTTGCATGTGTTTTTGGTTGTCCATAGGTTCCTCCGTAAAATGGTCGTGGATTGGAGTGGGTTTTTAATCAGGTAATGGGATCAGACGTGGAGTTGCCGAAACACCTGGCCGATCTTGGCGTTGATGGTCAGGTCAGCGTATTTGTCGTAGGGGGTGGGCTGGAGATTGATAAGCACCAGCTTATTTCCCCGGTAATAGTTGATGAGTCCCGCTGCCGGATAGACCACCAGAGAGGTGCCGCCTACGATCAGCACATCCGCGTTTCGGATATAGTTGATTGCCCTGTACATCACTGTGTCGTCCAGGCTCTCCTCATAGAGCACCACGTCCGGCTTGATGACGCCGCCGCAGCTGCATCGGGGAACCCCCTGGCTGTTCACGATGGCCTCCGGGCCGTAGAATTTGCCGCAGCTTTCGCAGTAATTGCGCAGCACCGAGCCGTGGAGCTCCAGCACCTCTTTGCTGCCCGCCTTCTGGTGCAGGCCGTCAATATTCTGCGTGATCACCGCCTTCAGCTTGCCCGAGCGCTCCAGCTCGGCCAGCTTCTTGTGGGCGTCGTTGGGCTGGGCCTCCAGGGGCAGCATTTTGTCCCGATAGAAGCGGTAAAATCCCTCCGGCTTGCGGACAAAGTAGCTGTGGCTGAGGATGGTCTCCGGCGGCTCGCTGTAGTGCTGGTGGTACAGGCCGTCCACGCTGCGGAAATCCGGGACGCCGCTCTCGGTGGAAACACCTGCGCCGCCGAAGAATACCACGTTATTGCTCTCGTCCAGCCAGCGCTGCAGCCGGTCAAGGGCCTGTCTGTAATCGTCCATAGGATCAGCTCCTCTCTGCTGTTTTTGGAAAAAAGCGGTTGTAATTCCAGATGTTCTCGGGATTCTACACCGAAGGTCGATGTTGAAATCTTATTATTTTATGAAAGGTGCCCCGTTTTGGATTGACAAAACCGCCATTCCCCGATAAGATTATTATGAAACTTTTTTCGACTACATTCAACCTTTCTTTTTCAGCAATGGAGAATTCACTATGAAAAAATGTCCTGTCTGTGGTGTCGAGCACTCCGACATCGTCCCTGTCTGTTCCATCTGCGGCAGTTCCCTCGCCAACGCCGAGGTGCTGCCGGATTCCAAGGCGCCTGCGGTGACTGGACCGGCAGAAGCTCCCGTGCCTGTTGAAACGCAGGCACCCAAGGCGGAGACGCCTGCCCCGGAGTCTGTTCCCAGCTTCTCTGTGGAGGATATTCAGGCGGCAGTCTCCTCTGTGGTATCTCTTGCAGTGGAGCATGACAAGAATGCCCCCAATGAGCCGGCGGAGATCGATCCCTTTGACGATGACTCCCCCTTTGTAGAAAACGCCATACGGGAGCGGAAGACTGCCAAGGCAGAGTCCCCCAAGGCTGCTGCCGGAAAGCCGGCTGGCGAGCCGAAGCAAGAGAGCGCGGCCAAGGGAACAGCTGTCCGCAGACCTGCCCCCAAAAAGCCTGCCGCCGCCAAGCGTCCGGAGCAGCCCAAGCCTGAGCGCCAGCCCAAGCCGGCGGAGCCGGTGATCGATACCACCGCTGTGGCCGCAGCCTCCGCCCAGAAGGTGCAGGCTGCCAAGGATAACGCCGTGGCCGCCCGGCAGCGAAACGCCCAGGCGGAAGGGGAGAATTCCAAGAGCTTTGACTGGAGCGAACGTAAGCACAAGCGCAATCAGCCCAAGAGCACTACGCCGGTGATTGCCGCCGTCTGCGCTCTGCTGGCTCTGCTCATCATCGCCATGGTATTCCTTCTGGGCAAAATGGTGACCGGTGACGGCAATCAGCCCCAGGACAGCACCCAGCCCGGTGTTGCTGATGGCGAAAACCCCGGCGGAGAAGATCAGCAGGATCAGGATGTGCCCGGGGACGGAGCCCAGCCCGACCAGCAGGAGCCGGAGGACACCGCCCTGCTGGAGAACGATCCTAACGCTGAGGATCAGGGAGATGACGCAGACCCGGATGCCGCCGCCCTGGAAAATCAGGACGAGCAGGACGGTCAGCAGTCCCAGGAGGGTGAGGACAGCCAGCAGCCCGAAAACGGCGACAGCTCCAGCGTTGAGAAGCCTGCGGAAAAACCCGCCCTGCCTGAGATTACCGAGGTGAATGACACCGTCTATGCCACTGCCGCCGTCAATGTCCGGGACTATCCCAGCACGGACAACGGCACCGTCATCAATGTGCTCTCCAAGGGCCAGGCGGTGACCCGGACCGGCAAGACCGCTACCGGCTGGAGCCGGGTGAAGATTGGCGATGCAGTTGGCTATGTCTCCAACAGCTACCTGTCTGCAACTAAGGTGGATTCCGCCGCAGAGAGCGACAGCAAGGAAGAGAATATGGCCTATGCCACCGCCGGCGTCAATGTCCGGGAGACCCCCAACGGCACCGTCATCGGTACCTTGACCCAGGGCCAGAAGGTGACCCTCACCGGCAAGAAGGACGGCAACTGGATCCAGATCCAGACCGGCAGCCTCACCGGCTATGTCTACTCCAGCTATCTCTCCTCTGACCAGGGCAGCGGCAGCACCCAGGCAGACAACAGCAAGCAGGATGACGTGAAGGTCACCGAGACCAACGACACTGTCTATGCCACTACCGGCGTCAACGTCCGGGATTATCCCAGCTCCTCCACCGGCAAGGTGGTCGCCACCCTGACCCAGGGCCAGAAGGTCACCCGGATTGGTAAGACCTCCAACGGCTGGAGCAAAATCCAGGTTGGCAGCGTCACCGGCTATGTCTACAGCGACTATCTGTCCACCTCCAAGGACGGCGGCAGCGGCAGCAGCGGTGACAGCGGCAGCAGCGGCAAGAATACCGGTTACATCCTGCCTGAGAGCAACACCAGAAATTACACCAAGGACGAGCTCTCCGCCCTCTCCAGCTCCCAGCTCCGCCTGGCCCGGAACGAGATCTACGCCCGTCACGGCAGAAAGTTCAACGACAAGTCCCTCCAGGACTACTTCAACGGCTGCTCCTGGTACAAGGGCACGGTGGACCCCGCCACCTTTGACGCGAATATCTACAGCTACCTCAACAGCTACGAGATCGCCAATCTGGAGCTGATCAAAGAGGTGGAGGGCTGAGCGCCCTGCTTCAAATGTAATCCCCCCGGCTGCGAGTACCGCAGCCGGGGGGATTGTGCGTCCGGGAATTGGAGACAAAAGAACGGGTCCGCGCTTGACGGGGAAAGGTGCAGAGCATAAAATGGAGCCAGGCTGAATCGTTCCTCGCATTTCGAAAAAACGGCGATACAAAGGAGATGTCTTGTATGAATGTCGAAGTGGCCGGCGGCCTTCTGATCCCCTTCCTGGGGACTGCCTTGGGCTCTGCCTGCGTCTTTTTTATGAAAAATTCCATGAGCGACCTGGTACAGCGAAGCCTCACCGGGTTTGCCTCCGGCGTCATGGTGGCAGCCTCCATCTGGAGCCTGCTGATTCCCGCCATCGAGCAGGCGGAGGGGATGGGCAAGCTGTCTTTTGTCCCCGCTGTGGTGGGCTTTTGGCTGGGCATGCTGTTTCTGCTGCTGCTGGACCATGTGATCCCCCACCTGCACCGCAACAGCCAGGAGGCGGAGGGTCCCAAGAGCAAACTCCAGCGCACCACCATGTTGGTACTGGCAGTCACTTTACATAATATCCCGGAGGGCATGGCGGTGGGCGCCGTCCTTGCCGGCTATCTCACCGGAAACGCCCAGATCTCCGCGGCGGGGGCGCTGGCGCTCTCTCTGGGCATCGCCATCCAGAACTTCCCGGAGGGAGCGATCCTCTCCATGCCCCTGCGGGCAGAGGGGGAGAGCAAGGCCAAGGCCTTTGCCAGCGGCGCCCTCTCCGGCGCGGTGGAGCCGGTGGGCGCGCTGCTGACCATCCTGGCGGCAGAGCTGGTGCTGCCGGTGCTGCCCTATCTGCTCAGCTTTGCCGCGGGCGCCATGCTCTATGTGGTGGTGGAGGAGCTGATCCCTGAGATGTCGGAGGGAGAACACTCCAACGTAGGAACCATCTTCTTTGCCCTGGGCTTCAGTGTCATGATGATTCTGGACGTGGCGCTGGGATAACAGACGAATCTGCGTGATCAAAACAGCCTGCCGGCCGAATTTCGGCTGACAGGCTGTCTGTACGTTATGGAGATTGGACGATATGCGCCTTACACCAGGTTCTGAGGGGTGCCGGAGATAAACTGCTTCAGGTTCTCCACCACGATGACCGCCCGCTTCTGGAAGGCCTGCTGGCTGGCAAAGGCCACATGGGGGGTGACTACCACATGGGGGGCGCCGAAGAGGGGATGATCGGTGGGTACGGGAGGCTCCATCTCAAACACGTCGATGCCGGCGCCGGCGATCTCCCCGTTTTTCAGAGCGGCGGCCAGGGCAGCGGAGTCCACCACGGGGCCCCGGGCGGTGTTGATGAGCAGGGCGGTGGGCTTCATCAGCTTCAGCTCCTGCTCACCGATCAGGCCGATGGTGGCGGGCGTCTGAGGCACATGGAGGGAGACGATGTCGCACTGGGGCAGAAGCTCCTCCAGGGTGTCCACAAAAGTGACGCCCTCCACGTCCTTCTTGGTGCGGCTCCAGGCCAGCACCTTGCAGCCGAAGGCGTTGGCGATCCGAGCCACCCGCAGGCCGATGGCGCCGGCGCCTACGATGCCGAAGGTCTTGCCCTCCAGCTCAAAGCCCACCAGGCCGGCCTTGGTGCCGCCTTGACGGCAAGCTGCGTCGCAGGGGAGAATATTCCGGGACAGAGCCACGGCGAAGCCAAAGACCAGGTCGGCCACCGCCACAGTGGAGTAGCCGGCGCAGTTGCAGACGGTGATGCCATTCTGATGGCAGTAGTCCACGTCCACATGGTCGGTGCCGGTAAAGGCGACACAGATCAGCTTCAGATTGGGACACTGGCTGATGACGCTCTTGCGGTAGGGGAAGTTGGAGAGAATGACGATATCGGCGTCCTTGCTGCGCTCTACCAGAGTGGCCTCATCCTCTTTGCGGTCAGGATAGGCAACCAGCTCCACGCCCTCGCCCAGGGCCTCACGGGCCATGGAGAGCAGGGTTTCGTTGGGGATGCCCAGGGGCTCCAGGAACACAATTTTCATAAGTATGACCTCTTTTTCCGGCGGGGACGGCCCCGCCTGTTTTCTTCTGCCATTATACCAAAAAGGAAAATATTTGGAAAGCCGTCAAGACGGGGATTTGGCAAATTCCCTCTGGTGTTGGCAAATTCCCTCTGGGGTGTTGCCTCAAAAGAGTTTCTTGTTTATAATGTAAAACAGTGTGAATTTTGCCGGAAAGGGAGGCCGTCCCCATGGGCTGGGCCATTTATGATTCCGTATCGGAAGAAACAGCTTCCATCCTCCGCTGTGTGGGGGACGGAAGCCCTCTTGCGCTGCCCGAAAGGATTGCGGGCAGCCCGGTAACTGCCCTGGGCCCCGACTGCTTCGGCGCCGGGCCCGGAGAGGGGTGGGAAGGCTTGTTTTCCGTGTCGGAATATGATCTGCCGCCAGTGAGCCGGAATGAGGGCAATCTCACCCGGGTTACCCTGCCGGATACAATTACAGAGATTGGCGACCGGGCCTTTGCCCGGTGCCGGGGGCTGAAGCGGCTGAACCTGCCTGACGGGCTGCAAAAGCTGGGGGTGCGGGTCTTTGACCAGTGCGGGGGCCTGGAGCATATCCGGATTCCCGACGGGGTGACCCAACTGCCGGATTATGCCTTTTCCAACTGCCGGAAGCTGACCCGGGTGACGCTGCCCTCTCGGCTGGAGACCCTGGGCCATCACGCCTTTTACAACTGCGTGGCCCTGGAGGAGCTTACCCTGCCGGACACCGTCACCTTTGTGGGGGGCGGCCTCTTTATGAATTGCAAAAATCTGTCCCGGCTGGTGCTGCCCATCGGGGTCAATATCAGCGTGCTGCTCTCGGATCTCACCAACGATCTGGACTTGACCGTCCGCTATCCCGACGGGGAGGCCCGGTTCTTCCTCCCCGGTTTTTCCTATGAGTACGAGGACATCAACGCTCCCCGGATGTGGCGCACCATCACCTACGGTTCCGGCCAGCTCTACCGGGAGTGCTTTTCCAGCCGGGATGTGGACTTTGAATTGTATGAGAGCTACTTCGACCTGGCGCTGAAGCAAGACTCGGTGGAGACCACCGTCCGCATCGCCTGGTACCGGCTCCGCTGGCCCTATGGCCTGGGCCATGGCCGGGAGATCTATCTGAAGCATATCCAGGCCCATGCCGGGGTGCTGCTGAAATTCCTGCTGGAGACGGACGACCTGGAGGGATTGGAGCTGCTGCTGAAGTGGACAGAACTGGACGCTGACCAGCTGGCCGCCCTCCGGGAGCAGGCCGAGGGGGCAGGCAAGGTGCGGTTTGTGGCCCGGCTGATGGAGGCGGGCAGCGGCTTTGCCGGGGGTGCAGATAAGGAGTTTGAGCTGTGAGCAGCGTGAGAGGGGACAGCCCTATGGTAAATCAGCTTTTTCAGGAGTTCTCCCGCCTCCCTCAGGTGGAGGCCATCGCCCTGGGCGGCTCCCGGGCGGGGGAGCACTATGACGAGAAATCAGACTATGACGTGTACGTCTATGTGACCAGCCCCATCCCGGAGGAGACCCGGCGGAAAATCCTCTCCCGGTACTGCTCCGTCCTGGAGATCGGCAACCACTTCTGGGAGTACGAGGACAACTGTACGCTGAACAACGGAGTGGACATCGACCTGCTCTGGCGGGATCTGGACGGCTTTGTGGCCGGAGTCTCGGCGGTGGTGGACGGGGGCCAGGCCTCCAACGGCTACACCACCTGCATGTGGCACAATCTGCGCACCTGCAGGGTACTCTATGACCGGGACGGACGGCTGACGGCGGCCCAGGCGCGGTACCGCTGTCCCTATCCCGAGGCGCTGCGGCGGAATATCATCGACCGCAACCGCAAGCTGCTCCGGGGCTCCCTCCCCGCCTATGAGGCTCAGATTGCAAAGGCGGTGCGCCGGGGGGATCAGGTCAGCATCAACCACCGGACGACGGAATTTCTCGCCTCCTATTTTGACATCCTCTTCGCCCTGAACCGGCAGACCCACCCCGGGGAGAAGCGGCTGGTAGAGCTGTGCCGGGAGCAGTGCGCGCTGCTGCCCGACGGCTTCGAGGAGAATCTCAGCGCTCTGTTCCGGGATCTCTTTGCCGCGCCGGAGCGGATTGGGGGAGATCTGGATCGGATGATCACAGCGTTGGAACGGATACTGCCGTAAAGGAACCGCCATGCACGAAAACCACGAAAAGCTGGACCGGCTGGGCCGGGCCATTCTCTCCTCCGCCCGGAACGAGATCTATCTGAATATGCGCTTTCTGGACATCGCCCTGTCCGGGCTGGACTACGCCATGAATCTGAATACCCCCACCGTGGGGACAGACGGCTTTTCCATCCAGTTCAATCCCCGGCACCTGATCGAGCTCTACCAGCAGGATCTGGTGCTGCTCAACCGGGTCTACCTCCACATGCTGCTCCACTGCCTGCTTCGGCACCCGCTGAACCGGGAGGGGAGAGAGGAGGATCGGTGGAATCTGGCCTGCGACATCGCGGTGGAGTCCATTCTGGACTCCATCGACAACCGGTGCCTCAACCTGCTCCAGTCCAATCTTCGGGAGGACACCTATGCCGATTTGAAGGAGGAGGTGCCCGTCCTCACCGCCGAGGCGATTTACCGGTGGCTGGGTCAGGAGAAGTGGGACTATGCCGCCCAGTTCGCCCTGATCCGGGAGTTTCGCCGGGATGATCACCGGTTCTGGCCCCCGGAGGAGCAGAACGATCAGAATCAGAACCAGCCGGAGAACCAGCCCGGCGAGGGGGAAGACGACTCCGACCGCCGCCAGGAGCTGGAGGACAAGTGGCGGCAGCTGAGCGAAAAGACCCAGACCAATCTGGAGACCTTTTTTGCCGACCACGGGGATCAGGCGGGGGACATTTTGCAGTCCCTCACCATCGAGAACCGGGAGCGGTACGACTACCGCCAGTTTCTCCGCCGGTTTGTCACCACCCGGGAGGAGATGCGGGTGGATCAGGACACCTTCGACTACGCCTACTACGCCCTGGGCCTGGAGCTTTACGGGGATATTCCGCTGATTGAGCCGCTGGAGTACCGGGAGAGCCGGAAGATCCGGGACTTTGTCATCGTGGTGGACACCTCTGACTCCTGCTCGGACGGGGTGATTCAGCGCTTTCTGGAGGAGACCCGGTCTGTCCTCTCGGCGGAGGAGCTGTTTTTTGAAAACGCCAACCTGCACATCATCCAGGCGGACGCCGGGGTGCAGTTGGATACGGTGGTACACTCCCCTCGGGAGCTGGAGGCCCTGTGTCAGGATTTCCAGGTGCGGGGCCTGGGCGGCACCGACTTCCGCCCCGCCTTCGCCTATGTGAACCGGCTGGTGGAGGAGGGGGAGCTGACCGACCTCAAGGGCCTGCTCTACTTTACCGACGGCTTCGGCACCTTCCCGGAGCGCAAGCCGGACTACGACGTAGCCTTCGTCTTCTTCCGGGAGGACTATCAGGCGCCGGAGACGCCCCCCTGGGCCATCCGGGTGGTGCTGGGACCGGAGGAGCTGGAGGAGCTCCCCTTATGATCGCGGTACAGAAAAACGAATTTTTGCGGGAAAAGTCTTGACTGTCAAGTCCCTTGACACCCTAAACTGAGCACAGAAAACAGAACAGGGGGGTCAGTTTTATGACAATCAAAGAGATCGAGGCGCGCTCCGGCATGACCCGGGCGAATATCCGGTTCTATGAGGCGGAGGGCCTGCTCTCCCCGCTGCGGGAGGCCAACGGCTACCGGAATTATTCCGAGGCGGATCTGGAGCTGCTGCTGCGGATCAAGCTGCTGCGGACGCTGGGGCTCTCCCTGGAGGAGATCAGGTCTCTCAGCCAGGGGGAGGAGGAGCTGACCGCCGCCCTGGACAGACGCCTGGTTCAGCTCAGCCGGGAGCAGGCGGAGCGGGCCCGGGCAGAGTCGGTCTGCCGCAGTATGCGGCAGGACAATGTCCGGTTTGAGACGCTGAATGCCCAACGCTATCTGGACGCCTATGTTTCCGGCCCGGAGCAGGCCAGGCCTGCCGCAGACGCACTGGCAGGGGATCAGCTGCCCAAGGTGCGCTCCCCCTGGCGGCGGTATTTTGCTAGGAGCTTTGACCTGCTGCTCTGCGGCGTCCTTTGGAATGCGGTGCTCGGCATGGGACTGAACATCAACGTCCTCAACCGGGCTGTCGGCTGGCAGATCGTGGACGGAGTGGTGGAGCTTGTGCTCTTGCTGCTGCTGGAGCCGTTGTTTCTCACTCTGCTGGGGGCGACTCCAGGCAAATGGCTTCTGGGACTGCGGGTCACCGACCAGAACGACCGGCATCTCAGCTATCAGGCCGCCTTTACCAGAACCTGCTGGGTGCTGTGGAAGGGGCTGGGTTTTACGATTGTCATCTACGACCTGGTGCGCCTCTGGAAGAGCTACAAGGCCTGTCAGGCCGGGGAGACGCTGGAGTGGGAGTATGAGTCCGACTCCGTCCTCACCCTCCGGGACGAGCGGCCCTGGCGGAGCGCGGCCCTGGCGGCGGCCTTCGCCCTGGTGATCGGAATCCAGGTTTTGACCGCCCGGACGGCCGGAATGGCCCGGAACCGGGGAGCGATCACGGTGGCGGAGTTCTGCGAGAACTATAACCGCCTGGCGGCGTACTATGAGGTGGAAACAGGCTACTATCTGGACAGCCAGGGCAGTTGGCTGGCGGAAGAGCAGGAGAGCGGGGTCTTCGTGATTCAACTGGGCGGCGAGCTTGTCCCGCCGGAGTACCGCTTCACCGAGGAAGACGGCGCCATGACTGGTATGGAGTTTACTGTTACCCTGGAGAACAGCGATGTGTGGGCCTCGGGCTATCAGGACGAGATGACTCTGTCTACGCTCTCCTTTGTGGGTGCTCAGGCGGACTGCCTGCCCCTGGACGGGGAGCTGCAGGCTTTGATCCGGCAGATCTCGGAACATCCGTTTGAAGACTTCCAGGAGACCCTCCACGGTGTTACGGTCACCTGCGCGGTGGACTATTCCGGCTATTTTGACACAGGCGGGGGCATGTTGATCCCGGATGAGGACGTGGAGACGGCATACAGGTTCCATTTTTCGATGGAGCGGACAGACAAAAGATGACGAGGGCGGCCTGTCGATGGATGGCCGCCGGTGTGAGCATACAATCAAAGGAGATTGCAGCAGCATGAATATCAAGCAGGCAAAAGAACAGGTGAAGAACACGGTCAAGGCCTACCTGGCCAAGGACGAGCACGGACGCTGGCTGGTGCCGGTGGTGGCCCAACGGCCCATCCTGCTCATGGGCCCTCCGGGGGTGGGCAAGACGGCTATCGCCCAGCAGGCAGCCCAGGAGTGCGGCGTGGCTCTGGTGAGCTACACCATGACCCACCACACCCGGCAGTCCGCCATCGGCCTGCCCAGCATCCACACCGCCTCCTATGGGGACAAGACCTTCCAGGTCACCGAGTACACCATGAGCGAGATCATCGCCAGCGTCTACCGGGCCATGGAGGAGACCGGGCTCAAGACCGGCATCCTCTTTCTGGACGAGGTGAACTGCGTCTCCGAGACTCTGGCCCCCGCCATGCTGCAGTTCCTCCAGTGCAAGACCTTCGGCGGCCACACCCTGCCTGAGGGCTGGGTCATTGTAGCCGCTGGCAATCCACCGGAGTATAACCGCTCCGTCCGGGACTTCGATATTGTCACGTTGGACCGGGTCCGGCGGCTGGATATTCAGGCGGCCTATCAGCCCTGGAAGGAGTATGCCTACCTTCGGCAGGTGTCCCCGGTGATCATGGCCTACCTGGAGCTCAAGCCCCAGAATTTCTACAAGCTGGAGACCACGGTAGACGGCAAGCGGTTCGCCACCGCCCGGGGCTGGGAGGATCTGTCCCGGCTGATCACCGTCAGCCAGCAGTTGGAGCTGCCGGTGGATGAGGGAGTGGTGGCCCAGTATATCCAGTACCCCGCCATCGCCAAGGACTTCGCCAACTACTATGACCTCTATCTGAAATATCGGTCCGACTACGATGTAGAGGCCATTCTCTCCGGACACCTGACGGAAAAGACGGTGAACCGGCTGCGCACCGCACCCTTTGACGAGCGGCTCTCCGCGTTGTCTCTGGTGCTGGATGGGATCTTCCGCTCCTGCCGGGAGGCCAACGAGGAGGACGCCTATGTGACCGCCCTCCACCAGCGGCTCAAGGGGCTGATGGGCGCCCTGGAAACCGGCACCGTGGAGGAGACCTTTGCCCCCGCCCTGGAGGGCCTGCGGCTGGTGCTGGAGGAGAAGCGCCGCTCCGGCCTGCTGGAGCCTGCCGAGGAGCTGCGGCTGAACCGGGTGCTGGACACCCTAGAGGACTACCGCCAGCAGCTCCGCCGGGCGGAGCTGGAGGGGCGCGCCGCCGCCGATCAGGTGCGGGCCTGGTTCCGGGCTGCGGTGGCGGAGCGGAAGGAGGCCATCGAAAACGGCTCGCTCCGGCTGGATCGGGCCTTCCGCCTCATCGAGACCACCTTCGGCGAGGGCCAGGAGCTGGTTATCTTCCTCACCGAGCTCACCATGAACTACTACTCCATGAAGTTTATTACCGACAACGGCTGTGAGAAGTTTTCCAGCTATAACCGGGAACTGCTGCTGGGAGGCCGGCAGAAGTCCATTCTGGACGAGCTGAACCATTAAATATAAAAATCCTCTCGCACCGAAAGCGTTTGGTACGAGAGGATTTTCGCATTTGATCAGATCAGCTCTCTGCTTCGGCCTCCAGCAGCCGCATGCCTGCGGTGCCGGTGACGGGGAGAGAGAAGACGATGGCGTGGGCCAGACGGGCCTGCTCCATAATGGCCTTCATAATGGGGTTCTTGTCTCCCCGCTTGACCACCATAAAGATCATCTCCTTCTCCATGCCCAGGGAGAAGCCGAGAAACTGCTCCGCCCGCTCCATGCCGGTGCCCTTGGCGTGGATGATGGTGCCGCCGGGGGCGTGGGCGCTGCGGGCGGCGTCCATAATGACGTCGGTGCTGCCCTGGTCAGCAATGGTGACCAGCAGCTCATATTTTGTGTCCTGCAAAATGGATTCCTCCCCTTTTTCAAACTCCTGTCCGGCGGTGAGAAAGAACAGGGTGTTTTTGCCTCCCACGCTGCTCAGCGGCACGAGAAAGGTGACACCGGTGCCGGGGACGTCGATGTTCAGCTTCTTCTGCAGCCCCTGCCGGATGGTCTTCCAGCGCTCCCCGGTGACAAAGGAAAAGAACACTGTCTTCTCCGAGGCCTCCAGGCCCAGATAGTCCAGCACATCGCTGACGGCGGTGCCCCGGCCGGAGGTGGTGAGCATGATGTCAATGCCCTGGGACTGAAAGAACCGGGTGAATTTTTTGGTCAGCTTCCGGTCGGTGATGGTCACCATGAGATGCAGTTCGCTCATATCAGTTCCCCTCCCTTACAGTTCGATGATGGCATCCTCGGCCAGATCAGCCAAGGCAGCGCAGACAGGGGCGGGACGAAGCACCCGCCAGGCAGACTGCCGCTTGCGCAGCTGATAGACCATGCCCAGAATCTGAATGGTGATGAGGGGGGTCATGGCCACCATAGCTACCACGCCAAAGGCGTCGGTGACGATATTGCCCCCCACAGCGATGCAGGCGCCTTGGGCGAAGGGGAGCAGAAAGGCTGCGGTCATGGGGCCGGAGGCCACGCCGCCGGAGTCAAAGGCCACGGCTGTGAAGATCTTGGGGACAAAGAAGGAGAGTCCCAGGGCCACGGCGTAGCCCGGAATCAGGAACCAGAGGATGGAGATGCCGGTGAGCACCCGGATCATGGCCAGACCGATGGAGACGGCCACGCCGATGGAGAGACAGGCTCCCATGGCCCCGGCGGAGATGGCGCCGTTGGTGATCTCCTCCACCTGACGGTTGAGCACATAGACGGCGGGCTCTGCCTTGACGATGAAGTAGCCGATGACCATGCCGATGGGGATGATAATCCAATGATAGTCCAGCCCGGCCATCACCTGGCCCAGATAGTTGCCGGCGGGCATAAAGCCCACGTTGGCGCCGGTGAGGAAGAGGACGAGGCCGATGTAGGTGTAGATCAGGCCCACGGCGATCTTGCCCAGCTGCCGCCGGGAGAGATGGAGGGCGATGATCTGATAGAGGCCGAAAAAGAGCAGGATGGGCAGCAGGGACAGGGCGATCTCCTTGATGTAGGCGGGCAGCCCCTCCCGGAAGAGGGCCCAGAGGGCCACCGAATCCGAGATCTCCGGGATGGTGGGGGCCACATAGGCGCTGTCGCTGGGCTTAAAGATCATGCCCAGCAGCAGGACCGCCAGGATAGGCCCAACCGAGCACAAAGAGACCAGGCCGAAGCTGTCGTCCGAGGCGTTCCGGTCGGTACGGATGGCGGAGACGCCAACGCCCAGGGCCATAATAAAGGGGACGGTCATGGGGCCGGTGGTGACGCCGCCGGAGTCAAAGGCCACTGCCAAAAAGCTGGAGGGGACAAAGAAGGTCAACAGAAACACCAGCAGGTAGCAGCCGATGAGCAGACTGGAAAGGGGAATGGCGAAGAGCATGCGCAGCAGGGCGATGACCAGGAAGAAGCCCACCCCAAAGGCCACCGCCAG
The DNA here is from genome assembly GCA_051866815.1 of Candidatus Onthomonas sp. Lineage (GTDB taxonomy): Bacteria > Bacillota > Clostridia > Oscillospirales > Oscillospiraceae > Onthomonas. The sequence goes on along the minus strand of JBJDXS010000004.1, from coordinate 208,329 downwards.
TATCAGCGTCATGTTGGGGATGGAGGGCACCTGATTGGCCAGCACCTGCAGATCGGGCTCTGAGATGGTAATGATGAATCCCAGCACGAAAGCCACCAGGGCGATAATCCGGGGATTGCGGCTGCGGGAGAGACTGCTGCCCACCCGTTCGCCCATGGGGGTCATGGACATCTCTGCGCCCAGAGTAAAAAACATCATGCCGACAATGAGCAGCACGCCGCCCAGCAGAAAGCAGAGCAGGATGCTGGGGGAGATAGGGGCGATGGTAAAGCTGAGCAGAATGACAATCCCCATGACCGGGAGTACCGCCTGGAGGGATTCCTTCAGCTTTTCCTGGAGTTTGGGCCAAACGGATCTCAAAGAAAAGCCTCCCTTCTGATGGAAGGTCAGCGGCGGCTGACGTGTTTGAGGGCCAGCACCTGGAGCAGGTAGTCCCAGGTGCGCTGTACCGAGGCAATCTCCAGCCGCTCCGCCGTAGTGTGGATGTCCTGCATATTGGGGCCGATGGAGACGGCATCCATGCCGGGGAGCTTTTCCGACAGCAGTCCGCACTCCAGACCGGCGTGGATGGCCACCAGCTGGGGATCTGTGCCGGTGAGCCTGTGATAGACCCGGCAGAGATCCTCCCGGAGAGGAGAGTCCTTCCGGTACTCCCAGGGGGGATAGTCTCCGGCAAAGGAGACCGCGCCGCCCACGGCGGTGAGGGCCTGGGCCAGCTGCTCCTTGAGGGCGTCCTTGGCTGAGAGCACCGAGCTGCGGACGCTGAACCGGAGCTTCAGTTCTTCCGGCGTAGTACGCACCACCCCCAGGTTGAGGGAGGTCTCTACCAGATCGGGAATATCCTGGCTCATGGCCTGGACGCCGTTGGGCAGGTATTGGATGAGCAGCAGCGCCTTTTGTGCCGCATCCACCGTAAGCGCCTCGTAGCTGCCCTGACCCTGGGGGGTGAGATTCAGGGACAGCTCCGGATCAGTGTTGCCATGCAGCTCTGCCAGTGTCCTGCGGCAGCGGTCCAGTGCGGCCACCAGGGCGGGGAACAGACGGGAGGAGAGGACAATCTGGGCCGAGGCCTCCCGGGGGATAGCGTTATCCTTGTTGCCGCCCTCAAAAGAAACCAGAGAGAAGGAGAGCTGCCGGCCCAGCTCTACCAGCACCCAGTTGAGAACCCGGCAGGCATTGGCCCGGTTTTTATGGATTTCTACGCCGGAGTGGCCTCCGGTGAGACCAGAGACAGAGATGGTGCACAGCTGGCCGGTGATTGCCTGACGGTCCAGGGGCAGACGGCAGTCCACCCGGCAGCCGCCGGCGCAGCTGACCATAATCTGTCCCTCGTTCTCGCTGTCCAGGTTGAGCAGCTTGCGGCCCCGGAGCATGGACAGGTCGATGGCGGCGGCGCCCTCCATGCCCACCTCCTCGGAGACGGTGAGCACCGCCTCCAGCCGGGGATGGGCCAGGCTGTCGTCGTCCAGCAGGGCGAGAATCATGGCCACGGCGATGCCGTCGTCGCCGCCAAGTGTGGTGCCCCGGGCGGTGACGTAGCCGTCCTCCACCGAAAGCTCCAGTCCCTGGGCGGAGAAGTCGATGTTCCGGCCGGGCTCCTGCTCACAGACCATGTCCAGGTGGCCCTGGAGAATCACCGGCTCCTCCTGTTCATAGCCGGGAGAGGCCTTCTTGATGAGAATGACGTTGTTCAGGTGATCCCGGTAGTGCTCCAACCCCCGCTCTTGGGCGAAGGAGACCAGATAGTCCGCCAGCTTACCCTCCTGGCCGGAGGGGTGGGGAATGGAGCAGATGGTTTCAAAGTAGGAAAAGACGGAGCGGGGCTCCAACTGGGATAAAACAGCCATGGGAGAGATCCTTTCTGATGAAACGCGGGTCGGGAGGAGCACAGTGACAGATCAGCAGCAGAGGATGGGATAGATAAACCCACCCCGGCCGCCGGCGCAGCAGAGGGAGAGGCAGGAGCACATGAGGTACATGCCGCACAGGCGGGAGGCGGGGCTGCCGGAGCAGAACTCCATGTTGACGTTCTGGTAATACTGCCCGCCTTGCTGGATGCGCTGGAAGGCAACCTGGTATTCCATGTTGCCCGGCTCCATCTGAACCGCCCGCTGCAGCTGCTGCAGGGCGAGAATTTTGTTGCCGAGGCCGGAGTTGGCAAGGCCGGAGAGATAGTACCAGCGGGCGTTCCGGTCCTTCTGACCCATCCGCTCCAGGACTGCCAGGGCGTCGTCATAGCTCCCCACTTGGATGAAGTGGAGGGCCGCCTGGAAATCAGGGGAGTCGTTGTAGGTGTTATGGGTGGTCTGCTGCCGCTGCTGCTGATACCCACCGAAGGGGTCGCCGTAGCCGAAGGGATTGCCGTAGCCGGAGAAGGGGTCGGCATAACCGGCTCCTCCGCCGGTGGGGCCGGACTGAGCCTGCTGACGCTGGTATTTCTGGGGATTGTTGATCTGGTCGTAAGCGGCGTTGATCTCGTTCATCTTTTTGGCCGCTTCCGGATCGTTGGGATGCAGATCGGGATGATACTGCTTGGCCAGACGGCGGTAGGCCTTTTTGATCTCGTCGGGCGAGGCGTCGTGAGATACCCCTAAGACCTGATACGGGTCTTGGATCATGTCGTGTGTTCCTCCTTGCGGGTGGTGCGGCCCTTCCGGTTCTCCCGGCGCTGTTGGTCGACGGCGTAGCGGGTCCACACCCCGGAGTAAAGTATATTGCGCAGCAGTCCCAAATCCTGCTCCAGAGGCAGCCGCTCAAATGCGAGGGTGCAGTCTCCGATGAGCATGGTCAGGGCCTGAAAGACGTCAAAGGAGCCATGGACGGACTCAAAGGCGGAGATGGGATTGTAACGGCCCTTCCGGTCATCCGCCTCCCGGTCCAGGGCGGCGTCCATGAGATAGATGAACTGCCCCAGGTTACGGCCCAGGCTTTGCAGGGTGTCCGTCCAGTGATCTGTCCGGACGGTGAACAGGGCGGCCATCAGGTCGCCGAAGCACCGGGAAGCCCCGTCCAGATCCGGGCTCTGTTCCCGTTCCAGAGTGGAGAGCCGGGCGAGACAGTCCTCAATGGCGCCGCATTGCTCCGGCCACTGGCCGCGGATCCGCTGATAAGCGGGCTCCAGGCTTTTGGCTGCTGCCAATTTAGCCGCGTTCCGGTCATCCTGCCAGTCGTCCAGGCAGTTGTAGTAGGCCAGGGCCACGTTGAGGTCGGCGGCGTATTCGGTAAAGGAGGTGCCGTGCCAGTCCCGGGGCCGGATGGGGTGGGGCAGGCACCGGTTGCTGCCGCTGCGCTCCTCCGGCTCGTAGAGGGAGTCCAGCAGCAGGGAGAGAAAGGTCATATCATAGGTCAGCACCAGCCGGGCGTGCTGACCGTGCCGCCGGCCGATGGCCCGGCAGAGGCCGCAGTAGGCGCTGCGATACCGCTCCAGCTCCTCCGGCTTGAGATTGGCCTGGTCGGCCACTACATAGCCAAACAAAGGGAAGCCTCAGAGGTTGGCGGCCTGATAGATGGCCAGCATATCGGCGGTGTCGATAGGGCGGAAGACGCCCACCTTCCGCTTGCCCTGCCAGGAGCAGCGCCGGGCCAGATCCTCCAGCACCTCAGGGGGCTGGACGCCGATCTGGTCGCTGAAGCGGACGGGCATCCCCAGCCGCTGCCAGTAGGCCTCAAAGCCGCTGATAGTGCGCTGGGCGGCAATCAAATCGTCCGGCTCGTCGATGTTCAGCACCTTCCGGCCCAGGTTGGCGAACCGGCCGGGATTGTGGGCGCAGACGTACCGGGCCCAGGAGGCCCACATGATGGAGAGGCTCTCTCCGTGGGCGATGTCAAATTTGGCGGACAGCTCATGGCCCAGCTGGTGGACGGAGAAGTCCTTGCTGTGGCCCAGGCCGGTCAGGTCGTTGTGGGAGAGGCTGCCGCACCACATGATCTCGCTGCGGGCGTCGTAATTGTCCGGCTCCGCCATGGCCAGCAGGCCCGCGTCCATCACGTCCCGGAGCAGAGCCTCGGCGATAGCGTCGGTGAGGTAGTCGGTCTCCCCGTTGGAGATGTACCGCTCCAGGGTGTGCATCATAATGTCGGTGACGCCGCAGGCGGTCTGGCGGGGGGGCAGGGTGTAGGTCAGCTCGGGGTCCATAATGGCGAAGCGGGGCCGGTTATAGGGGGTGCTCTTGCCCTTCTTCCAGCTGAGAGCCTCGTTGGTCAGCACGGCGGAGTCGCTGGTCTCGCTGCCGGCGGCGGCGATGGTCAGCACGCTGGCCATGGGAATCGCCCCGGTGACCTCCCGGCTGCCGTCAAAGAAGTCCCAGATCGGTCCGCCGCAGGCCAGGCTCATGGAGACGCCCTTCATGGTGTCCAGCACCGAGCCGCCGCCCACGGCCAGCAGGAAGTCAATACCCTTGTTCCGGTAGTCGTCCGCCACCTGCTGGGCAAAGCTGAGCCGGGGATTGGGATGGACGCCGCCCACGCAGTCGTATGCCAGACCGGCTGCCTCCAGAGAGGCCTTGACCCGGTCCAGCACGCCGTTTTTCACCACCGAGCCGCCGCCGTAGAGCACCAGCACATGGGTGCCACCGGCCTCCCGGACGGCCTGACCCACCTGGTCGCAGGTCTTGGGCCCAAAGATCACTTTCGTGGGGCTGTAGAAGGTAAAGGAATTCAAAATGCAGCACCTCGCTCAGACAATTTATGGTTAAACTCATTATATCGGAAAACGGAGAAAAAGCAAGCTGAGAGAGCCGGGCAGCCGGCTTCTTCGTTGACAGTCTCACCTCTGTGAGGTATACTATAGCATGCAAATATGAATATTTTGTGAGGAAATTCCATGGAAAAGCTGATCGATCAAATTTCTCATGTGCTGGCAGACGGCTTCGCCGCCGCCGGGTATGATCCCGCCCTGGGCAAGGCGGTGGTCTCCAACCGGCCCGACCTGTGCCAGTACCAGTGCAACGGCGCCATGGCCGGCGCTAAGCAGTACCATAAGGCCCCTTTTATGATCGCCCAGGCGGTGGTGGACGCCATCGGGGAAAACCCTATGTTCTCCAAGCTGGAGATGGTGCGCCCCGGCTTCATCAATCTGGATCTGAGTCCCGCGTTCCTGGCTCAGCGGCTGACTGAGCTGGAGGCGGATCCCCTGCGGGGTGTGGAGCAGGCGAAGGAGCCCCTTACCATCGTGGTGGACTACGGCGGCCCCAATGTGGCAAAGCCCCTGCATGTGGGACATCTCCGTTCCGCCATCATCGGCGAGAGCATCAAGCGCACCTGCCGTTTCCTGGGTCACAAGGTGATCGGCGACGTGCACTTGGGAGACTGGGGACTGCAGATGGGCCAGATTATCACCGAGCTTCACGAGCGGCAGCCTGACCTGCCCTATTTTGACCCGGACTTCCAGGGAGAGTATCCCGCCGAGCCCCCCTTCACCATCTCCGACCTGGAGCAGATCTATCCCGCCGCCAGCGCCCGGTGCAAGGTGGATGAGGAGTATCGCAAGGCGGCCCAGAACGCCACCTGGGAGCTCCAGTCCGGCCGACGGGGCTATCGGGCATTGTGGAAGCACATCGTCAACGTCTCGGTGGCTGACCTGAAGGCCAACTATCACAAGCTCAATGTGGACTTTGACCTGTGGTATGGAGAGAGCGACGCCCAGCCCTACATCCCTCCTATGGTGGAGGAGATGAAGGCCAAGGGCTACGCCTATCTCAGCGAGGGCGCCCTGGTGGTGGACGTCCAGGAGGAGAGCGACACCCGGGAGGTGCCCCCCTGCCTGATCCTCAAGTCCGATGGCGCCGCCCAGTATGAGACCACCGATCTGGCCACCATTGTCCAGCGCCAGCAGGACTTCCAGCCTGACCGGATGATCTACCTGGCGGACAAGCGACAGGAGCTGCATTACGTCCGGGTGTTCCGCTGCGCCTACAAAACCGGTCTGCTGGACAAGGACAAGTGCAGTCTGGAGTATGTGGGCTTCGGCACCATGAACGGCAAGGACGGCCGGCCCTTCAAGACCCGGGAGGGGGGCGTGCTCCGGCTGGAGAGCCTGATCCAGAGCGTGGTAGACGCCGTCTATGATAAGGTTATGTCCAACGGCGGCGTCACCGAGGAGGAAGGGAAGGAGATTGCCCGGAAGGTGGCCATTGCCGCCATCAAGTACGGGGATCTCTCCAACCAGCCCTACAAGGACTATATTTTCGACATCGACAAGTTCACCGCCTTTGAGGGCAATACCGGCCCCTATATCATGTACACCATGGTGCGGATCAAGTCCATCCTGGCCAAGTACGCCGCCGCCTATCCCGACGCCCGGGCGGGTGAGATGATCGCCCCCTCCAGCAAGAGCGAGACCGACCTGGCTCTGACCCTGTGCCGCTTCAACGAGGCAGTGTACGAGGCCTATGAGCAGAAGGCCCCCAACCGGCTGTGCCGCTATATCTACGACCTGACCGGCGCCCTGAACCAGTTCTATGTGGAGCACAACATTATGAAGGAGCCGGACGCCGCCCGCCAGGCGGGGTATATCGCCCTGATCAAGCTGGTGCTCCATGTGCTGGAGACCGCCATCGACCTGCTGGGCTTCTCCGCTCCGGATCGGATGTAATACGGCGAAAAATTCAGAATGATTTACTGCCCCGGAGCTTCCGGGGCAGTCGATTTATGCAGGCAGCTGTGCTATACTGAGAAAAATTGGAAAAGGAGATGGCGGAGATGGGTATTATGGACAGATTCTTTTTCGGCGGCGGGTTCCAGATTATTTTTATGGTGATATTCCTGCTGTTCCTCTGCATGTTTATCGCCACCTTTGTCCGGGCAATCGGACAGTGGAACAAAAACAATCACTCTCCCCGGCTGACGGTGGAGGCCACGGTGGTCTCCAAGCGGCATGATGTGAGCGTGCACCACCATCACAACAACGGTGTGGACGCCTCCATGGGTATGCACACCAGCAGCTCTAATTGGTATTATGTCACCTTTCAGGTGGCCAGCGGCGACCGGATGGAGCTTCAGGTGCCGGGCGGTGAGTATGGTTTTCTGGTGGAGGGAGATCGGGGCGACCTGACCTTCCAGGGCACCCGTTATCTGAGTTTTCAGCGCCGGTGAGGGAAATTTTTCCGAAAAACCGGGTTTAATCTGCGAAGGAACGATATTGTTCACAGTTTGTTCATATTTCAAGAGAGAGAATCCGTTAAGATAACTCCAAATGAATTGCAGCAGGAGGGGATGACATGACAGAGCCGGAGCAGAAGCGCAGCCCGCTGCAGAAGCGGTGGCTTGTGCTGGCAGCCGTTGTTGTGCTCGCCCTGATTTTTTTGATACCCTTTATCCAGGAGGGCGGCGCCCGGGTGGACACCACTGTCATGGTGGATACCGAGACCGCCTTTGTGGGCGACATCCAGGAGACTGCTCAGGGGCGGGGGCAGATCGATTCCGCCCAGAGCACCCCTGTCCAGACTCAGTATGCCGGCAAGATCGCCACTGTGGCGGTGGAAGAGGGCGATGTGGTGGAGCAGGGGGATATTCTGGCCGTCTATGACACACAGGAGTTGGAGCAGCAGATCAACGAGCTGCTGGATGAGCTGGATGAGCTGGACAGTCAGATCGCCCAGGCGGACAAGAGCGGCTCCACTTACATCACTGCGGAGGTCTCCGGCCTGGTGAAATCCATCAACACCAAGCGGGGCGACGTGGTTACCAATGTGGTGGAGACTCAGGGCGGCCTGATGGAGATCTCCACCGATGGACGCCTCAAGGTGGAGTTCGCCCTTCCGACGGATACCGGGCTGACGGTGGGAGAACTGGTCGCCGTTCAGATCGGAGAGCAGTCTGAGGAGGGCGTTGTGGTTCACATGGAGGAGCAGGAGGATCAAATCCTTGCCCAGATCACCTTTGACGACAGCCCGGACTACGCACTGGGCGAGACGGTTCAGGTTTTTGGTGAAGGCGGGAACAGCCTGGGCAGCGGGACGGTTGCTTCCAACAGCCCCTATCTGGTACGGGGGGACTACGGCATCATCTCCAAGGTGGATGTGGAATTGGGAGATGCTGTAGAGGAGGGCGATACTCTTTTTACCCGTATCGAGGCGGAATACAATGCCGAGTATCTGGATCTGCTGGATCAGCGAATGGGCCTGATTGACCGGCTGTTTGACCTCCAGGAATTTATGAAGGATCCCCTGCTGCTGGCAGACGGACGTGGAATTGTCTCCGAATTGCAGCTGGAGGAGGGTGAGACGGTGGAAGCGGGGGACAAGGCGTGCAGCCTGATCTCCACAGATACCTTCACCCTCAGCGTGGACATTGCGGAGACGGATATTGGCCGGGTGCGGGCAGGCCAGCGGGTGCAGCTGAGCTTTGACGCCTTCGCGGACGCGACGTATTGGGGCCGGGTGGAGAAGATCTCCTCTCTGGGGAAGCAGGTGGGCGGCATGACCGCCTACGCTGTGACCATCTCCCTGAAAGGGGCGGAGGGCCTGAAGGTGGCCATGAGCGCCGACGCCACGATTATCCTGGCCAGCTCCAGTGACGCCCTGCTGGTGCCGGTGCGGGCAGTTCAGACCCAGGAGGACGGGTCTGAAGCGGTGGAGATCTGCTATGGCGACGGTTTGACTCGGGTCTGCAAGGTGGAGACCGGCCTGCGGAACGAGGACTATGTCCAGATTCTCAGCGGTGTCCAGGAGGGAGAAGAGGTGGTTGTGGCCTCCCGGGTGGTGGAGACAAAGGTATTCTCTCTGTTCAACTATGAGTGGGTCATCGACCAGGATGAGGAGCTGCCCGCTGCGGACAGTTCCGACTGATATGAAAAAATACCTCCGCCGGCACTGCGCCGGCGGAGAAAATTTTATGTGGATGTTCAGGCTTTGCTCAGGTGGCGCTCGATATATTTGGGCACCTCCTGGAGGGGCATATCCAGGGCGGTGGCCAGCTCGCCGAAGAGCAGGCTCTCCGCCTTTTTCAGCACGGTGGTGTCGCTGACGCCTGCCCGCTTACCCTGGCGGCTTCTGCGCTGCTGCTCCTGATAGAGGGCCTTGGTCAGGCCGGCCAGCTGGTAGCTGTCCCCGGACTTCAAAATGGCGGTGCTGCGGAGTTTCTGGTCGTTCAGATTTTCAAAGACCGCCGGGGGCACGTGGGGAAGTTGATCGATCAGCTCATGGGCCTGCTGGGCGGTCATCACCGGGCGGATCTTCACCCGCTGGCTTTCCTTGGGGGTGTAAAAGGTTGCGTCACTGAGATAGAGCGGGCAGAGCACATAGTAGCTGCCCGGCAGCCCTTCCAGCTGGGTTTCTCCCTCAATCCGACAGACGCCAGCCGTCTCATGCATGACCAGCGATCCGATTTCCATCATGATTGTTTCCTCCTTCCGAAGAGCCGATTATTACCAATTCTATCTTATATGATACCAGATTTTTTGCTCCGGCATAAGAGAAACTTCCTGCGCTTTTTGAACAAAAAGAGACAGAACTATGCTGTGCAGAAGGTACAAATCGGTTTCAGAGGCACAAAAAGTTCTTACATTTGCCGAACTGGATCTGCTAAAATGAAAGGCAGCAGGGGAGAAAAACTCCTCACGTCAAAGGAGGATATTGGAATGAAGCGGATTCAATTTGCCTGTCTGTCTCAGACCATTCGATTTGAGCGCAATGAAAAACTGGAGCGGGAGGAAGGACTCGCCCTGGCCCTGGAGGAGCGGGAGCGGTATCTGAAGCGGCTGGATCAGACCGGGACGGTGTACCATGTGGATCGGAAGGAGCAGCTGGAGGACGGTACCCCCATTCTGGTCATCCGGCGGCAGTACAACAGCTATTCGGTGGGCAGCTATCTGGACTGACACATTCATTGAACTGAAAAACACGGCTCGAAACGTCAACAAAGGCGTTTCGGGCCGTGCTGTTTATTGGAAGAGGATGGGTTTTGCAGCCTGACAGCAAGCTATGTCATCCGGTAAAAGACAACGGCAAAGATGCCGGAGAGCGCCAGACAGCCGAGGCCGATGTGCAGCATGACCCACTTCGCAGAAGAACCGCCGGTTTCCTTCTGCTTGGCCTGCTTTTCTGTGCAGTAGGTGAAGTAATCCTTCCGGTCTGCAAAACGCTCTTTGCGGAAGGAGAACAGGCGGAGCAGGGTGTAGCCCAGAAACTGGATGCCGTAGAAATTGCCGGCCTCCGCGATCCAGGTGAGGATTCCGAAGCCCAGATAGAGCACCGCGGAGAGGAAAAAGCCGTCGCTGATATACTGCACCAGCCAGGCGGGGCCGGTTTCGCCGTTTTCGGCCTCAAAGGAGATGCAGAGCAGGGCGATGATCAGGGCCAGGGCGGCTGCGCCCAGGTATGTCGGCCAGCGTCGCTTTCCCTTCATTGTCCCTCCCGCTCCCTGCGGTACCGCTCAAATTCCGGCGTGTTGCAGCTGACGAAGTGGCCGGGGGCCACCTCCCGCAGAGTGGGCTGCTCCTGAGCGTAGTCGTGAACCTCGCTGGGGACGTAGATCATACGCTTGCGCTGCTTTTCGTAGTGGGGATCCGGCAGGGGAATCGCAGACAACAGGGAACAGGTGTAGGGGTGCAGAGGATGGGCAAACAGCTCGTCGGAATCCGCGATTTCCACGATTTTGCCGAAATACATAACAATAATCCGGTCGGAGAAATATTTCACCACTGACAGGTCGTGGGCGATGAACAGAATGGAGAGCCCCAGCTCATCCCGCAGCTCGTTGAGCAGATTGATGACCTGTGCCTGAATGGACACGTCCAGAGCGCTGACCGGCTCGTCTGCAATAATGAGATCCGGATTCATGATAATGGCCCGGGCGATGCCGATGCGCTGCCGCTGACCGCCGGAAAACTCGTGAGGGTAACGGCTGGCGTGCTCCTTGACCAGGCCGACCCGCTCCAGCACCTCATATACCTTCTGGTCGATATACTTCTGATCCTTGACCCCCTGGATAATCAGGCCCTCCGCAATGGTCTCACGGACGGTCATGCGGGGATCCAGGGAGGCGATGGGATCCTGGAAGATCATCTGGATCTTGGTCACGATATTCTCTTTTGACGCTTCCTTCAGCTTGGCATGGCGCTCTCTGGAGAGCTCCGCCAGCTTTTCAGGATCGCCGGCGGCCGCCTTTTCCTTCTCGTCGTAGGTCTGGTTGATCTCCTGCTCCAGCCGCTTCCGATAGAGGGCGACGCAGTTCTTGTGGTCGTTTTTGGCCGAGCGGATCTCTTCCCTCTGCTGGGCCACAAAGGCCTTCAGGTGCTCTTTTTCCGCCTGGATGCCCAGGCGGTCGCCCGCTTTTTTGAGGGCCTCCATCCGCTTTTGGGAGGCCTTGCGCTCCTGGGCGATGGCGTCTGTATAGGAGCGGGTGCCAGCCACAATGCGCTGGCCCTTAAAATACACGTCGCCGGAGGTGGCGTTGTTCAGCCGGATGATGGAGCGGCCTGTGGTGGTTTTTCCGCAGCCGGACTCGCCTACAATGCCGATGACTTCCCCCTTTTTGACGGTGAAGCTGACGTCGTCAACCGCCTTGAAGTCCCGCTTCCCGAAGTACTGCTTTAGATGCCTGACCTCCAGGATGGTTTCAGCCTCTCGCATGGCCCAGCACCTCCATTTCTTTCATCGCCTTGATCCGGTCGGTTACGCTCTTGGGCGGGTCGATTTTCGGTGCGTCCGGGTGCAGCAGCCAGGTCGCGGCGTAGTGGGTGTCCGACACCTTGAAGAAGGGAGGCTCCCGCTCAAAGTCGATTTTCATGGCGTACTTGTTGCGCTCTGCAAAGGCGTCGCCCTTGGGCGGATAGATCATGTTGGGCGGGGTGCCCGGAATCGCCTCCAGCTTCTCCTTTGTGTCCAGAGAGGGCATGGAGGACAGCAGCGCCCAGGTGTAGGGATGCTTTGGATCGTAAAAGATGTCGTCAACCGTGCCGTATTCCACGATCTTCCCTGCGTACATGACGGCAACCTTGTCCGCCATATTGGCTACAACGCCCAGATCATGGGTGATGAACAGGACGGAGAGATCCCGCTTTTTCTTGATGTCGTTGATCAGCTCCAGGATCTGGGCCTGAATGGTCACATCCAGCGCCGTGGTGGGCTCGTCACAGAGCAGAATCTGCGGATTTGCCGCGATGGCGATGGCGATGACGATACGCTGCCGCATGCCGCCGGAGAACTCGTGGGGATACTGGTTGAAGCGCCGCTCCGGATCCTTGATGCCCACATCGGTCATAATCTGGATGGCCCGGTCATAGGCCTCCTGCTTGGAAATCCTGGTCTCCGCCTCGGTCTGCTTGGCCTCCAGATAGGACAGCATCCCGACGGCCAGGGAGTGATAGTCCTTCTCCTCCTGCCGGGCCAGCTCGGCGCGGTAGCTGTCCGCCAGCTCGGTCAGGGTCTTTTGGATGTTCCGGGCGGTCAGCTCCAGGTCGATCAGGTTGGCGGGCACTACCTTGGCAGGATGCTTCTTCTGCTGCAGATTCCGGGTTCGCTTGGCCGTCTCACGGGCGACCCGCTTCTCCTCCTTGGGGTTGTTTTTCAGACCAGTAAAATAGCGGGCCAGATTCACAGTCATGGAGGTGCGGAAGGTATAGGCGCCGCTGTGCTTTTCCAGAGACAGGGGATCGATGGAGGCCTCCACCAGCTTGGCGAGGCGTTTTGCCGTCTCCCGGGCGGTTTTTTCCTCCAAAGGCGTCTTTTGATAGACAGCCATGGCGCCGGAGATGGCCTCCAGGGCTTTCTCCTTTGCGCCGCGGGCCTGGGCGTCAGAGGCCTGAAGGGCCATAGCCACATGCTCGGGCGTCAGAGAGGTGTCCGGGCAGCCGGCCTTCTTCATATAGGCGACCAGGGCCTTTTTCAGCATTTTCAGCTCCGCTTTCGCATTTTTGCGCCGGGTCTGATTGTTCAGCAGCGTGGCCTCGGTCATCTGCTTGCCGACCTTCATAATCGGATCGAGGGAGGAGAGAGGATCCTGGAAGACCATAGTCAGGTCGTTTCCGCGGATCTTGTTGAAGTCCGCCTCAGAGTATTTCAGCAGATCTTCACCCTTGTAGATGATCTCGCCGCCCTCGACGATTGTGTTTGCGGCGTTGATGCCGATAATGGATTTGGCCGTTACTGACTTGCCGGAGCCGGACTCACCCACGATAGCCAGAGTTTCGCCCTTGTTCAAATCGAAACTGATCCCGCGCACTGCCTTGACATTGCCGTTGTTGGTGCGGAAGGAGATGCGAAGATCCTTAACCTCTAATATTTTACTCATCGGAATCTCCTCACTCATCCGCGCCGCGCAGAGACGGGTTGAAGGCGTCTCTCAGGCCGTTGCCGAAAATATTGAAGCAGACCAGCAGCAGCGCCAGGAAAATGGCGGGGAAGAAGACACAGTGGGGATAGGTAGACAGGGTCTGCTGTCCGTTTTGCAGCATGGAGCCCAGGCTGGTCATGGTCTTGGAATTCAGGTTGACAATGCCGAGGTAAGAATAGGTGGCCTCGGAGAAAATCGTATAGGGAATGGACAGGACGCAGGCGGTGATAATGAAGCCGGACGCGTTGGGCAGGATGTGCTTGAAGATCAGCCGGCTGTCCTTGGCGCCCAGGGTGCGGGCTGCCATGACATATTCCTGCCCCTTGAAGCGGTAGAACTGGGCGCGCACGGTGGACGAGGTGCTGATCCAGCCGAAGAAGATAAAGCAGAAGAACATGGCGAACATAGAGCCCATCTTTCGGGCGAAATAGATCTGAAAGAGGGTCATAAACACCAGGCTGGGGATTTCATACAGGAGATCCTTGATCCGCTCCATAATCAGGTCGAAGGTGCCGCCGTAATAGCCCTCCAGAGCGCCGATGATGATGCCCAGAATCAGATTGACGATGGCCGCCAGCACCGAGACGGTGAGAGAGAGACGGGCGCCGGCTGCCATACGCACGCAGATGTCATAGCCATACTCATCCGCGCCGAACAGAAAGCAGGCTTCCTTGCCGTTCTGATACTGGTACCAGCTGGAGTACAGGGTGCGGATCTGATAGGAGGAGCCGTTCATTTTCAGCAGGTAATAGGCATAGCCGTCCTCGGTGCTGTCATCCTTCCGGTAGATGTTTTGCAGCTCCCCGTTTTCATCCCGCTGGGCCACGCCCTTGGCGTTGGTCAGATACCAGGCGTTGGGGTCGGTCTTATAGTTGACGCACTCGACCTTGCTCTCGTCGATCATGGGGTACATCAGCTGGATGCCGGTCTCTTCCTGATATGCCAAAGCGGCCTGATATTCCGACGGGGTCAGGTTGACATTGACATAGCCCACCTGGGCGTAGGAGTCCACCGAGAGATTGTAGACGGTCTGAAGCCGGTTGGCCACGTTTTTATCCTCGGTGCCGTATATTTCCGCGATAGCGCCGGGGATGGCGGAATAGTAGTCATAGGTCTGCTGGTTGACCTGCTTGTCCGTGCAGCCGTTCCAGAAGCCGAGATCAAATTTGGTGCTCAGCTTGGGCAGGGCGTAGGCGTAGTAGCCGTCCTTTTCAGAGACCTCATAGCTGGAGATAAACGGGGTGATGATGGCGAACAAGACCATCATCAGAAGAATGACAGAGCAGACCACAGAGCCCTTGTTGCGGGAAAAGCGGATCAGCGCATCCTGCAAAAAGCCGATGGGCTTGGTCTCCAGCTCCTTGTCGTGCAGCCGCTCATTCATCTGGACAAAGGAAAATTCTTCCTTTGGAATGTGTTCGAATTCCTGATTATAGCTCATTGGTCTTGTTACCTCCCATGCGGATTCTGGGGTCAATGAGCCCATAGCTCAAATCAAACAAAATACCCGCTGCCAGGCCGATTACCACATAGAACATGCTGATAGCCAGGAATACACTGTAGTCCCGCATGTTGATGGAGGCCAGATAGGTCTTGCCGATGCCGGGCACGGCGAAAATCTGCTCGATGATCAGGGATCCGGAGATGACATAGATCACCTGAGACAGGAGGGAGGGCAGCAGGGGAACCAGGGAGTTGCGGAACGCGTGACGCATGGTGGCCTGGGTCCGGGTCAGGCCCTTGGTGCGGGCCAGAAGCATATATTCACAGGTCAGGGTTTCCGTCAGCTCGGCGCGGATCATACGCATGTTTCCGGCGATATTTCCGAAGGACAGGGCCAGAACCGGCATAATCGCAGACCGGAACATGGACCAGGAAAAATAATCCGTACCGCTGTCCATCACCAACGGGCACCAGCCCAGTTTAAAGCCAACCCAATACTGCAGAAGCACTGCATACACAAAAGAGGGAATGGAGATAAAGATCATGATGAATACGTTGATCACCTGATCCTGCCATCGGTTTTTAAATACGGCGGCAATCACGCCGAAGATAATGCCGAGGGGAATGGAAAAGATCAAAGAGAGAACATTGACATAGAGGGTTGCCGGGATCTTGCTGGCCAGGTACTCCTCCACCGGCTGCAGGAAGGTGCCGACGGTGGTGCAGAAGCCCCAGTTGAACTCGGTAAACACGTTCTTCAAAAAGATACCATACTGGACAATGATGGGATCGTAATAGCCCCAGGCGGTACGCATATCCTCCAACTGCTTGGCGTATCCTCCGGTCACCGCTACGACCGGATTCGGCAGCATCCGAATCAGCACAAACAGCATGGTCATAATGATAAACAGGCTCACTATGAACAGGCCGATTCGTTTGCATATGTATTTGAACATCTGTATTTCTCCTCTGCTATCTGATGCACTTTAAGGGAGGACAGCCATCGGGCTGTCCCCCTTAAGGTACGTTCGGTCGTTATCCGGCAAATGCGCTGCCAGCAGTTGCAGTGGTTTCTATGCTCAATAGCTCAGGCTGTTGCCCTGCTCGGCACAGTAATCAGCCCACTCGGCGTCGTTCATGGTATAGGTCATAAACTGGATGCCGCCCCGCTTTACGATGGAGTTGATGTACTCGTCGCTGCCGTAAACCAGCCGCTGGGAGGCCAGGGAGGCCGCGCAGGAGGAATACAGCGGGATCACGTGGTAGTTGAGCAGCAGGCCCTTTTCGATGCCGGCAAGGACTTCATTGCGCACGTCCAGCTCCGCGGTAGCATAGGTTCCGTTGTAGAGCTCGTTGTACCAGTCGTAGAAGCTCATGGTGATCTCCTCGCCCTGGACGGAGCAGGTCAGATCCTGGAAGGGATCAAAGCCGTACTCGGTGATGTAGGAGGGATCGGTGTAGCAGCTCATCATGCTGTAGGGATCCAGGTCGGCCAGACCCCAGCCGCCGGTGATCATATCGTCCTGACCGCCGATCATGGTGTTGTAGTAATCCTGATCCTCCACCAGCAGAACCTTGATCCGGCCCTCGAGAGAGGTGCCCTTGGCGGCGGCGGACAGGGCCTCCTGAATGTAATCCACCGTCTTCTGGTAGATGGAGTCAGTGCCGTAGACGTGGTACTCAATCTCCACAACGTCGGTATCGGAGATGTTGCCATCGGCATAGCACTGGTCATAGGCGGACTGGAGCAGTTTGGCGGCCTCTTCCTTGTTATAGCCGGTCAGATCCTCGATGTTGTCCACGCCATAGACCTCCCGCAGGGTGTTCTGGGCGTATTCGCAGTCGCGGTAGGCCAGGCCGGAATCGGGATCGCAGATGTACACATCGTTGAGCAGGCCGAAGGCGGGATCCGCAGCGGCGGTGCAGCTCTTGACGTAGTCGGTGCGGTCGAAGGAGTAGGACAGGGCCTTGCGGAAGTCCACATAGGTCAGGATGGTCTTGTTGACGCCCGCCACCTCGCGGCTCTTGAGCATGTCATAGTCGGTGTTCAGAGCCAGATAGTAGGTGAAGCTCTCGGGGGTGTAGTAGACGTAATCGCTGGTGCCGTACTTCTCCATATCGTCCTTGGCCAGGCCGACCTCGTCCAGGTTGCCCTGGAGGAACATGGACAGCTGAGTGGTGTGCTCGTCAATCTGCTGGAGGACGATGTCGGTGGTCTGGAACTGGCCGTCATAGGTGCTGTCGCTGTAGCCGAACCAGTTCTCGTTTTTGGTCAGGGTGACCTCTTTGGACTCCTGATAGCTCACAAACTTGTAGGGGCCATAGGAGCTGTACTTGGAGACATCAGTACCGTAGGCAGACTTGGTGATGCCGCCGGTCTCGGTCTTGTTGGCCTCATACAGGGTCTCGTTGAGCAGAACCAGGTTGTCGATGTTCATCTCAATGTTGAACAGGGTGCTGGGATTCTTCAGAATGATGGTGAAGGTGTACTCGTCATCCTCCACATAGCCCACCTGCTCCCAGGTGGTAGCCTCCATCAGGCCGTCCTCCCGGAAGGTGTAGTTGATCAGGTCGTCTTTGGTCTCGTTGCCCCAGCTGTCGCTGCCGGTGAAGGAGAGCATGGTCTCAATGGACTCGTCGGTCATGGGGATGTAGCCGTCCTCATTGGCCAGGGCGTACAGGGTGTTGTAGGTGTCCTCGGTCATGTATTCCCAATAATCCAACAGGGAGTAGCCGCCCATCCAGTCGTTGTCGATGGGCACGCTCCAGCCGAAGTAGGCCTTGTTGCCCTCGGCGTCCACATACTGGCCGTCTTCGCCGGCGCTGAGGTCGGCCATGGAGATGCCCAGCTCAGTGGCGAGGGTCAGCTTGGCTGCGCCGGCCTTGTCGCTGTTGTAGTACGCCTCGGCATTGGCCAGACCGGTGCCGCCCAGATAGAACTGGGAAGCGCGGTAGTTCTTCATCTCGGGGTTCAGATACTGCTGCAGGGAATACTCCACGTCGTGGGCGGTGATGGGGGTGCCGTCCTCCCAGGCGGCGTCCTCACGCAGCTTGATCTGCCAGGCATAGCCTTCGGTGGCGTCCGCCGGCACGCCGTAGGTCTCGTCTCCGGCGTACTGGGCGGTCACGTCCACGGGGAACGCCGCCGCCAGCTCACAGACGATGTTGTAGCCGTCCTTGGTCTCGTTCATCCAGAAACCGTAGAACGAGGACATGGTGTAGCTGATCAGAGTCCACTCCGAGGCGATCTCCCAGTCGGTGGGGGACCAGGTGGACACGCCGCCGTAGGTGCCCCGGTAGGTATAGGTGGCACTGGGGTCGGCGGCGTCGCTGGTGCCGGTGCCGGCGCCGTCAGAGGGGGCAGTGCTCTGGGTGTCCTTCTGACCGCAGCCTGCGCACAGTGAGAGCACCATGGCGGTGGCCAGAAGCACGGAGATCAGTTTTTTCTTCATTGATTTTCCTCCTGTTCGTTTTGCTGTCGTACAAACGAATCTATGAATTAAAGCCGCGTCTGCAGCCAATCCATCAAATCCTTCAGGCTGTCCGCCTCAAAGGGACTTTTCAAACCGGCGGCCTGAACCGCCTCCGGGAAATTCACATTTCCAGACGCCCTGCAGAAAGTCAGATAGCTCTTCCAGGCCCCGTCAGGGTCTTCCGTCATCCACCGGTAGTACTGGAGGGCGCATACCTGGGCCAGCGCGTAGTCAATGGCGTAAAACGGCCACAGGAACACATGGGGAATCCGCTGCCAGCAGGCGCCGACCCGTGCCTGCTCCTCCTGCGTGTATTCCCGATAGGGGAAGTAGTCCTGCTCCAGCCGTGCCCAGACCTCATTGCGCTGCTGCCTGGTGAGTTGGGGCTGCTCGTAGATGATCTGCTGGAATTCATCCTGCTGGCACTCATAAATAATCAGCGTGACGGCCTTTTCCAGATGCATCCTGCGGTAGTCCTCCGCCCGGGGGCCGAAAAACAGCTCCATGTAGGGGGAGAGGAAAAACTCCATGGACATGGCGTGGGTCTCAGCCATCTCTGAGGTGTACCAGCCCCGCTCCCGGATCTCTTCCTTGCGCTTGAGGTAGAAGTAAAAGCCGTGTCCGCCCTCGTGGCTCATGATGTAGGCGTTTTCGCTGGTGCCGTCGAAGTTGGCGAAGAGAAAGGGGGTGCGGTAGGCTTCAAACTGGGTACAGTATCCGCCGGTCTGCTTGCCGTCCCGGACGGTGACATCGTACAGGCCATTGTCCAGCAGAAAATGGATGTACTCCTCCGTCTCCGGCGAGAGGCTGCTGAACATCTTCCGTGTCATCTCCAGGCAGAACTGCTCGTCTCCCAGAGGAGTGGGATTTCCCTCCAGAAAATAGATTCCGTTGTCGTAGGAGTACAGGCGCTCCAGGCCCAGCCGTTTTCTGCGCCCCTCGTTCAGCTTGGCCGCGAAGGGAACCAGGTATTTTTTCACCTGCTCCCGGAAGCGCTTCACGTCCTCCGGCGTATAGCCGATGCGGTTCATGCGCAGATAACTCAGAGAGACAAAATTCTGATGCCCCAGGGCCTTTGCCTGCCGGTCCCGGTTCTGGACCAGCCTGTCATAGAACTCCTCCAGCCCCTCCCGCTGGGCCTCCCAGGATGCGGCCACCGCACGGCAGACCGCCCGCCGCACTGCTCGGTCTGAGGACTGCTGCTCTGAGGCCAGGCTGCTCCGGCTGACCTGGTTTCCGTTGTAGTCCACCTTGCCGTTGGAGACGAACTGGCTGTACTGGCTGATCAGGCTGTTCTCCTCCTGCTCCAGGGGGATCAGGTCGCTGCTGTGACCCTCCAGCCCGGATCGGATGAGGGAAAAGGCAAAGGAACCCATCAGCCGCTCAAAACAGGGGGAAAACGGAGAAGTTATCAGAAGCCGGTCAAACTGATTGGAGAGATCCGCGATTTTCGGCCCGATCTCGTCGTAATACTGCTGCTCCGCGGCGTAAAAGGGGTCGTTCACGTTCATGCTGTAGTGGACATAGCACAGGTCGATGGGCGTCATTTTCTCGTAGAGGCGGCAGCGGCTTTTCAGCACCGCCAGGCAATCCGCCTCGCCGGAGACGGACTTCAGCTGCTGAAACAGCGCCTGATAGCACGCTTCGATCTCCTCGTAGGTGATTCGCTGGTAGACCATGTCCTGAAAACGCATTGCAAGCCACCCTTCCCGCGCCAGTCAAAACTACAGAAATTCTGATCCTACGGCCCGGACAGGGCCGCAGAGAATGATTATGCGTCCCATTATACCGCATTTCATTGCGATTTTAAAGTATTAGTTGAGTAAAGAAAGAGAAAAAATGGGTGAGGAGACCGGGAAAAATTGGTATTACGATGATACGAAGTATTTGCGGGACGGAAAAAGGGGAATCGGATATGTATGCAGACGGCGCTGGATTTGTATGCCGGACACAGCAGGTGTTGCCCGGGGGGCGTGATTACAGAGGAAACGGAATTATTTGCAAGTAATTGCTTTTGTGAAGCGGAGCCTATATAATCATATCTATACAATAAAAGGTGGTGGCATCATTATGAGTCAAACGATTGATGCGTCAGTTTTTGAAAAGATTTACGGAACAAAGTCATTTTGGATCGGAAGAAGAGCAGCAGGAAGTTATGAGTCATTTTATCTGATCGTTCAAAATCAAAGAGCTGTTTCCAATACGATAGCCGTTCGGATCACCAAGGACGACGCGGCAAGGATTTTAGATTCGAACGGGGATTCGAAAGTTGTGGATGCGATCGCAAGAGATTTGAGCCATGGCTATTTGTATGTTACAGATGCGAAAAAAGAGAGGAAGATATAGATGAATTGGAATCATTTATTTGATCATGCACAGGACCGGAGAGACCCGCAAACACAAAATGGGGGTGAGGCTGCGGCAATTCTTGCAGCGGTGGGGGATTATGTGAAAGAAACACCATTTTCTGTCGACGAATTGAAGCTTGTGCCAGAGCATAGAGGATGTTTTCAAAGGGGCGGAAAATGGTTTTTCTATGTCACGGATGAACGTGCATTTTGTACGATGAATGGTCCGTATGACGTGCATGGGGTGATTTGTGCCTGCCTGAAGAGTCTCCATGTAAAAAATACAGGCTATCAGTGGGAGACGGAAGAAGAACAGCAGATTTATTTGAATAATCATTTCAGGAGTCTTCAGGAAATTGATTCCTATATGAAAACGCACAAGAAAAAAGATGAAGTATAATATCCGACCGTTTACAAATGCTGCGTCCAAAACCGGAAGTACAGTAAACGGAGAAAGTTATATAGGAAAGCAACCGCAAGCGTGCGGTGTATCGACGATCCGGGCCGGGTGGTCATTTCAAAGAGGCCAACTGAACGCTGTAGAAAGCACGGACATGGTTTGAACGGTTTCTTTCGGAAGAAAACGGAATAGTCTTATATGCTCACAGAATGTTTATCGATTTACTTGACAAAAGCGACAGAAAGGACTTATAATAAATTTGATTCCGATATTCACGTAAACTGGAACCGCTGCTACCGCTGATCCGATACGGCCTTTTCCACAGCATCATTGTAAGGGAAACCCGGCAGAGATGAGTGACCTGATGTTCGGTCGCTGATTTCGGCTGGCTTTTTCTTTTTTGAGAAGGATTTTCCAAGGATGGCTGTCGAAAAAAGGCACAGCGGCGTGCTTCAGGCGGCGCCTGTGGCCTGATATGTAACAGTGGGATGAAAAGGAGGGAAGAGCTGGCGCATCACACAGTACGACAGAAACAATCGAAAAAGGAGAGAGTAGTATGGTCATTACAAACAGCTTTACTTACATTGCATTTCTGATGTTCATCGCCGGCGGCCTTCTGTTTTTGGAGAAGAAGACCAAGTGGAAGGTATTTAACGTGGTTCCCCCTCTGGTGTGGATCTATGTGCTGAACATGATCTTCTGCACTGCCGGCCTGTATAACTCCGATGCCTGCAGCGCCGCCTACGGTTCCCTGAAGAATAATATCCTCTACGCCATGATCTTCGTCATGCTGCTGCGCTGCGACTTCCGCAAGCTGGGCAAGCTGGGCCCCCGGATGATCGCTATCTTCATGGGCAGTGCGGTCACGCTGGCGGTCGGCTTTATTGCGCTTTATCCCGCCTTTGTGGGCGCTCTGGGCGGCGGTGAGAAGACCTGGGGCGCTGTGGCTGCGCTGTATGCCTCCTGGGTGGGCGGCTCCGCCAATATGGCCGCCATGCAGGACGCGCTGCCGGTGGATGCCGGCGCCTACAGCTGTGCCCTGGCGCTGGATACCGTGTGCTACTCCGTGTGGATTGCCCTGCTGCTGCTGGCCGTCCGCTACGCCAATAAGTGGAACAAGGCCGTGAAGGCCGACACCACCGGCCTGGACGCCATTGCCGAGGCCGCCAACGCCGAGGTCGCCAAGGAGAAGGACCGCAAGGCCACTGCCGGTGACTGGATTTTCCTGATCGGCCTGTCCCTCATGGTCTCTGCCATTTTCCAGTGGCTGGGCACCAGTGCCAACGGCGGTCTGCAGGCCATTGGACTGGGCATGTTCGACAAGGGTACCTGCACCACCGTATTCATCACCATCTTCGGCCTGATCTGCGCCATGACTCCCCTGGGCAAGCTGCCTGCCGTGGAGGAGCTCTCCAGTGTCTACCTGTATGCTGTGGTCTCCCTGCTGGCCTCTACCGCTACCGTGGTTGACCTGCTCAGCGCTCCCATGTGGGTGGTCTACGGCGTCCTGATCCTGGTTATCCATGTGGTGCTGATGTTCCTGCTCAGCAAGGCGTTCCACTGGGATCTGTGCATGTGCTCCACCGCTTCGGTGGCCTGCATCGGCGGCTCCGCCTCCGCTCCTATTATCGCCACCGCCTATGACGCGTCCTTCGCCGGCATCGGCGTATTGATGGGCGTGCTGGGCGCGGCCATCGGCAACTTCTGCGGCCTGGCCATGGGCGCAATCCTGCAATTCTTTGTCTGATGACCAGCTCTGAACAGAAATAGATGATGGCGCCAACGGGCCCCGTCCCCTCAGCGGGGCGGGGCCTTTTGACCATGAATGAGAGACGGGAGCGGATTGCCACGAATATCAATGAGAACTTTCGATACCTGAATATCGGCCTGCCGGAGGACATCCGGCGGCGGAAGCTCTGCGGCGATCTGGAGGGGGCGGTGCGGCTCATCGACCGGCGGCTTGCCATGGAGAATCTGCCCCAGGCCATGCGCTGCTGCCTGACCGCCCAGCGGGAGATGATTCTGCGCATGCCGGAGGATTTCCCCTACACCAGAGCCCAGGCGTTGGCGCGGATCCGGAGCCGTATTCCCGATTTTACCGGGGAGGAGTTCGATACCCGGGTGGACGCCGGGCAGATCCGCTGGAGCTATCAGAACGGGGAGATGCGCTTTTTCGACCGGTTTCTGGAATCTCTGTGCAAGGCGGAGCCGGACTTTGCCCGCCGGGCGGGAGTCACCCTTTCGGGCAACGAGAGCGCGGGAAAGGGCTCCCGGGAGGACGGACGGCTGGAGCGCTGCATCCGTGTCATGCGGGAGCAGGGGAGTATGCGCCTGCGCATCCGCATCCGGGCCTCCCTCCGGCTCTCAGACGATCAGTTTACCCCCGGCATGCTGGTGCGGGCCCATCTGCCCATCCCGGCGGCCTGTGAGCAGCAGAGCGGGATTATCCTGGAGGAGATTTATCCCTCCAATGGTATCGCAGCCCCGGAGGATGCGCCCCAGCGAACCATCTGCTGGGAGAAGCGGATGGAGGAGAACCATGAGTTTGCCGTAGCGTACTCCTATGTCCACACCGCCCGGTATCACGATACCGAGCGGATGAAAGCCTGCGGGGCACAGCCGGACTTTTTCACAGGAGAGGAGCCGCCCCACATTGTCTTTTCCCCCTGCATCCGGGCGCTGGCGGCGGAGCTGACCCAAGGAATTGACGATCCGCTGGAAAAGGCCCGCAGGTTTTACGATTATATCACCCTGAATATGAAGTATACCTTCATGCCCTCCTATTTCAGCCTGGAGGACATTGCCGGAAACTGCGCCCGGAGCTTGACCGGCGACTGCGGCGTGTTTGCCCTGCTGTTTCTCACCCTCTGCCGGTGCGCGGGGATCCCCGCCTGCTGGCAGAGCGGGCTCACGGCGGAGCCCGGCTTCTGCGGCGCCCACGACTGGGTACGGTTTTATGTGGCCCCTTACGGCTGGCTGTACGCGGACCCATCCTATGGCGTGGCGGCGGTACGAATGGGCAGTGAGGAGCGGCGCAGATTCTACTTCGGAAACCTGGATCCTTACCGCATGGCGGCAAATAACGCCTTCCAGGCCCCCTTTACCGTGGAAAAGTGGCATTGGCGGGCGGACCCCTATGACAATCAGGTGGGCGAGCTGGAGACGGACGAGCGGGGCCTGCGGTACGGGGAATTTCAGCGCACCAAGCAGGTGCTGGCCTGCGAGGAACTGTGAGGAGGGAGTTTCAATTGGACTTTCGGAAGCTGGTAGAGGAGCGCAGGGACGCGCTGGTGGCCGATCTCCAGGGCTGTGTGCGGATTCCCAGCGTCTATGCGGAGGACGAAAGCGGCCTCCCCTATGGAAAAGCGGTGGGGGAGTGCCTGGACTATGTGCTGGCCAGGGCCGAAGCATTGGGCTTTGCCGTTCACAACATGGACGGCCAGCTGGGCTGGTGTGAGTACGGCCAGGGAGATGAGATGGTAGCGGTGCTGTGCCATCTGGACGTGGTGCCCGCGGGAGACGGCTGGACGGTTCCGCCCTATGAGGGCCGGGTCATAGACGGCAGAATCTATGGCCGGGGCACTATGGATGACAAAGGGCCGGCTATGGCGGCGCTGTATGGCCTTGTGGCCCTCAGAGCGTCCGGAGCTGACCTGAAACGGCGTATCCGGCTGATCTTTGGACTGAATGAGGAGACGGGCAGCGCCGACATGAAGTATTATCTGAGACACGGCGGCGAGGTGCCGGTGATGGGGATTACCCCTGACGGCGAGTACCCGGTGATCAACGGCGAAAAGGGGCTTGTGACCGAGCACTTTGTCTGTGACCTGAACCAGTCCGGAGAGATCCGCTTGGCTGAAATTCAGGGCGGCGCGGCCCACAACATTGTCCCCGCTCAGGCCTCCGCCCGGCTGCTCTGCCCGCCGGAGACGGCCCGGGCGATTGCTACCCTGGAGGCGGAGAAAATTTCCTGCACTCTGACCGGTGACGGCGTGCTGGTAGAGGCCGCCGGCGTCGGCGCCCACGGCGGCACGCCCCAGGAGGGGGAGAACGCCATCGGACGGCTGATGTGCTTCCTGAACCGGCTGCCTCTGGAGGGAGAGCTGGCCCGGGCGGTAAAGCTGCTGGCGGAGCAGATCGGCATGGAGTGCGACGGAGCCTCCCTGGGCATCGCCATGGAAGACGGCGTGTCCGGCCCGCTGACAGTGAATCTGGGCGTGATTGAGGGGGACGGGGAGCAGCTTGCTGTTAAACTGAACTACCGTTACCCCGTCACCCGCAGCTTTGACGCGTGCGGCCCGGCGGTGAAGGCGGCCTTTGAACAGGCCGGCTTCCGGGAGACCTTCCTCCAGCACAAGGCTGCCATCTATATGGCACCGGACAGCCCCCTGGTGAGCAAGCTGCTGAAGGTCTATTCCGACTATACCGGGCAGAAGGCAGAGCCGAAATGTATCGGCGGCGGCACTTACGCCAAAATGATACCGAATACCCTGGCCTTTGGCCCCATCTTCCCCGGGGATGAGGTGCGGGAGCACAAGCCGGACGAATATATGGAGATTCACCGGCTGGTGGACAATGGGGCGATTCTGGCGGCGGCTATGTACGAGCTGGCCCGCTGAGCATACATCGAAACGAAAGAAGGAGCATACATGAAGATTACAGAAGTAAGACTGGGTCAGATCTCCGTTCCCCTGCGGGTACCCTTTAAGACCGCTCTGCGCTCCGTCTCCAGCGTGGAGGACGTGATTGTGGAGATCCACACCGATACCGGTGCGGTGGGCTACGGAGAGGCGCCTCCCACCGGGGTGATCACCGGCGATACCACTGGGGCCATCATCGGCGCCATCCAGGATCACATTGCCAAGACCATCGTCGGGCGGGATGTGGACGACTTTGAGGACGTGATTCAGAGCGTCCAGAAGTGCATCGTCAAAAATACCAGCGCCAAGGCCGCCGTGGACATGGCCCTGTGGGATCTCTACGGCCAGCTGTATAACATCCCGGTCTACAAGCTGCTGGGCGGCGCCCGGAAGCAGATCATCACCGATATCACCATCAGCGTCAATCCCCCGGAGGAAATGGCCCGGGACGCCGTGGATGCCATTCGGCGGGGCTATGACTGCCTGAAGGTGAAGGTGGGGGCCGACCCCACGCTGGATGTGGCCCGGCTGGCTGCAGTCCGGAAGGCAGTGGGGGACGATGTGTGCATCCGCATCGACGCCAACCAGGCCTGGCAGCCCAAGGAGGCGGTCCGCATCCTCAATCAGATGCAGGAGCAGGGACTTGCCATTGAGTTCGTGGAGCAGCCGGTCAAGGCCCACGACTTTGAGGGGCTGAAATACGTCACAGAGCGCTCCTATGTGCCTGTTCTGGCGGATGAGAGCGTGTTCAGCCCGGAGGACGCATTGAAGATCATGCAGATGGGGGCCGCCGATCTGGTGAACATCAAGCTGATGAAGTGCGGCGGCCTGTATAACGCTCTGAAGATCGTCTCCGCCGCCGAGGTCTATGGGGTGGAGTGCATGATCGGCTGTATGCTGGAGGCTAAGATCAGCGTCAATGCGGCGGTGGAGCTGGCCTGCGCCAAGAGGATCATCACCAAGATCGACCTGGACGGTCCGGTGCTGTGCAGGGAGGATCCCATCCTGGGCGGCGCCCTGTTCGAGGAGCAGAAGATCACCGTGTCCGATGAGCCAGGCCTGGGCATCAAAGGCGTGGAGGGACTGCGGTATCTGGGATGACTGAAGCAGGAGCCTGACAGCCTTCGGCAGCCCTTCGCTTGCACGGTGTGAGCGGAGGGCTGCTGTATTTGTCTGATCCTGTGACGAAAGCATTGCATTTTGCAGAATACGAAATATAATGACAGTGTATCGCGTGAAAGCGCAACAGGAGAAGGATTACAGTTGGAGGCACACAGAATGGCATATATTTTCATCAATGGCAATCGCTCCAAAGGAGAGATTAACCGCAATATCTACGGACAGTTTTCCGAGCACCTGGGCCGGTGCATCTATGACGGCCTGTATGTGGGGGAGGACTCACCCATTCCAAATGTCAACGGCATCCGCAGCGACGCAGTCCGGGCACTGCGGGCGATCCGGGTTCCCGTCCTCCGGTGGCCCGGCGGCTGCTTTGCGGACACCTATCACTGGCGGGACGGCATCGGCCCCAAGGAGGGGAGAAAGAAGATCGTCAACACCAACTGGGGCGGCGTCACCGAGGACAACTCTTTCGGCACTCACGAGTTTCTGGAGCTATGCCGGCAGTTGGACTGCCAGCCCTATTTCTCCGGCAATGTGGGCAGCGGTACCGTTCAGGAGTTCAGCGATTGGGTAGAGTACTGCAACATGGGAGGCGTCTCTCCCATGGCCTCTCTGCGCCGGGAAAACGGCAGGCAGGCGCCCTGGCATGTGAAGTATTGGGGCATCGGAAACGAGGCCTGGGGCGGCGGAGGCAATATGCGTCCGGAGTTCTACGCCGACCTGTGCCGCCAGTATGCCACCTTCCTGCGCTGCTATGACCCGGAGCATCCCGTCTATAAAATCGCCTCCGGAGCCAACGCGGACGACTACCGGTGGACTCAGGTGGTGGCGGAGCGGGCCGGCGGCTGTGTCGACGCCATCTCGCTGCACTACTATACCTTGACCAAGGCCGGAGATTTTGAGCATAAGGGCTCCGCTACCGATTTCCCCCGGTGGGAGTATTACGCCGTCCTGCACAACGCCCTCTTTATGGACGAGCTGATTGAAAACCACAGCCGGATTCTCCGCCAGTATGCCCCGGGCAGAAACATCGGCCTGGCGGTGGATGAGTGGGGCACCTGGTTCCAGGTGGAGCCGGGCACCAATCCCGGTTTCCTCTACCAGCAAAACACCATGCGGGACGCGCTGGTGGCCGCCGTGAGTCTGAATCTCTTCAACAACCACTGCGATACCGTGGTTATGGCTAACATTGCCCAGATGGTCAACGTGCTGCAGGCGATGCTGCTGACGGAGGGGGAGCGGATGCTGCTCACGCCTACCTATCATGTCTTTGACCTGTATCAGGGCCATCAGGACGCCCGGCAGTTGGAGAGCTATGCAGAGACCAGTCTCATCGGCCCGGAGGAGTACCGGGTGCCCGACCTGCACATCTCTGCCAGCCAGGCCGCCGACGGGACTGTGCTGGTGACGACGGCCAATCTCAGCGACACAGACGCCTTACCCATCAGCTGCGTGCTGACCGGCCTGGGCAGGGCGAAGCAGGTCACCGGCCGGGTGCTGACCGGAGCGAGAGACGCCCGGAACACCTTTGACGCACCGGAGGAGGTTTCCCCCAGAGCCCTGCATGGGATTGAACTGACAGACAACGGGTTTGCCGCCCAGCTGCCGCCCTGCAGTGTCGCCGCGTTTACGGTTACCCTGTGGTAGGAGAAGGGAACGCTGCCATTCAGATCAAAGAGAAAGCCCTCACAGGATAACTCCCGTGAGGGCTTTGAACTGGATCGGATCAAGGGATAAGGTCAGCAGATCCTGTCCCCGGAAGTGCCTGAGTGGACAGGATCTGCTTTTTCAGCGGGAACCGGCGCTGCTTGCTATCCGCTTTACCGCCCGCAGCTCGATATAGCCCCGCTCTCCCCGAGGCTCCAGCTGGATGCGGGGATTTTCGTCGTCCCACTGATACCCGATCACCGAGGGATCGTAGCTGTCCATGGCCTGCTGCACCGCATGGATGGACTCGCAGTAATCCTCCTCCCGGAAGGGCTGGCCCTGGAACATCAGATATTCCGCCTCTGGCAGCCGAATGACGTCAAAGCCCTCGGGAATGACACCCAGATAATCCGTCTCCACCTCCACGCCCTGTACATAGGTGGAGGTGTTGGGCTCCTTATACTGCGGGGGCAGCCACATGCAAACCGGCTCTCCGCACAGGGAGCGCATGCTCATGAGAAGACCCCACACGTCGCAGCTCACCTCCTCGCAGTAGGGGAAGTAATCCTCCGCGCGGACGCCCCGCTTGATGATGCACAGGCGTTCCGGCTTGCGGATGACCTGAATGAAAATGGTCTGCAGATGGGACATATCCATCGGCTCCTTTCTGAGTGCTCTGTATTTTACGCCATAGGGAATGAAGAGGGGGATGGGCACCGGATTTTTCGCGTAATCGCTGGGGTTGAGCCCAAAGGCCCGGAAAAACGCCCGGGTGAAGGTATCCGCGTTGGAAAAGCCCAGATCAAGGGCGACGTCAATGACCCGGTTTTTTTCGTCCCGCAGCCGTATTGCCGCCTGGGACAGCCGCAGCCTGCGGATATACTCCGTAGGGGTCAGATCCAGATGTTCCCGGAACAGGCGGTAGGAATACCACGGGGAAAACAGGGATACCCGGGCCAGGTCAGACAGGCGGATGTCTCCGGCCAGATTTTCTGCGATGTAGTCCTGCATCCGTTGGACGGCTAGAGTCTGTTCCTTCATGTGCATCGCCTCCTTACAGTTGATATTTTACCGTATCTGCCGGTGTTTTGCTCGACGCTCCTTGCTGTTTTGTGACCTGGAGAGAAATTGCGGGGCGGAAGCTGTCTCTGCCTCCGCCCCCGCAAAAGGTTACAGTGATTTTCTGAGATATTCTGCCGTGATGGTCTGCCCGTGGGCCGCCATCTCCCCGGGGTTGCCCGCAAAGACGATCTGCCCCCCGGCAGTGCCGCCGTCCGGCCCTACGTCGATGAGCCAGTCCGCCTGCTTCATCACGTCCAGATTGTGTTCGATGACGATGACAGTGTTGCCCCGATCCACCAGATTGTCCAGCAGCTCCATGACCTTTTTTACGTCGGAGGCGTGGAGACCGGTGGTGGGCTCGTCCAGCACATAGATATTGCCCTTTTTGTCCAGATATTTGGCCAGCTTCACCCGCTGGCGCTCGCCGCCGGACAGGGTGGAGAGGGGCTGGCCCAGGGAGAGGTAGGGCAGACCCACCTCCAGCATGGCCCCCAGGGCCTTGCGGAGCTTCCGGTTGTCCCGGAAAAAGTCATAGGCCTCCTCGGCGGACAGCGCCAGAATCTCCACGATATTTTTGCCGTGATACCGGTGGGAGAGGGCTTCCGGGCTGTACCGCTGGCCCTCACAGGCCTCGCAGACGGTGGTGACCGGATCCATGAAGACCAGCTCGGTGACAATCATCCCCCTGCCGCCGCAGACGGGGCAGGCTCCCTTGCTGTTGAAGGAGAACAGGGAGGCGTCCACGCCGTTTTCCGCCGCCATGACTTTCCGGATCTCATCGAAAAAGCCCAGGAAGGTGGCGGGGGTGGAGCGCCCGGTGGCAGTGATCGGGGACTGATCCACCAGCACCACCCGGTCGGCGTACTGCCTGGCGAACACATCCCGGATGAGGGAGCTCTTACCTGAGCCGGCCACGCCGGTGACCACCGTCAGCACACCCAGCGGGATGTCCACGGATACATGCTTCAGGTTGTGGACGCAGGCGTCCCGCACCGGGAGAAAGGCCTTGGGGATCCGGGGAGAGGCCTTCAGCGGCGTCGTTTGCTTCAGCGCGTTTCCGGTGCGGGTGCCGGAACACAGCAGAGCCTCGTAGCTGCCTTGAAACAGAATCTCGCCGCCGTTCTTTCCCGCCAGAGGGCCCACGTCGATGACCTGGTCGGCAATGGAGATCACATCCTTGTCGTGCTCCACCACCAGAACCGTGTTGCCCTTGTCCCGCAGGCTGCGCAGGAGCCGGGTCATGCGGTAGACGTCCCGGGGATGCATGCCGGTGCTGGGCTCATCGAAGATATAGGTCATGCCGGTGAGGGCGCTGCCCATGTACCGCACCAGCTTCAGCCGCTGGGCCTCGCCGCCGGAGAGAGTGGCGGACTCCCGGTTCATGGAGAGATAGGGCAGTCCGATGTCAATCATCCGATTCAAGGAGGCGGTCAGCGCCTCCACGATGGTTCTGGCCCTGGGGTCGCGGATGGTGCCGAGCACCTGCACCAGCTGGGTGAACTCCATGGCGCACATCTCGTCAATGCTGTAGCCCGCCACCTTGCAGGAGAGGGACTTGGCGTTGAGCCGCCGCCCTCCGCAGACCGGGCAGGTTCTTTCCTCCATGAACTGATTGAGTTTGCGCAGCGTGTAGTCGTTCTGCTCCTCGGGGCCTTTCATCAGGCACAGCCGCTGGAACTGGGTCTTGATGCCCTCTACCTTTTTGTGTTCCCTCGGTCCGCCGGTCACCCGGCTGCCAAACAGGAGGAGATTCCGCTCTTCCGGTGTATAGTCGCGGTATTTTTTGTTCAGGTCGAAGAGTCCGGAGCCGGTGTACTGTTTCCAGTAGTAGTTCCCCACGCCGAAGGCGGGGAGATTCAGCATGCTCTCGTTCCAGGATCTGTCCGGGTCTATGGCCCGTTCGATGTCCAGATCCAGAATTTTTCCGATGCCGGAGCAGGTCTTGCACATGCCGTTGGGGTCGTTGAAGGAGAAATAGGAGGCTGTGCCCACATAGGGCTCCCCGATGCGGGAGTAGAGCAGCCGCAGGGCGGCGTACATGTCGCTGATAGTGCCCACGGTGGAGCGGGCGTTGCCGCCCAGCCGGGACTGATCCACGATAACCGAGGCGGAGAGGTTGTCAATCCGCTCCACCTTGGGCTTTTCGTATTTGGGCAGGCGGCCCCGCATAAAGGCAGTGTAAGTCTCGTTCATCTGCCGTTGACTCTCAGCGGCGATGGTGTCGAACACGATGCTGGATTTGCCGGAGCCGGAGACCCCGGTGAATACAGTAATTTTTCCTTTTGGAATATTGAGAGATACGTTTTTCAGATTATTCTGGGTCAGCCCCCGAATGATGATTTCGTCCTGTGTCATGGTCCTCTACCTCGCTTTCCGATTGTGTGTGCTTAGCATAGCAGAGACAATTTTATATGTAAACAGCGGCTTTTACTCGACTTTCCTTGCCAAATTGCGCCGGAGCGGGACGCACGGACAGATGGGGCGGATTCGTCGAAGCGGAGGAGAACGAAATAAAACGCGCAGCCTTTCCCTTCAGGAGAGACTGCGCGCAGAGGCATGGGAGCTTGACTCGAGCTCGGCTGTTTTTGAAGCGCGGCAGCCGCAGATTTTTGCCCATTGCTCCATCCTTCCTCTCGCACTGCTGCCCGCGCAAGGAGATTGGAGCCGGCAATCCGAGCCGTTTCAAACGGATGCGCCGTTCCGTCACCGCGCATCGGGATCGTTTTTGTCCTCCGGCGTATCTCCGCCTCTATAAAGGGAGGCCAGCGCCATCCCCCACAAAATGCCGAGGAGGAGGCCCAGGGTGTGATTGTGCCACCAACCGCAGCTGCTGAGGGCCGTGCCCAGCACCAGGCCCAATCCCGCGCCCGTGGCGATGCGGGCGCCCCGCTTTTCGTCCTTCTGCCGTTCTATGCTGTGATTGGCTGCCAAAATGGCCAGCGCCAGGCCGGCCAGCACCCAGGGCAGGGCGGCGGAAACAAATTCGTTCATTTCTGCGGCTCCTTTCCGGTTTCGCTGCATCGTCTCTCCAGCTCCGCGCCGTAGCGGAAGACCAGTGAGGCCAGAATCAGCACGATGCCCATGGTCAGGCTGGGCAGATTGCTCCAGTCGGGGGGATCGGTCACATCGAAGAGTTTGCAGAATACGGCGGAGAGGATGGCCGCCACCAGGGGCAGCACGATGGTGCGGATGCCCAGACGCCTGATCTGCTCCGCGCCGCTCTGGGTGAAGGGGGTGCCGTCCGCCTGCTCCTGCTTGAAATACCGGAAGGCGAAGAGAAACAGGGTGCCGTCGGTCAGGGCCAATACCGTCTCAGTCAGCAGAGTGCCGATCATCCGGTTCAGGCTGTCCGCCGACGTCAGAGAGAGCAGCAGCTCCTGATCGGCCCCGATCACAGTGCCGCCGGAGTACCAGACGGCGCCGCACAGAAGCCCCAGGGCGGTAAGTCCGGCCCATACGAAGGACAGAATCATAGCCACCTTTGCCAGCACCTTGAATACCCGGAAGGTTTTTTGAATTGTAGTCAGACTGTTCATATGTACTTCTCCTTTCTTCGCTTGTTCCCTCAGTTCTCCGGTCTGCGAGGCATGATGATAGCGGCAATGAGATAGGCGAGAAAGCCGCCGCCGCCCATGGCGCACAGCACCACCCAGACCAGCCGGATCAGGGTGGGATCGATATCAAAATACTCCCCGATGCCGCCGCAGACGCCGTCTACCATCTTGTTTTCGTTGGATTTATAAAGCCGGTTGTTCATCGTCCGGTTCCTCCGTTTCTATCTCTTTGTTTTCCTTCTGCCGAAAATGATAGGCGGCAAAGAACTGACAGGACGCCGCCGCCCAAAGAAGCCCACCATAGGCAAGTCCTCCGCACAGGGCCATCAGAGCGCCGGAGACGGTCATCAGGGCGCCTGCGCAGGTCAGCAGCCGGGAGGCGAGATGAATTTCGCTGCTCATACCGTTTTCCTCCTCATTTCACCCACTGCGAAAAGGGTGTCAGTTCCATCTGGACATAGTCTGCGGGGTCGGTGGTGTAGGTCATGTCAATCAGCTCCTTGTCCTCCAGTTTCAGCGTGGTGACAAAGCTGTCATTCCAGCCGGAGGATCCGAGATTGGCAAAGCGGAAGCCGCCCGCGTAGTAGTAACGGTTGCGCTCGGTGCTGTCAAAGAGCAACTGCGGCACGCCCTCGCCGTCCAACGTGTACAGGGAGAAGATCATCTTTCCGAAAAACTCATCCTCCACCATGGAGCCGATGGCCAGCTCTTCCGTGCCGTCCCCGTCCAGGTCGGTGACCGCGTAGCCGATCTCCTCCAGGGGGGCTCCGTGATGGCTGTCTGCCGCCATGTAGTTCAGCCCGGCCTCCATCAGCTCTGCCGCGTCCCAGCCCTCGTCCAGAGCGGTGTAGTATTCGCCGATCACGGTGGCATAGGCCTCCAGCACGGTCGGCTGCTCGTCGGGAGCGGGAGCATCGGCCTCTGTCTCATCGGCGGCCGCGTCAGGAGTTTCGTCGGGAGCCTCGTTGGCAGCCTCAGCGGGGGCTTCGTCGGGCGTCCCGGCGGGGATGTCCTCGACGGTGTCAGGCGTTTCGTCAACAGCTTCGTCGGGCACTTGCGCGTCCTCGGCCTCCCAGATGAGGGATTCATTCGCTGCGGTTTTCATGACAACCGCCCGGATCTCGCCCTGCACCGGAATGGAGACGGAGAAGTCGCCGGTTTCAAAGAAGCCGAAGAGTCCGCTGAACCGGAAGCCGACATAGAGCGTTCCGTCCGACTCCTCCGCGTGATAGCCGAGAAAGCCCTCCGGGAAGGAGCCGGGACAGCAGCCTGTGATGGACACCTGCCGGTCGGTCACCTCCACGGCTTCAATTGCCGCACCCTGGCAGGCCCGGAAGCCGCCCAGCTTCCAACCGTACCGGCCCAGGAGAAAGATGGCCAGCAGAACGGCGACGACGATTGCCAGCACCCCGGCAGTTCTGGCAGCGACAGATTTTGATTTCTTTTTGCGCATAAGAGTTCCTCTTTTCTTGTCTTTGTTCTGTACCCATATTTTATGAGAAATTTCGGCCATCCGATAGGTACGTTTTGCAGGGGAATGTGTCAGTTTTATAGCTTCACCCGGCAGTGTGTCTATTCTGCCGGGTGAATGCAAAAACGCAGAGCCTCCTTCGGGAAGCTCTGCGTAGGTTACCCCTTTTTCAGAATTCGTTCCAGGGCGGAACCGTCGATCTGATTGACGGTCTGGAAGCGGCCCCGGTAAAACACAGCCCAGTTGTTGAAGGGGCAGGGCAATGCCTTTGCCTTTTCCAGGCTGTCAACCAGGATGAAGCGAGCGGGAATTTCCTTTTCACTGCAATAGGATTGCAGTGTCTCGATCCGCTGGGGGATATAGGGGCATTGCAGGTCGTAATAGACGGTCAATTCCCGGTTCTCAATGGCTTCCTGCTTGGCGTTGGGAGTGAAAGCGGGCTTGCTCCCGTCAAAGGATAGGGCCAGCAGCTCATAGCCGCCGGGAGTCGTGTCCACGGTCTCAAAGCCGAACTTCCTTGCAAAACCCTGGTCGGAGAGCCAAGCCTTCTGCTTCTGTGCACCCAGCATACAGACGCCGGATTTTCCCTGGGCCTTTGCATCGGCAATGCAGGATTCCATCAGCGCCCTGCCGTAACCGCAGCCCTTAGGGCTGCCGGTGACCCACAGGCAGTAGATGTAGAGATAGTTCTCTCCCACAATGGGCACCCAGGCGGTTTCCAGGGGCGCGTACTCGATAAACGCGCAGCCCTTCACGTCCAGCTTGCGGAACACATGGCCCTCTTGCAGACGGTCTGCCAGCCACCGGCGCTTGGCCTCCACCCCCGGATGGGGCTTTTTCGTGCGGATGATGCAGCAAAGGTGCTCACATTCCAGATTATCCGGCGTTAATGTAACAAAGGCAGATTTCATCGGAAGCTTCTTCTCCTTTCTCTGTCACGCTTTTGCCTCTGTCCCGTCCAGGAACTCCCTCCGGTATTGGGAGGGGGTGATTCCCTCCGCTTTTTTGAACACTTTGGTGAATACCCGGTAGTCCCCATAGCCGGACTGCTCCGCCACCTCCGCTATGGAGAGAGGGGTGGAAAGCAGCAGCTTTTTCGCCTGCTCCATGCGAATGTTGGTCAGATAGGCCAGAAAGCCCACCCCGATCTCGCTTTTAAACAGCTGGCTGATATACTGGGGGTTCAGGTGGAACTCCTCCGCCAAAACAGACAGACTTATCTCCTCTGCCAGGTGCTGCTGCAGATACCGGGTGATGCCGGTAATGGTCCGCTCCTCCTGCTGCTTCGGCTCCGACGCGGTCTCCACCCGCTGCTGAAACAGAGAGATCTTCAGATTGTCGATACAGTTTCCGAACTCCTCATAATTTACGGGCTTTAAAATATAGTCTGTGATCTGCAGCCGCAGAGCCTCCCGGCAGTAGGAAAAGTCGTCGTAGCCGGATACAATCACAAACGCTGTCTTCGGATGCTTGATCCGGCTGAGCTGGATGACCTTGAGGCCGTTCATAATGGGGATGTTGATGTCCATAATGACAATGTCCGGACAGAGGGTATCGATCTGGGCCAGGGCCTCCATGCCATCGGCGGCTTCCCCTACCACCTGGCAGTCATGGGCTTCCCAGTCAAAGAGCCGCTTAAAGCCCTCCCGGATCATGATCTCATCGTCAACCAAAAGCACGCGCAGCTTTTTCATCACATTTCCTCCTCCTGGATGGGCAGCAGCAGGTGGGCGGTCACGCCGCCGGTGGGATTTTCCGTGTACCAGAGGCCATACGCCTGGCCGCAGAGCAGCTTAATCCGCTTTTGCACATTCAGCAGACCGATGCTGCTGCCCTCCAGCTTGGGGGCCTGTTTGGCGTAGTCGGACAACATCTGGTCAATGGCCGCTTTTTTTCCCTCTGCAAAGCCGCTGCCGGTGTCAATAACCTGAAGCTCCATGCAGTGCTCCTGCCGCGCCGCCTTCTGCGCCACGATGCGCACCTCGCCCCGGTAGCCCTTGTTTTTCAGACCGTGCAGCAGGCTGTTTTCCACGATGGGCTGCAGGATGAAGTTGGGCACCTGTACACCGCCCAGGTTCGGGTCAATGTCATAGGTGCATGCAAGCTCCGGATAACGATAGCACATCAGCTCCATGTAGGCTTCCAGCAGCTCCAGCTCGTCGTCCAGGGCGACCATCTGCCGGTCGACCTTGACGCTGAGCCGGAAGAAGTCCACCAACCGCATCAGCAGATCGGCCACCTTTTTGTCCCCGTTCAGCTGGGCCTGAATGCGGATGGTGTCCAAGGTGTTATAAAGAAAGTGGGGATTGACCTGACTTTTCAGATACAGCATGGACATCTTCTGCTCTGTCAGCTCCGCCCGAAGAATATCGGGGTTTTCCAGCGTCAGGTAGAAGGACAATGTCATAAGGGTCAGCCCCATGCCGCTGATAAGCCATGTGGGGTTCAACGCCTGCAGCAGGGAAACCCCCACTTCGATCACAAGAGCAGCGCCGATGGCGAGCTTTTTTTTCGGGTGGAGCAGCTTCCAATTGCGCAGCAGCAGCCACACACAGAGAAACAGGTAGAAGGACATGCTGATATAGCAGACGTTTGCGTGAATGCCGTCGGAGTAGTTCCCATCCGGCGTGACCGCGTAGTGAACGGGCAGCAGCATAGCGCCCAATTCCGCCGCTGTCAAAAATGCTTTCGCGGCGAAATCCAGCCGCCGGGGCTGACCGCTCTCCTCCTCCACCAGGATGGCAATGTACTGATAGAACAGGTAGACGATCAGCACCATCGTTCCGATGAAAAACCGGTGCAGAATATCGTTCAACAGCAGCGGTATGGTATCCAGATGGTTGACGGTGTAGATGGTCGCAGCGTCAAAGGCCAGATGGACCAGCATGGCGATCAGCAGGACAGAGAAGGTTTTGTGCAGCGGCGAGTGCTTCCGTCCGGCGGAAAAATAGACGAAGGCCACAAAGGCCAGAACGAGAAACAAGGCGATTTCCATTCGAAGCATATTTTTCACCCCTTTTTGATATTGTAACAAGGATTTCTTTTCAGGGATAGGCGGATCATGCAGATTGTTGTGTCAATTTTATAGATGCTGCGGCAGGCATCCTCCGGCGGATCGACGATCTGAGCGTCGGTTTATATCTTTACGGGGTTACATGAAAAGACAAAGGGCCGGAAGACCTCCGTATAAAACGGATTCTTCCGGTCCTTTGTCAGGCAGATCAGCAAGGCGGTTGACCTGATCATTCCTTCACAAAGTTTGCCAGCAGGTACTTCTCCGCCTCCGGACACCACAGGCCGTGGTTGGCCTCCACGATGTCCGCCAGCGCGGCATACCGTACATCCTCTGCACCCTTGGCCCGCAGATCGTCCAGCGCGGTCAGCGGCATCTCAGCATGGGTGTAGATCAGCTTTTTGCCGCCCGGGATCTTGGGCAGGTTCAGGGTGGCCTCGCCTGCGGCGTTCAGGCCGCCCACATGGGTGACCATCACGGCCGGGTCCAGCCGGCCCTCGGCGGTCATCCGGAGGGACTCCAGCATGTCGGCGGTGTTGCCGCCGGTGGTGCCCATCACATGGGTGGAGTTGTAGTGGACGTCATAGAAGTTCATGGTGGCGCTGAACTGGTTGTCGGTGGGGCCGGCGAAGAAGTTCAGGCAGCCGTCACGGCCCAGAATCGCCGAGCTCTGGGTCACCACAGAGGCCACCGGCGCATAGCAGAGGACGTCGTCGTAGCCGGTGCCGCCGCTGATCTTCAGCAGCTCTGCCACCGGATCGGCCAGCTTGCCGGTGTTGACAAAGTGGAGCTCGATGCCCTTGGCGGCCCACTCGTCCACAGGAAACAGGCTGGCGGCCCGATCCAGACGGTCCTGATTCAGATCGGTGACGGTGATGAGAGAGGGGTGGATGTCACGGTGCAGGGCGTAGGTCAGCGCACCCAGCCCCATGGGGCCGGCGCCCGCCATAATGGCCAGCTTTCCGTCCTTTTTGATGCCCATCTCGTGGGTGTAGACGCCCATCTGGGTGTGATAGGCCGCGTTAAAGGCGCCGATGGAGCAGCTCATGGGCTCGGCCAGGGAGGCCTCATAGTAGGCCTCGCCCTGGTATTCCAGCATGCAGCCGCACTCCATGACCTCGGCGGGCAGGATGCAGTAGGTGGCGTCGCCGCCGCAGAACTCGTAGGAGTAGCCAGGGCTCCACATGGTGCCCTTGTAGTTGAGGGCGGGCTGAATGGTAAACTTCATGCCCGGTTTGAACTGATCCTGATATTTGCTGCCCACCTCCACGATGTCACCGGCAAACTCGTGGCCCATGATGGCGGGGTGCTCGGCCACATCGGCGTGTACACGCTTGTGGCCGGTGCCCAGGATGGCGCATTTATAGGTGGACATGCAGATGGAATCGGACACAACCTTGACCAGGATCTCGTCCTCTTTAATGGGGGGCAGTTCAAACTCGTCGATGCGCAGGTCGTTGGCGGCATGCAGACGAACGGCTTTTGCTTTCATAACAGAATCTCCTTTTCGCTGGATTCGTGAAAATCATTCAGAGGGGCAGCGTATGCCAGGTCACCCGGGGCATCAGCCCTTCGATGACGCTGTATTCGGCGGCCTGAGTGCCGCTGCACATGACATTGGCGGCTCCGGTGGCGGTGGAAAGGACCACTGCCTCTTCCAGGGAGAGCCCACGGTCCTCGGCGTAAGCCAGGGCGGCGACTACGCTGTCGCCTGCGCCCACCGTACTGCCCACCTTGACCTTGAGACCGTCGGCATAGATCGCCTTTTCCGGGGTGACATACAGGGCGCCCCGCCCACCCATGGAGACGACAACCTGCCGGATTCCTTTTTCCAGCAGCTGCCGCGCGGCGGCGTGAAGCTCCTCCACCGTCTCGAGCTGGCGGCCCATCAGCCGGGAGAGCTCATCGTTGTTGGGCTTAATCAGATAGGGGCTGGCTTGGATGGCCTGGGCCAGCAGCTCGCCGTCTGCGTCCAGAAAGACCTTTGCGCCCTTGTCCCGGCAGGCGGAGACCCACTTGCGGTAGGTGTCCCTGGGGGCCCCGGCGGGCAGGCTACCGGCCAGAACGACAATGTCCTCCGGCTGGAGCAGACCGGTCAGCTGCGCCAGCAGTCCGTCCAGGATTTCCTCGGTCACCTGGATGCCCGGCTCATTGATGTCGGTGTTGGTGTGGCCCTCCGGGTCGATGATCTTCAGGTTGGTGCGGGTCTCGCCGGGTGCGAAGCAGAACGCGCAGTCCAGTCCCCGCTGGACCAGCTGGTCGGCGATGGCGTGGCCGGTGGCGCCGGCCAGAATGCCCATGGCCTTGCTGGTGCCGCCCAGCTTGTCGATCACCTTGGAGACGTTGATGCCCTTGCCGCCCGGGTCAGTGCGGAGGGTTGCGATCCGGTTTACAGTGTCCAGTGTAAAATGGGGGATCTCCACCGTTTTGTCCAGTGCGGGGTTGAGCGTGACAGTATAGATCATACAAAACCTCCTTGCAGTGCAGAGTACGAAACAGCGAAACATTATGAAACGAAAGCCTGCATCCTGTCCTGGGATGCTCTGTCTTTATCTTAACGGCCCGTCCAGCGGATTGCAAGGGGACGATGTGCTCACTTTGGCACTGGCCCCTTGTACCAAAAGTAACGCAACACTCCTTTTTGGAAGAGTGTTGCGTCAGACTGTCAAAAAAGTACCTTTTGCAAATCCCGAGTCGGGCTAAAAGTTTAGGAAGCCCTCCGCAGGAGTTTTGTTGCGTCAGCAACAAAATAG
The DNA here is from genome assembly GCA_051866815.1 of Candidatus Onthomonas sp. Classification (GTDB taxonomy): domain Bacteria; phylum Bacillota; class Clostridia; order Oscillospirales; family Oscillospiraceae; genus Onthomonas. The sequence continues at coordinate 168,131 of JBJDXS010000004.1, read as the reverse complement.
ATTCAAATTTGTGCTTTTAGCCGGACCTGTGCCGGCAAAAGCACACAGGGAGGCCGGGAGTGTGCCCGAAGGGCGCGCGGTTCGGCCGCATAATTCCAAACAAATGCGACGCATTTGTTTGGTGAGCCTGTCGTTTTACGACAGGCTCACGCAACACTCCTTTTTGCAAGAGTGTTGCGTTTGTGATCTCTGAGGAAACGATTGTGCGCTACCGCTTGCCGATGCGCAGGGTCAGGGCCTGCCGGAACCGCTGGCCCAGCTCCTTTTCCAGCAGGGCGGCGGCCTGCTCCCGATGCCCCAGCCGCAGCTCCTTGATCAGTTCCGGCTGTTCGATGAGAATGGCGCTCACCGCCTGCATCACATCGGCGGGGATGCCGTCCTCCGCCTCCGGGGCCAGCAGCACCAGCGCGCCCAGCAGAGCCCGGCCCGCCTCATAGACCGGCGGCTCCGCCTTCAAATAACCCAGGCGGCAGCCCGGCACGGCGGGAGTGAAGCAGTGGAGCAATACCGCGTTCAGCGGCGGGATATAGGTTTCGCCCATGGCCTCCCGCCGGAGCAGCGTCTGCTCCACCGTGCGCGCGTCGTCGGGATGGGTGCAGAACAGCCGTGCTGCCTCCCGAATCAGCGCTGCCCGGTCGCCGGGCAGGGATACCGTGCGGATGGCCAGGCTGTCCAGCAGTTCCAGCAGGGCGGCGCTGAGCCGGGCTGCGTAACGCAGGGCCTGAGCCCGGTTTTCCGCTGTCTGGGCCGGGCGGGGGGCGGTGTCCTCCCCCTTGTGGCTGTACTGCTGAGCCGCGGCCCGCAGCACGGCCCGGTCCTGGTCATTCAGAATGGGGTTGACCGAGACGGAGGGAAAGGCGAGGTTGAGGTGGACGGTGGAGATGATCAGATCAGTTCCCTGGGCACGCAGCTCCTCCGGATTCAGATCCCGCAGGGCGCCCACCTTTTGAATGTGGAAGGCGGCAAATTCCTTCATGATCTGGGAGGCCAAAAACCGGCTGCTGGCCATGCCGTAGGGGCACGCGATGACTACATTCACCCGCATGCGGGCCATGGCGTCCTGCTCCAACACCGCCCCGAAGTGCATGGCCAGATAGCCGGCCTCGGCATCCGGGATGGCCGGGATGTTCAGCCGGGCACGGGCGTCGTCACAGGCAAAGCGGGTAGCCCGCCACAGGCGGGGATAGTGCTCCTGAATCAGGCTGAGCTGGGGATTTTCCGTCTGAATGCCCTGGCTCAGCCGGTGCAGCATGGGCCGCAGGTGACAGTACAGGTCCTCTGCCAGACTGGGATAGCGGCGCAGATCCGCCCCCATCTGCCTGGCTACCGTGTCGATGAGGCAGGCGGCCAGATAGCGGGTGTTCATCTCCCGGGCGTCGGGGCCGTCGGTGCTGGGGCGGGTGCGGCAGACGTCCAGATAGAGGGCCAGATAGCTGACCTCCCCCCGGGAGAGATGGATGCCAAAGGCGTTCTCTATTTTCCGGCTCAGCCGGGTGGCCAGGGAGAGATCCGGCGGCGGCACCAGCTCCACCTCGTCCTGGATGCCGGTGCGCAGCTGCTGAATGGTCAGGGTCAGATGCAGCGCCAGGGAGAGAAAGCCCGCGTCGGTAAAGTGAAGTCCCTCGTCCCGCTCAAATTGCTGCAGCACCTCCCAGACGGTTTTGGCTGTGGGGCGGTCCAGCAGACTGGCGATGGGGAGGGACGGAGCGCCGGTGCCGTCCAGAAAGCCCTGCCAATCCTGCAGGGGCAGCCAGCTTCGCAGCAGCGCCCCTGCCGCCCGGCGGCGCTGCTCCGGTGTGCCGGAGATCCATACCCCCACGCCGGGACGGCGGTTGAGCCGCAGGCCGTGGGCGCTGAGCCAATCCTCCAGATGGTTCAGATCGCTGCTGAGGGTGTTCTCCGAGATGGCGAGATCGTAGGCCAGAGCGTAGGTTTTCACCGGCTCCTGGGATGCAAACAGTGCGGCCAGCAGCCGCTGCCGCCGCTCCTCTCGGGGGAGGGCCACATCGGAGGTCTGGGCGTCCAGGAGCGCGATCAGTTCATCCCGCCGGGAGGGCGGCTCGTCCAGCCGCACCCCCTGCCCCGGACTGCGCTGGAAGGCAAAGCCGGCGGCCTGTAAAAACTGCTCCACGCCGGGCAGCTCCCGCATGACGGTGCGGCGACTGATGCCCACCGATTCCGCCAGCGCCGCCGTGGTGGTCCAGGTGCGGGGCATCTGAACCAGCTGGAGCAGCAGCTTGTGCCCGTTGCCTGTCAGCGCGGGCAAAGCGCCCTTGTTTGACATAAAAGCGCCTCTTTTCTGAAAATAATTTTCTTATGATAAGTGTATCACAGACCGAACCGGAACGCCACCGTTTGACTCCAGCTTTTTTGCCACAATATGCTGGTGCCATCCTTGGGGGAAGCGGGGGCAGTTCCGGGCTGATGCTGTGTATTTTGCATAAATGCTTTGGGGATTCCTTTGACAAAATGGCTAAAACGCCGCCTGTGACACCAATGACTAATGCCAAAGTGCCATCATCAATGACTTGCGCGGCAGGACGGTTCCATGTAAACTGAGTACAACGAAACGAAGTGAAACGAAAGCCGTCCAGAGATACCACCCACACATTGAAAGGAGCGTGTCCGCGTGAAAGAGAAAGTAGGCCGCTTTGGTAAATTCCTCAGCGGTATGGTCATGCCCAACATCGGCGCGTTTATCGCCTGGGGCTTTCTGACCGCCCTGTTTATTGAAAAGGGCTGGTTCCCCAATGAGGATCTGGCCGGAATCGTCACTCCCATGCTGAACTATCTGCTTCCCATCCTGATCGCAGGCCAGGGCGGCTACATGGTGGCCGGAGACCGGGGCCGGGTGATCGGCTCCATCGCGGTGGTGGGCTGCATCTGCGGCTCGGACTACACCATGCTGATGGGCGCCATGGTCATGGGCCCTGTGGCCGGTCTGGTTATCCGCACCTTTGACCGGAAGGTGAATGGCCATATTCCCGCCGGCTTTGAGATGCTGGTGAACAACTTCTCCGTCGGCATCTTTGGCCTGTTGCTGGCCATCCTGGGCTACTACGTCATCGGCCCGCTGATGACTCTGATTCTGACCGTCCTCACCGCCGGAGTGGATGCTCTGGTCAGCCACAGCCTGCTGCCGCTGGTGGCAATCTTTATTGAGCCGGCCAAGGTGCTGTTTTTGAACAACGCCATCAACCACGGCATCTTCAGTCCTATCGGCGCCAGCCAGGCCGCCGAGGCAGGCCGCTCCGTTATGTACATGCTGGAGGCGAATCCCGGCCCCGGCCTGGGCGTGCTGCTGGCCTACTGGGCCTTCAGCAAGGATGACCAGACCCGCCAGTCCGCTCCCGGCGCGGTGATCATCCATCTGCTGGGCGGCATCCATGAGATCTACTTCCCCTACATCCTGATGAATCCCGTCATCATTGTCGCCCCCATCCTGGGCAATATCTGCGCCATCCTGTTCTATTCCATTACCAACGCAGGACTCACCGGCCCGGCGTCTCCCGGCTCTATCATCGCCTATATGGCAATGGCCCCCCGGGATTCGCTGCTGACGGTCTTTTTGGGTGTGGTCATCGCCGCCGCAGTGTCCTTTGTGGGCTCCTCCATCATCATCCGCTTCAGCACGGCGAAAAATCTCGCGGAGGCCCAGGCGCAGATGCAGGATATGAAGGCCCAGGCCAAGGGTATCGCGGTCAGCGCCACCGAATCTGCCGGCCCCGCCGATCCCAGCAAGATTCATAAGATCGTCTTTGCCTGCGACGCCGGCATGGGCTCCAGCGCAATGGGCGCTACCCGCTTCCGAAACCGCATCCACGACGCCAACCCCGGCCTTGTCGTGACCAATACCAGTGTGGACAATATCCCCGCCGATGCGGACGTGGTGGTCTGTCAGCGGGTGCTGGCGGACCGGGCCAAGGCCTGCGCCCCCAACGCCACCCTGATCACCATCGGCAATTTCCTGGCAGACCCCCATTTGGACAACCTCTATGCCACTCTGACCAGTGTAGCAGGGGAGGAGGTCGCAGCCCCCGCTCCCGCGCACCAGGCGGAAGGGGCCGCCACCGCCATGAGCGGCGTGCTCCGGCGGGAGGGCGTCCGGCTGGGCTGCCCCTCCACCGACAAGTACACGGCCATCCGCGCCGCAGGCGCGCTGCTGGCGGAGCTGGGCTATGTGGACGAGAGCTATTCGGACGCAATGATCGAGCGGGAGAACTTGGTCACCACCTACATGGGCCTGGGCGTGGCCATCCCCCACGGCACCAGCCAGAAGAAGGGCACCGTAAAGCAGTCCGGCGTGGTGCTGCTGCAGTACCCGGAGGGCGTGGACTTCGGTGAGGAGAAGGCGACCCTGATCTTCGGCATCGCCGGTGTGGGCGATGAGCATCTCGATCTGCTGGCAAACGTCTGTAATCTGCTGGAGGACGAGGACGCTCTGGAAGAACTGAAAACGACCACCGACCTCAATTTTGTCATGAGCAAGCTGCAAGGCTGAAGCGAAAAGGAGAGACTGCCATGAAATCCGTTACCTATACCATCCATGAGAAGGAGGGGCTCCACGCCCGTCCTGCCGGGCAGCTGGTCAACGCGGTAAAGCCCTTTACCAGCGTTGTGACCCTCGCCAAGGGAAGCAAAGGCGTTGACGCGAAGAAGATCTTCAAGGTCATGAGCCTCGCGGTCAAGTGCGGCGAGACGGTGACGATTACCGCCGAGGGCCCCGATGAGGACGCCGTTATGGCGGCTGTGGAGGAGATCATGGGCAAGCTGTGAGCTGCCGGGAGGTTTCTGATATCTGACTGAAAACGCAAAGCAGCCCTCCGCCTGTATGGTGCAGGCAGAGGGCTGCTGCTTGCCTGTGTTCCGCGATGATTTTCAATCGTACAGATTCTGATTTGATCATCTTGAAAACGCTGGAAAATGTGCTATGCTATTTCTATTCAGTGATGCGGATTGAATGGCTGGCGTACAAGCTGGGAAAGGCGTATTGGGAATGGAAAAATACCGGTCGCCTGCCATCGGGGCTTTCGCTGCGCCTTCAAAAACGGAAAGGGAGAATAGTCATGAACACGGCAGAAATTTATGCAAAGGTAAAGGGAGTTTTGGCGTCGGAATTGGATGTCAGTGCCGATTTAATCGATGTGGACACCTCGGTCAGGGCCGATCTGGGAGCGGATGACACCGACCTCGTCGAAATCCTGATGGATCTGGAGGAAGCATTTGACGTTGATATTACGGATTCTGACTTTGAAGAGCTGGAGACCGTAGGTGAAGTGGTGGAGTTTATCAGAACTGAGATGGAATGAGAGATCGATTGGGGATCATGCATCCTGAATTGGCAATATCCATCCAGGAAACGGAACCAGAAAACCGAGTAATGAGCAAAAATGCCCGCTGTGCAGGAGAAAACTGCACAGCGGGCATCGCGCTGTTTGTGGGAGAGAAGCCGGAATCACACGTTACCGTAAACCTTCTGCATCTCTTCCATGGTGGCCATGACGGCCCCCTTTTTGCCGATGGTGCGGGCGGCGTAATTGCCGGAGAAGGTAAGAAAACGGGTCAAGTCCTCACTGGTCAACGGCTCCAGACGGTCTGTGTCTGCGCACTTTTCCGCCAGCTGGAAGAGGAAGGAGCCGATAAAGGAGTCTCCGGCCCCGGTGGTATCCACGACCTGCTCCAGCGAAACAGCCGGGACATGGGCGGCGGCGCTTCTGGTATAGACGCAGGAGCCGCCGCTTTCCTTTGTGAGTACCAGCATTTTGCAATTGCCGGAGAGGAGCTGCTCTGCCGCCGCCTGCTCGTCGCTGCAGCCGGTGACAAACTCCAGCTCGTCGTCCGACAGCTTGACGATATCTGCCAGAGGGAGAAAGCTGCGGATAGCCGCCTGACAGGCTTCGGGAGAGTCCCACAGGGGCAGACGGACGTTGGGGTCAAAGCTGACCAGAACCTTCCGCTCTCTGGCCAGGGAGATCAGCTTCCGGTGTGCCTCCCGAACCGGCCAGTCCACCAAATCCACAGAGCAGAAGTGGAGAATCGCCGTGTCCTCCAGCATTTCCTCCGTGATCTGCTCCGGGGACAGGAACAGGTCGGCGCTGGGATTGCGGAAGAAGGCGAACTCCCGGTCGCCGGAAGCGTCCAGCGAGACGAAGGCCAGCCCGGTGTTCGCCTGTTTCGTCCGAAAGACAAAACGGGTATCCACGCCGCTGTCCTCCAGTACGGACAGGATGTGCCGGCCAAAGGCGTCCTCGCCTACCTGGGAGATCATCACCCCGCGGCCCCCCAGACGGCTCACCGCCGTGACCACGTTAGCCGGCGCGCCCCCGGCCACCCGCTCAAAATGAACCACCTGGTCTAACGGACAGCCTCGCTCCTGGGGCACAAAGTCGATCAAGAGCTCTCCGATTGCCGCAATTCGCTTCATTTCATTCCGCCTCCGTTGTTGCTCCATGTGAAGGTCATGCCCTCCAGCCGGTACAGTGCGCCCTCCGCCTGGCCGCTGATGTGGAGGATGCGCTCCCCCTTGGGATAGAACCGGCTGCTCATCACCTGCTCGCCGCCGCCCAGAAACAGCTCCAGGGAGGTGGTGTCCAGCAGCAGCCGCAGCTCCCGCAGCTCGGGCAGTTCCGCCACCCGCTCTGTCCGGCCCGCTCCGGCCAGGGGGGAGAAGCGCAGGGTCAGCAGGCCCTCCTGCCAGAGAATCTCGGCGTCCTCACCAATCCGCAGGAGCAGGCGCTCTCCCTGATTGCGGAGCACCAGCTCGGCGGTCTGAGCGGCGGGGAGGGACAGCTCGCCGCTGACCCGGATGGGTTGCTCGTCCCGGCGGAGCTGCTCCAGCTCCCGGACCGGCAGGGCGGTGAGACGCCTGCCGTTCCAGTGCAGCTCCCGGGGGACGCTCATGCAGTGCTGCCAGCCGGAGCGGGACGCGGTGGGATTGCCGTAGCTGGCGTCCGGCATCCCCATCCAGCCCAGGACAATCCGCCGGCCGTCCGGGGCCAGGAAGGTCTGAGGGGCGTAGTAGTCAAAGCCCAGGTCAGACTCGACATAATCGCCCAGGGTGTACGCACCACGGAAATCTCCATAGAGGGGGAAGTAGCCGCAGGAATAGATATTCTGATACCGGTTCCCCTGGCGCTCCAGGCCCTGAGGGGAGGTCATGACAATCCACTGCCCGTCCACGCAGAAAATGTCCGGACACTCCCACATATAGCCGAAGGGCTGGGCTGTGGTGATGATGTTGCAGAGCGCCCAATGGAGTTTATCCTCCGACTCGTAGATCAGCAGCTCCCCCTGATCCCGGCGGGTGCGGGCGCCCAGCACCATGTAGTATTTGCCGTCCTGCTTCCAGACCTTGGGATCCCGGACGTGGCAGCTCACCTCCGGCGGGTAGTCCCGGTTTTCCAGCAGGAGCCGGTTGCTGTCCGGGTGGATGCCGTCCCGGGTAGTGGCCAGAGCCAGATTATGGCCCCGTCCGTCGTAGATATAGTCGTAATCCCCGGGATATTTGACGTTGCCGGTGTAGTAGAGGTACAGCTCATCCTCCTCCACCAGGGCGGAGCCGGAATAGACGCCGTGAATGTCCCAGGGCTGATCCGGGCAGAGAAAGACCGGCTGCTGGGTCCAGTGGAGCAGGTCGGGGCTGGTCCAGTGGCCCCAGAACTTCACCCCGCCGTTGGGGTCAAAGGGGCCGTACTGGAAGAACACGTGGTAGTTCCCCTGATACCAACACAGGCCGTTGGGGTCGTTCATCCAGCCCACCGGAGGCATCAAGTGGAAGCGCAGCCGGGTGGGATCCTCTGCCCGGCCGGCCTCACCCTGACGCTCCGCCAGGGTGACCAGCCGCTTCAAATCACGCTGTAATGCATTCATCGTTACCATTCCTTCTGTGAAAACGCTTATTTCTGTACCGTCAGGAGCTTCGCCCCGGCAGAGACCGGATGGCCGGTATCGGCAATAACCGCCTGATAGTCGTCCGTGTTGGTGACAATCACCGCGGTGACCACCGGATAGCCCTCCTTCTGAATCGCCTCGCTGTCAAACTCCAGCAGCAGGTCGCCGGCCTTGACGCTGTCGCCCTCGGCGCAGTGGGGGGTGTAGTGGCGGCCCTCCAGCTTCACCGTGTCGACACCCACATGGATCAGCAGCTCCACCCCATTGCTGCCCTCCAGGGCGACGGCGTGGCCCATCAGGGCGCTGACGGTGGCGTCAAAGGGGGCGTAGACCTTACCCTCGCTGGGCTCGATGGCGGCGCCCTTGCCCAGCACCTCGGCGCCGAAGGTCTCGTCGCCGGTCTCCTGCAGGGTGACGGCCTTGCCGGTCAGCGGGGCCAGAATCTCCAGCTTGCCATTCTCCTCGGCTGGGGCGTGGAACACAGGGGCGGAGGACGGACTGCCGCCGGCCTTTTTGGCGGGAGCGGCCTTCACCTTGTCGCTGTCCCGATAGCCGAACATCCAGGTCAGGGCAAAGGCTACGCCGGCGGAGATGAGGAACATGAGGATGTACTTCACCGGGCTGCCCAGGCAGAGGAGGATGCCGAAGATGCCGGTGACGCCGGTGCCGCTGGCGCCCAGGCCGGTGATGGAGGCGAACATGGCGCCCACGCCGCCGCCGATACAGGCGCAGACGAAGGGACGGAAGAAGCGGATGTTGACGCCGAAGATGGCGGGCTCGGTGATGCCCATAAAGGCGGAGAGGGAGGAGGGCAGGGCCATGGATTTCAGCTTGCTGTCCTTGGTCTTGAGGGCCACGGCCAGGGCCGCAGCGCCCTGGGCGATGTTGGCGGCGGAGGCCAGGGGCAGCCAGTAGGTGTAGCCGAATTCCTTCAGCTGGCCCAGGTCAATGATGGTGTACATGTGGTGGATGCCGGTGATGACGGTGGGGGCGTAGAGCGTGCCCATGACCAGAGAGCCGAGACCGAAGGGGATGGAGATCAGGGCCTGAATGCCGTTGATGATGCTGGTCTCCACCAGGTTGAAGATGGGGCCGATGACCGTCAGAGTCAGGAAACCGGTGACAAAGACCGAGACCAGGGGGGTGACGAACAGATCCAGCATGGCGGGAACGTGCTTGTGGAGGAACTTCTCAATCTGCACCATGACAAAGACGGCGATGATCACCGAGATGACGTGGCCCTGATAGCCCACAAAGGGCACCTCCCAGAGACCGAAGACGTCCAGATACTCCTCGATGCCGCCGGTCATGGTCCAGGCGTTCTGCAGGTTGGGGTGAACCATGATCATGCCGATGATGGCGCCCAGATAGGGGTTTCCGCCAAAGACCTTGGCGCCGGAGAAGCCGATCAACACCGGAAGAAAGACATAGGCGGTATTGGAGAACATATTGGCCAGGACGAACAGGGCGTTGTCGGTGGAGAGGCTCAGATAGCCGTTGCTGATGAGGAAGTTCAGCGACTCCATAATGCCCATCAAAAAGCCGGAGGCCACAATGGCGGGGATGATGGGCACGAAGATGTCGCCCAGAACCTTGATGAACCGCTGGAAGGGATTGCCTTTCTGGGCGGCGGCGGCCTTGACCTCGTCCTTGGTCATGGCCTGAATGCCGGCCAGATCGATAAATGCGTCATAGACCTTGTTGACCACGCCGGTGCCGAAGATGATCTGGAGCTGGCCGGAGGCCTCAAAGACGCCCTTGGCGCCCTCCACCTCTTCCAGGGCCTCCTTGTTGACCTTGCTGTTGTCCGCGATAACCAGGCGGAGCCGGGTGGCGCAGTGGGCCGCGGAGATGATGTTTTCTTTCCCGCCAATGCACTCCAGTACGCCGGCGGCAGATTTTTGATAGTCCATCCTTTTGCCTTCCTTTCTGTGTGATCCGTTTCGTTTGAAGTTTCACTGTTTTGAGTGAAATGTTTCACTTGCTGTTACATAGTGTATCACAATTTTCCGGCGATGCAAGAGGAAAATGGAAATTGACGCCTCCAAAAAAACGACGCCATTTTTGGCTATTTTGCTGATAAAACCAGGAGATTTCGGACGTTTCCAAAATAGATATCCTGCGCTTTTATAAAAGGCCCCCGGTTCAGGTCTGAACTGTTCTGAACCGGGGGCCTGCAAAGATAATATGAAACAAATATGAATCAGATGGACTCCTGTTCCACAACCTCATATCCCATTTTCAGCTTCTTTTTCATGTCGATGCCGCTCTCAATCATCTTGAGGAGCATGTCCGCTCCCTCGACGCCGGTGGAGTGGTAGAACAGGTGGACGGTGGTCAGATTCGGCTCCACGATCTCAGTCATCCGGGAATGGCCGATGCCGGTGACCGCCACATCCTGGGGGATGCGTTTGCCGATGCCCTTAAGATACTGCATAACGCCGATGGCGATGGTGTCGGTGGCGCAGAAGATGGCGTCGGTGTCCGGGGCTTGCTCCAGCAGCTTCTGGGCGGCATCATAGCCGGACTCCAGCGTGAACTCAGAACGCACTATCCGCCGTTCCTCCACCGGCAGGCCGGCAGCCTTCAACGCTTCCGCATAGCCTCTGCGGCGCTCAACGCCCACCGCCTGATCCTCCTCGGTCACCAGGACGGCGCCGATCCGCTTCCGGCCCCCGGCGATCAGCCGCTCTGCCATGGCCCGGGCTGCGCCGCAGTCATCGTGGAAGACGCAGGAATAGTCGTCAAACTTCTGGCCCAGGATGACCACCGGGATGGTCATGGAGCGCAGCAGCTCCTCGTGGGCTTTGGTCAGGAAGGTGGCGGTAAAAATCAGGCCGTCCAGATCATCCTGACGGAAGGAATGGAGATAGAGCAGCTCCTTTTCGATGCTGTTTTCCGTATCCGCCAGCAGCATCCGGTATCCCTCCCGGGACAGCTCATGGGAGATGCCGGAGACCATGCGGGAGATGCTCTCCGAGTTGATCTTGGGAATCACCACGGCGATCGTCCGCTTTTTCGCTGGGGCAGTCCCCTGGGTTCCCCGGGTGGGGATATAGCCGGTCTCCTGAACTACGCGGCGGATCTTTTCCTTTTTCTCTTCGCTGACGTAGCCGTGATTGAAATAGCGGGAGACGCACGCCTTGGACACGCCTGCCCGCTGGGCAATTTCGGTGATCGTCACAGCAGACCCTCCTCTGCACAGATGTTTTTTTCCATTTTACCAGATTGGGGGCGGATGTGCTACGGTAAATTTCCACGTCGCAGCCGGGAAAGAATTGTGTACAGGAAATGAGACATACAACAAGTAGCTTTTTCTTTTTCCGTAGGCTATAATGATGGTCAGGAAACAGAAAGAAGGAGGCAACCACCATGACCCGAAACTGGAAACGCTGTCTTTTGCTTCTCCTGGCGCTGATGCAATGCCTTTTGTGCGCCTGCGCCCCAAAGCAGCCCGATGCAGACGAGACAACCCCTGCTGCCGACTCCGAGACAGCATCGGACGAGGCGGCGGCGGAACCATCTGCCGAGCCTGCCGCCGCTGCCGCAGACCAGTGGCTCAGCCGGTCCCTGAACGTCATAGACGATAAATACCGCACTTACTATGAGGTCTTTGTCTACTCCTTTTATGACAGCGACGGGGACGGCATTGGAGACCTGAACGGCGTCACGGAAAAGCTGGACTACATCCAGGAGCTGGGCTTTAACGGCATCTGGCTGATGCCCATTATGCCCTCTCCGACCTACCATAAATACGACACCACCAATTACATGGACATTGACCCGGAATACGGCACGCTGGAGGATTTTCAGGCGCTGCTGGACGCCTGCCACCAGCGGGGCATCCGGGTGATCATCGATCTTGCCATGAACCACACCTCCAGCCAGCATCCGTGGTTTTTGGAGGCCTGCAGCTATCTCCAGACCTTGCCGGAGGAGGCGGAGCCCAATGCCGAGGACTGCCCCTATGCCGCATATTACAATTTCCGGAAGGAGGGGGGCAGCGGCTACAGCCAGGTCTCCGGCACCGACTGGTATTATGAGTGCCAGTTCTGGGACGGTATGCCCGACCTGAACCTGGAAAATCCCGCCGTCCGCCGGGAATTTGAGGAGATTGCCGCCTTCTGGCTTGACATGGGCGTGGACGGCTTCCGGCTGGACGCAGTAAAGGAATATGTCTCCGGCAGCGTGGATGCCAATGTTGAAATTCTGACCTGGTTCAATGACTATGTGAAATCCCTGCATGAGGACTGCTATCTGGTCTGCGAGTGCTGGACGGACAAGACCACCTATGCCCAATACTACGCCAGCGGCGTGGACAGCATGTTTGATTTCGACTTTGCACAGAAAACAGGGGTCATTGCCGGCATCCTGACCGGCGCACGAGGGGCCTCCGCTTATGGCAGGCTCATGGAGGAAAATGAAGTGCTGTACGCCTCCTACAGCGACACCTACATCAACGCCCCCTTCTACACCAACCACGACCTGGGCCGCACCACCGGATACTATCCCGGGGACGAGGGAGAGGCCAAGACCAAGATGGGCAACGCCATGAACCTGCTGATGACCGGCAATGTGTTTGTCTACTACGGCGAGGAGCTGGGCATGAAGGGCTCCGGCAGTGACGAGAATAAGCGCGCGCCCATGTACTGGAGTCAGGATGCTAACGCAGCTGGCATGTGCCGCGGCCCGGCGGGTATGGACTCCTTTGAGATGAAGTTTGGCTCCCTGGAAGAGCAGGCGGAGGACCCGGATTCGGTCTACAGCTATGTCAAGCAGGCGATCCTGCTGCGCAATCAGAACCCGGAGATTGCCCGGGGGGCGGTCACCTTCCGGGAGGACTATTCCGACGACAGCGTCTGCGTGCTGACCAAAGCCTACGAGGGCCGGGAGCTGCTGCTGGTCTTTAACCCCACGGTAGAGAGCGTCAGCGTATCCTTGGAGGGCCTTTCCGTCCAGGGGAAGCCTGTCAGCGAACTGGCCATTCTGGGTCAGCTGCTGACCGGGGAGGAGACGGTCACTGTCGATGGCAACGGCGTGACCATGCCGGCTTTCTCCATTTTGGTCATGGGTGTCGAGTGATTTGGATTCTCTTTTGCGTTTGACCGGCATGTTCCACGCAGGAGAAAGCCCGCGCATTCCGGGGAGTCTATGAGTATTCGCAGGGTGGTTTGAAGTGAGAAAAACAGGCAGGTATCCGCTCATTTTGAACGGGCCTGCCTGTTTTTATTAGTCAAAGCTGGGGGTGTGCCGGTTGAGGTGATTTTTACGGGCAGCGTACGCATCCCTTTTGAAAAATCGATTTGATATTGGGGCGGTAGGTCTTTCTTTGCAGGTGAATGACCAGTTCCTCCAAAGCTGCGACAGCCGCAATTGCACAGATTACCCGGCAATATACAGCCGTATATTCCGTCGTGAGCAGAAAAGGCAAACAGAAGACGACGCCTCCTGTCAGCTTGTTCAGGTAGGTATGCAGGGAAGCAAACAGACGATATTTGACCGCCGCAGTCAGATAGGCCGCAATACGCATAATCAAGATGACTGAAACTGCGTACCAGATATCCTCTGTAAGTGTGTTACGGAGAAAGGGGAAGATCCGGAACAGCACTACTGCATAAAACAGCAGATCTGCGACACTGTCCAGCCTTGCGCCGAAATCACTGGCTGTTTTGGTTTTCCGGGCAATCCATCCGTCCAGCACATCGGTCAGTCCTGTAAGGGCATATACCCAGAAAAAAGCTGCGGAGAGTGGGCGTAAAAGCAGGAGAGATAACGTCCCGGCAATCCGAAAACATGTGATGATATCAGCGACATTCAGTTTGTGTTTTTTGATCAGATTCTTTTTCATACACCGAATTACGATCCTCTCGTTTCAACCCCGTATTCAGATTCAGCTGCTGCTCTGCTGATTTGAAAGGAGACACTTCCCTCAGCGTATTTTCCCGATACAGAAATGAGATAGTCTCCATCTTCCGGAATGGTGACCTGAAAGGAACCCAACTCAGGATTTCTGCCTGTATAGACCGGATCCCGATTTTCCTGCCCGATGGAAAGGAGAAGCTCACCGGAGACGTGGACGATACTGACATCGATGGTGTCCCCCGCCTCCAGGGAAAAGGACTCGTCAATGGTACAGTTCAGCTGCTCCATCCCCAGGGAAAAGAAATCTTCCTCTACCTTGCGGCTGTAGCTGGATTCATCGGATGGTCGGATGCCTGGCAGGATCATCAGAGCCAGAAGAAATGCCAATACCAACGCGGCAGAGCAGATCCAGATGAGGTTGCGATTGCGTCTCATGACCGTCTCCTTCTGGACAGAAAATTGAACAAATTCCCTGCCGCACTCAGGAAGAGACTCAGCGGCAGAGACAGTCCGTCATTCCAGTCCGTGAAAATGCAGACCGCCAGAGCTGCGAGAGACGCCAGACAAAGAGTCAGAGCTGCGATGTTCAAAAGCTTCATTTCTGCACTTCCATTCTTGGGCCGGCAATGGTTCGCCGCTTCCGTTTATATTGATTATAGGCGGTTTGGCTGTGCAGAGATAGGTTGAAAATACATAAAAATGTGTCCATTTTATAGATTCTATAAAGCCGTTGCGTGCAGGCCCTGATATTGCAGGAAGCAAAGCGCCCACTCTGAGATCAACCGGTCTCAGAGTGGGGCAAAAGTGAATCTCATTTAGGAAAAGGGGGAAAGTGTCATTTTTGGTTGGAGAAAAGCAGGACAAAAGAAGCAAAGCTGCGGCAGTGCTCCAGCAGCCCCAACCGCGAAAGCGATACATACAGAGCGGCAGCTTCCGCCTGACAGTTGACACTCTTATCCGGGTTGAACTCAATATCCGTGAATCCGTCGAATTGCAGGAGCTGCTGTGTATACTGCGGATTTTCGAGAAGGGCGTTCACATACAGCCAGTTATAAAAAATGGTTCTGGGGATCAGCGGCATGGTCTCTCCCTCAAAGCAGAAATTGCGCAGCGCACCGCTGGATTTGAGGCGCGGATCCCGCTTAGCGTCTCTGGGGGATGCAGTGTACAGATCTGTATAGGGGCCGCCGGAAGAAAATACCTTTCCACCCTGAAATACGCATTCTACAGGGACGCTTTTTCCTAAGGAAGGAACCTCCTTACTCAGGTGAAAGGCACTCAAATGAACTCCCAGGTCCTGTAAGGACTTGGAGGATATCTCCAGCAGCTTGCGGTCAGGAAAACGCTTGTGAAAGGATTCGTGGAGGGCAATGATGTTCTTTTGCTTCTGCGATACGGCGAAACCTCCGTTCCAGGTGAATTCCGGCATATACACATGGACAAAGGGCGCTTTTTGGATGGGGACGAAAACAGGTCTTGCAGCCATGTTCATTCCTCCTCATATGCGACAGCGACGACTTCACCATTCTCACAGGCTTCCAGACATTCGTTTCTGAGAGAAAGGTGGGTACGGAAATTTCCTTCGGCGGGACCGGAGCTGATTGCGAAGATGCCGGACGGGAGGCCCACCATCTGGCAGTCATCATTCATCTCCCAGGTGGACATATCCGGATGCTCCGATAAGGCTGTCTCCATATGCTCCAGCGCTTTCGCTTTCAGCTTTTCGACCTCTTTGCTCGGTTCGTCATACAGAATTACCATTACCCGCTCTTGCAGGCAGGCAAAGCTTACGCCGTCCGTGTAAGAACGGAATCTCTGCATAGATGTAATCTCACGATCAGTCAACTCACGATTTACAACACTAATAATCTTCATACATTTACCTCCATCATCACCACAAAACACCTATACAACGATCAAATAAACCACCTTAACCCTCCTCCTTTCAAAAGGCGAAAAGGAATTAAATACTACCACAATATGTGTTTCTTGACAAGAGGTAATGTAACTATTTCCAATGTCACCCAACATAAAAGCACAAAAGGTGCGGATACTATTGCCTGTAGCAGAAAAAACCGAAACTGGGAGGTAGAGACAGATGAAAGCTACAGGCATTGTCCGGCGGATTGACGATCTGGGACGGGTGGTCATTCCGAAAGAGATCCGTCGAACGCTGCGTATCAGAGAGGGTGACCCCTTGGAGATCTATACCGACAAGGACGGTGAGGTGATTTTCAAGAAGTACTCGCTGATGGGAGATCTCCAAGACGTGGCGGGGCAGATCAGCGAGACGCTGTACAAGACCACCGGATGCCCGGTGGTGATCACAGACCGGGACACTGTCATTGCCGTCTCAGGCGCACCCCGGCGGGAGCTGTGGGAGCACCGGGTCTCCTCCCAACTGGAGCAGGTGATGGAGGGCCGGCAGCTTTATCAGCGCCGGACAGGAGAAGAGGAGTTTCCCATTACCGACAGCGGATCCTGCAAGCTGACTGTGGCCATGGCGGCCCCTATCCTGACCGAAGGGGATGTAATGGGCTGCGTGGTGCTCTCTGAGAAGGAGCCGGGCAAGCCCCTGGGAGAGACGGAATATAAGCTGGCCCAGACAGTCTCCGGCTTTTTGGGACGGCATATGGAATCATAAAAATGACTGCTGCAGTCCGAGCGGGGTCTGCAGCAGTCATCTTTTGCAATTGGTCGCGGATTATACCCGGTGCATCTGCCGGCGGAAGGCCCAGATGGCCAGCGTGAGAAATACGATGCCATAGCCCAGCATCCAGAGCAGGTGTTCTGAGGCGGGCGTCCCTGCAAGAATTGCCCGGCCCAGCAGGGTGCCGTGGAGAAAGGGGAGGGCGTTGGCCACTGCCTCAAAGGGGCCGCCCACGAGAGATACGTCAAACCAGGCGCCGGAGAGCCAGGCGGTGAGGTTGGTCAGCAGCGCCCCGCACAGTCCGCCGGCGGCCTTGACGCTGAGCAGACTGCCGCAGAGCAGCCCCACAGCCAAAAAGACCAGGGAGGCGGGAAGGGAGGCCAGAATGGCCAGCAGAACTTTTCCGCTGGGCTCCAACCCCAGAAAGAGGGCGGTCAGGTAGCACAGGCCGCTCTGAGCCAGTGCCATGGGGAGCAGAGGCAGGAGGTAGCCCAAAATGTAGTTGAACGGGGTCAGCGGCGTTGTAAACAGCCGGAGCAGAAAGGCGGACTCCCGATCCTTGGCGATGAGCTGGGCGGAAAAGAGGGAGAGAAAAGAGAGGCCGAACAGAGCTATGCCCGGCGTCAGAGACGCGGGCTCAAACAGGGGAACGGGCACATTGTGCTGGATGGCGCTGAGCAGCAACAGAAGAACCACGGGAAAGCCCAGCCCGAAGAAGAGGTTGATGGGCTCCCGAAGAATCTCCCGGGCAGTTCGCTGGGCGAAAAGCAATGTCCTTGTCATTGCGCAGTCCCTCCTGTGACGATGCGGAGAAAGGCGTCCTCCAGCCGGTCAGTACCGGTTTGACGGATCAGCTCCTCTGGGGTGCCCAGGGCCTGACGGCGGCCCTGGTTCATAATGCAGACCCGGTCGGACAGGGCCTGAGCCTCCTCCATATAGTGAGTGGTGAGCAGAATGGTCACCTTGCCCTGAAGGCTGCGAATCACCTGCCACAGCTCCTGCCGGGCCAGCACGTCCAGGCCCAGGGTGGGTTCATCCAGAAAGAGAATGCGGGGTTGGCCGATGAGAGCCATAGCGATGCTCAGCCGCCGCTGCCAGCCGCCGGAAAGAGTAGCGGCTCGCTGCCGGGCCACCGGCGCCAGGGAGAACTGATCCAAAACCTCGCTTACCCGTGCTCTGCCTCCGGCGCCGGTCAGCCCATGGACGCCTGCCAGAAAATCCAGGTTCTCCAAAACCGTCAGATGCTCCGCCACGGCGGTTTCCTGAGGAGAGACGCCGATCAGAGCCTTGATGGCGGCGTTTTCCCGGCCCAGGGGATGGCCCAGGACGGTGACGGAGCCCTGGGTAGGGGGCAGCAGACAGGATAAGATTTTAATGGTAGTGGTCTTACCTGCGCCGTTGACGCCCAGCAGGGAGAGCAGTTCCCCCTCCCGGATGGTGAGATCCAGACCGTCCACCGCCCGCCGGGGGCCGTAATCTTTGACCAGACCGGAGATTTCAATGGCGTTCATCGTTTTTCCTCCTTGCCCTCCTGCAGTGGGTGGGCGGCCATACCGGCAAAATTCATCAGATGCCGCTGATGCACCAGGCCCAGCCCCCGGTTTTCATCGCCCAGGATGAGCAGGTGGTCTCCGGGACGAATCCCAAACAGCTCCCGTGCCTTTTTTGGAATGACGATCTGTCCCCGCTCGCCCACGGTGGCGGTCCCGAAGAAATATTTTCCCTTGGGCGGGATCTCCAGGCCTGAGGCCTCTGCTTCGGAATAGGAGATTAAAGCGTCCACTGTCACGTCGTACAGCTTGGCCAGGGCGATGCAGCTCTCCAGGTCGGGCAGAGAGGCGCCGGACTCCCACTTCGCCACCGTCTGCCGGGAAATCCCCAGCCGCTCTGCCACCTCTTCCTGGGTGAGATGAAACCGGCTGCGCAGCCGGGCCAGATTTTGAGCAATCATATTTTTCACTCCTTTCATACCAATTGTACCAGATCATACCGGAATGTCTATCAACGGAAGCTGACATGGATGTGCAAATCCGGCGACAAAATGGAAAACTGCACGGACTGTAGAGGACAGAGGGCGGGGAGCGAGGGATTTTGTAACAGCTGACCATTGCGAAATTTGCAATTTTTCGGTATACTGATTGCAGAATTTAAGGGACAGCACCGGCTCTGTCCGGAAAAGACCCGCTTGAAATGAGGGGAAGCAAATGGAAAAAATCAAGATGACCACCCCCCTGGTGGAGATGGACGGCGACGAGATGACCCGTGTCCTCTGGCAGCAGATCAAGGACGAGCTGATTCGGCCCTTTGTGGAGCTCAAGACCGAGTATTACGATCTCGGCCTGGTGCACCGGGAGGAGACCAAGGATCAGGTGACCATTGACGCCGCCAACGCCAACAAGAAATACGGCGTGGCCGTCAAGTGCGCCACCATCACCCCCAACGCCCAGCGGGTGCAGGAATACAACCTCTCCCAGATGTGGAAGAGCCCCAACGGCACCATCCGGGCCATCCTGGACGGCACCGTCTTCCGGGCGCCCATTATGGTCAAGGGCATCTCCCCGGTGGTCAAGACCTGGAAGGCCCCTATCACCATCGCCCGTCATGCCTTCGGTGATGTGTATAAGGCCACCGAGTACCGGGTGCCCGGCCCCGGCAAGGCGGAGCTGGTCTACACCGGCGCGGACGGAACCTCCTTCCGGGAGACGGTCTACGACTTCGAGTGCCCCGGCGTCATTCAGGGCCAGTTCAACAAGGACTCCTCCATCCGGTCCTTTGCCCGCTCCTGCTTCCAGTACGCCCTGGACACGAAACAGGACCTGTGGTTCTCCACCAAGGACACCATCTCCAAGAAGTATGACCACACCTTTAAGGACATCTTCCAGGAGATCTTTGACGCGGAGTACAAGGAAAAGTTTGACGCGGCCGGCATCGAATATTTCTACACCCTGATCGACGACGCCGTGGCCCGGGTCATCCGCTCCAAGGGCGGCTTCATCTGGGCCTGCAAGAACTACGACGGCGATGTGATGAGCGATATGGTCTCCACTGCCTTCGGTTCCCTGGCCATGATGACCTCCGTCCTGGTCTCTCCGGAGGGCAAGTACGAGTACGAAGCTGCCCACGGCACCGTCACCCGCCACTACTACAAGTACCTGAAGGGGGAGGAGACCTCCACCAACCCGGTGGCCACCCTCTTTGCCTGGTCGGGGGCCCTGCGCAAGCGGGGCGAGCTGGACGGCATCCAGGCCCTGCAGACCTATGCCGACGCCCTGGAGCAGGCCACCATCGAGACCATCGAGTCCGGTGTCATGACCGGCGACCTGTGCGCCATGTGGGAGGGCGAGGTTCCCGCCCGGAAGGTGAACTCGCTGGATTTCCTCAAGGAAATCCGGGGAAAGCTGGAAGAGAAGCTGGCATAAGGATAGACTGCCAAGCATAAAAGACTGCCGTAAAACCGTTGAGCTGAGGCTCGTCGGTTTTGCGGCAGTTTGTTTTCTATGGAAAGGAAACTATTTCAGCAGCTCCGCCAGCTTGCCCAGCCGGCGCACCGCCTCGGCGAGTACCTCCTCGCCCCGGGCGAAGTGGAGGCGGATCAGGTGATTCACCGGCTCCCGGAAGAAGCTGGAGCCGGGCACCGCGGCCACGCCGATCTCCCGGATCATCCACTCGCAGAACCGGAGATCCGTCCAGCCCCGGAATCGCTCCATAGCCAGAAAATCGCTGATGTCCAGCAGCACGAAATAGGTGCCCTGGGGACGGGTGTGTTTCAGCCCCAGCGCATCCATACCGTCACAGAGCAGATCCCGCTTCTTCGCATATAGTGCCCGCAGCCAATCATAGTACTCCGGCCCAAACCGAAGTCCCACGCAGGCCGCCTCCTGGAGGGGCGCGGCGGCACCTACGGTGAGAAAGTCATGCACCTTTTTGGCCGCCTCCACCACCTCAGCCGGGCCCATCAGAAAACCCAGCCGCCAGCCGGTGATGGAATAGGTCTTGGACAGGGAGTTGCAGGTGATAGTCCGCTCCCACATGCCGGGGAGACTGGCCATGGAGATGTGCTGATCAGGGGCAAAGACAATGTGCTCATAGACCTCATCGGTGATGACAAAGGCATCGTATTTCCTGGCCAGGCTGCCGATGAGGGTCAGCTCCTCCAGGGTGAACACCTTGCCGCAGGGGTTGGAAGGGTTACATAAAATCAGTGCCTTGGCCCCCTGCCGGAAGGCGTCCTCCAGAACGGCGGGATCAAAGGAGAACTCCGGCGGCGTCAGCGGGACAAAGATGGGCTCCGCTCCGGAGAGAATGGCATCTGCGCCGTAATTCTCATAGAAGGGACTGAAAACAATGATTCTATCTCCGGGGTTGCACACCGTCATAACGGCGGCCATCATGGCCTCAGTGCTGCCGCAGGTGACCAGCACCTCATGCTCCGGGTCGATGGCGCGGCCCATAGTGGGACTGTACTTGTCCGCCAGGGCCTGGCGGAAGTTGGCGGCGCCGAAGGTGATGGCGTACTGATGGGGGCCCTCCTGGGCGGCCCGGGCCAGGGCATCGGTGATCTCCCGGGGCGGGTCGAAGTCGGGGTATCCCTGGCTGAGGTTGATGGAGCCGGGATGCTGGTTGTTGATCCGGGTCATCCGGCGGATGACGGAATCAGTAAAGGTCTGAACACGGTGGCTGAGCTGGGGCATGGGAGATTCCCTCTTTCTCTTAATGTGGATCCAGTATAACAGATTTCCCGCCCCGGTGCATCTGAAAATACACCGGGGCGGGAAAGAAACAGAGACTGAGACATTATTCCTCGTCCAGAAAAGCGAAGATGTCCACGAGAAATTTTTCCAGCGTGGGATTGGCGCTGCGGTAGATCTCGTGCTTGGCGTCGTGGTAGACGATCTTGTGCCCCTGGGGCAGCAGGTGCACCAGGTCGTCCTGGGGCGGCAGATTGACAATGGTGTCCAGCGCCGCCTGACAGAGGAGCACGGGAATCTGTACCGTGTAGGCCTGGGCCAGGATAGGATACTGAACATTGACCGCCTCTTTCGCCCAGGAGTAGGTGGCGGCGGAGTTCTGCCGGTCCAGATCCCGGCGCTGCTGGTTGAGGTACCAGAGGTAGCGGGCTTTAGAAGTGGTGCAGTTGTTGCTCTCCCAGTGATCCTGACCGTCAAAGGGGTGCTGGGTGGGAATGGGCTTTTCTCCCTTGCCCAGCATGCACATAAAGCTGGCCAGAGCGCCTCCCAGAAAATCGGGGAACTCGCCGGCGGAGGGGGAGACCATGGGGGAACTGAGCACCGCCTTCTGGAACTCATCATGGTACTGCTCCAGGTAGAGGATGGCGATGGCGCCGCCCATGGAGTGGCCGAAGAGATAGCGGGCCTTCCCCTGGCTCCGGGGCAGTACTACCTTGGTGATGAAATGGTGAAAGTCTTTGATGTACTCAGAGAAGGAGGCGGTATGGGTGAGCCAGGTCTGCTGCACCAGCCGGTAGGATTTGCCATGGCCCATATGGTCGCAGATAAAGACGCCATACCCTGCACGGAGAAAATACCAGATCAGTTCAGAGTACTCCAGCGTGGATTCCGTAAAGCCGTGGCTGATGACGATTACCTTGTCGCAGCCGCTGTCCGGCGCATAATATTCCCAGTAGATGCCCTGATCTGGAAGGCGCTCACAGCTGCCGCTGGCTTGACGCAGCTGTTCCAGCTTGAGCATCAGCTGGCTCATCTCTTCGCTGTAATTTTCCTCCGAGAGAAGAGGGAAGGGAAGGTTCTTCATGGCTGTTCATTGCCTCCTGTAGCCGCGGAGACCCTGCGAGGCGGTCGCAGGGCGCAGCTTGATTATTTGCAGCGCAGGGAGAGAAACGCCCCAATCGCCTGGGCGGTTTCCTCCGGCGTGAGAGAATCAGTGCAGATGCACAGGTCGTAGGCGGACATGTCCCCCCAGCTGTGCTGAGAGAAGAAGTTGTGATAGGCGCTGCGGCCCCGATCCACCGAGCGGATGAAGCGTGCGGCCATCTTCTCGCTGATGCCCTTTTTCACCATAGTGTTTTGAATGCGGCGGGTCTCCGAGGCATAGATGTAAATATTCACCACGTTGGGGAAGTCCTGAAGCACAGTGTCCGCACAGCGGCCGATCATGACGCAGGGGCCCTGCTCTGCCAGTGAGCGGATGATTTTGGACTGCACCTCAAACAGCTCTGTGTTGATGGAGATATCGGTGGCCGGAAGGCCCTGCTCCAGCCGGTCCAGCATAGCGGCGGCGGAGGATTCCGCCCGTTCAAAGAGTTCCGGGGAAAGCCCGCTCTCCTTGGCGGCCCGATCCAGAATCTCGTAATCATAATAGGGGATGCCCAGCTGCTTGGCCAGTAGCTTCCCCGCCTCACGGCCCCGGCTGCCGGACTGGCGGCTGATGGTGATGATAGGCAGTGTGCCGCTCATAAGATGCACGTCCTTTCTGTCAAATGGGATTGCGGCTCTTTCTATTCTTATTATACTGATAACTTTTGAAATTGCAAGAATGATTTGTAAAAGTTCAGTAAAAAACATTTCGGGGGCGGAAAACGATGCCTGTGTCCGAGAAAGACAAAAATCCCTCTCCCCAATTCAAACGGGGAGAGGGACGGAGACTAGAAAAAGTGCTTCAGGAGCCGGCCAGGGCGTTCAGCACGGTGGCGGCGACACTGCCGGCTACCAGGCGGCCGGAGCCGCCGTTTTCCACCAGAACGACAAAAGCGTAGGGCATATCCGGATCATCCACAAAGCCCACAAACCAGGCGTGAGGGCTGTCCGTTCCCACTTCGGCAGTGCCGGATTTGGCGCAGACAGGGAGATCTCCGAACTGATCCTGGCCGTAGTGGCTGATCACATTGTTGCGCATCAGCGCCTTGAGCTGGCGGCAGGTCTCGCCGCTCCAGCCGATGAAGGCGTCTGAGGTGGAGACAAAGGAGGCGGGGAGCCCTAGGCTGCTGGTCACCGACTTGAGCAGGGTGGGATTTTTTGCCTCTCCCTCTCCGGCAATACAGCCCATGAGCACCAGCTCGGAGCAGGGGTTGACCAGATTGGTGTACTGCCCCACGCCGGACCAGCCCAGATAGGCAGTATCCTCCGTGGGAGTAAAGCTGCCCTTGGCGGAGGAGAGGCCGTTGACCTCCACCGGATCCAGCAGGCCGGCGGCCTGGGTGTACTGCTGCAGCACCTCGCCCCCCAGCTGGATAGCCAGTTGGGCGTAGGCGCCATTGCAGGAGTTGGCCAGGGCCTGGGCCAGATCCTGCTCTCCATGGGCGGAGGGGCAGGTGATGGTGTCTCCACCTACCTCCAGCGCACCGCTGCAGGAGTAGGAGAACTCCTCCAGGGCGTTCAGCCGGTCAATGGCGGCGGCAGTGGTGACAACCTTGAAGATAGAGCCGGGGGTGAAGGAGGAGGAGAGAAAACGGTTCAGATAGACGGTGTCATACCGGGAATCCCCCTGATTCACCGCCTCCAGCACTGCAGCGGAATCCTCCGGGTCAAAGGCAGGGGAGGAGACCATGCACAGGATCTCTCCCGTCTTGTAGTTATAGACGGCGACAGTGCCATGACGCCCATCCAGCGCCTCGTAGGCGGTGCGGTTCAGCCCGGCGTCGATGGTGAGGGTGACCCGGTTGCCCTGGCTGCCCACGCCGGTGATGGGGTTGTAGGCGGCCATATACGGGGAAAAGAGCACCTTGGCGCCGGAGACGATATTGCCGTAGTCGTCGCCCACGGCGTGGAGGGTGGCCTCCCGGATCTCCGGGTCCTCCGCGTACGCCCCAGTCTCCCCGTCGAAGAGGAGCAGGCCGTTGCGGTCAGTGATGGTTCCGGTGGCGATCCGGCCGTTGGTATAGAGGTGGGAGTTGGCGGAGAAGGAGGCCCAGTCGCTGCCCTGCACTACATACATACCCACCAGAATGCACATTCCCGCCATCAGCAGCAGGATAAACAACAGGACAAACCAGGTTCGTCCGCGCAGCTTTTTCATAGTTCATCCTCCCAGTCAGCGCTGTCCTCGTCGTCCACATGGATAGACAGCTCGGCGGAAAATCCGTCCGGATCCCAGACGTCGGGGCGGATGTCCAGATGGCTCAGGGGCTGGGTGGCAGCCTTGTCCTGCCGGCCCTGGGCGGCCTGGGCAGAGCGAAAGGGATGGTCCGGGATGTCCGGAATGGGAGAGACTACCGGCTCGGAGGCGCGGCTGCCCTTGCTCCGCTTGGGCAGGCGGACGGCGATGCCGGCGTTCTGGCGGGTGTCGGCTGCCTTGATATAGGCCAGCAGACACCAGCAGGACATCATACTGGAGCCGCCGCAGGAGACAAAGGGCAGGGTCACGCCGGTCAGCGGCAGCAGATCGGTGGAGCCAAAGACGTTGAGCATGGTCTGCACCAGGAAGATCATGGCGGTGGAGCAGGCGGCGATGACATAGAAGGAGGAGCGTCCGGTGGCGGCGGACTTTACCGTGAACAGGGCCAGCAGAATAATGACTGCTACCGCCAGAATGGCAATGATCAGGCCCAGCTCCTCTGCCAGCACGCCGAAAACCAGGTCGGTGTTGGCGGCGCCGATTCGCTTCAGCCAACCGTTGCCCACCCCCTGGCCAAACAGGCCGCCGCTGGCCAGGGCGGAGAGGGTGCGGGTCTGCTGATAGCCCAGACCGGCGCTGTCCTCCCAGACATGGCGGTAGACGGCGAACCGGTTTGCGATATAGGGCTTGAACTCCAGAATGAGGAAGCAGGCGAAGACCGCGGCGGCAGTCATAAAGGCCACCGAGGGCAGGTCGCCGGAGCGGAGAAAGGCGATGGCCAGAAAGGCCACGAAAAAGATGAGGGCGGTGCCGAAGTCGCTCATCAGGGCGAGACAGCCCACGCAGTAGGCGGAGAAGACCAGGGTGAAGACCAGGTTCCGCCGGGCAAACATCCGATCCAGGGTGGTGGCCCCCACCAGCACAAAGACCACCTTGACCAGCTCGGAGGGCTGGAAGGACAGGGGGCCCAGGGAAATCCAGTTTTTCGCGCCGAACAGCGTCTCGCCCAGCAGCAGGTTGAAGGCCAGCAGAACCACGGCGCCGATAGCGGCGGGCCAGCGGAATTTTTTGGCCAGCTCCAGATCCCGCAGCAAAATGGAGAGGGCGAAAAAGAGAATCAGACCGATCACCACGGCAATCAGCTGCTTGTACAGCCCCGCCGGGGCGGAGTCCGCCGTCACTGTGAGACAGAGGGAGGTGAGAAAAAAGGCCAGGGTCTCAATCTCAAAGCCGGTGCGCCGGCAGATCCGGTAGATCAGATAGACCAGCCACATGAGCAGGCACAGCACACCGAAGGAGACGTAAACAGACTTCTGATACTCCGGTTCTACTACTGCACCCAATTGCAGGCAGAGGATGGCCTGAAACAGGGTGAGCAAAAAGAGGGTGACGCCGGGGGAGAACATCTTTCCCGGCCGGGTGCGGGCCCGGGCCTGCTGCTCCTCCTCCGCCGCCGTGATGGGCCGGAAGGCCAGCTTGGCGGCGCCCAGACCGATCACATCCCCGCTGTGGAGCTGGGCGGGCTGAACTTGAAGATGGCCGTTGAGAAAGACGCCGTTTTTCGTCCGCAGGGGATGGAGAAACCAGCGCCCCTTGTCGTCCCGGATAAGGGCGGCGTGATTGCGGGAGACGGTGGGGTCGGTCAGCACGATATCACATCTGCGGGAGCGGCCCAGCAATACCTCCCAATGGCGGAGAATCTGCCGGTCTCCATTGGAGTCAGTGAGCCAGCCCCAGGCTTCCGTCTCCAGCTTGCCCTGAAGCAGGCTGCGGGCACAGCGGATGACCACAAGCAGGGCCAAAACCGGCAGCAAAAATTGCAGGACGGTATTCAGCACCCCCTCCAGCAGGGGGAACACTCCCTCCTGGGCGGCCAGATTGGCAAATCCGGCCTGAAGCCCCTCCCAAAGACCGGAAACCGTCTGGAGTATGGCTGAGAAATCCATGGAAAACCTCCTTTCCCGCTGTAGTCCCGTTCATTGTACCATAAAACGGGGGCAGGATATGAATAAAGTGAGAAAAATTCGCAGAGGACAGAGCAGAACGGAAAAACTCCCCCATATCTGAAATACGGAGGAGCATTGCGGGGGAGCTGCGGTGCTATTCATCCATAAAAGCGGAGTAGGCGTCCATCACCTCGGCGGTCGGCCCCACCATGCGGATGTCCCCGTCGTGGAGCCAGACGACAGTGCTGCACAGCTGTCGGATAGTTTTTGCGTCGTGGGAGACGATGACCACCGTGCGGCTCTTGTCTGAAATCAGCTCCATCATCTTGTTGAAGCTCTTCTTTTTGAATTTGGCGTCGCCCACTGACAGCACCTCGTCCACCAGCACGATGTCCGTCTTGAGAATGGCGGTGATGGCAAAGCCCAGCTTGGAGTTCATACCGCTGGAATAGGTGCGTACCGGCTTTTCGATGAAGTCACCCAGCTCGGAAAACTCAATGATCTCGTCAATCTGGGCATCGATCTCCTGCTTGGTAAAGCCCAGCAGCATAGCAGAGAGGTAGATATTCTCCCGGCCGGAAAGCTCCTTCAGAAAGCCTACGCCCAGGGCCAGCAGGGAGACGGTGCTGCCGTGGAGGTCCACCGAACCGCTGTCCGGCTCAAAGATGCCCGCCAGTACCCGGAGCAGGGTGGACTTGCCGCTGCCGTTGCGGCCCACCAGCCCCACAATCTCTCCCCGCTTGATCTCAAAGGAGATGCCGTGAAGGGCCTCAAAATGCTCCACCCGGCCCTTGCGCTTGACCGAGGGGGAGGAGGACTTCTGATTGCGCATGGCCACCGGCACCATGCTCCGATAGCTCAGATGGATGTTTTCGGCAGTGATTGCCAGCTGGGAGGAATTGCTCTGCTCTTGGCTCATAATCGTTCCTTCTCTGATTTATAGATATGATAGATCAAAACAACTATAGCATGGATGCGGGGAAAATGCAAGGGAGAGGGAGGGCGGACACATCTGCCGGTGCAGGCGCTTTCATAGGCCAAGTTCTACCGGAATTCGACAGATGCAGGCTTGTGTGGAAAGTAAAACCTGCTTATAATAAAACCGGAGAGGGGGAGAGACACTTGAATGACTATGCGTTTGGAAATCAGCTCTGCCGTCTGCGCAGAGCGGCGGGCCTGTCTCAGCAGGAGCTGGCAGAGCAGCTGGGCGTGACTAATAAGGCGGTTTCCAAATGGGAGAATGGACGGGCAAAGCCCACTACGGAGCTGCTGCAGAAGCTGTCTGTGCTGTTCCATGTACCAGTGGAACAGCTTTTGGAGGCGCGTATGGAACAGAGAGAGCAGAAGATTTACAAGATTGTCATTACCGGCGGCCCCTGTGCCGGAAAGTCCACGGCGATGAGCTGGATTCAAAACGCCTTTACCCAGAAGGGATATACGGTGCTGTTTGTCCCGGAGACGGCCACCGAGCTGATCTGCGGCGGCGTGGCGCCCTGGACCTGCGGCAGCAACCTGGAGTATCAGAAATGCCAGGTGCAGCTCCAGATGGAAAAGGAGCGGATCTTCCGTCAGGCTGCGGAGACCATGCCGGGAGACAAAATCCTGATCGTCTGCGACCGGGGCGTTCTGGACAACCGAGCCTACATGACTGAGCTGGAATTTGCCTGCGTCCTCCGGGAGCTGCACTGTAATGAGGTGGAGCTGCGGGACAGCTATGACGCCGTGTTTCATCTGGTGACGGCGGCCAAGGGTGCGGAGCAGTTTTACACCACAGACAACAACGCCGCCCGGCGGGAGTCGCCGGAGCAGGCCAGTGCCCTGGATGACAAGCTTCTGTCGGCCTGGACGGGGCACCCCCATTTGCGGGTGATCGACAACGCCACCGATTTTGAGGAGAAAATGAGGCGGCTCATCGCTGAGGTGTCCTCCTTCCTGGGAGAGCCGGAGCCCTATGAGATTGAGCGGAAGTTCCTGATCGAGTACCCGGATGTCCGGTGGCTGGAGTCCAATCCCGCCTGTCAGCGGATTGAGATCATTCAGACTTACCTGCGCTCTGAAAATGGAGATGAGATCCGGGTGCGCCAGCGGGGCATTGACGGCGGCTATGTCTATTACAAGACGGTCAAGCGGACAGTGACTGGCCTCAAGCGGGTGGAGCTGGAAGAGCGCCTGTCCAAGGAGGAGTATCTCATGCTGCTCATGGAGGCGGACACCAGCCGGCGCCAGATCCGCAAAACCAGATACTGCCTTACCTATGAGAACCAATATTTTGAGATCGACCTCTATCCCTTCTGGCAGGATCAGGCCATCGCTGAGATTGAACTGAGCGATGAGCATGCGGAGATTCGTTTCCCGCTGGAGCTGCGGGTGATTCGGGAGGTCACTGAGGACGAGAACTACAAAAATGCCGCATTGGCCAGACGCTGAGAGGAGAAAACGATGGAGCGACTGATCAACTGGACATCCGGCGCACTGGATGAGATTGAGCTGGTTTACGAGAAGGCGGAGCAGGCCGATGAGACGGCGCGGGACATTGTGCAGAGAATGGAGCAGGCTGCCCTGGCTGAGGCCCGTGCCTGCTGCCCGTTGCTGCGCAGGGGAGAAGCAACGCTCTCTCCGGAGCAGTTTGACCGGATGGACGAGAGCGAGCGGGAACGGGTGATTGCAGCTTTGGGTAATCTGGGACTGGCTGGGCTGAACACCGATCTGAAGGAGAAAAAGATAGTGGTTCGCCTGTCGCCTTACATCCAGGAGCTTTTGGCCTGCGCCATGTTTCAACTGCTCAACCGGCTGGAAAAACTGGACGGTGCGATCAACTGCATCTGCCCGGAGATGATTCTGGAGCTCCAGGTGCCGCTGGGCGGAAGGAAGGGCCTGATGCAGTATGAGATGCTGATCGGAATGCTCTATCCCTGGCTGAAGGTACATGAGGTGTCCTCCAACGAGCTGGCGGCAGAGCTGCCGTTGGGCGGGCCGGCGAAACAGGGGGAGCCAAAGCCGGAACCGAAGCCGGTACAGGAGCGGGAGAAAAAGCCGCAGGAAGTATCTGGCCGGAAAAAGGGCATTTTGGAGAGGCTTTTCGGGAAAAAGTGAAGAGACAGCCGTCTCTGCAAACAGATCAAAACAGAAGGGCACAGCATCTGCCGGGAGCGGATGCTGTGCCCTTCTGGTGCCGTATGCTTTAAACGCGCAGACAATAGAAATCGGAACAGAAAAGTGCCATGAAGGGTAAAGGTTCTGCAAAATCGGGCGAACAGCCCCCCGGTTTTCGTAAGAATGTTTTATAGACTTTCCCAATGGGGTATGATATGATAATGCTGGCTATGAATGGGCACGGAACCGATTTCCCGCTTTGCCGGCGAAGGAGGGACTATGACCCATGTGACGCTGAGCGGCGTGCGGATTCACAGCCTGACCATGGATGCGGCGGTCTGCGCCGGTCTGGAGCTGTTGGAAAAAGACAGCACGCATTGGTGCTTTACCCCCAACCCCAAGCTGCTCACCCAGGCGGCCCGGGACGAAGGGCTGCGCGGCATTCTGAATCGAGCCCACCTGTCCCTGGCGGACGGGGTGGGTGTGGTATTGGCCGCCCGGCTCACCGGGCAGGGAGATTTGCCACGCTGCCCCGGCGCGGATTACGCCCTGGCGCTGGCAAAGGCGGCAGGCGCGCGGCACAAGCGGATCTTTCTGCTGGGGGGCGCCCCCGGCGTGGCGGAGGCGGCAGGGGAACGTCTGCTGACCCAATGTCCCGGCCTGATTCTGGCGGGGACGCTGGACGGCTACTCCTCCGACCTGGCTCACGCTGCGGAGATCATCCGGGCGGCCGATGCCGACCTGGTCTTTGTCTGTTTGGGTTGTCCCAGGCAGGAGAAGTGGATTGCCCGCTATGGTGATGAGACCGGGGCGAAGCTGCTGCTGGGCCTGGGGGGAACTCTGGACGTGCTGGCAGGCCGGGTGAAACGAGCCCCGGTGCGCTGGCAGCGTCTGGGCCTGGAGTGGCTGTGGCGAGGGCTTTGTCAGCCCCGGCGGCTTACGGAATGGTGGCGGCTGCCCCTGTTTTTATATCAGGCCCTGAAGGGGCGAAAAGAGGAGAGTGCCTGTGGCAGGAAAACTGATTGTCCTTGAGGGGACGGACGGCTCGGGAAAGTCCACCCAGTTCCGTCGGCTGTGCCAGCGGATGGATACGGAGGGAAAGCCCTTTCGCCGGATTGTCTTTCCCCGTTACCAGGAGGAGTCCTCCGCTCTGATCCGGCTCTATCTGAACGGATCCTTCGGCACCCATCCGGAGGACGTCAACGCCTATGCAGCCTCCTCGTTTTATGCCGTAGACCGGTATGCCTCTTATGTCCAGGACTGGGGGCAAGCCTACCAGGCGGGGGAGATCATCCTCTCCGACCGTTACACCACATCCAACGCCGTCCACCAGGGCTCCAAGGTGCCGGAGGAGGAGCGGGAGGCCTTTTTCCGCTGGCTGTACGAATATGAGTATGACCGGCTGGGCCTGCCCAAGCCTGACCTGGTGTGCTATCTGGATATGCCCACCGACTGCGCCGTGTCCCTGCTGCGGGCCCGGGAAACGGCCACCCATACCCACGCCGATATTCATGAGCGGGATGACGGCTATCTGGCCCAATGCCGGAGCTGTGCCCGGGAGGCGGCCCGGGTGCTGGGCTGGCAGCGGATCCCCTGTGTGGACGGCCAGAGCCGGCTTCGCACGGTGGAGGAGATCCATCAGGAGATTTGGGCGGCGGTGTGCCGGCTGCTCTGACGGCCAAATGCTTTGTTACCCCATTCGAGAGAATCAAAATAAAGAGAGAACCTTACATTTTAAGGAAGGGAGAACAGTACAATGGTTTACATTCTGCTGGGAGATGGATTTGAAACGGTGGAGGCACTGACCCCCGCCGACCTGCTGCGCCGGGCCGGCGTGGATGTCGCTTTGGTGGGCATCAACGGGAAAACGGTGGTTTCCGGTCAGAATATTACGATCCAGGCGGACATCACCCTGGACGAGGTGAAGTTTGACGAGATGGAGATGCTGGTGTTGCCCGGCGGCCTGGGCGGGGTGGACAACATCCTCAAGAGCATTCCCACCATCACCCTGATTCAGAAGGCGGCAGAGCAGGGCCTCTGGGTTACCGCCATCTGCGCCGCGCCCACGGTTCTGGCCCATCTGGGGCTTCTGGACCGGAGAAACGCCATTGTTTACCCCGGCATGGAGGAGGACATGTACTCCGCTGTGGTCAAGGTGGGCCAGAAGGTGGTCAAGGACGGACGGTTTATCACCGGACAGGCCGCCGGCTCCTCCTTTGACTTTGCCCTCAAGCTGATTGAGGTGCTCCGGGGCAAGGAGGCCTCTGAGCAGGTGCGCATGGGGGTTCATTACAACGACTGAGCGGAAGGATGCCTTTCGGGCCAGGCTTCGGATGATGGAGCAGGCGCTGACGCCCCGGCAGCGGGCGGAAAGCGATACGCTGCTGTTTCAGCGGTTTCTGGCCTTGCCCCAGACGGCGGAGAGCGGGACGATCTTCCTGTTTTACGGCATGGGAGCGGAGCCGGATACCCGGCAGCTGCTGCCGGCGCTGCTGAAGCAGGGCAAGACCATCCTGCTGCCCCGGTGCCTTCCGGGACACCGTCTGGAGCTGCGCCGGTATCGGGGGGAGGAGCACCTGCTCCGCCACCGGTACGGCATGCTGGAGCCGGATGACAGCTGCCCGACAGCACTTCCGGAGGAGGCGGAGCTGGCCCTGGTGCCTGCTCTCTGTTATGATGAGACCGGCATGCGTATGGGCCGGGGCGGCGGATATTACGACCGGTTCCTGGCCGGATTTCCCGGGAAAACCGTGGGCCTATGCCGGGATGCCCTGCTGCAGCGCCGGGTTCCCACAGAGTCCCATGACCGGGGGGTACATCTGGTGCTCACTGAGACCCGGCTGATTGCCGGACAGCGACCATAAACAGCAACCGTCCCGCTGGGGACAAAAGGAGGTACTGCCATGTCAGACCAAGAGAGAAACCATTCCGCCCATTCCGACGCCCTGGAGGACATCGACTGGACGCACTATGGCCGCCAGGCCCAGTCCATCCGGGAGGGCGTTTTGCAGGAGACGGAACAGCAGCCCTCCGACTGGCAGGAGCCTGAGTCCGCAGAACCGGCGGCAGAAGCCGTTGAAGAGAGCGAGACGGAAGCTGCGGAGGCGTACTCTGAGGCAGAGGCTGAAGAGTATGCGGAAGAGACGTATGACGGCGAGGCGTATGCAGAGGATCAGCTGACGGAAGAGGAGGCCCGGCAGGCCTACGAGGAGGACTATACCCCCCGCCGCCGACCCCTGGCGCCGCCCGAGCCGCCTCAACCTCCGGAGCAGCCCCGTCCGGTGCAGAAAAAGCGCAGAAGAGCCAGGAGCGTGGGCGTCACCTTCCTGGTGGCATTGCTCTATGTGGTGAGCGTGCTGTCCATCGCCTTTGTGACCGCCACGCTGGGCTGGAAGTGGGCGAATGACCTGCTTGCGCTGAACAAGGCGGAGCACACTGCCAGCGTGACCATCCAGGCGGGAGACGGCGTGGACGAGGTGGCCCAGAAGCTCAAGGACAACGGATTGATTGAATATCCCTTCCTCTTTGAGGTTTTTGCCGGATTTACAGGCAAGGCGGAGAGAATCTCCAGCGGCACCTATGAGCTGAACACGAACATGGATTACAGCGCTCTGCTGAGCAATATCAGCGCCAGTTCCAAGGCCCGGGAGACGGTGACCGTCACCATCCCCGAGGGCTATACCGTGGAGGAGATCTTCCAGCTGCTGGAGAAGCAGGGCGCCTGCACGGTGGAGAAGCTGGAGGAGTGCGCCCTCAACGAAGAGTTTGATTACCCCTTCCTCAGAGACCTGGAGCGGGGGGACAACCCCTATTGGATGGAGGGTTACCTCTTCCCGGACACCTATGAGTTCTACAAGGACGGAGACGCCAAGCTGGTGCTGGCCAAAATGCTCTACAACTATTCCAATAAGTTTGACGATGAGATGAAGACCCGGGCGGAGCGGCTGGGCTACAGCCAGCACGAGATCATGATTATCGCCTCCATCATTGAGAAAGAAACCGACGGTAAGGATCAGCGGGACATCGCCTCTGTCATCTATAACCGGCTCCAGCCTGACAACAACGAGACCCTGGGTAAGCTGCAGATGGATTCCACCATCCAGTATATCCTGGACGAGCGCAAGGAGCGGCTGACCGAGGAGGATCTGGCCATTGACAGCCCCTACAATACCTACCAGAACGAGGGACTGCCTGCCGGCATCATCTGCAATCCCGGTATGGAGGCTATCCAGGCGGCACTCTATCCCAATACCACTACCTACTACTACTTCATTCTGGGCAACGACGGAGTGACCCATTTCTTCTCCAAGTACAGCGATTTCAACGATTTCCGCAATGGAATTCCGGTGGAGCCGGAGGAGGAAGATGAGGACTTCCTCACTCAGGACGACGAGCTGGAGGAGCAGCAGGAGCGGGAGAATCAGTGATGCGTGAAAACAACCACCCCCTGCTGGAGCTGTTGGCTCCGGCAGGGGATATGGAGCGGCTGCAAATGGCCGTCTCCTATGGCGCCGATGCTGTCTATCTGGCAGGATCGGCGTTTGGTATGCGGGCTTTTGCCGGAAATTTCACCGGCGACGAGCTGCATCAGGCGGTACAGTACTGCCATCAGCGGGGCGTGGCTTGCCATGTGACCATCAATACCATGCCCCGGAACAATGAGATCGCCCAATTGCCCGCCTGGCTGGAGACCCTGGAGGACGCCGGGGTGGATGCGGTGATTGTGGCCGATCTGGGGGCTTTTACCCTGGCTGGGAAATACGCCCCCCATGTGAAACGGCACATCTCCACTCAGGCCAGCATCTCCAATTACGAGACCGCCCGGGCCTGGCATGACCTGGGGGCCAGCCGGGTGATTCTCGCCCGGGAGCTGAGCCTGGACGAGGTGGCGGAGCTCCGGGCCAAGACGCCCCGGGAGCTGGAGATTGAGGCATTTGCCCACGGGGCCATGTGCGTCAGCTACTCCGGCCGGTGTCTGCTCTCCAACTATATGACGGGCCGGGACTCCAACCGGGGAGCCTGCGCCCAGCCCTGCCGCTATCAGTACCATCTTGTGGAGGAAAAGCGCCCCGGAGAGTATTTCCCTGTCTTTGAGGACGAAAAGGGGACCTACATTATGAACAGCCGTGACATGTGCATGATCGACCATGTGCAGGAGCTGTATGACGTGGGGCTGAACTCCCTCAAAATCGAGGGGCGGGCCAAGAGCGCCTACTATGCTGCCATTGTCACCGGCGCCTACCGCCACGTCATCGATGACGTCAAGGCAGGCCGTCCGGTGGATTTGGACTGGCGCAATGAGGTGGACAAGGTGAGCCACCGGCACTACTCCACCGGCTTCTGGTTCGGCCAGCCCGGCCAGTATTACGACGACGCCCGGTATCTCCGGGACTGGCAGGTCTGCGCCATTGTCCAGAGCTGTGACGAACAGGGCCTTGCTGTCCTCAGCCTGCGCAACAAGTTCCGGGCGGGAGATGCGGTGGAGATTGTGGGCCCGGACGCCAAGCCGGTCTCTTTCCAGGCTCCGGTGATGGAGGAGGAGGACGGCGCCCCACTGGAGGAGCCACGGCATCCCCAGATGCTGTTCCGGATGCAGCTGCCCAAGCCGGTGCTGCCCTTGAGTATTCTTCGCCGGGCGGTGGAACTGAGCCCGGGGAGAGGGGAATAACCGCGGAAAAACGACCGTTTGGAGCGTCAGAACCGCTCTGAGCGGTCTTTTCCGTTGCTTCTCCGGCGAAAAAAGGCTATACTGAATATAACATCGGACAGGGGAGGGACAGTCATGCCCCCAAAAAAATCGAGCCCGGACGCCCTGAAACAGCTCAAGGACGCCTTAAAGCAGGGAACGCCCGCCAATCTCTATATCTTCCATGGCCAGGAGGACTATCTGCGGGACTACTATCTGGAGCAGCTCAAAAGCCAGATTCTCACCGGCGGCATGGAGTCCTTTAATCTGCACACTTTCCAGGGCAAGGATCTGGAGCTGCAGGAGCTGACCCAGGCGGTGGAGGCTATGCCCATGATGAGCGAGCGCAGCCTGGTGCTGGTCTACGACTGGGATCTTTTCAAAAATGAGGAGCGCCGGGAGGGACTTCAGGCCCTCCTTGACGACCTGCCCGAGTATGTCTGCCTGGTCTTTATCTACGACACTATGGAGTGGAAGGGAAACGCCAATACTAAATTGGGCAAGTGGCTCAAGAGCAACGGTCAGATTGTGGAGTTCCGCCAACAGGAGCAGAGCGATCTGAACGCCTGGATTCGCCGGCGGCTCAGACAGAAGTGGGACAAGGAGATTGACAGCGCCACGGCGGAGTATCTCACCTTTCTCTGCGGCGGTCTCATGACCAACCTGGGAGGTGAGGTGGATAAGGCGGGCGCCTATGCCCGGGGCAAAACGGTGACCCGAAAGGATATTGACGCCGTCTGTGACCCGGTGCTGGACGCCCGGGCCTTTCAGATGACCGACGCCATCGGCGCCGGCGATTACAACCAGGCCATGAGCCTGCTGGGAGAGCTGCTGCGGATGCGGGAGGAGCCCATTTACATTCTGGCCGCCGTGGGCCGCCAGCTCCGTCAGATCTGGAGCGCCCGGCTGGCTCTGGAGAACAAGCGGGGGGCTTCCTACCTGATGCAGCTCTGGGGCATGCGGGGGGACTGGCAGGCGAAAAAGCTGATGCAGACCGCCCGGCGGTATCCCCTCTCCTGGTGCCGCATGGCGGTGAAGGAGGTTCAAAACGCCGATCTCGCCCTGAAGCTGGGCGGCCGGGACGGGGCAGAGGTGCTCTCCGAGCTGCTGCTCACCCTGGCCAATGCAGGAAAGGGGAGGTAAGGGTGCTGAGAATCAAAGAGGCCATCGTGGTGGAGGGCCGGTATGACAAAAATACCCTCTCCCAACTGGTGGACGCCCTGATCATCCCTACCGACGGCTTTGCCATCTTCAAGGACCGGGAGAAAACTGAGCTGCTGCGCCGGCTGGCCCAAAGCCGGGGACTGATTCTGCTCACTGACAGCGACGGGGCGGGCTTTGTCATCCGGAACCATTTGAAGGGCGTCCTGCCCCCGGAGCAGCTGAAGCAGGCCTATATTCCCGACTGCTATGGCAAGGAACGTCGCAAGCGCAAGCCTGGCAAGGAGGGCAAGCTGGGGGTGGAGGGCATGTCTCCCCAGGTGTTGGAGACCGCCCTCCGGCAGGCGGGAGCCACCATCCTGGACGAGGCGGCCCCACAGACAGAGCATGGCAGGAGCATCACCAAAGCGGACTTTTTCCGGGACGGCCTCACCGGCGCTCCGGACAGCAGCCTGCGGCGGGACGCCCTGAAGAAAAAGCTGGGCCTGCCCCAGCGGCTCACCGCAAACGGCCTGCTGGAGGTACTCAACCAGCTCTATGACTATGACACCTACCAGGAGACGGTGGCGGAACTGACATCGGAATAAACAGGGAAAGACCGGCCCGCGCTTCCAACAGGGAGCGCGGGCCGGTCTGACGAAATCAGAAATTCACTTGCACTGTGCCAGGCGTTCACACCCTCTGGCAGATGGGGAAGGGCCAACTTATGGGAGGCCACCCGGTGCAGGGAGGACGGAGGCCGGGCGTTTCCGCCGGCCAGCCGACCGGCGTTATGGAGACGGTGACGGGCACCGTCTTCTGAGCAATGACCACAGTCTGGCTGCCGTCGGCCAGAGGTACGGTAGCCTGGACGGAATAGGTGAGCTCACAGCGACCCTTGCGCAATGGAATGAGCCGGCCCTGATCCGATACCCGGAGCACCTTGGTGTCGCTGCTGGTATAGACGCTCTGGCAGGTGACGCCCTCAGGCAGCTCTCCGGCAGTGAAACTGGCCACCAGATTGACGCTGCGGCCCAGCTGGAGGGAAATGCTGTCCGGGAGTCCCTGAATCTGGGCGGTCAGAGAGACGGTCTCCTCCGCGCCGCAGACACAGCGATAGAGAATGTAAGCGTCCTGATCCTCCGTCATATCGAAGGCGGAGACGGGGAGCAGGCTGCAGGCTTCCGTTTTCAGCACTGCGCCGCAGCTACAGGAGATGGTATGAGTGCCGTCCTCGTTGTCCTTGCAGGTAAGCTGCCCGTGCTGATGGAGATACATGCAATCGATGGTGCCCCAACCGCCGGCCTGAATGCCTATTTCCATCTGAAGGTCGACTGTAGTGGCCTCTGCGATGGTAAAGCTGACCGTGGGGACTGCCCAGTTCTTCCAGTCTGCCAGCGCGACAGACTCGCCGGCGGCGATAACAGTATCGCTGTCATGCTTCAAAACCTTCAGAGCCACAGTGTCATTTGCTGCGCCCTGCGCCATGCACTCAAAGGTGTAAGTGCCGGGCTCCAGCGTGATCCCGTTCTTGTTGGCACCCTTGTAGGTGACAATA
Source organism: Candidatus Onthomonas sp. (assembly GCA_051866815.1). Classification (GTDB taxonomy): domain Bacteria; phylum Bacillota; class Clostridia; order Oscillospirales; family Oscillospiraceae; genus Onthomonas. Next base: position 130,275 of record JBJDXS010000004.1, on the reverse strand, counting down.
CCGGTTCCTCCCTGCGACAGATACCAGTGCAGGCACTTGCTGCCGTCATAGGGCGTCTCACCGTCAATTCCTTTGCCAGTGGAGTCGAGGCCGGAGAAGTTGTCAGAACCGTTTTCAAAGCTCCAATCGTCCCCGATCAGGTTGGCCTCCTTCACCGTCAGGGTATAAGTGACGGCTGCTGTACTCTGACCAGCGTAGTCCCCGGAGCTAACCTCTTTGGACAGGGTGACGCTGCCGTTTACCACATAAGTACCAACCTGATTTACATCGATGGCGCTGATGTCATCTTCCGTCCAGACAACCGATTCTTCCACGGAGCCGCTGCTGTAGGTTACGGTGACCGTCTCGGGCAGGGTATAAGTGCCGCCTGTCTCAATGGTCTCCGCAGGAGCGGCGATGCCCTCCACAGAAATGGTGTTGGACACAGAGCCGGTTCGCACATACTTCCAGACATTGATGCTTTCAAGGGGGGAACCATTGGCGGCAAACATGGCCTGGTTATCCACGGCGGAGCCGCCGTAATATGTGCCAGCGTCCTTGGGATCGTACTCGGCGGCAAAGCTGGAGGCCCAGCCGGAGCCGAACTGCTCCCAAATGGCCTTGTTGGTCGCAACCTGTGCATCGTACTCGTCGCCAGTGAGACCGGTGGTGTCGCCCACCGTGATCCAGGCGGACTCCCAGTAGAAGACGCCCAGACCGCCCACATCGTTGACGGCGGCGATGATGTCCCGGATGCACTCCGCCTGGCCCTGGGGGGTAAAGGAATAGCTGAACCCGCTGTCGTTGCTGCCCACCCGGACGGTATTGTCGTGGCCATCGGTATCGTCCAGAGTAAAGGCGTAGCTGGTCTCTGCCACCATGACGTCCTTGCCGTAGGTCTCCCGCACCGCTTGGAACTGGCTCTTCAGGTTGTCCAGGGTGCCGTGCCAGTAGGGGTAATAGGAGGTGGCCAGAATATCGTAGTCCACATTGTTGGCGCTCAGGTTAGCTGCCCATTCCGTCATGCGGGACTTTTCGGGGTTGGTGACATGAATGACGACCTTGATGGAGGAGTCAAAGTTCCGAATGGCGGCAGAACCGGCGCTGAACAGGGTACACATATTTGCTGCCCCCGTCTCGCCCACAAAGCTGCTGGTGGTTTCATTGCCCACCTGAACCATGTCAATTTCAGCGCCAGTGGCGGCAATCTCCTGGAGAGACTGGGTGGTGAAACTCTGAATGGCCTCTGCCTTTTGCTCCAGAGAGTAGCCCGCCCAGGCCTTGGGAGTCTGCTGCTTGCCGGGATCGGCCCAGAAGTCGGAGTAGTGGAAGTCCACCAGCAGCTTCAGGCCCGCTTCCGCACAGCCCTGGGCAATCTGTACCGCGGTACGCACATCGCTGTTGCCGCCGCCGTAGCCGTTGCCGCTGGCATCGAAGGGATCATTCCAGACACGGACACGGATATGGGTCACGCCGCACTCTGCCAGGAACTTGCAGAAGTCGGTGACATTGTCAATGGTGTTGCCGTCAAAGTCCTTGTAGGTCACGCCGCTTTTGAACTCAGAGACAACAGAGGAGATATCCATGCCCATGATAAAGTCGTTGGGCAGATTGGAAACCTTTTCAACATTGATCTTGGCCTCCACAGAGGTGTCAGCCTCCACCACAGAGCCGGTGCCCTTCAGGGTCAGGTTGTCCAGATAGCCCCAGTATTTCAACGGAACAGTGCCGGAGAGGGCAAAGGTGACCTCGGTGTCCTCCGTCAGGGTGAACGTATCGGTGGCGTAGGTGGCCCACACATCCCAACCGGTGGTGGTGTAGGTTTCGGAGCCGGAGACCAGCACTGTGTCGCCGGCAGTGACGGTATAGCTCAGGCCGCTGTCCATATCAGCGCCGGACAGATCAAAGCCGAACTGATAGGTGCCGGCGGTCAGGGTGGCGGTATAAGCGGCAGAGGCCTCAACCGCTTCGTCGTCAGAGAGCCAAAGATTCAGCATGTTAGTCTTGTTGTTAGCGGCCCATTCATCCGTCTTTACCTCAGAGAACCCGCTCAGCGTCCAGTTGGCGGTGCCGCTTTCAAAATCGCCGTTTTCCAACGGGATGTCGGTCAGCGCCACAGGAGCCTCGGAAACCTGGAAGGTGGTATAAGATACGGCCAGACTGTTGCTGGCATCCTTCAACTCAGCTGCAATGTAATAGGTGCCTGTGCTGGGCAGCGTCACATCAGCAACCAAAGAATGCCCGCTGTTATCGTCATAATTGCTGTAAACAGCATCGCTATTGCCGTCCACATGAGCGTTCCAGGAGTCCGTCCACCACCACAGATAGAGGCCCTCAGCAGCCAGATTGGTGACCTCCACATCGTTCTTAGTGACGGTGGCGGTCAAAGTCACGGTATCGCCCGCTTGAACCTCCGTCGTGCTGGCAGTGACACTGACGGCATAGCTGTCGGTATCCTCCGCCCACGCCCCGGTGACTGCAAGGGAGAGTGCCATTGCCGTCGCCAGAATCAGGGAAAGCCATCGCCTGATCCTGACACCTGTTTTTTGCTTCATTTCAGTCAGCTCCTTCTTTTTGAATTCACATATCCGGCTCGGGCAAGCGGTTGTCCAACAGATTGCCGCCAAGCCGTACATCAGACGAAAACGGAACAATTTTCAACTTCAGTATAGCTCTTTTCCATTTTAAACACAAATAGAATTTAGCTATAATACACAAAAAGCGCAATCTGCACAAGAAGATAAGGGATAAATTGGTAAAATCAACAGGGGCGATGAAGTGAAACATAAAAAAGAGTTGCGCAAATTACTGCGCAACTCTGGGGATGGGTTTCAGGAGAGCCGGTTCAGCACGCCGCAGAGCAGCCGGGCTGCTTCGCCCCGGGTGAGGGTGGATTCCAGGGCCTGCCCCTGGGAGAGAAGACCTGCGGAGCAGAGGTTGGCCACTGCCTGTCCCGCCCAGCTCCCGGCGGAGGCGGGGGCGAAGACCTCTGCCGTCACGTCGGAGAGGGGGAGAATCCGGTTGAGCAGTACGGCTGCCTCGGCGGGGGTGATCAGCTCATTGGGACAGAAGGCGGGCTGCCCGTCCTCCACGGAACGGCCGTTGATCAGCCCCTCCTGCCAGGCGGCGGCTACATAGGGCTTGGCCCAGGTGGGAATCTGGCTGTCGTCAGAGAAGCCGGTGACGGCGTCAGCCGAGAGGGGGGAGATCCCCGCCACCCGGAGGGCCAGCACGAGAAACTCGCTGCGGGTCAGAACCTGCTCCGGATAGAAGCAATACTGTCCGTCCAGCTCCGGCCCCACATAGATTCCCTCCTGTGCCAGCCGGGAGGCGTCGTAGCTGAGGGAAAATGTGCCCAGATCGGCATAGGTCACGGTGGCCTCCTCCTTGTCAACTGTGAGCGTCACCGTGGCGGGGAGGGAGCGGTTGCCGTGGCAGTCCCGGGCCAGCCAGGTGAAGGTAAAGCTGCCTGCCTTTTTCCCGGGGGTGTAGGTGAAGGTACCGGCGGCCGGATCCTCCAGGGTGACCTCTCCATGCTCCGGCTGGGACAGCAGGAGATAGGTCAGTTCATCCCCCTCCGGGTCTTCGGCGGACAGGGTGCCGGAGATCGGGCTGCTCCGATAGGTGGAGAGGGTGAGCGGATGAACTTCGGGAGCCTGGTTCTCACTGGTGAGAAATTGGACGGTGACGGTGGCGGGCTCGCCGGTGAGGCCGTCAGTCATGGGGGAGACCTGGAAGGAGATTTCCCGGACGCTGTCTTCCAGGGGATACCAGGTGAGACCGGAGAGGGCGTCCCGGGCTACGCCGCTGCCCTCCTCCACCAGCATGGCCCCAATCTGCAGCACGCCTACCTGGGCCTCCGGCAGGCCGGAGATCAGGTAGCACTCCGCCGTCTCCCCGTCGGGGGAGAAGTCCTCAAGGGAGAAGACATAGGGCTCGCCTACCACCGTGCTGACCAGAACGTCCTCCTGTACCGGCGGCTCCTTCTCTCCAAAGGGCCAGAAAGCGGCAGCGGGGCGGAGGGACAGAGCGAGCAGCAGGGAAAAGGTCAGGGAAAGGGAAAGCAAACGTTTCATAGCAGTCACACTCCAGTGATGGTTTGCCTCCAGTATTCCCCAGAATTGGGAGGAAGATACAGGGAAAAACGCGCACTGGGACAAAGAAAAATCCCCTGGATCGACGATCCAGGGGATTGTGCGGATAGAGTCAAGCTCAGCAGTAGATGGGGTGCTTGTCGGTGAGGGCCACCACAGCCTCCCGGATCTGGTCGGCCTTGGTGTCGTACTCCATGGCGGTCTGGCAGATGAGCTGGCCTACCAGGGCGCAGTCCGCCTCGTCAAAGCCCCGGGTGGTGACGGCGGGGGTGCCCAGCCGGAGACCGGAGGTGACAAAGGGCTTCTCCGGGTCATCGGGGATGGCGTTCTTGTTGGCGGTGATGAACACCTCGTCCAGCCGGGTCTCCATCACCTTGCCGGTGAGGTGGGCGGGCCGGAGATCTACCAGCATCAGGTGGTTGTCGGTGCCGCCGGAGACCAGATCCAGCCCTCCGGCCAGAATGGCGTCTGCCATGGCCTTGGCGTTCTTGACGATCTGGGCGGCATACTCCTTGAACTCAGGCTTGAGGGCCTCGCCCAGGGCTACCGCCTTGGCGGCGATGATGTGCATCAGGGGGCCGCCCTGGCTGCCCGGGAAGATGGCGGAATTCACCTTCTTGGCGATGACCTCATCGTTGGTGAGAATCAGGCCGCCCCGGGTGCCCCGGAGGGTTTTGTGGGTGGTGGTGGTGACAATGTCGGCGTAGGGGACAGGGGACATGTGCTGCCCTCCGGCCACCAGACCGGCGATGTGGGCCATATCTACCATCAGGTAGGCGCCCACCTCGTGGGCGATGTCGGCGAAGACCTTGAAGTCGATGGCCCGAGGATAGGCGGAGGCGCCGGCGATGATCATCTTGGGCTGATACTGCTTGGCCAGATCCCGCACCTGATCATAGTCGATGCGTCCGGTGTTGACGTCCAGGCCGTAAGAGACCATCTTGTAGTCCTTGCCGGAGAAGTTGACCGGAGAGCCGTGGGTCAGGTGACCGCCCTGATCCAGCCGCATGCCCATGACAGTGTCGCCCACATTGCACAGGGCCCGGTAGGCGGCGTAGTTGGCCTGGGCGCCGGAGTGGGCCTGGACGTTGGCGAACTTGGCGCCGAACAGCTCCTTGGCCCGATCCCGGGCCAGATCCTCCACAATGTCCACGCACTGGCAGCCGCCGTAGTACCGGTGGCCGGGATAGCCCTCGGCGTACTTGTTGGTGAGGACGGAGCCGGCCGCCGCCATGACTGCCTCAGAGACAATGTTCTCCGAAGCGATCAGCTCAATATTCCGGCGCTGGCGAGCCAGCTCCAGCTCAACTGCCTCGCCTACCTGAGGGTCGGCCAGCTTGAGGAAAGAAATCAGTTCCTGAACCATTCTGCATTCTCCTTTACACAATACATTGCGTCCGTGATGGGCGCACGTTTGTCTCTGTTACCATTATACCAGAGCGCCGGAAAAAGGCAATTGTGGATTTTGAGGGTTAGGGGTCGAATTCTCCGGCCTGTTGTGTTAAAATAGGAGAAAATAAGGAGGTGGCACTCCCTGAAAACACAAACTGAAGTCTGGGCGATTGTGAACGCCCTGAAAGAGCGGTATCCGGATTCCCTGTGCTCGCTCCAATATGAGAAGGATTATGAGCTGCTCTTTGCCGTCCGGCTCTCTGCCCAGTGTACCGACGAGCGGGTGAACAAGGTGACCCCCGCCCTGTTTGAGCGGTTCCCCACCCTGGAGGCCTTTGCTGGGGCTGATCCGGAGGAGGTGGGGCAGTATATTCACTCCTGCGGCTTTTTCCGGGGCAAGAGCCGGGATTTGGTGAATTGCGCCAGAATGCTGCTGACGGAATACGGCGGCAAGGTTCCGGGAGAGATGGAGGATCTGCTCCGGCTCCCCGGTGTGGGCCGCAAGACGGCCAATCTCATCCAGGGGGATGTGTTCCAGACGCCGGGAGTGGTGGTGGCGGACACCCACTGCATCCGCATCTCCGGACGGCTGGGCCTGACCGACGGCACGAAAGACCCAAAAAAGGTAGAGGAGCAGCTTCGGGAGGTTCTGCCTCCGGAGGAATCCAATAACTTCTGCCACCGGCTGGTGCTCTTTGGCCGGGAGGTGTGCACTGCCCGCCGGGCCATGTGCGAGTGCTGCCCTCTGTGCGACTGGTGCGACCACTTCCGTACCGGAGGCAAGGGAAGCGAGGAGCAGTAATATGGAAGAATATATTCTGTCCAATGGGCTGAGGCTGCCCAAGGTGGGCTACGGTACCTATAAGACAGAGGGTGAGGAAGGCGCCCGGGTGGTGACCCAGGCCCTGGAGGCGGGCTATCGCTTGCTGGATACCGCGTCTTTCTATGGCAATGAGGAGGCAGTGGGAGAGGGCATCCGCCGCTCCGGAATCCCCCGGGAGGATCTGCTGCTCACCTCCAAGGCCTGGCGGGACGAGATGGGCTATGAAAACATCCTGGCCGCCTTTGAGCGCTCCTGCCGGCGATTGGGGGTGGAGTACCTGGATCTCTACCTGCTTCACTGGCCCCGGGTGCCCTGGAGCGATCCGGACTGGAAGCAGCACAACGCCGGGAGCTGGCGGGCATTGGAGGAGCTGTACCGGGCGGGTCGCGTCCGGGCCATCGGCATCTCCAACTTTCTGCCGGAGCATCTGGACGCCCTGCTGGAGACGGCGGAGATCTGCCCCATGGTGAACCAGATCGAGTACCATCCGGGCTGGAATCAGCCTCGGGTGCTGGACTGGTGCCGGGCCCACGGAACGCTGGTAGAGGCCTGGAGCCCCATGGGCCGCCGCCGGGTGCTGGAGCATCCGCTGGTGGTGGAGCTGGCGGAGAAATACGGCCTCTCGCCGGCGCAGCTCTGTATCCGGTTTGCCCTGGAAAACGGGGTACAGCCTCTGCCCAAGAGCAGCTCGCCGGAGCGGATGGGGGAGAATCTGGACGTGTTCCGGATCGCCCTGTCAGAGGAGGATGTCCGACGGCTCAACGCCATGGAGCCCTCCGGCTGGTCCGGACTGGATCCGCGCCGGATGGAGACGGAGTGATTTGTTCGAAAACGGTTGAAAATGTGAAGAAAGTCTGATTAGATAATTAAAAAACAATAAAAAAAGCAAAAACGCCTTGCAATTTCAAATAATAGAACGTAGAATGAAACCATCCCGGATACCGAACGCACAAGGAGGAATTTATTATGACATTCAATGTGGATGAGCTGAAGAAAAAGGTTATGGACCTGGGCCAGACCGGCCTGAATATGGCCCAGACCGGCGTGGACAAGAGCATCCAGCTGGCCGCTGTCGCCAAGCTGCGGGCCGCCAACGTGAAGGAAGAGAGCAACCTGCGGGCCGCCTATGTGGAGCTGGGCAAGCTCTACTTCGCTGACCACGGCGCCCAGCCGGAGGAGGCTTATTCCGCCGCCTGCGCCCTGATTGCCGACATCCAGGCTGCCATTGCCGCCAACAACGCCAAGATCGCTGAAATCAAGATCGCTCCCGATGTGGAGGTTGAGATTGAGGTGGAGGCCGGCGAGGTGCCGGAGGAGGCCCCCTCTGAGGAGCCGGCTCCCGCCCCCGAGGCCGAGGCGTCTACTTCCGCGGAAGAGCCCGTTCCTGAGGCACCGGAGGCTCCCGCTGAGGAAGAGAACGACTACGGCTTTACCAACTGAGCTGAAAAATAACGTATAAAAGGCTGCCGCGTACACGCAAAACGGGTGTACGCGGCGGCTTTTTTGCTTTTTATGTGCGATTACGGCGTTAGCAGAAAAATGCCGTTTTTCCGGCCAATCTGTGTCAGTACTCCATCCTGAATCAGGTAAGCCTCTCCCCGCAGCTCCTCTTTGCCGTTCCGGCCCAGCAGATAGCTGCCGTCCGGCAAAGCGTAGAATTTCCGGCCCATGCTGTCTGAATAGGTAATATCCTCGAACAGACGCAGGCCATCCAGCTGAAAATGCCGGGTCTTCTGATAATGGGGCAGAATCATGGCGCCGGTGATATCCAGGCCGGGCAGAAAGCGCCGGTAGTCCGCCGAGCAGGACTCGCCTGGCAGCTCCGGCTGGGCATAGACCAGACCGGCGCTGTTCATAGTGCCCGCGCTGATGCCCACGACAATGCCCGCAAAGCCCCGCAGCAGCTCCCGCAGGTGAATTTCAGCAAAAAACCGATTCTGGGTGGGGACATGTCCCCCGGCCAGGAGGATCAGCTCCGCTGCCCGGACGAGGGAAGGGGCCAGCTGGGCATTCCGCCCGTCCAGAATGGTGTAGGATGTAAACACAAAGCCGGAAGCTTCAAAGCTGTCCCGGATGTCTCCGGCGTGCCGGTCGGTAAAAGCGGCGTTGTCCGGGTCAGAGCAGATGAAAAGGGCGCGGCAGGGCGCGGGAATCGCCCTGCACAGCTCCTCCACAAAGCCGTTGGCCGGGTTGAGGAGAGACACCCCCTCCACGCAGGGGCTGCTGGTCAAAAAGTAGGTCATCGTTGTTCTCCCTTGAAACACAGTCAGCTCCAGCCGTTGTTCCGAATCAGCGCCTGATACCAGTAGAAGGAATCCTTGGGAATCCGCTGCAGGCCGTTGGCGTAGTCTACGAAGATGAGACCAAACCGGTCGTCATAGCCGGAGTGCCACTCAAAGTTGTCCATCAGGCTCCAGTGATAGTATCCCCGGACAGGCACACCTTCCTCCAGCGCGGCGTGTAAGGCGATGAGATACCGCTGGAGGTAGTCGATCCGGTCAGGGTCGTGGACCTTGCCATCCAGGAAGACCCGGTCGTTGCAGGACTGGCCGTTTTCCGAGATGTAGAGGGGCAGGCCGTAGCGCTGATAGAGAAAGGCGGGGCCGTAATGGAGGGACTCCGGAGAGACCGACCAGCGCAGCGCAGTCCGGGGCCAGCCGGTGGGCCGGGGCACCGGATTGCCGCCCGCGTCCAGTTCGTCGCCGGAATAGACGTTGGCGGTGAGAAAATCAAGGGGCTGACGGATTTGATCCAGCTCCGCCTGGGGCACCGAGGCGACAAACTCCGCCAGAGGCTGAGGCAGACCCTCTGTGGGATAATGGCCCAGAATCGCCGGATCGAGGAACCAGCTGTGGGAGAAGGTCCAATGATTGCCGGGACAGAAAGTGGCCTCATAGGCCAGGGCCCGGTTTTCCGGGGTGTTCTCACTGGGATAGAAGATGGAGCCAGTGGAAGCGATGCCCACCTGGACAGGGCCGGAACTGTTTTCTCGCAGGGCCTGGACGGCGTAGCCATGGGCAAGCAGAAGATGATGGGCCACGGCGGCCTGGGTCAGAGGATCTGCCTTGCAGCCGGGAGCGTGAACGCCGGTGTCATAGCCCAGACCGGTGGAACACTGGGGCTCGTTCAGGGTGATGTACTGATGCACCCGCCCGTCAAAGGCCTTGGCGATGACGGCGGCAAAATGGCCAAACGCTCTGGATGTCTCCGGATTCAGCCAGCCGCCTCTGCGGTGCAGGGCCAGGGGCAGCTCCCAGTGGTAGAGGGTGACACAGGGCTGAATACCCGCCTCCAGAAGCGCGTCCACCAGATCGCTGTAAAAGGCGAGACCCGCCGGATTCACCTCGCCATCCCCCTGGGGCAGGACCCGGGGCCAGTTGATGGAGAAGCGGTAGGATTGGATGCCCAGCTCCCGCATCAGCGCCACATCCTCCCGGAACCGGTGGTAGTGGTCGCAGGCCAGATCACCGGTCTCACCGTTGTGAATTTTTCCCGGTGTGTGGCAGAAATTGTCCCAGATGCTGGGACCCTTGCCGTCGGCGTCCCAGCCGCCCTCAATCTGATAAGAGGAAGTGGCGGCACCCCATACAAAATCCTTCGGAAACAGGATGTGCTTGTCAGACATGATAAAAAGACCTCCCTCCGGAGCGGCGGCCTGGATGCCCCGCCCGGCTGCATATGCCCCCATTTTGGGGGATGGAGGCCGGCCTGTCAAGGGTCCGGGGAAAATTCAGAGGACTTAATTCTGCCGCTCCACTTCCGCTTGGGCCCGCAGCAGATGGGGCAGCGAATGGCGGAAGATCAGCACCAGATTGCTTACAACATCCTCCCGCTTCAGGGTCAGCCGGTTCTGGAACCAGTCGATCAGAGTACCGGCCATGGCCTCCGAGTAAAACCGGCTGAGAAACTGGAGAAAGTCCTCGGACAGACGGACGTCCAACTGCACAGCTACGCTGTCGATGGCCGTGCGGGTGATGCCGTAAAAGTCATCAAACAGAAACTGCTTCATGCAGTCGTGCCCCATGGAGTCGTAAATGCAATTGATGATATGGGTGTTGGAGTCCACATAGTCGATGACGAAGTTGATCGCCTTTTCGCAGTCTGTCAGCAGGTCGAACTGCTTGAATACCTCCACAGCCTCCTGTTCAAACATCCATTTCATCAGGGCTGTGAGGTCGGAAAAATGATAGTAGAAGGTCTTGCGGTTGAGTCCGCAGTCCTGAACCAACTCGCTCACCGTGATTTTGGAGCAGGGTTTTTCCGCCAGAAGCTTTTTCAGCGAGGCGGCCAGGGTCCTTTTGGTATTCATTGTGGTCACTTCATGTTTCACATCAATCACCTCTTTTTTTCAGCATAACCATTTTTGCATTAAGCGTCAAGGGTTAAATTCGGACATTTGTCTGCTAAAAAAGACGGCTTTTTCCGTCAGAGTGAATGGAGCGGATGGTGGAATAAGGAATCGTACAAAAATGCGGATGATATCCGAGTGTGTCTGCCTTTCCCGATACGCAGGAGGCGGACCCTTATGGGCCCGCCCCTTTGTCACGTCAATTTGTATCTGAATCTGCTTGTCTTTTGCTCTGTACCAGGGCCTCTGCCTGAGCCAGGGAGCAGCCCTGCGCCCGGGCGATCCGGGCCAGATCCTCATATTCCGGTTTCTCCCGGCAGACGCCCCAGCCGGAGACCTGCTTGATGCGGACGGAGCCGGCCTCCGTCTCCGCCAGCCTGGTGCGGCGGGTCAGAACATAGCGACTGCACACCGACGCCCGGACGCCCAGGGTGGTGGTGTGGAGGAAGAGCAGCCGGAGCAGCTCCTCCCGCTGGTGTTCCCGGCACAGGACGGTGAGCAGCACCCCGGGACGGCACTTTTTCATGCCGACGGGGGTGGTGAAGACGTCCAATGCCCCCGCCTCCAGCAGCCGCTCCATGGCAAAGCCCAGGGCCTCCGGCGTCATATCGTCCAGATTGCAGCGCAGCTCGCAGACGGACTCCGCCTCCTCAGGGGTCTCTCCCAGCATGGCCCGGAGACAGTTGGCCTGGGGAAAGTCCTTGGCGCCCATGCCGTAGCCGATGTGCTCCACCTGCATTACCGGCTGGGGGCCGAAGAACTGGACGAAATGGCGCAGCAGAGCGGCGCCGGTGGGGGTGCACAGCTCCCCCTGAATCGCTCCGCTGTAGGTGGGAATCCCCTGGAGCAGCCAGGCGGCTGCGGGAGCAGGTACCGGAAGGATGCCGTGGGCACAGTGTACCTGGCCGCTGCCCACCTGCACTGGGGAGGCTGCAATCCGCTCTGGATTCAGCTCATGGAGCAGCAGGCAGACCGCGGTGATGTCGGCTACTGCGTCCAGAGCGCCCACCTCGTGGAAGTGAATCTCCTCCACCGATTTTCCGTGGACGTGGCCCTCCGCCTGGGCCAGCAGCTGATAGACGGCCAGGATATTGTTCCGCACCGGCTGGGGCAGGGAGAGGTGGGAGACGAGGTGGGTAATCTCCGCCAGAGTGTGGTGATGGTGATGCCCCTCGCCGTGGTCGTGGGGATGGCTGTGGGTGTGGCTGTGTGTCTCATGGGCAGGGACGTCCTGACTCTGCTCCTCCTCGCCGTGGACGGTGACCGACAGATGGGTGCCGGTGATGCCGCATTTCACCGAGGGCTCCCGGCAGAAGACCACTCCGGGCAGACCCAGATGATTGAGACGCCGGACAAAGTCCTCCGGATCGGGGTGAAGCTCCAGCAGGGCGGCGGAGAGCATATCTCCGGACGCCCCCATATTACATTCCAGATAAAGGGTTTTCATAGCTGACTCCTGTCTGCGCCGCCGGTGAGAACCGGCGGCTGCACTGGTTTTCCCCCATTATAATTGAAAACAGACGCCGTGGAAAGGGCGTTTGCCCGTCAAATTTCGTCCGGAGGGGCGACCGACGGGGAGACGGCAGAATTTCTGAAAAAAATCCATATCCCCCCTTGACGAACGGATTTTTTCTGCTATAATATTCGATGTTGCTGATGAGCCCGTAGGACGGGCGGCAAAAGTGAATATGGAGTAGTATCGAAGTGGTCATAACGGGCACGATTGGAAATCGTGTAGTCGTCAAAAGCGGCTCGAGGGTTCGAATCCCTCCTACTCCGCCAGATCAGCACGATGGTTTTGATACGAAACCATCGTGCTTTTTCTATACTCAAAAAGCCTTGTGGTATAAGGGTTTCTACCGTTCGGCATATTGGAATAGTTTCATTGAAAGAGCTTAATACGTACAATCGTATTGAGGGACTGTCTATTACCGCTGAAACCGATTTTGGCAGAAGAACTGCTATAGTCTCTGTCCAAACTATCGACGAATTGTTTTTTGAAGTAATTAAAGAAATATTCAAATCCTGTTCCAGGAAATGTGAATTGAAAAATCGAGAAATCAATGCAAATAATTGGCACTACAGAAGAGCGAAAGTGATAAAGGGACATTGGTTATATTCAGAAAACAAAACGTATAAGTATGATGCTATTGAAGATACCCGCAAGATCGCTTTCGAAAGCCATATTGAGTCCCTATCTTTAGTTTTTTCATCTGATATGCTGATTTCTTTAATTAAGAAATATTCAAGCTTAATGAATAGCTGGTTTCCTGATATACACTGGAAATTTGATGAGGAACATTTAGAGTTTGTTGAAATAAGTTCTTCAAAAGAACGGGACAGTGCTGGAAATGAACACCCAATGCCCGATGAAATACTCTGATAACATAGGGTTTAACTTTTGTGCGGAGGGTTTCATTTTTACATATGAGGGTTTCACATAAGTTGAAACCCTATGAAACCTTTTTGAAACCGTATCAATATGATCAATCCAATTCATTTTGGAGCAAACGTATTTCGTTTGCTCCATTTTTTTGCCGTGGGTTCCGCTGAAAAAGGAAGAGAAAATATTGACCGGTCAGTCTGTTTGTGCTATGCTAGTAAACAGACCGACCGGTCTGTTTTTGGAGGCAGTTATGAAACGGGAAGAAAAAAATGCATTGTCCAGGCAGCGCATTCTGAATGCGTCCCTGGAGGAATTTTCCCAAAAGGGCTATGAGGGCGCGTCATTGAGCACGGTCTGCGCCGAAAAGGGCATCTCAAAGGGAATCGTCTACCACTATTTCAGGGACAAGGATGAGATCTATCTACTGTGCGTGCGCACCTGCTTTGATCAGGCGGCGGATTGGCTGCAGGGGGAGATGGAGCAGTGCTTTGGTCCTCCGGAGGAGCGGCTCCGACACTATTTTGACGCCCGTCTGCGCTTTTTTGCGGCCCATCCTGACTGCCAGGGGATTTTTGCCGGTGCGGTGCTGAATCCTCCGGCCCATCTCACCCGGCAGATTTCTGACTGCCGCAGCAGATTTGACACGCTGAACATTGCTGTGCTGACTGCGCTGCTGCAGGACAGGTCACTTCGGCCGGGGCTGTCCGTCTCTGCCATCGTGGAGGACTTCCGGCTGTATATGGATTTCTTCCACAGCCGCTTCCGGATGGACTGCAATGAGGGTGAATCCGTGGAACAGATTCTGCGGGAATATGAAGAAAGGTGCCGCCGTCAGCTGGATGTCCTGCTGTACGGGGTATTGGGTGACTGAGATGAAGCACAAGCAAACTGCAGGGCAGGAGTCCCTGCTCTCTACGGCGGCGCCCTCCAAGGCGATTGTCAGCCTGGCTATTCCGGCTACGCTGGCCCTGCTGGCCAAGGCAGTCTACAATATTGTGGATACGGCCTATATCGGCATGCTGGAGGATGACAACGCTCTGGCTGCGGTAGGCGTTACGCTGCCCCTGCTGCTCATTATGGTCTCCATTGAGAATATCTTTGCGGCAGGCGCGGCAGTGCTCGCCGGGCGGCAGCTGGGGGCCAATGACAGGGAGGGGGCCAACCAGACGGTGACCACCATTGTCACCTTCTCCATGCTGATCGGCGTCGCGCTGTGCGTCCTGGGCATCCTGTTTATTGAGCCGCTGATGCGCACCTTCGGCGCGTCGGAGGTCGTGCTCCCCCAGGCGAAGCAGTACGCCTTCTGGATGTTTATTGCCGCCCTGTTCAATCTGCCCGCCCAGAGCATGAACTGCGCCGCCCGGGCGGAGTCCTCGGTGAAGATCTCCTCTATCGCTGTGATTACCGGTGCCGCGCTGAATGTGCTGCTGGATCCGGTCTTTATGTTCTCCTGGGGCCTGAACCTGGGGGTGGGGGGCGCCTCCCTCGCCACCACTATCTCTCAGTGTGTGACCTTCCTCATCTTGAGCGGCTTCTATCTGAGCGGACGCTCCATCATCAAGGTCAAGCCCCGCTATTTCAGGCTGACCGGAAAATTCCTCTGGTCGGTGGTGGCCATTGGTATTCCCACCGCCGTTATCCAGATCTGTCTGGCGGTGGCGACCTCGCTGACCAATATCGCGGCAAAGCCGCTGCCGGATTCCGATCTGATCATTGCCGCCTACGGCGTGGTGCAGCGGCTGATCCTCATCGGCTGCTATGTGATCATGGGCTTTATGCAGGGCTATCAGCCGGTGGCCTCCTATGCCTTCGGCGCCAGAAATGAAAAGCGCTTTCACGATTCCGTGCGCTTTGCCCTGAAAGGTGCGCTGCTGCTGACCGTGCTGGTTGCCGCCGTCTATATCCTGCTGTCCAGGCCGCTGATTTTGCTGTTCAACCGCAATCCGGTGGTGGTGGAGTTTGGAAAATGGCTGCTCATCTCCCAGGTGGCCCTGTATCCTGCCTTTGGACTGTGCTATATGATGACGATCACCTTCCAGACCATCGGTTCGGCCAAGATGGGTCTGTTTCTTTCCCTTATCCGTCAAGGCCTGTTCTATGTGCCCTTTATTCTGACCCTTCCGGGGCTGCTGGGCGTGACCGGCATCTATTTCGCTCAGCCGGCGGCTGATGTCCTGACCATTCTGGTCTGCGTGCTGCTGATCCGGCCTATGAAGCGGATGGCCTCCGCCAATATGGCCGATCTGGGCCATGAGGCATGACAGCCAGACATACAACAGAAGAGACAGCTGCGGGAGCTGCATCCTGCGGCTGTCTTTTTTGAAACATCAGTCAGGCGGGCAAGAACATATTGACAGAACTTGATTTGAGGAGTAGAATAGATCAAGAAAAATTGATTTGAGGTGAATGCATGGCCACGATCTACGAAGAGAGAGCAAAGGTGTTCAAGGCGCTCTGCGACGAGCGCCGGCAGCGGATTCTGGAGCTTCTGCACGGCGGGGAGAAATGTGCCTGTGTGCTGATTGAGGAAATGGAGATGCCTCAGTCGTCCCTCTCTTATCACATGAAGATTCTGTGTGAATCCGGCATTGTGACCAGCCGGGAGGAAGGAAAATGGACCTATTACCGGATCAGCAGACGGGGCAGCGCGGCTGCGATTGATCTGCTGAGAACCATCACCGCGGTAACGGAGACAGAGTCTGGGTGCGAAAGCTGTTGCGGATTCCGCGAAAAGCCATCCCTATAGGGCGATGGCTTTTTACAGAAGAGCCAAATCGAATTTTTTTGATATTAAGTGGAAAGCGAGGCAGCAGATATGCAGACAGCGTGGGATTTCTTTCAGAATGAAGTCCTTGGCATGAAGTGGCTGAACCGGCTGATCGGCAGCGTGGTGGAGAGCTGCGGTCTGGACCCAGTCAGCCGGTTGGGCGGCAGTATTCAATTCTTCTTTTACGATACCATTAAGATCATGGTTCTGTTAGGCGTCCTGATTTTGGTGATCTCCTACATTCAGAGCTATTTCCCGCCTGAGCGCACGAAGATAATCCTGGGGCGATTCCACGGCCTGGGCGCCAACTGCGCTGCGGCGCTGCTGGGCACGGTGACTCCGTTTTGTTCCTGTTCCTCCATCCCGCTGTTTATCGGCTTTACCGGCGCGGGCCTGCCTCTGGGCGTCACTTTTTCTTTCTTAATCTCGTCTCCCATGGTAGATTTGGGCAGCCTGGTGCTGCTGATGAGCATCTTTGGCTGGAAGGTGGCGGTTGTCTATGTGGCGCTGGGACTGGTCATCGCTGTTCTGGGTGGAACACTGATCGAAACGCTGCATTTGGAGCAGCAGGTGGAGGAATTTATTCGCAACGGACATGCCATCGACGTGCCCCAGCAACAGTTACGGGTTCCGGATCGCATCCGGTACGCCTGGGAACAGGTGGTCTCCACTGCGAGAAAGGTGTTTCCCTATGTACTGGTTGGTGTGGGCGTGGGCGCAGTCATTCACAACTGGATTCCGGAGGAATTCATTGTG
Organism: Candidatus Onthomonas sp.; assembly: GCA_051866815.1. Lineage (GTDB taxonomy): Bacteria > Bacillota > Clostridia > Oscillospirales > Oscillospiraceae > Onthomonas. The sequence goes on along the minus strand of JBJDXS010000004.1, from coordinate 113,730 downwards.
AAAATTCTGGGGACAGGTAACCCCTTCGGGGTGATCATCGCCGCTGCGGCGGGCATTCCCATGTATGCGGATATCTTCGGTACCATCCCCATTGCGGAGGCCTTGCTGGCCAAAGGGGCACAGCTGGGTGTGGTGCTCGCCTTTATGATGGGGGTGACCACCCTGTCGCTCCCCTCTATGATCATGCTCCGCAAGGCGGTCAAGCCGAAACTGCTGGGTATTTTTGTGGGGATCTGTACAGTCGGCATCATCCTTGTGGGCTATCTCTTTAACATGATTCAGCCATTTATTATGTAATAGGAGGTCATTCTGATGGCGCTGTTCAATTTTGGAAAGAAAAAGGAAGAGGAGAAAGGGGCGGCCGCCTGCTGCGGGAAAACAGTGGACGGTATTTGCTGCGTCCAGGTATTGGGGGCGGGGTGCAAAACCTGCCATGAGCAGTATGAGACGGTCAGAGCAGCCGTCAAAAATCTGGGCCTGACAATAGAGGTGGAGTATATCACCGATTTCCGGAAGATAATGGAGTATGGCGTGATGAGCATGCCTGCCATCGTGGTCAATGAGCAGGTGGTCTCTTCGGGCAAGGTGCTCAAGACGGCCGAGGTGGAGAAATTGCTGCGCAGGCTGGAGGGCTGAGATGAACAAGAAAAAGGTGGCATTTCTCTGCGTCCACAACTCCTGCCGCAGCCAGATTGCAGAGGCCCTGGGCAAACACCTGCGGGGGAACGACTTTGACTTTTACTCCGCCGGAATTGAGACCAAACCCCGCATCAATCGGGATGCCGTCCGCATCATGAAGGAGCTCTACGGAATCGACATGGAGCAGACCCAGTACAGCAAGACGATAGATAAAATTCCCGCCCCCGACCTGGCGATTTCCATGGGCTGCGATGTGGGCTGTCCCTATAGCGGCAGAGGCTTTGACGACAATTGGGGCCTTCCCGATCCCACCGGCCAGAGTGATGAGGCGTTTCAAGCGGTGATCCGGCAGATCGAAGCGCGGATTCTCCGGCTTTAATCCGGTTCAGCAATCCTCTTTTCTCGTCCTGGCCAGGGTGAGGCAGATCACATCCTCCGCCCCGGCGGCAGTGAGCACGGCGGCGCAGGCGGAGAGTGTGCTGCCGGTGGTGATGACGTCGTCCACCAGCAAAATCCGCTTGCCGTCCAGAGAAGGACACTGGGGAACCAGGCGGTACACGCCCCGGACATTCTGCTGCCTTTTTTCAGCGGAAAGACTGGATTGAGGCCGGGTGCTGCGCGTTTTTTCCAGCAGCCGCACCGGTTCCTGCTCCCAAAGAGCTCCAGCCTCCCGGGCCAGCAGCTGGGCCTGGTCATAGCCACGGCGATACCGCCGCCAGCGGTGCAGGGGCGCCCAGGTGATCAGATCCGGCGCCTCCCTCAGATGATGAGACAGGCAGCTTCGCAGCAGGGGACCATAGGCCTGATGATAGCAGGCTTTGCCGGAAAACTTGTACCGGCGGATGGACTGGGCGGCCAGCCCCTGGTAGAACAGGGGAGAAAAGCAGCGGGAGAAACAGTCGCCGCGCTGAGAGACAGTGGACACTCCGGTACGGGACAATGCTGCACCGCAGTCCGGGCAGATGCCCAGAGCAGGGCTACCCGAGGGGAGTACTCCGGCACAAAAAACACAGCGGGGCGGATAGAGCAGCTCCAGCAGGCCGGCGGCCAGCTGAATGGGAAAAGATGAATTCATGCTTCGCTACCTCTGAACAAAAACCTGCTTTTATCGTATCGCACCCCTGAAAAATTGTCAATGAAAAGAAATGAAAAATGACAAAAATCCCTGGTCGGCAGAACCGGCCGGGGATTTTGTGCGTAGGGGAGGAAAGTTATTCCCCAATCGAATCCGTGCGGATAATAAACTTGACCGAACAGGGCAGAGCCTCGTTGGAGCCGGAGAAGGAGGTATATTCCCCTGCATAGTCCTGAAGGGCGCGGAGCCGGTCCAGGAAGTCGGAGGCATCGTCCTGAAACAGTCTGGAAAGCTCCTGGATGCCGTCCTTGTCAAACTCAGCCATGCCGTCCATCAGCTCCTTGGCGCCATTCAAAAGTTCCACTACGCCGTCAACCAGATCGCCGGTGCCGTCCCTGAGCGCAGAAGTGCCGTCCCTCAGGGAGACAGTACCATCTTTCAGGGAGGCTGTGCCCTCCTTCAGAGTGGAAGCGCCGTCTCTCAGACCGAACGCGCCGCTTGCCAGGCTGGAAGAGCCGTCCCTTATCTGAATGCTGGCGTCGGCCAAAGCGCTGGAGCCCTCCGCCAGCTGCCTGGCGCCCGCCGTGGCGGTCTTGGTGCCGGCGGCTAGGGTGTCCTGGGCCTCATTCAGGGCGCTGACTCCCTCCACCAGGGCCTTGCTGCTGCCCTCCAGGGTAGCGAGAGCGCCGATCATGGTGTCCAGGTTGCTGCCGTCGTTGCCGGAGATGATGGCGTCCACACCGGCCTGGATTTGACCTGCGCCCTCTGCCAACTGATCACTGCCCTGAGCCAGCTGCTCTGCACCGGCTGCGGCGGAACCGGCCGCCTGCTGAATGGAATCTGCACCGTCGGCAATCTGCTCTGCAGCTTGCTGAATGGAGTTCAACGCATTGCTGCTGGAAGAAAGGTCACTGTTCAATGCGTCCAGCCCGTCAGCTGCGCCGGAGATGTATTGGCTGCTTCCGGAGAGATACTCCAGTGCGGCGTTGATGGCGGCCCGTTGATCGTCGGTCAGGCTCTCGTCGTTCAACAGACCGTTCAGCTGACCGCTTGCCTTTTCGTTGCAGCTTAGGGCATCGTTCAGCCCGCTGGAGAGATTGCCCACTGCATCAGGCAGTTGGCTGAGCCCACTGTGCACCATTTGAGCAGCCTCGTAAATGCCGGGGTTGTCGCTGCTGCCGCTCATGGCACCGTTGGCAATGGAGGCAGCGCCGGCCTGGATGCTCTTGCCAACCTCGTAGATGCCGGGATTGTCACTGTCGCCGCTCTTCAGTCCAGCGGAGATGCGCTGGGCGCCTGTCTGGATGGCAGAGGCTCCCTCGTAGATGCTCTGGCCGTTGTCTCCCTTCAGCGCTGCTTTCATCAGGCTGGCACCGTTTTTCAGCGCAGTTACCCCATCAGGCAGAGGGGTGACTTGGATCAGAAGCTGGGCCAGACCATCGTCAATGGCTTGAGCTCCGTCGTTGATGGAGACAAGGCCGGTGTGAAGCTCCTGCATGTTGGCGGCAACAGTCCGGGCTCCGGCTTCCAGTTGAACCGTGCCGTCCTCCAGACTGGAGGCTCCCTCGGAGAGCTGCTGCGTGCCGTCCATCAGCGCAGCTGCACCCTCGTCCAGCTTGCCAGCCCCGTTGTCCAGCTCGGCCGCACCTTGGTACAGCGCTTCAACGCCGTCAGAGAGCTCACCGGCGCCGTCAGAGAGCTCGCCCACGCCGTCATACAGCTCCTGGGTGCCGTCTACCAGCCGGGTAGAGGCGTCGGTCAGCTCATCCATGGCCTCCTGCAGGTCGTCAAAGGTCTCCACGTCGTCCAGATCCAGCTCCCCCAGCAGGCTGTTGGAGGCCACGGTGACGGTGGTCAGCAGGGAGAAGTCATGAATGTCCGCCTCAATGGTGACCGATTCCGGCAGATCGATGTCCACCGCCTCTCCGTCCGTGTCAGTCAGGTCGTTCAGTCCCAGGCTCTCTTTAAGACCGGGCATGGCCATGCCCACCACGATGGATTGGTCGCCGGAGTTGATCACCTTGCCGTTGGTGACCTCCACCTGGGAGACCGTCTCATTGTCCAGCAGAACGCCGGAGACAACCAGGAAGGGCTGATACAGGGTAACTGTCTTCCCGTTCACCGTCCGCTGGGCGGCGGTGTTGTTCACATAGGTGAAGGTCATGGTCAGGTGTCCGCTGGCTCCGTCCAGCTGCTTCGGAGTGACCGTCTGGCCGTCCAACTGATAAGACACGGAAACCTGGATGGGCAGCTCCTGGCAGGAGGTGCCCTGGTAATAGATGTCGCTGCCTGCCGCCTGCCAGGTCAGAGTGCCGTCGCTGCCGGCGGTGCAGGTCTCGTCTCCCTTGACATTCTGGATGTCAGACAGGTTGGAGCGGTCGGTGAGGGTGTCCGCTTCCTCCGGGTTTTTCAGCCAGGCGCTGACAATGGTCTTGGTGGGACTGCCGTTGGCGTCGGCGATGACGTAGACAGTCTCCTCCTTACCCTGTTCGCTGCCGTGGGTGTGCAGCAGGGAAGAGGCTGCCTCGGCGATGGCGTCGGTCTCCGCAGTGGAGATCTGAGGCTCCTGGCTGGACGACGTGCCCGCCGAGCCGCAGCCGGCCAGGCAGCTTACCAGCATGCCGGCGGTGAGAGACAGGGCAATGATACGCTTCAAACTGGATTTCATGTCAATTCCTCCAATTTATTGAGTTTTGGACTTGGATTTTGCCTTGACGCCCCAGCTGGTGCGATGGATCAGCCCATCGCAGAGCAGGTACAGGGAGGGAAGGAGCAGGAGCACCACCGCCATGCTGATCAGGGCGCCCCGGGCCATCAGGGTGCACAGCGAGCCGATCAGATCCACGTCTGAGTAGAGGCCCACGCCGATGGTGGCGGCGAAGAAGCCCAGGGCGCTGGTGAGAATGGAGGGGATGGAGGTGGAGAGGGCCACCGTGGCGGCCTCGGTTTTCTCCTTGCCCTGGGAGCGCTCCAGCTGATAGCGGTTGGTCATCAGGATGGCGTAGTCCACGGTGGCGCCCAGCTGGATGGTTCCGATGACGATGGAGGCGATAAAGGGCAGGGTGGCATTGGTGTAGTAGGAGAGGCTCATATTGATGTAGATAGCCAGCTCAATGACCAGCACCAGCAGCACCGGCAGAGACACCGAGCGCAGCACCAGCAGAATGATCAGGAAGATGGCGCCGATGGAGACCGCGCTGACCACCTGGAAATCGTGGTCGGTGATGGTGATCAGATCCCGGGTGCAGGGGGCCTCGCCGATCAGCATGCCGGAGGGGTCGTATTCCTTGAGAATATTGCCCAGCACCTCCACCTGTTGATTGACCTCGTCGGTGGCCACCTTATATTCCGAGCTGATCAGCATCAGCTGCCGGCCGCCGCTCTCCAGCGCGCCGACCATCTCCTCCGGCAGAAAGTCCTTGGGGATACGGTAGCCGATGAGGGAGTCAGTAGCCAGTGCAAACTGGACGCCGTCCACCTGTTCCATCTCGGAAAGCATGGCCTTGGTCTCCTTGGGAGAGAGCTGGCCGTCTGCCAGAATGAGATGGACAGTGCTCATATCGAACTTGTCAGAGAGCTCGGCGTTGGCCTGAACGCTGGGCAGGTAGTCCGGCAGGCTGGAGTCCAGGTTGTAGTAGACGTTGACATTGCTGTAGCCGTAGATGGCGGGAATCCAGCACAGCAGCAGGATGACGGCCAGAACCTTGTGATGCTTAATAATAAAGGAAGAGAGCTTGTCACAGTTGAGGGTGAGGGGTTTGTGGGAGGTCTTCTGAATGGCCTTGTCAAAGACCAGCATCAGAGAGGGCAGCACGGTGACACAGCAGATCACCCCCAGAACCACGCCCTTGGCCATGACGATGCCCAGATCCATGCCCAGGGTAAAGGTCATAAAGCACAGGGCGATGAAGCCGGCCACCGTGGTGAGAGAGGAGCCTGCCACCGAGGTGATGGTCAGGGCGATGGCCCGGGCCATGGCCGCTTCCTTATCCGGATAGAGCAGCCGCTGCTCCTTGTAGCTGTTCCAGAGGAAGATGGAGTAGTCCATGGTGACGCCCAGCTGCAGCACCGCCGCCAGGGCCATGGTGATAAAGGAGATCTCACCCTGGATGATATTGCTGCCCAGGTTGTAGATAATGGCCAGGCCGATGTTGAGCATGAACAGCACCGGGGCCATCCAGGAGTCCATGGTGACCGCCAGAACCAGACAGGAGAGCAGGACTGCCACCAGAATGTACATGGGCAGCTCCTGGTTGACCAGGTTGCGGGTGTCGGTGACGATGGCGGACATGCTGCTCAGAAAGCACTGCTCTCCGGCGATGGATCGCACTTCCTCGATAGCGTCCATGGTTTCGTCCGCCGAGGTGGAGGTGTCGAAGAACATGGCCATCAGGGTGGCGTCCCCGCTGTGGAAGGCGTCGTAGTACTGCTCCGGCAGGATCTCCTGGGGTACCGAGCTGTCCGCGATACTGTCGAACCAGATCACCTCGGCCACATGGTCCACCTGCTCCAGCTCAGTTTTGAGCCGGGAGACCTGACTGTCTGTCATGCCCTCCGCCACAAACATGGCGTAGGCGCCCTTGCCGAAGTCGTCCAGCAGGATCTGCTGCCCCTCCATCGTCTCGATATCGTCGGGCAGGTAGTACAGGATGTCGTAGTTGACCCGGGTACTGAAATAGCCGAAGACGGAGGGGATCAGCAGCAGGAGACTGAGCACCAGAATCGGTATTCGGCGTTTGACGATTTGCTTTGCGAACCTTAACATAGTCGTCCCTCTTTTTAGAATGACCATTGGTCATTTCAGGATGGGAACAGTGTAGTACAAAACTGACCGACAGTCAATTACGAAACTGTGAACAAATGAACTTTGGTCATTTTTTGAAAATAACCCCGGTAAGAAAGATGACTATTGGTCATTTTTAAGCAGAGAGAAGATTGACACCTGCGGTGGAATCAGGTATGATAAAACATATATCATTGTAAAGGAGCGGACCTTCTGTGGGAAAAGTGGCAGAGAATAAGCAGCAGAAGGAACAAAATCTGCTGGATACCGCCTTTGAGCTGTTTACCACCAAGGGCTTTGCCAAGACCTCCATCGCGGACATTGTGGAGCGGGCCGGCATGGCCAAGGGCACCTTTTATCTCTACTTCCGGGACAAGTACGACATCCAGGAGAAGCTGATCGTGCGCAAGGCGGGACAGATCTTTCACCATGCCCTGAATCATGTGGACTTCGGCAGCTGCGGCAGCTTTGCTGACAGGTTGATTGCCATCGCGGACGACGCCCTGGAGCAGCTGCGAAAGGATCCGGGTCTGCTCCGGTTCATCAACAAGAACCTGAGCTGGGGGATCTTCCGCCGGGCGCTGCACAAGTCATCGGACGACTACCTGGGCACCTTTGACCGCATCCTGGCCGACAGTGGGGAGCAGATAGAGGAACCGGTTCTGCTGCTGTACACCATTCTGGAGCTGGTCAGCGGCACCTGCTACAGTGTCATCCTGGAACAGGATCCCATCGATCTGGAGCGCTATAAGCCCTATCTCTATCAGTCCATCCGGGCGATTGTGGAGAGCTTTCGGGTAAAAGCGGAAGAAAAGACAGAATAACAGCCTGAGCCGGCGGAACTCCGCCGGCTCTTTCCATTTCCGATTCTTCTCCGTGCTCCGGAAAACCGTTGCGCCCCGGGCCGGAAAAGGGTATACTAAAGCGTATGGAAGGATAACCCATATCCGGAGAGAAAGAGGAAGCCTATGACTGTGACAATATTGGCGGTGGGAGACGTGGTCTCCGAGGCCGGACTGGACTATCTGAGCCGCAATCTGCGCCGGATCAAGCGGGAGCAGGGGGCGGACTTCACCGTGGTCAACGGGGAGAACGCCGCCGGCATCGGCCTGAACCCGTCTGATGCCCAGGCCATCTTTGACGCCGGTGCGGACGTCATCACCTTGGGAAACCACACCTGGGGTAAGATCCGGATTACCGGCCTGCTGGACAGCAACGACTACATCTTACGCCCCGCCAATTTTGCCCGACGGACGCCCGGCCGGGGCTGGGGGGTCTATGATGGGCCCAGGGGCCTGCGCATTGGGGTGGTCAACCTGATCGGCCGGGTGAATATGGATCCCAACGTGGAAAATCCCTTCACCATTGCCGACGCCCTTCTCAGCCGGATGGAGGCGGACCTGGTGCTGGTGGATTTCCACGCCGAGGCTACCAGCGAGAAGCTGGCCATGGGCTGGTATCTGGACGGTCGGGCGTCGGCGGTCTGGGGCACCCACACCCATGTGCCCACGGCAGACGCCCAGGTGTTACCCAAGGGAACTGGATATCTTACCGATCTGGGCATGACCGGCCCGGCTCAGTCGGTGCTGGGCATTCAGCCAGAGCTCTCGATCAACAAATTCCTGGGGGGCCTGCCCCGGCGGTATGAGGCGGCAGGAGGGCCCTGTAAACTGGAGGCGGCGGCCTTTGTCATCGACGCCGCAAGCAAGCGCTGCCTGGAGGTGCGGCCCATCCATCTGATGGGCTGACCGGCAGCGGATAAAGGAGAAACACATATGACGCAGCGAGAAATGAGTCAGCCGGAGCCCCGGAAGGGGAGAAGGCAGTCCCGACAGCCGGAGTCCGGGGAGAGCTGGCAGCAGGAGCTGTTCGGCGAGCTGAAGGTTCTGGTGGTAGTACTGACGGTCACGATTCTGATCTTTCATTTCCTGACCCAGCTGATTGTAGTGGTGGGTTCCTCCATGTACCCCACCCTCTACGACGGGGATCTGGTGCTGGCCTGGCGGCTGAACTATGAGCCGGAGACAGGGGATGTGGTCATCGTCCACAAGGAGACAGATATCATTCAGGAGACCATCGTCAAGCGGGTGATCGCTGCCGGCGGACAGACGGTGGAGCTGGACTATGACCAGAACGCCGTCTATGTGGACGGCGTCCGTCTGGAGGAGGACTATATCAACCTGGAGGAGGCCGACCCCATGGAGGTTCGGGGAGATGTGGTAAGCATCGATGTGCCCGAGGGCTCCATCTTTGTCATGGGTGACAACCGGAACCACTCCACCGACAGCCGTTTTACGGTAGAATTGGGCATCGTGGACGAGGGATATATCATCGGCAAGGCCCTCTTTGTCTTCTTCCCCTTCAATCATCTGAAGCTGTTGTAGGAGGCGGGGTATGGAAGAGCGGATTGACCTCTATAATGATTTGGGACAGGCCACCGGCAAGACCCAGCTCCGCTCAGAGGAGCTGCGGGAGGATGCCTGGTATCTGGTGGTCACTGTCTGGGTGCGGGACAAGGGCGGCAAGCTGCTGCTGACCCAGCGGCAGGAGACCAAGACCTTTTATCCCCTCTGCTGGGAGGCCACCGGCGGCTTTGCCCAGGCGGGGGAGGGCCCCTGGCAGGCGGCCTGCCGGGAGCTGGCGGAGGAGACCGGCCTGATCCCTCCGGAGCGCCAGTGGCGTTTTCTGGGTATGCTCCACAGCCTGGACATCATCCACGAGCACAAATATCAGGCCCTGGCGGCCAACTACCTGGTCACTTTGGAGGAGACGGAGCCGGAGATCACCTGCCAGCCGGAGGAGGTCAGGGCCGCCCGGTGGGTCACCGGCGCGGAGTATCTGGCCCTGCCGGAATCGGAGCAGGAGCCGTTTACTCCCTACAGCTTCCGGCATTTCCGGAAAGAGATTCTGGGGGAGTAACCAGGGGCGCTTTTGCCAATTGGATGGAGGTATCACAATGCAGTACCGCAAGGACAAACACGGGGAGTCCCTCTCCCAGCTGGGCTTTGGCTGTATGCGCTTTCAGCGGGTGCGGGGCAAGATCGACACGGAGGCTGCCGAGCGGCAGCTGATGGCCGCCCTCAGGGCGGGAGTGAACTACTTCGACACCGCCTATATCTATCCGGACAGTGAAAAGACCATCGGCGAGATCTTCGCCAGAAACCACTGCCGGGAGCAGCTGCACATCGCCACCAAGCTGCCCCACTATATGATCAAAAAGCCGGAGGACATGGAGCGGTACTTCCAGGAGCAGCTCCAACGGCTCCAGACCGACTATGTGGACTACTACCTGATGCATATGCTCCCCGACGTCACCACCTGGAACCGGCTCAAGAGCCTGGGTGTTCAGGAGTGGATTGAGGAGAAAAAGGCCACCGGCGCCATCCGGAACATCGGCTTTTCCTACCACGGCAACACCAACACCTTCCTGGAGCTGCTGGAGGACTACGACTGGGACTTCTGCCAGATTCAGTACAACTACATTGACGAGCACACCCAAGCGGGCCGGAAGGGTCTGGAGCGGGCGGAGGAGAAGGGGATTCCTGTCATCATTATGGAGCCCCTCCGGGGTGGCAGGCTGGTCAACCGTCTGCCGGCCAAGGCGGTCAAACGGTTTCGGAATGCCCAGCCACGGCGCTCTCCCGCCGAGTGGGGCCTGCGCTGGTTGTGGAATCAGACCGGGGTCACTGTGGTGCTCTCCGGCATGAACACCATGGAGATGGTGGAGGAGAACTGCCGGATTGCCGACCAGGCGAAGCCGGGGGAGCTCACCGAGCAGGACTTCCAGATGTACGAGGATGTCAAGGCTGCCATCAACGAGAAGGTCAAGGTGGGCTGTACTGGCTGCGGCTACTGTATGCCCTGCCCCAACGGGGTGGATATCCCCGGCTCCTTCCGGTGCTACAACGCACGGTACACTGAGGGCTTTTACACCGGCATGAAGGAGTACGTCATGTGCACCACCCTCCGGGGCAAGCGCTCCAATGCCGGCCAGTGCATCAAGTGCGGCAAGTGCGAACGCCACTGTCCCCAGCACATCCAGATCCGCAGCGAGCTGGAAAACGTCAAAAAGACCATGGAAAATCCCATCTATCATATCGCCAAGGCGGTGACCCGGCTGATCGGCCGCTTTGAGTAACCGAAAAGGAGAGAGAAAAATGGCCAAAAAGTGGATTCCCGTTGTCAGCGAGGCTTCGGAGGAGGCCTTGGAGCTGGACTTTGCCGCCGCGGAGCAGGTGGGCAAGCTGTCTGTAGGCGAGCGGTATCTGTTCTGCCGCAAGCTGCTGGGCGGGGTGGAGTATCTGCCCTATACTGACATTCAGCGGGCCTACCGCCGCCAGGAGGAGAGCCGGGCGGTCATGGGCTGCTGCCCCCAGTACTTTCTGACCCACTTCCTGGTGACCGTCCTGCCCGACGGAACGCCGAAAAAGTGGGAGCTGGAGCGGAAGGAACAGGTGGATCGGGCACTGGAGCTGCTCAAGGAGCAGGCCCCGGAGATCGCCTTCGGGTTTGTGAAAAAAGCGGAGTAAAAGAGCGGCGTGTCCCGGGATTTTCCTGGACACGCCGTTTTCAGAAGATCAGCACACCGGAACTTCAATTGCAAATTTTTTATGAACCCCCTTGCATTCCTGAGGGAAAAGGGGTATGATGTGTTAGCACTCAGAAGAAATGAGTGCTAACATTTTTTGTTTACAAATTAGTTTTGGGGGCAGCCAAGCGCAGCCCCCGCATATTGGAGGCAGTTGTACTATGGAAAAGCGTCAATTCAAAGCGGAGTCTCAGCGGATGCTGGATCTGATGATCAACTCCATCTACACCCACAAGGAGATCTTCCTCCGGGAGATCCTCTCCAATGCCAGCGACGCCATCGACAAGCTGGCCTATAAGGCCCTCACCGATGACAATGTGGGCATGAGCCGGTCTGATTTCAAGATCACCATCGCCATCGACAAAGAGACAAAGACCCTCACCGTCTCGGATAACGGCATTGGCATGACCGAGGAGGAGTTGGAGAACAACCTGGGCGTCATCGCCAAGAGCGGCTCGCTCCAGTTCAAAAAGGAGATGGCCGAGAAGGAAGGCGTGGATGCCGGCGATGTGGATATCATCGGCCAGTTCGGCGTGGGCTTCTACTCCGCCTTTATGGTGGCCTCTGACGTGAAGGTTCTGACCAGGCCCTACGGCTCTGACAAGGCTTGGCTGTGGGAATCCAACGGCACCGACGGCTATACCATCACCGAGGCCCAGAAGGACACCGTGGGTACCGACGTCATCATGACCATCAAGGAGGACGGCGAGGAGGAGAAGTACAGCGACTACCTGGAGGAGCACACGATCTCCCGGCTGGTCAAGAAGTACTCCGACTATATCCACTATCCCATCACCATGCTGGTGACCAAGTCCCGCCAGAAGCCCAAGCCTGAGGACGCGGGGGACGACTATCAGCCCGAGTGGGAGGACTATCAGGAGTGGGAGACCCTGAACTCCATGGTGCCTCTGTGGCAGAAGAAGAAGGAGGACGTCACCGAGGACGAGCTCAACGCCTTCTATACCGACAAGTTCAACGACTGGGAGAAGCCCCTGACCAGCATCCAGGTCCATGTGGAGGGCAGCGTCACCTATGACGCCCTGCTCTATATCCCCAGCCGCACCCCCTACGACTTCTACACCCGGGACTACAAGAAGGGTCTGCAGCTCTACTCCTCCGGCGTGCTGATCATGGACAACTGCGCCGATCTGCTGCCCGAGCACTTCCGCTTTGTCAAGGGCGTGGTGGACACCCCCGACGTCAGCCTGAACATCTCCCGTGAGATGCTGCAGCAGACCCGCCAGCTCAAAGTCATCGCCAAGAACCTGGAGAAGAAGATCAAGGCGGAGCTGCTCAAGCTCCAGAAGGAGGACCGGGAGAAGTACGAGCAGTTCTGGAAGAGCTTTGGCCTCAACGTGAAGTACGGCGCCGTGTCCGACTACGGCATGAACAAGGATAAGGTGCTGGATCTGCTGATGTTCCTCTCCTCTCAGGCGGAGCGTGGCACCACCCTCCGGGAGTACAAGGACCGGATGCCGGAGAGCCAGGAGTATATCTACTATGTCTGCGGTGACGACGCGGGCCAGCTCGCCAAGCTGCCTCAGGCTGAGCGGATTCTGGACAAGGGCTATGAGATCCTCTACCTCACCGACGAGGTGGACGAATTCGTCATGCAGGCCATCGGCGAGTTTGACGGCAAAAAGCTCAAGAGCATCAACGATGAGGACGCCCTCCCCGAGACCGAGGAGGAGAAGAAGGCCGCCGAGGAGAAGGCGGAGTCCGGCAAGGCTGTCCTGGACTTCCTCAAGGAGACCCTGGGCGACAAGATCAAGGAGGCCCGCATTTCCAAGATCCTGAAGAGCCACGCCGTCTGCATGACCGCCGATGGCCCGGTGACCATTGAGATGGAGAAGTATATGAAGAAACAGGGCGCCGACATGGGCGGCATGAAGGCCGAGCGGGTGCTGGAGCTCAACGCTGACTCCGACGCCTACGCAGCCCTCAAGGACGCCGTGGAGAACGACCCGGAGAAGGCCAAGCTCTACGCCCAGGTGCTGTATAACCAGGCCCTGCTCATCGCCGGCCTCCCCATTGAGGATCCCGCCGCCTATACCGACCTGATCTGCAGCCTGTTGAAGTAAATCAGATTTTTACGATTACCGGTGTGCCTGCTCTCAAAAAAGAGCAGGCACATTTTTTGCGGTCGGCTTGCCAGAAAACCAGAGAATATGCTACAATGATGCCAGATGACAGAAAAGGAGGAAACGCCGATGAAAATATGGAAAAAAACGCTGCTCTCCCTGGGGCTGGTGCTGACAGCTGTGGCACTGTTTCTGCCGGCTCAGGTCTGGGCGGAGGAGGAACTGCTGCTGGACGGTGGGATTGGCGTTACGGAGGAGACGTCTCCGGAGACGCCGGAATCACAGGAATCGCAGGCAGATTCTGACCTGGAGACGGAGACAGATGACGGCGGCACGGAGGAAGCGGCTGCCTTGACAGCCCCTGTGCTGACCGGCGCGGAGACTGTCGCCCTCCAGGATAACGGGGGAAACTGGTACAGCGCGGTCAATGTCACCTGGGAGTCGGTGGAAGGGGCTGAAAAGTATCAGATCCTTCGGCGCACAGAGGACGGCGACTGGGAGACGGCAGGTTATTCTTCGGAAATCAGCTATGAGGACAGTGACGTGACCATCTGCACCGATTATGTCTATACGGTTTGCTGCGTGGACGCAGACAGCGTACCCTGCAGCCCCTATGATGAGGATGGAGTCTCAGTTTATTATCCCTCCGGAAGCTGCGGAGAGGAGGTCTCCTGGAAGCTGGTATCTGAAAATGTGCTGGAGATCACCGGCAGCGGCCCCATGTACGACACCTATAACATGGAGCAGGCGCCCTGGTATGTTCTGCGTCAGTACATTACGAAGGCCCAGGTAGGGGAGGGAATCACCCATCTCAGCGGATATGCTTTCCAGGGCTGCACGGAACTGAAGGAGGTCTCTCTGCCGGAGAGCCTGACGTCCATGGGATGTTATACCTTTTTTAATTGTACTGCTCTTGAGACAGTGGACCTGCCCCAGGGAATTGCGGAGATTCCTGAGCGCGCATTCTATCGCTGCAGCAGCCTCGGAGAGCTGGTCTTGCCTGACGGCCTGACAGCCATCGGAAAGGGCGCCTTTGACGGCTGTTCCAAGCTGACCGGACTGACGCTGCCGGATGGTCTGACTGAAATTGGAGCCTCTGCCTTTTCCGATTGTAAAAAACTCACTCGGATTGACATCCCTCAGGGGGTGACTGCACTGGGGCTGAACACCTTCTATGGCTGCGCCTATCTGGAAGAGATCACGTTCCCCGAAGGCTTTACTACGCTGGGCGCTTATGCCCTCTCCGGCTGTTCCAGCCTGACCAGCCTGGAGTTCCCGGAAAGTCTGACCAGCCTTGGGACGGGTGCGCTGCGGGGCTGCAGCGCGTTGGAGACCATCTTTTTCCGGGGCAGCTGCCCGGAAATGAGCGGAGAGTCCTTCCCAACCGGCTGCGAGATCCTCACCTACTACCCCATGTATGACCAGAGCTGGACAGACGCACGGCGGCAGGCGGTGGATGCCGATCTGGTCTGGATCGGCTGGACGCCTTCGACCGGAGCTGTCCAGCGCTGCGCCACTCCGGTACTGACGGCAGCTAACTACACAGGCGGCGTCAGGATCAGCTGGGGTTCAGTCCGGGGAGCAGAGAAATACCGTGTCTTCCGGTGGAATGCCGAAAAAAATAAGTGGAGCACATTGGCAACTACGGACCAGCTCAACTATGTGGATACCACAGCTGCCAGCGGAACCAGCTATTGCTATACAGTGCGCTGTCTGGTAGACGGAAAGTACGCCAGCGGCTATGATCTGGAGGGAAAGACCGTCTGTTATCTGACTGCGCCCGAGGTGAAAGTGTCCAATGCCGCCGGAGGCGTCAAGGTCACTTGGACAGAGACGGCAGGAGCGGAGAAATATGTGGTTTACAGAAAGCTGGCAGGAGGCAAGTGGGAGAGTCTGACCACAGTGAAGGCCGGAGAAAAGTGCAGCTATCTGGATGCCGGCGTAGAAAATGAGAGTGGAAACCGCTACTACTACACGGTGCGCGCTGTCAAAGGGGACGCGCGCAGCGACTATGTGAAAAACGTCTCGCTCTATCGTTTGACTCAGCCTACAGTGAAGGCGGCTTCCGCATCAAAAGGGGTCACGGTGACCTGGAGCCAGAGCAACGGCGCGGAGAGCTATCGGGTTTACCGAAAGACAGGCAGCTCCGGCTGGAAGCTGATCGCCACGGTCACCGGAGAGGAGACACTGCGCTATTCCGACACCTCGGCGCAGAGCGGCACAACCTACATCTATACTGTTCGGGCGCAGAAAAGCGGAACGCTCAGCTCCTACCTCACTTCCGGAGCACAGGTGACCTATCTGACCCAGCCTACCGTCTCGGTCAGCAATGGCAGCACCGGTGTCAATATATCCTGGAACAAGATTTCCGGGGCGGATGGCTACCGGGTCTACCGGAAGACGCCGGGAGGAAGCTGGAGCCGGATTGCCACCATCAAGGGCGGTGACACCCTTCAGTATACGGACAAGGAGATTGCGGGCAAAAACGGCACTACCTATCTCTACACGGTTCGTGCGGTGAAGGGCAGCGCACTCAGCTCCTACCACAGCGGCAAGAGCATCATCCGGCTCACCCGGCCCAGCATCTCTCAACTGAGCAACAGCAGCAGCGGTAAACTTACGGTCCAGTGGGGCAAAAACAGCAAGGCAACTGGCTATCAGATCCAGTATGCCACCAGTTCCGGTTTTTCCGGCGCCAAGACGGTGACAGTGACATCCGGATCTACCGTGAAAACCACGATCTCCGGCCTTACCAAGGGAAAAACCTACTATGTCCGGGTGCGGACGGTCTGTACCTCGGGAGGCGTCACCTCCTATTCCGCCTGGAGCAGTACAAAAAGCCTGAAATTGACCAAATAAAGCAGGAGTCCCGGCCCCAGAAGGGGCCGGGACAAGTTTTTCAGTGACTGCATCTTGCTGTTGGATCCAGACGCACCTCGGAAAACAGCGGTTCCAACACTGCGGTGATCTCTCCCCAGCGCCGGCGGGCGCCTTCCTGCTGGCCGGCGGGGAGCTGCAGCAGCCCTCCCCAGTCCCGCAGCCGCAGCCGGAGGTCGGAAAAGCCCAGATCCATCACAGCCTGTTCACCCGCCTCTATCCGGGCCAGATCCCCAGGGGTGATGACCCGGCCGGTGGGAAAACGGGTGGCAAGGCAGGCGTAACTGGGCTTGTCCCAGGTGGGGAGTCCTGCCGCCCTGCTTCGGCGGCGGATCTCTGTCTTGGTCAGGCCGCACAGGCGCAGAGGGCTTTCCACCTTCAGCTCGGCCAGGGCCTGCATGCCAGGCCGGTCACCGGCGTCATCGCTGGCATTTGTTCCCTCCCAGAGCAGGGAATAACCTGCCGCCTCTGCCGCCTGATGAAGGGTGGTAAACAGCAGCCGCTTGCAGTAATAGCAGCGGTTTGCAGGATTCTCCCGGATTCCCGGACAGGAGAGAGGCTTTGCCTCCAGTACAGTCAGGGGGATGTCCAGAGAACGGCAAAATGCTTCCGCACCCTGCCGCTCCCACCGGGGCTGGAAGGGGGTATCAATAAAAAAAGGCTGTACCTCCGCTCCGGCCTCCAGAGCGGCCCAGAGCAGAAAGGCGGAGTCGGTACCGCCGGAAAAGGCCAGGGCGCCCCGGGGATGGGCGGAAAAATAGTGCTGTAAAGTCATGGCGGACTCCTCATAAACGTTTTTTGTAGTATATCACACCGGAGCAAGGGACGCAATTGGAAAGAAAACAGACAGAAAACACCTCTTTCTGAACGAAACGACGGTCAGAAAAAGGTTGAAAAAGCGGGAGAAAAATGGAAAAATTCGTTAATCGTATCAAGCGCTGCTAAAAAAAGTGCGTAAAATCAAAGAAGCCGGTTGACACCGGCGGAAAACCGTGCTATAGTAATTTCAAATAAAGGGAAACAGGGTTTCCTGCTGCTTCCCGGAAAGAATGTAATTTGTTTGCTGCTGATTTCTGGAAGCACGACTCCAGAGAAAAAGAGGAGGAAACCTGGCATGAAGAAAGCTTACGAGGCTCCGGTCATCCATCTGGAGCAGTTTGCGGCCAATGAGTGTGTTGCCGCTTGCTCCAATTATAAGGTTAGTTGTAATGCTCGTGAGGGTTGGCTGTATTATTACCCGCAGTCTGATGGTCAGATTGATGGCGTATATGAAGGCAATGGAATCGGGTTGCCCCTTAGTTATTATAAGAAGTGCAATGCCAAGAAGGTATGGAAGGATACTATCTTTTATGATGGTTTTATTGACAAAAATAAGAATGGCGTACAGGACGGGGACGATGTACGTGTCATTGTTTGGTTTGACACCAGAAACACCGTCTGCCATCCTGCCCATGCAACCACGAACTTGGATATGTCTACTTGGGAGACCGACAAATCTTAAGCTTGCCTGAAGACTGCTTACACAATAAAGGCTTGGTCGTTGGGGCCTGTAGTTCTTAGCGATTATTTGGATTACATCAAAAGGACCGGATCATTCCGGTCCTTTTTTTGCAAGGTGCACTTTCAGTCCAGCAGCATGACAGAGGGAGGATCCGCATGGAGCCAATTCAAAACCTGACCCGCATTGAGGAGCAGCTCTGTGACCGGGCGACCCAGGCCCTGCGGCCCATCGGCGGCACGCTGGAGCTGCTGCCTCTGTGCAATATGAACTGCGACATGTGCTATGTCCGCCTCAGCCGGGGGGAGATGGAGCAGCAGGGCAGACTGCGCACTGCTGACGAGTGGCTGGCCCTTGCCCGGGAGATGAAGGAGGCTGGAGTGCTCTTTCTGCTGCTCACCGGCGGAGAGCCGCTGCTCTATCCCGACTTCCGGCGGCTGTGGGTCGGCCTGCAGGAGCTGGGGATGATCCTCTCTCTCAACACCAACGGCACCCTGCTGGACGAGGACACCGCCGCCTTTTTGGGGGCCCACAAGCCCCGGCGGGTAAATATCACCCTCTACGGCTGTGACGACGGGGCTTATGAGCGTTTGTGCCACTATCCCGGCGGCTTCGCTAAGACGATGCTGGGCATCCGCTTGCTCCAGGCCCAAGGGGTGGACATCCGCATGACCTGTACTGTCAGCCGGGAGAACCGGGACGATCTGGACCGGGTAATCGCCATCGGCAAGGAGCTGGGCGTCCACATGACGGTGGACACCTATTTGGATCCCGCCCGGCGGGAGCGGCCCTTGCCTTTTGACCAGCAGACCCGGCTCCCGCCGGAGGAGGCGGGCCGCCTACGGGCCAGATTCTGGAAGCTGTTTTATGACCGGGAAAAGTACCGGGCAATGGCGGAGGAGATGGTCTGGCGGGCAACCCATACGCCGCCGGGAGAGGCTGTGCCGGGAGAGGTGCGCTGTCGGGCGGGGCGCAGCTCCTTTGTCATCAACTGGCAGGGACGGATGATTCCCTGCCTGATTCAGGATCGCCTGTCTGCCAACGTCTTTGAGCAGGGCTTTGCGGCAGCCTGGGAACAGGTTGTCCAGGGAACCCAGGAGATCCGCACCAGCCCGAGATGCAGTGCCTGCCGCTTGCGTACGGTCTGCACCGCCTGCTGTGCCCGAGCCTGGCAGGAGACGGGGGCCTTTGACGGAACGCCGGAATACCTCTGCCACTATACGATGGGAATGATTCAGGCCATGGCGGAGGATTTGGAGGAGATGGGGGTAATCAAAAGAGTGCCCGCTCCAAGCAGCTGACCGCCTCTTCGGAAATGGTACATCCCAGGCAGTACACCGGCACCGTGGCGCAAAGCTCCAATGCCAGATCAGTGGCCCGGCTGGTGAAAGCCGGATTCCAGCGGTTGACAGTCAGTTGACCAAAAACCAGCCGCATTGCCTCCAGTGGCTTGAGCCGGCGTACGGAGTTTTCTTTTGCCTGATTGAGCATGACGATGGCGCGGATAGGGGTTGTCTCATTGTGACAGACTCCGGAACTGCCGCAGACCGGCCAGCCCTGGGCGACCCAGCCCTCCGCCTCACGGCCCAGCAGAGCCCGATCACCGTTGACGGACTCCGCACCCCGGTATCGTTTCCACAGATTGGCCTGGGTGGTCTTGCCGGTTTCGGAAGGGGCGGAGAAGAGGATTGCCTCGCTGCGGTATTTGACATAGGCGCAATGAAGCACCAACTGGTCCAGACCAATCATCCGACGCTCCAACGCCAGCAGAGAGGTAAAGACGGTGTCTGAGCCAAACTGCTCCCGCCAGCCCGGCGCCAGAGTGACCCGGGCGCGGGATGGGCTCAGCTCCTGATAATAGGCGTAGGGAGAGGGTATTCCGGCGATGCCCAGTAGCCGCGCCTCTCCCGTATCGGTCTGAAAGACGGTGAGATCCGGACGGCTGACCAGAGGCTGCGTCCGGGGCAGAATGAGGGTGGAGGAGAAGCTCAGCTCATAGTGATAGGCCTCCGGCAGTACATTGGCCTCAAAAAGCGCCAGGTTTTCCGGCATAGGCAGCATCTCCGGCACGGTGAGCCGGAAAGGGAAGGGGCCGATTTGGCAGCATCGTTGCATAGCGCAGCTTCCTTTCCAGAAAAGGTTTGTTTCCAATAGCATAGCATTTTTTTCAGCTAAAGTCGATAGAGGAGGATCTCTGTGTTTGACGACGAGAGAGAAAATCAGCAGCAGAAGAAGAACGTTTTTTCCTCAGAGGCATTGAATATCCTTATCCGCCGTTGGAAGGAGGGCACTTTTTGCGAGATTATAGATGACTGGAAGTGGATTTTTTCCTACAGCGCCCGGTACAAATGGGTTATTGTATTCTATACCATTCTGGGATTGCTGAGCACTACGCTGGGCCTGGTGGGCAGCGTGGTCAGCAAGTACCTAATCGATATCATCACCGGCTATAAGCTGGATCAGTTAGGCCTGCTGATTGCCGTCATGGTAGGCAGCACCGTGTTTAATCTGGTGATCAACAGCGTGCTTAACCGATTTAACACCAAACTGAGCCTGGATATCAACAACGACATTCAGGCGGATATTTTTGATAAGATTGTAGACGCAGACTGGATGTCTATCAACGAGTACTCCAACGGTGACGTTCTGAACCGGTTTAACAGCGACGTCGGGACGGTCAGCAGCAACGCCATCAGTTGGCTCCCGTCCATTATTATCACCATCTATAACTTTGTCGCCACTTTTGTGGTGATCCTGTACTATGACTGGATCATGGCGGTGCTGGCTTTTGCCAGTGCGCCTTTTCTATTCCTGGTCTCCAGCGTTGTTCTGAAAAAGCAGCGGGCTTACGCAAAAAAGGTGCGGGAGATGAGCAGCGAGCTGATGAGCTTTGAGGTAGAGGCATTCTACAATTTCGATACCATCAAATCTTTCGGAATTGCGCCCCATTACAGCGGAAAGATGCGCTGGTGGCAGCAAAAATTCAAGGATATCAGCCTGAAATACAATATGTTCTCCATTAAAACCAACATCTTTACCTCTATTGTTGGCGCTCTGGTCCAGGGGCTTGCCTTTGGTTACTGCCTGTGGCGCCTGTGGACGCATGACATTACTTACGGAACAATGACCCTGTTTCTCCAGCAGCGGAACAAGCTCTCCAGCGCCTTTAGCAGCGTGGTCTCAATTATTCCGGCCTTTCTGAACAGCTCTATTTCCGCCCACCGGATCCGGGAGCTGGTGGAGCTGCCCAGGGAAGTTCATATCCCCGAGAGCAGCAGCCTGGATGCGATGGCAGAGGATGGCTTTGCCGTGCAGATGCGGGACGTGAACTTTTCCTATGTGGAGGGGACTCGCGTGATTACCGATTCCGCCTTTGTGGCCAAGCCAGGGGAGATCGTGGCGCTGGTAGGCCCATCTGGCGAGGGGAAGACCACCATGATCCGGCTGATCTTGGGCTTGATTCATCCGGAGGCGGGAGAGGTGGTGATCCGCGCTTCCAATGGCAAAGAGGTGACGATGAATGCCGAGACCCGGCATCTGTTTGCCTATGTGCCTCAGGGAAATACGATCCTGTCCGGCACCATTGCCGAGAACATGCGCATGGTAAAGGAAGACGCTACGGATGAAGAAATTATCAAGGCGCTCAAGGCTGCCTGTGCCTGGGAGTTTGTCAGCCGGATGCCGGATACGATTAACAGCAAAATTGGCGAACGGGGCCGTGGCTTTTCGGAGGGTCAGGCCCAACGGATTGCCATCGCCCGGGCGGTGCTTCGGGATGCTCCCGTTCTGCTGCTGGACGAGGCTACCTCTGCTCTGGATGTTACAACCGAACGCCAAGTCTTAAAAAATATCATTCAGCAGCACCCCAACAAGACCTGTATCGTCACCACCCACCGGCCCAGCGTGCTGAATCTGTGCCAACGGGTTTATCGGGTGATGGAGACCCAAGTGCGGGAGCTCACCGAGGAGGAGTCCGCGAAAATGGTGATGGATTTTTGAACGAGACTTGTAGGATACGGTCTGAGTGTGATACAATGACCAGAAGTCGGTTTTTCAGGAGGACAGACAGATGAGAATCAGCAGAGATTATATTATCCGGGAAATCGCCGGAGAGTGTGTGATCGTTCCCACCGGCGAGGCGGCGGCCCGCTTCAACGGCCTGATTACCGTCAATGGCGTCGGTGCCTTTTTGTGGCACATGCTTCAGGAGGAGACGGACGAGGACAAACTGCTTCAGGCATTGCTGGAGGAGTATGAGACGGATGAGGCAACGGCTAAGGCGGATATTGCACAATTTCTCCGGATACTGGAGCAAAACGGTATTCTGGAGCGCTGACGCTGCCCGAATGGACGAGGAGGACTGAACGAGACCGATGAGAAGACCGATCCAGCTTTGGCTGTTTGTAGTCCTGATTGCGGTAAGCATCGTGTTTGCCGTCACGTTATGGGGGGATATGTCCCGGGAGATCAACCATAGCCCGGAGATTTCCTTTGACGCCCAGGAGATCACTGTCAGTGTGTCAGACGATTCGTCTGCCCTGCTGCAGGGAGTCGTTGCAAGTGACTTGGAGGACGGAGACGTGACCGGCTCCCTGGTGGTGGAAAGCATTACAGAATTTCAGGAGGATGGCTCCCGGGAGGTGACCTATGCCGCCTTTGACAGCGCCGGAAATGTGAGCAAGGCCAGCCGGACGCTCCGCTACAGCGACTATCACAGCCCGGAGATCAAGCTGGTCAAGGAGCTGAAAACAGTGGTGGACACCGATATCAACCTCCAGGATTGTGTCCGGGTGGAGGATGTGCTGGACGGGGATATCACAAATCAGATCCGCATTGTGGAGAGCAATTACAGCAACTATGTGCCCGGCGAGTACCAGATCACGATTCAGGTGACCAACAGCGCCGGAGACACCACAGAGCAGACCTTTCCCATTCAATGTGTCTCTGAGCAGGAGCGGGGAACTCCGACGATTACCCTGTCTGTCTACAGCGTCTGTATCCAGACGGGAGCGGAGTTCCGCGCTGAAGACTATATTGAGGGGGTCGACGGACTCGACGAAACGGGCCGGGCGCTGACCAGCGCGGACGTCCGAATCTCCAGCGGGGTGGACATCCAGAATCCGGGCACCTATCAGGTGGGCTATTCCCTGCAGGGCAGCGGTGGCACGGGAACTGCCCGGCTCACTGTGATTGTTGAGTAAGGGGGGAGCACATATGTCAAGCTATAGACGGGAGGGCGTAGAAAACTCCCGGTATCTGCTCCCCACGATTCTGGGAGATGTACTGCGCCAGTGGCTCACTATTCTCTTGACTGGACTGATCGCTGCCATGAGCGCATTTATCTGGCTGTCCTGGAGTTGGCAGCCGGAGTACAGCATGACTGCCTGCTATGCGATTATGTCCAAGGCCACTGATGGATATATGAGCTATACCACCGGTTCTGTCTCCTATACAGTGGCGACTACCTTTAAATATCTCATCGACAGCGACATCCTTCAGGCTGAGGTGGCGGACGCTATGGGGACGGAGCGTCTGGACGGAACGATTCAGACGGAGATCCTGAAGGACACCAATATTATGTATCTCACGGTGAAGGCATCCACCCCGAAAAAGGCATATGACATTATGACTGCTGTGGTGGATAATTATCAGGAGTTAGTGGACGCCGTGTTGGGCAGCGTCACCCTGGATATGCTGGAGCAGCCGGTGATTCCAACTACCCCCAGCAACCAGCCCAATCGGATCCGAACGGTGACAACAGCCGGATTGCTTGCCATGGGCCTGACAGTGGCTCTGCTGGCGTTCCTCTCCTACAAACGGGATTCAGTCAAGACAGAGGAGGATTTCAGGGTTAAGCTGAATCTGAAGCGATTGGCAACCATCCCTCAGGAGCGGCGGCGGCTGTCTCAGGGCTTGAACTTCCGCAGACAGAAGCACCTGCTTATCAATCAGTTTCCCATTAGCTATCAGTTTACTGAGGCGGTAGAACTGCTGCGCACCAGCTTTGAATACCGGGCGGAGAAGCAGGACTGCAAGGTAATTCTGGTGACCAGTACCATGCCCAATGAGGGTAAATCTACCGTCTCGGTGAATCTGGCGCTCTCCCTGGCTAAGGCGGGCAGCCGGGTCATCTTTATCGATGGCGACCTGCGAAATCCCACGATTCATACTATGCTCAAGCTGGACAAGGTTATCCACCGGGATTTAGGCCAGTTTCTCCAGGGGAAGTGCAACTTCTCTGATGTGGCTGTGGACTACAGAAATCCGGAGATGTATGTGCTGGCCGGCAAGGACAGATATGAAAACGCCTCGGAGCTGCTGGGCTCCCGTATGATGAGGATAATGATCCGGGAACTGCGGACCAAGGCAGACTATATTATCATCGACACTCCGCCTGCCGGCATCATGGTGGACACCGAGGAGGTTTCTCACTATGCTGACGGCGCCATCCTGGTGGTGCGGCAGAATCATGCCCTCACAGGAGCTATTCTGGATGTGGTGGAAGCCTTGAAGCAGACCAAGATCCAGATGTTGGGCTGTGTCTTCAACAATGTGCAGAGCTGGGACTGGATGTCCGGCCGGGATTACCAGCCGGCAGCAGGGCAGGATGAAGGACGCCGCCGGTAAAGGGGGATACGGAATGAGCAGCTATGACAAGCAGGAAGCGGGACAGGAGGAACTGATTGACCTGACCGTTGTACTGCATCAGTTCTTTAAGACCCTCCGGCAGATGCTGGCTTTGGTGCTGGCCCTGACCGTCCTGGGCGGCGCAGGCTATTGGGCGCTGCAGCGGATGAACTACACGCCTCAATATACCGCGTCCGCTCCCTTCGTAGTCAGAGCCAACTCCGGAGGGATTGTCAATGAGTACAGCGACAGCCTGACAGCGGAGCAGTTGGCCAATCAGTTCCCTCAGATCATCAATAGCAGCGCCCTGCAGAAGCGGGTGATGCGGGATTTGGGGTTGGATTATATCCCCGGCACCATCAGCCTGGATTTGGTTGAGGACACTAAGCTTGTGACCATGCGGGCCACTGCCCAGGATCCCCAGACGGCCTATGATATCCTGCAAGCGGTGCTGAACAATTATGAGGAGGTTTCCTTTAAGGTGCTGGGCAGCACTTCTATGACGATGCTGAGGGAGCCTGTGGTTCCGACTGAAGTAGACAACCCCTTCTCTGACCTGCGGCAGTTGATCAAGGGCGCCCTGGGAGGTCTTGTGGCAGGACTGCTGCTTGTATTGGTCTTCTCTATGACCCGCTTTACCATCAAGGACAAGGAGGATGTAAAAAGGCAGCTGAACATCCCCTATTTGGGCGCAGTACCCAAGGTGCCTGCCAGACGGCTGGGCAAGGGTAAGGAGGGTCAGATCTCGGTCTCCAATGAGAGGGTAGGCTTTGGCTTTCAGGAAGGCATGCGGCTGGTTCGCTCCCGCCTGATCCGGCAAATGGCTATGGACGGGGAGGGTGAAACCCTGCTGCAAAAGATCATCCTGGTCACAAGCGCGGCGGCCAAGGAGGGCAGCACTACTGTTGCAATGAACTTGGCGCTGACCATGGCGGCCAAAGGAAAACGTGTTATTCTGGTGGACTGTAATCTGCGCAGCCCGGAGTTAATCCGGCAGTACGGCCTGCCCGGGGATTCCTTCGGGATTCAGGATGTGCTGGATGGCCGGTGCAGCCTCAACGATGCCCTGACACCCTATGAATATGAGAATCTCCTGGTAATGGCCAGCGGCCGAAAAGCGGCTGAGGTTTCCGGGCGGATTCTCGGAAGTGCTCTGGGCAAGGTGCTCCAGGCCGTGCGGCAGGCGGCGGATTTTGTGATTTTGGACACGCCGCCGGCAGGAGTGGTGGCGGATGCCAGCAATCTGGCCCGGTACTGCGACGGCATCGTGGTGGTGATCAGACAGGATACCACCCGGGTCTCCCGGATTGTCCGGGCTGTGGAGGAGTTGTCCGAGAGCGGAACACCGATTCTGGGCTGCGTCCTCAGCATGACAGAGGGCGTCGAAAACGGCTATGGTTATGGCTACGGTTATGGCTATGGCTATGGCTATGGTTACAGTTACGGAAGCTATGGCTACGATTACGGAAACTATGGCCGGAAACAGTCGGACAGAGGCCGGAAATCAAAAACGGAATGAAATGCAGCAAGTGAGGGCGGGAACAGCTTCCTGCCCTCATTTTGCTTCTTGTAGGGTGCGGCGTGCAGAAACAAAGCCGGTGAGCCAGATATTTGCACGAAAAAGGAAAAATCTGCGCAGATAACATAAACTTTATGGAAAATGACCTTGTGCGCCGGAAAAGCAAGCAGGAACTGCCGTTCTTGACTATCTGTCGGAAAACGGTTAAACTACTCTTATCAAACTGGAGGAGGGATCTTGTGGAGATTGAGCGAAAATTCTGGCTGGATCGGTTCCCGGAGGGACTGCCTCTGGTGAAGCGGCTTCAGACCTGGCAGGGATATCTCTATACGGACCCGGCAGAGGTACGCATCCGGCGCAGCCGGATGGAAGAAACTGGGGAGGAATACTACCGGCTGTGCATCAAAAGCCAGGGGGATCTGTCCCGCCATGAGGTGGAAACCGCTCTGACCCGGGAGCAGTTTGAGGAGCTCTGCCTGCTGCTGGAGTCGGACAAGCCGCTGATCCATAAAGACTACCGGGCCTATGACCTGGGCGACGGCTTGGTGCTGGAGTGCTCTGTGGTGGACGATGGAGCCTTTGCCTATGCTGAAGTGGAGTTTGACAGCGAGGAGGCCGCCCGTGCCTGGACGCCGCCGGATTATCTGGGCCGGGAGACCACCTATGAGTCCGGATTCCGTATGAAGAAATATTGGCATAACCGCAATCTGCTGCGCAAGAAGCAAGAAAAGGAGTAAAAAGGATGGAATATCAAGCTCTGCTGTCCCACGTGGATCATACCCTGCTCACTCAGACGGCCACTTGGGCGGAGATGAAGACAATCTGTGACGACGGCGCAAAGTATGGCTGCGCCAGCGTCTGCATCCCGGCCAGTTTTGTGAAGCAGGCGGCCGAGTATCTGGAGGGCAGATGCAAGGTCTGTACTGTCATTGGCTTTCCGAATGGCTATTCCACCACGGCGGCCAAGGCTTTTGAGGCGGCCGACGCAGTGAAAAACGGCGCGGACGAGGTGGATATGGTGATCAATATCGGCTGGGCCAAGGACAGCCGCTGGGAGGAACTGCTGGAGGAGATCCGTGCGGTCAAGGCCGCCTGTGACGGCAGAATCCTCAAGGTGATCATTGAGACCTGCCTGCTGACCGATGAAGAGAAGATTAAGCTCTGTGAGATTGTCTCCCAGTCCGGTGCGGACTATATCAAAACCTCTACCGGCTTCTCCACCGCCGGCGCCACCCGGGAGGACGTGGCCCTCTTTGCACGTCATGTAGCGCCTCATGTGAAGATTAAGGCGGCAGGAGGCATTGCCAGCCTCCGGGACGCCCAGGACTTCCTGGATCTGGGGGCGGATCGGCTGGGCACATCCCGGATTGTCAAACTGATCAAGGGCCAGGAAGCACACGGATATTGAGCGATCCGGTCTGCAGGGTGAAACAGAAAACCTTTTCAGATTTTACGGCGAATTTATGGTTTTTGCTTGCCTTTGCACCTGATTTGCGCTATACTGATCGTATTCCTTCTTTTCAAAAGAATACTTTGAAAGAGGACGAAATCTGAATAAGGAAGGTAGAAAACATGAAGAAGTTGAGTAAACTCCTTGCCCTGCTTCTCGCTCTGGCAATGATGCTGTCTCTGGTGGCCTGTGGTGGTTCCGGCACATCTGCTGAGAAGCCTGCCGAAGAGCCCGCTGCGGAAGAGCCCGCTGCCGAGGAACCTGCTGAGGAACCCGCCGAGGAGCCTGCTGAGGAGGCCGCTGAGGCCCCTGCTGCCGACGTGGACTTCAAGGTGGCCATGATCACCGACTACGGCGACATCACTGACCAGTCCTTTAACCAGACCACCTATGAGGCCTGCAAGGCGTTCTGCGAGGCCAATGGCATCGAGTTCCAGTATTACAAGCCCAACGGCGACTCCACTGCTGAGCGTGTGGCCATGGTCGACGCCGCTGTGGTGGACGGCTACAATGTCATCGTGATGCCCGGCTACGCTTTTGGCGGCACCATCGTTGAGGTCTCCGGCATGTATCCTGATGTGAAGTTCGTGGCTCTGGACGTGGCTGCCGGCGACATCCTGGAGGCCGGTGTGGGCGCTGGCTATGACTACAACCCCGACAACTGGGATGTGACTGAGTACTACAACACCGGCAACGTCTACTGCGCTGTCTACCAGGAAGAGCTCTCCGGCTACATGGCCGGCTACGCCGCTGTCAAGCTGGGCTACAAGCACCTGGGCTTCCTGGGCGGCATGGCGGTTCCTGCTGTCATCCGTTACGGCTATGGCTTCGTCCAGGGCGTCAATGACGCTGCCAACGAGCTGGGCATTGCCGATCAGGTCGCTGTGGAGTATGTCTATGGCAACCAGTTCTATGGCGACGCTGACATCACCGCTTACATGGATACCTGGTATCAGACCAGCGGTGTGGAGGTTGTTTTCGCCTGCGGCGGCGGCATCTTCACCTCTGCTGCTGAGGCTGCTGCCAAGACCGGCGGCAAGGTCATCGGTGTTGACACCGATCAGGCTCCCATCATCGACGGCTACGGCGAGGGCATGACTGTCACCTCCGCGATGAAGGGCCTCGCTCCCACTGTCGACACCATCCTGTCTGAGATCGCGGCCGGCAACTGGGGCAGCTATGTGGGTAAGATTGAGAAGCTGGGCCTGGTCTCCGGCGACGATCCCACTGTGAACTATGTCCAGATCCCCATGGAGAGCACTCAGTGGAACGATGGCTTCACCCAGGACGACTATAAGGCGCTGGTAGCCAAGATGTACAGCGGCGAGATCACCGTCTCCGACGATACCTCCGCTATGCCCGCTCACGACATCACTGTCAACGAGTACGGCAACATCAAGTAAGATCAAAAATCTCAATCCGAAAGGGCGGGCCTTGTGCCCGCCCTTTTCTGTATCCGAATATTTGGAAAAGGCGCTTTTTCGCTTCTGTTAGAAATATCTGCAATCCTGCTTTGAAATTTGTAAAAGATATGCTATAATCACACTATCACCGTGCGCTGGGTTCCGCAGCCGGCGCTGACCGGGAACAGGCGGTTTGCCTTTCCTACACGTCGAGAAAAGGGGGCGGGTAAAGTTGGAGAAATATGCCATTGAAATGCTCCACATCACAAAGAAATTTCCCGGTATTATCGCCAACGATGACATCACGCTGCAGTTGAAAAAGGGAGAAATCCACGCGCTTCTGGGTGAGAACGGCGCCGGAAAGTCCACACTGATGAGTGTGCTCTTCGGTCTGTATCAGCCGGAGGAGGGAGAGATCCGCAAGGACGGCAAAAAGGTGGAGATCAAGGACCCCAATGACGCCAACGATTTGGGGATCGGAATGGTTCACCAGCATTTCAAGCTGGTGGAGTGCTTCACTGTTCTGGACAACATCATCCTGGGCGTAGAGCCCACCAGCAAGGGGGGCTTTCTTCAGAAGGCTGAGGCCCGGAAAAAAGTGATGGCCCTGTCTGAAAAGTATGGTCTCCAGGTGGATCCGGACGCCCTGGTGGAGGATATCACCGTGGGCATGCAGCAGCGAACCGAGATCCTGAAGATGCTCTACCGGGACAATGAGATCCTCATCTTTGACGAGCCCACCGCGGTCCTCACCCCCCAGGAGATTCAGGAACTGATGCAGATCATGAAGAATCTGGCGGCCGAGGGCAAGAGCATCCTCTTTATCTCCCACAAGCTGGCGGAGATCATGGAGGTATCCGACCGGTGCACCGTCCTGCGCAAGGGCAAGTATATCGGCACCGTGGAGACCAAGGACACCACGGCGGAGAAGCTCTCCGCCATGATGGTGGGCAGGGACGTCAACTTCGTGGTGGACAAGGATCCGGCCCAGCCCGGCGAGGTGGTGCTGGACATCCAGAATATGACTGTGGCCTCCAAGCGGCACAAGAACAACGCCGTGAACCACGTCTCCTTCCAGGTGCACCGGGGTGAGATCGTCTGTATCGCCGGTATCGACGGCAACGGCCAGACCGAGTTCGTCTACGGCCTCACCGGCCTGGAGCCACTGAAGGAGGGGAGCATCTCTCTCAGCGGCCAGGATATCACCCACGCACCCATCCGGAAGCGGTCGGTGCTGGGTATGAGCCATATCCCGGAGGACCGGCACAAGCACGGCATGGTGCTGGACTACACCCTGGAGGACAATATGGTGCTCCAGCGGTACTTTGAGCCTCAGTTTACCAACAAGGCGGGCTTTCTCAAGCGGAAGGAGATCCGCGCCTATGCCAACCGGCTGATTGACCAGTACGACGTCCGCTCCGGACAGGGCCCGGTGACAATCGCCCGCTCCATGTCCGGCGGCAACCAGCAGAAGGCGATTGTGGCCCGGGAGATCGACAAGAATCCGGAGCTGCTGGTGGCGGTTCAGCCCACCCGGGGCCTGGACGTGGGCGCCATCGAGTATATTCACAAGCAGCTGGTGGCCCAGCGGGACGCCGGAAAGGGCGTGCTGCTGGTGAGTCTGGAGCTGGACGAGGTCATGAACGTCTCCGACCGGATCCTGGTCATGTATGAGGGCGAAATCGTGGGCGAATTTGACCCCAAGACGGTGACCGTGGAAGAGCTGGGTCTGTATATGGCCGGCGCCAAGAGAAAGGAGGCATAAGGGATGAGCAACCCCAACAAGGCTCCCAGAAACAGCCTGCTGCGCAGCAGAGGACTGCAGTCCCTGCTGGCCTCCCTGGTCTGTATTCTTTTGGGCCTGGCCATCGGCTATGTGGCCCTGCTGATCATCAATCCCGCCGGCGCTTGGGAGGCAATCGTGGTGGTAGTGAAGAACTTCTTCTACTATCCCAGCCAACCCGCCGCCATGAAGTACCTGGGCAGCACCCTGGTCAAGGCAGCGCCGCTGCTCATGTGCTCCCTGTCCGTTCTCTTTGCCTATAAGGTGGGCCTGTTCAACATCGGCGCCGCCGGCCAGTATGTGGTGGGTGCGGGAGCCAGCCTGTACTGTGCCCTGGCCCTCCAACTGCCCTGGTATGTCTGCATTCTGGCCGCCCTGGTGGCCGGAGCTCTGCTGGGCGCCATCTCCGGCGCGCTCAAGGCCTACTGCAACGTCAACGAGGTTATCTCCTGCATCATGCTCAACTGGATCAGCCTCTACGGCGTGAACATGCTTCTGTCCAATGTGAAGGAGGCAGCCAGCCCCTACACCACCCAGCTCAAGGCGGGCAACCCCAGCGCGCTGATCCCCACCGCCGGGCTGGATAAGCTGTTTACCAACAACCAGAACGTGACTATCGCCATTCCGCTGGCGGTGGTGATCGCCATCCTCGTCTGGGTACTGCTGGAAAAGACCAAGCTGGGCTATGAGCTCAAGGCCACCGGCCTGAACAAGGACGCCGCCCGGTACTGCGGCATGAAGGAGAAGCGGAATATCATCCTCACCATGGTGATTTCCGGTGCGCTGGCAGGTACCGGCGCCGCCTTCCTGTACCTCAGCGGCTTTGAGCAGTGGATGTGCACCCAGTCCAGCGTCCCCGGCATGGGCTTCAACGGCATCGCAGCCGCCTTCCTGGGCGGTCTGAATCCCATCGGCACCATTTTTGCCTCTTACTTCATCCAGCACATCACCAACGGCGGCGCCTATGTGGATAAGACCATGTACTGCGCCCAGATCTCTGACTTTATCTCTGCCATCATTATCTATCTGTGCGGCTTCGTGCTGTTTATGAAGCATGCCTTGAACCGCGGCCTGGACAAGCGGGAGGAACGGGCTGCCGCCAGACAGAACAAGGGTGAGAAAGGAGGCGAGGCATAATGCTGCTCCTGTTACAGTATACGCTGATTTTTGCCTCCGTTTTGATGCTGGTGGCCCTGGGCGGCTGTTTCTCCGAGCACAGCGGCGTCATCAACATCGGTCTGGAGGGCATCATGGTCATGGGCGCTCTGGGCGGCGCGTTGATGATGAAGTATATCGACCCCTCCAGCCCCGCCATCCTGATCTTCCTGGCCACAGCTCTGGCCAGCATCCTCTTCGGCGTGGTCTACTCCCTGTTGCTGGCCGTGGCCGCCATCAACTTCAAGGCGGATCAGACCCTGGTAGGTACTGCCATGAACCTGCTGGGCACTGCCGCTGCAACCGTCATTGTTAAGGCCATCAACACCGCTGAGAATCCCGATGACGTCTCCTCCGCCATCAAGTATATCGATGCGAAAAAGGCGTTTCTGACCAATATCGGCGGCTTTGAGTTCAACTGGTTTATGGCGGTGGCGGTCATCGCCCTGGTGGTCTCGATCATCCTGCTCTACAAGACCCGGTTTGGCCTCCGGCTGATGGCCTGCGGCGAGCATCCCCAGGCGGCGGACTCGGTGGGCATCAACGTCTATAAGATGCGCTATGCCGGCGTCCTCATCTCCGGCGTGCTGGGCGGCCTGGGCGGCATCGTCTATATCACCGCCGGCGTCAGCGAGTGGAAGTTTGAAAACGGCGTGGCCGGCTTCGGCTTCCTGGCCCTGGCTGTTATGATCTTCGGCCAGTGGAAGCCCCAGCGGATTGCCCTGGCGGCGCTGCTCTTCGGCCTGTTCCGGGCCCTGTCCAACGTCTACACCGGTTTCGACCTGCTGGTCTCTCTGAAGCTGCCCGGCAGCGTGTACAATATGCTGCCCTATATCATCTCCCTGCTGGTGCTGGCCTTCACCTCTCAGAAGTCCAGAGCCCCCAAGGCGGAGGGCATCCCCTACGACAAGGGACAGCGATAACCGGGCTTTCTCCTGAGTTGATTTGCGCCCCGCGACGGTGATTGCCGTTGCGGGGCGCAATACGTTTTTTCCATTCGGGCTTAAGAGATGCCGCCCCAGATAAAGTGATCTCCGAAGAGCAGGAAGGAGAAGCCCCAAGGATAGGCCAGCTCATCCGGCGCCTGCAATTCATAGGTCAGGGTGTAGCCCAGGCTGGTATAGGAGATCTGCTTGTCCTCTCGTTCGGTGTGGACGGTGATCAGAGGCTTGACGCCGGCGTCATAGCCCGGCCCCACCCGGACAATGTCGATGATCAGTAGACATCCCCACAGCAAAATGGCTGCCAGGATGACAGACAGGGCGGTGAGTGCCTTCTTTTTCAACTGTGACCCTCCTTTTTGTGGCACACGGAGTCTGGTGTTGCGGTGTTTTCCTGAGAAAAGGATGCCACAACCAATCAAAAAAGTCAACATAGAAACAAATGGAGCAGAAAAACCCCGCCCCTTCCGGCAAAGCGGAAGGGGCGGGAGTCAATTCAGATCTGGTTTGGCGCTTACAGCTTGGGCGTCCGATGGGTGATCTCGTGGCGCTTGGGACCGGTGGAGACCATGGTGACCGGCACGCCGATCTGGGACTCAATGAAGTCCACATAGGCCTTGGCGTTGGCGGGGAGCGCCTCGTAATCGGTGCAGCCCCGGATGTCGCACTTCCAGCCCGGCAGAGTGGCGTAGACCGCCTTGGCCCGGCCCAGACGGGCGGGGACGGGGAAGATATCGGTGACCTCGCCGTCGATCTCGTAGCCGGTGACCACCTTGATCTCGTCCAGATAGCCCAGCACGTCCAGGCAGGTGAGGGCCACCTCGGTGGCGCCCTGAACGGCGCAGCCGTATTTGGTGGCCACGGCGTCGAACCAGCCCACCCGGCGGGGACGTCCGGTGGTGGCGCCGTATTCGCCGGCGTCGCCGCCCCGGCGGCGAAGCTCATCGCCCTCGGGGCCGGTAAGCTCACAGACGAAGGGCTCGGCGTGAGAGCCCACAGAGGAGGAATAGGCCTTGGTGACGCAGATGATCTCTTTCAGCTCGTGGGGAGGCACACAGGCGCCCACGCAGCCGAAGCCGGCCACCGTGTGGCTGGAGGTGGTGAAGGGATAGATGCCCAGATCCGGGTCCTTCATGCTGCCCAGCTGGCCCTCCAGCAGAATGGTCTTGCCCTCGCGGATGGCATTGTGGAGGAAGGTGACCGTGTCGCCGATGTAGGGCGTCAGGATGTCCCGGTAGCTCATCAGCTGGTCATAGAGCATATCCACGTCCAGCAGGGGCTTGTGATACAGATGCTCCAGCAGCACATTCTTCAGCTGGCAGACATACTCCAGACGGCTGCGCAGCCGCTCCGGATTGTTCAGGTCGGCCACCTGAATGCCGTTTTTGGCGTATTTGTCCGAATAGAAGGGGGCGATGCCGCTCTTGGTGGAGCCGAAGGCCTTACCGCCCAGCCGCTCTTCTTCATAAGCGTCGAAGAGCTGGTGATAGGGCATGAGAATCTCCGCCCGCTCAGAGACCATCAGACGGGGGGCGGGGACGCCGCCGTCCTCCAGGTGCCGCAGCTCCTTGACAAGGCTCTCGACGTTGAGGGCAACGCCGTTGCCGATGATATTGGTTGTATGGGGATAGAAAACACCGGAGGGAAGCAGGTGCAGAGAGAACTTGCCGTAATCACAGATGATGGTATGACCGGCGTTGGCGCCGCCCTGGAACCGTACCACCACATCAGACTGCTGGGCCAGCATATCGGTAATTTTGCCTTTACCCTCGTCGCCCCAGTTTGCGCCTACGATTGCTTTGACCATAACTCAATAGCTCCTCTGTACGGGAAAAATAGTAACAACCGTACAAAACTATTATAGACGATGGAGGGCGTCAATTCAAGGGAAATCTGAAAAACCATTTGCAAACCGAAAAAACTGTCAGGCAGGCGGGGACCAGATCAGCGTCCAACCGGTTTCGTCCCACCCGCAGACGCCCTCAGCGGTGAGCAGCAGCGTCTGCCGCCGGTGCTTCCGGGCCACCTTGGCGGGCAGCAGACTGCGGCAGTCCAGCGGAGCGCCGTCAGGCAGTGCCCAGAGGTCTGCGTACCGGCGGCAGATACCGTCCGTCTCCAGCTCCCAGAGAACGGAGAGCCGGTTCTCGTCCTGAAAGGGAATCTGATAACCGACCGTGACCTGGGAGTGGGGGATAGGCCGGCTGGCCGCCAGGGCCTCCTCCGCCAGACAGCAGGCCTGGGCGTGGCGGGCGGAGAGCCACACCAGCAGACGGCGCTCCAGATGCCGGTAGTACCGGTCAATGCGCCTGGGCCCCCGGCCGGGGCCGGTGACCTGGGGCAGGGAGAGCCGGCAGACCAGCACAGGCTGGTCCTCCCAGGGATAGACCTTCTCCAGCAGCCGGGGCTGAACGGTGATGAGAGACACGGACTCCTTCATGGACAGTTCCCCCAAACGTGATGATAAGCCAGACTATGCGGGGGAAAAGTTTTTCGTGAAAAGGGTGTTTACTTTCATACACTACAATGATAAAATACAGAAGAACCGTTGGACGGATAGCGAGGAGGAAATCGACGATGTCAAAGGTGATGGGCAAAGAGCCCAGTATGGCACTGTATCAGACAGTGCTTCAGCTGAAGGATCTGGACGAGTGTTACCGTTTTTTCCAGGACCTGTGTACCGTCTCTGAGCTGCGCGCCATGGAGCAGCGGTACGATGTGGCCGTTTTGCTGGAAAAGGGTATGATCTATAACGATATTCTGGAAAAGACCGGCGCCTCCAGCGCCACCATCAGCCGGGTCAACCGGTCGCTGAATTACGGTTATGACGGATACAAGGACGTCTTTGCCCGCCTGACGCCGGAAAAGGAGTCCAAGTGAGCGCCTATACCGGCCTTGCGGGCAGCTATGACGGACTGACCGGGGATGTGGATTATTCCGCCTGGCTGAAATGGTATCTCCGTTGGTTCCGCCGGGAGAAGCAGCCGGTGGAGCTGGTGCTGGATCTGGCCTGCGGCACCGGGACGCTGACCTGCCTGCTGGCCAAAGAGGGCTATGACCTCATCGGCGTGGACGCCTCCACAGATATGCTGGCCCAGGCCATGGACAAATGCCTGGAGCAGGAGTTGGAGCCCCAGCCCCTGCTGGTTTGCCAGAGCATGGAGCATTTGCAGCTGTTCGGCCCGGTGGACGCCTGTGTCTGCTCCCTGGACAGCCTGAACTATCTCATCGACCAGCGCAGGCTGGCCACCGCCCTGCGGCGGGTGGGACACCACCTCCGGCCGGGCGGGCTGTTTTTGTTTGATGTGATCCCCGCCTGGGAGTTTGCACGCCGGGACGGGGAAACCTATGTGGACGAGACAGAGGATACCCTCTGCCTCTGGCGGGCATCCTTTGATAAGCGCCGCCAGACGATCACCTACGGCCTGGATCTCTTCCGGCAGGAGGCGGACGGCCGCTGGAGCCGGGAGCAGGAGGAGCACCGGGAGCGGGGCTGGAGCCTGGAACTGCTGGAGCAGCTGCTGAGACAGGCGGGCTTTGTTCAGGTGCGGTGCTACGGGGAGGATCGGAAGTCCGCCCCCACAGAGGCGGACGGAAGAGTATTTTTTGTCTGCCGGAAAGAAATGGAATCGGAAGGGGAGGCTGAGTGAGGCCTCCGCTTTCGTGAATGGAGAAGCATCATGTCTGATAAGATTGTTAGAGCGATAACCTCGGACGGAGCGGTGATGGCGGCAGCCATTACCGCCAAGGATCTGGTGGAAAAGGCCCGGCAGCTGCACACCGCCCTGCCGGTGGCCACGGCTGCCCTGGGCCGCAGCCTGATGGCAGCCTCCCTCATGGGCAACCAGCTCAAGGGGGAGAACGATACCGTCAGCCTCCAGTTCCGGGGCGGCGGCCCTCTGGGCGCCATCACCTGTGTTTCAGATTCCGGCGGCAATGTCCGGGGCTATGTGGAGCATCCCCAGGTGCACCTGATGGAGAAATACCAGGGCAAGCTGGATGTGGGAGCCGCGGTGGGCACCAACGGCACCCTGACCGTCATCAAGGATCTGGGCATGAAGGAGCCCTATGTGGGCTCTGTGCCTCTGGTCAGCGGCGAGATTGCCGAGGATGTCACTGCCTATTTTGCCACCAGCGAGCAGTTCCCCACCGCCTGCGCCCTGGGCGTCCTGGTGGAGCGGGATCAGTCTGTCTCCGCTGCCGGAGGCTATCTGATTCAGCTGCTGCCCGGCGCGGACGATCAAACCATCGACCTGGTGGAGCAGGGAGTTCGGGCCTTTGGAAGCGTCACGCCACATCTGCAGAAGGGGATGACTCCGGAGGAGATGCTGAAAACCGTTCTCGGCGGCTTTGAGGTGGAACTGCTGGATGAGACGCCGGTGGCCTATCGCTGCACCTGCAGCCGGGAGCGGTATCAGCGGGCGCTGCTCAGCCTGGGCCGGGAGGAACTGGCCGATCTGGCTGAGGATCCTGAGGGTATTGAGCTCAAATGCCAGTTCTGCGGACAGAACTATCACTTTTCTCAGCTGGAAGTCCGGAAAATCCTGGAAGAGATCGGCAAAAAGCACACAAAATAAAAAATTGAAAAAATGCAAAAAAACAGTTGACAACCGGGGCCCGGGTGAGTATAATAATACCTGCGCCTGACGAAAGGGCACGACAGGAACGGGAGCATAGCTCAGCTGGTTAGAGCACCTGCCTTACAAGCAGGGGGTCACAGGTTCGAGTCCTGTTGTTCCCACCATCGTACCTGCGCATTCCCGTGATCGGGATACTGCCTGGCCCGGTAGTTCAGTTGGTTAGAACGCTAGCCTGTCACGCTAGAGGTCGACGGTTCGAGCCCGTTCCGGGTCGCTCAACTCTCCCCATGGCGACCACCATTTTTGGTGAGGGAGAGGCCCTTGTAAAAGGGTCGCTGATTATGCCTCTGTAGCTCAGTTGGTAGAGCAGGGGACTGAAAATCCCCGTGTCATTGGTTCGATTCCGATCGGAGGCACCATGCTCCACTTGTTGGAGCATCTGCGGGAGTAGCTCATCTGGTAGAGCGCCACCTTGCCAAGGTGGAGGTAGCGAGTTCGAGCCTCGTCTTCCGCTCCAAATGAAAACAGGAGCAAATCTTGCTCCTGTTTTCCATATGGCAACATAGCCAAGTGGTAAGGCGTGGGTCTGCAAAACCCTGATGCCCCGGTTCGAATCCGGGTGTTGCCTTGCAGAGAAGTTCTTGATTTCATCTAGTTTAGGTGGAATCGAGAACTTTTCTGCGTTTTAGGAGAAAATTCTAGATTAACTAAATGAGAACATACGTTCTATTTCTGGATAATTCACCCTCAAAAGCGACAGTTTAAACCTGATGTTTTTGAATGCGGTTAAAGAAACTGTGACGTGAACTGTGACAGAAAACAGGTTGTCACAATTCTTTACTATACTAAAGCGACAACTAAAATAAATTTATATTTGGAGGAATAGTATGGGTACAAGACGGGAAAATGGAGCAGGAAATGTCTACCAGAGAAGCAACGGTAAATACACAGGACGACTTCAACTTGGGGTTGGGCCAGATGGAAAAGCGCAGATCAAGTATTTTTCTGGTAAAACTGCGGCAGAAGTCAAAAAGAAGATGCGGCAATACAACAAGGAAACTTTCATACAGCCTGACACAATTACAGTTCAGCAATACATGGAGCGTTGGCTAAAGCAGTATAAGCAGCCGTTTTTAAAGGCTTCTAGCTATGATCGTCTTGAGAGAACGGCTAAAAATCAGATTTATCCTGTTCTTGGGGCGAAAAAGCTTCAGTCTTTGTGTGCAGATGATATTCAGGAGTTGATTAACGAATGCATGAAGAATGGTTATTCCCATTCATCGGTGAAGAAAATCTACGATTCACTAAACGACTGCCTGAAACATGCGGTTGCCAATAAAGACTTGTCGGCGAATCCAATGAATGTTGTCAGATGTCCTTCTAAAAACCTGTTTGAGTGTAAAGAGCACAGGGCACTAACTCCGGAGGAAATCACAAGGCTGAGAAATGAATTGGGGCGGGAATACAGCACGGGTGCAAAAGTTTATCCATATGGAGCCGTATTCCTTCTGATGCTTAATACTGGAATCAGAGAGGGTGAAGCGCTAGGACTTCATTGGACTGATGTAGATTTAGACAACAGAGTGTTGACTATCCGCCGTGATGCTCAGATGGTAAAGAATAGAGACGAAAACAATGAGCCTATTACCGGCTATCACATGATTGAGAACAGCCCCAAAACACAGGATGGAGAGCGGCGTATTCATATCAATGAGAACTCTATGGAGGCGCTGCTATCATTGAAAAAGTGCCCCAATGACGGTGTACACGTTGTATGCAATACGCAGGGCAAACCGAGTACACCACATCAGCTCACAAGGACATTTAAACGGGTGTGTGACAATGCTGAGATCCCCAATTGTACCACGCACACATTGCGCCGCACGTTTGCAACTTACCTAGCAAGCAATGGGGTTAATGAAACGGAACTCGCACGGGCGATGGGGCACAGTGATTCTCATTTTACTTATGCTTGGTATGTTAAGCCGCTCGAGCGGGAACAGGCTGCAAAACTGGATATGCTGGATAGGATTTTCTGACTTATAGTTGGTATATCAAAGCATATCATAACTAAAGGTGTAAGAAATACATACAAATTATCGGTTTTAAGTATCCCGGACTGTTTTGCAGAGGTGGCCCCTTTTTGGCCCCTTTGCAGAACACGGTGATAAAGAGGACAAAGCTACCACTTGACTTTTGCTCAATTTTGAGCGAAAGCCTACTAAACAAAAATGTGATGTGTGCCCCAGTTTGGTTTACCCCTTGAAGATAAAGATGGGGGCGTGATTCGTGCCCACTGGAGGACAAGCAAAACTGCCAAAATGACAGTTTTAAACCTCGTCTACAGCTTTATTCAATTCGATGCTATTTCCGCTGGGGTATGGGTCTTATCATGGTGCAGAGCGTGTTTTAATGCGTCTGAGCGTAGCTAATAGACTTTTGTTGTGAAGGAGTATATATGATGAAGATTGAAATTACATGGGAGAACGTTCAAGCAGCGGCAAGTGATCGCGGTTTTCTCTTGACACCATTTGAAGCAGAGGAACTATTGAAGAAGCATCAGGATGATATACAGCAGGTTGTTATTGATGCGGTTGAGAATTACTTTTTCTTTGGCGTATCTCTGTATGATGTCTCGTCAAATGCTGTATTGTCATCTCTTCTTTAGTCATCGAATGAACCGATGATATATGTGTAAGGCGGCGTATGCGTGATGGCTGCGCCGCCCTTTTTACAGTGAATCAGTAAAGGTTATTTGTTTGGGATATTATAAAAGCATGATTTAATAATACTTTGTTTAGATGCATGATAACAATGCTATATTACATGAGTGTACTTACATGAGATTTGCAGAATAAACCTATATATTGGTGTACCAACATTGGATTGCTAAAATTTTTAGCATTGGATTGCTAAAAATTTATACAATGGATTGCCAAAAATTTTAGCAACAATATAATACATATATAATATAATATATAATACAAATACATTATAACCCGTTGCTTGAAATTCGCTGCGCTCATTTCGAATCAACGGTCCATTCGTAAAAACTCGCTGCGCTCGTTTTTACTCATGGAAAAACCCTATTTGGATTCTGATAATCATATTATCTTGTAGTTATTAAGACTAAATATATATTTATATACTAATATAAGAGATAATAGTTATTTAATAATGTTGTCCAATTACAATATATATAACTATATTATAATATAATTGGACAACTTTACCGCCGCTTCGGCGGCTCCTTCCGCTCGTTTCACTCGCTCCCCCCGCCGCACCATTTCAGCGTGAGTGGCTGTTTGCAACGGCTTAGTATTGATCTGCATTGCCGCTGTAGTGGGAGCATGATTGTAATTTGCGTTGTGAGGTTCAAAAACAATGTATTTATAGTTGTATTTCATGGTAAAGTGGTTTGACTAGTATAGTTTACCGCCTGTTGAGTTTGTGCTTTATTTCATTATTCTTATCGTAAAAAATGGGGTAAAATACGGTTGTTCTGTGTTTATCCGTACGGACTATGATTGGGATGACAAATCTGGGAGTCCAATCCGTTAAAACAGGGTGCGCACAAAATACTTAAAAACATAATCATTCTCGCCTATTCGAGTTAATCAAAAAAAGAGTCAGCACGTTGCTTACTAATTGTTTCCCTTTGCGAAACACGATAATAATTGAATATAATTGGCGAAAAAGATAGAAAATGTGTATATTTTGTTTGATTTTTCAAATTTTAATCGAAATAATTTTGAAAGTATGCAATATAATAATATTAAGTTTATTTTCCAGAAATCAAATGGAGAGACGTTTTGGCTGATGTAGCATTTCCGGGTTGCTCCGTCTTTGCTGTTTTTCTATTAGTATTCTTGTAGAAAAAAGTGTAAAGGCCTCTAGGGCATAATGATACGGGGAATACAAGTTTCTCTGAAAAGCGACAAGTAATATAATTGTTTTTCCGGCAAAAACCGCAAATGAATGTCCGGGCGGCGGGGTGCTGCCATACACACCCCGCCGCCCTTTGACGTAAAATCGTAATCGGCGTTTTATTGATTCTCTGCTTCATACCGATGCACTAACTTGTAAAAGCTGTTCTTCTTTAAATGCGTTTTCTCCATAGCGTCCACGGCTGAAATAGTGCCGCTCTTCCACTCTGTATAGACGCTTTCCCAATTGGCAGGGTATTCTATTCCCGGCCTGCCAACAACCCGCCCTGTTTTTAAGCTTTTGCGTTTGCCTGTTGCCTCGTCAATGGGCATGACTGATATGCCCTCTGATTGCCGTTGTCTAATCATTTGCCGCTCGTTTTCTGCGATAGAGGTTAGGACTTCGATCAAGATGTTGTTTACCATATCGATAATCCATTCTTGCCCCTCTGCAATGTCAATCAATGTGCTGGGGATGTCGATAACCTTGACACGGACTCCAATGCTGGCAAAATATTGCAGCTCTTTCTTTGCTTCTTCCTTATTCCGGCTGAATCTGTCCAGAGATTTGATGTATAGTGTGTCTCCCACTTGTAGCTTGCCTATACCGTGTTTCAATGACTGGTAGCCCGGGCGATCAAAGTCTTTTCCGCTTGCTTTGTCTGTGACAATCATATCTTCATCAACGTACTGTTTCAGAGCCTCAATCTGTCGAGCGAGATTCTGCTCCTTGCTGGACACTCTGGCATAGCCAACTGTTTTCCCCATGATGTTCCATCCTTTTCTTGAATCCGTTTGTAAACTATGGATGAATTAGTAAACGTTCGTAAATTTCGGATACTAACTTTTACAAACGCAATTATAGCACGTTTCGAAGCGTTTGTAAAGGTGTACGTTTAAAAACTTTTGTAGAGCAGGTGAAAGCACAATAGATATAGGGCTGATTTTTTTAAAAGTGTTTACAATAGCAACTTGATGTGATATGTGAGCTGTGCTATACTCGTTTAATAATACTAAAGATAGTTTGTTGGTCGCATATGATTGCTTGGAGGAGATTTGTAATGGGTAATGGATCTGGATGTAAGACATGGGATATGCGTTATGCAGAATCTCAGCAACGTACTGCTGCGATGTTTCAATTTATGCAGAAGGAAAATGCAAAATATAAATGGTATCAGGTGCCTCCGTGTCCACAGCCAAGGCCGAAAGATGAAGTTGAACTTGGT
Organism: Candidatus Onthomonas sp.; assembly: GCA_051866815.1. Classification (GTDB taxonomy): domain Bacteria; phylum Bacillota; class Clostridia; order Oscillospirales; family Oscillospiraceae; genus Onthomonas. The sequence goes on along the minus strand of JBJDXS010000004.1, from coordinate 71,582 downwards.
GGAGTTCCTGTTTGTGGATGTTTCGAGAAACATGGTAGCTTTGCGCCTGGTACAGTTTTTGAGAGGGAAGTAAATGTAAACGGGAAAAAAGAGTATTACGTTATGTTGCGAAGAAAAAGAATATATTTGCTCCGATAGAATCAGTTGGTGAGATAGTAGAAGAAGATAAAGCTATTGTATGTGCGTTAGAAAATGGCCTTGCAGAGCAGAATTGGTATTATCATGTAAACGATTTGTCTCCTGGAAATGATCGTATTACAACTCCTGTCTATTCCAATTCGTATTGGCGCAGACTATGGTGGCGTTTTCTGAATCCGTTCCAGCGTTTCAGATGGGCATTTCAAAACCCTGATATTCATCTGAGCAGCGATTTTGCACCGGTCATTCTGGTATACATTGTGGCCATGATTATTTCCACCATCTTTTATGCCAGATGGGCCTGTTATATTTTCTTTACGGCTTGGTTTTTCTTGCAGCTGATGGGGGCGTATGGAGGTGGTTGTGATGAGTACCCGTTCGAATAATGGGGAAATACAGAATGGATTCAATAGAGGGAGTATATGCAGCGTAAGGAAAGATGTTGATGTAGAACAACTGTCAGAAAAAGAGCGGGGAAGATATTCCTGCTTGCTTGGGCAGTTGCCGTCTCTGTATCTTGTTTTGAAACGCATAAATGAAAAACAGCTTATGCTTGCACGGGTTCTTAATCATCGGGTTAAAAATTGCAAGACGGTTCAAATAAGCGGGGATACGTATTGGGTGCGACTGTCGGCATTTATTTTTGTGCCAGACCGACTATTGCAGTTGGAGACAGGAAAAAAGCTGGACAACCCTGAGAAAGTGGTATCTGCCATTTTTAATAGTTTCCAGAATAATGAGTTGAACGGGAAACAAAAGGGACAACGTTTAGTAGTGCATGATCAGCAGCGGCAAAATCTCTTGCATGCCAGCAGAGCCAAAGTGGATCACAGAGTAGTGCATGATCGGCAGCAGGGAAATCTCTTGCATGCCGGTGGAGCCAAAGCGGATCATAGAAAGGAAAAACGGATTCCACAACATATGTCGTGGAATGTATCACATCCCTATGGCGGAGGCAGAGTCAGTCCGCGCTGAGAACAAGCTTTTGCTGTAGCATGAGATAATTTTGTTGACATCTTAGTGTGTATCCTCTATAATAAAATTAGAAATGTGCAAATTAACTGTGACAAAACTGCTACAAATTCATAAAAATAGAGACAGAAGCCTTGGCTTAATAGTGACAAGTAACTATTTTATCGCAGAGAACGGTGTGACCCGAAGGTCACGCCGTTTTTCTGCGTTCATAGGTTGTTTGTGTGATGATAGGCTCGGAAATAATGGGAATATCCACATCGTCCACGAAGTTGAAGTAAATCTTCACTTTCTGCTTGCGCTTGCCGCTGGACTTGTCCGGGGCATAGACGATGATCTTCTTGATATACTCGTTCACGATGGTCTGTGTCAGTTCCTCCACATCCACATATTTCTGCGTCAGTGCGATAAAGGCATCCAGACCGTCGTTCATTTCTTCCCGCTGTTCCACCCATTCTTCGATAACTTCAATTTCGAGCTTTAACCGTTCCTGTTCGGCTTCATAGTCTGCGGACATTTTCTTGTATCTGTCCTTGCTCAGTTCCCCAAGAACGAAGTCCTCATACAGCCGGGAGATGATGACATCCAGATCGGCAAGGCGTTTCTTTGCCTGTTCAACTTTCTTTTTGTCATCCCGGATGCTGCGCTCCTGGTCAGTCCTGCGGCATTGCAGCCATTCTTCCTGAAAACCATCCACATCATTGCGAATATACTCATTAACTGCCCGGATACGTTCCAGAACAATGTCACGGAGCGTTTCTTCACGGATATAGTGGGCAGTACAAGTGCCACGGTTGCTCTTGTAGTGATTGCAGACATAATGATCCTGCTTGCCCTCAAAGCTCTTGCTTGTAGCAAAGTGGAGCTTGCCGCCGCAATCGGCACAGAACAGAAGCCCGGAGAACAATCCCTGCCGTTCCGCTTTTGCGGGGCGGCGTTTGTTTTTCCTCAGTTCCTGTACCCGGTCAAACTGTGCCTGAGATACAATCGCTTCCTGCGTATCCGGAAGATAGAACATATTCTCCGGCTCGTTGGGTATCCGCTTTTTCAGCTTGTAGGACTTGGAATAGGTCTTGAAGTTGCAGGTACAGCCTGTGTACTCCTGCCGTTCCAAAATCCCTACAATGGACTGGTTTCCCCAGTGGTACGGTCTTTCCGGCATCGGCTTACCCTTGCGTTTGGCATACAGAGCTTTTGCAGTAAGAATCTGTTTTTCTTCCAGAATCCTTGCAATCTGCTCCGGGCCTTTGCCGTCAATGCAGAGGTCGAAGATGAGCTTGACTACTGGAGCCGCTTCTTCGTCCAAAATCCAGTGATCCTTGTCCTCCGGGTCACAGCGGTATCCGTAGGGCGGTTTGCCCATGTGCTTGCCGCTGGTTCCTCTCTGCCGCAGACTGACACGGACTTTCTTGCTGGTATCCCGGGGATACCACTCGTTGAACAGATTACGGATTGCGACAAAACCCTCACTGTCTCCCCGGTTGCTGTCCACACCGTCATTTACGGCGATAAAGCGGACATCGTAGCTCGGAAAGATAATATCCGTATATTGTCCAACCGTCAGATAGTCACGCCCAAAGCGACTGAGGTCTTTAACCAGCCAGCAGCCTACAAGCCCCTGCTTGACAAGTTCAAAGCCTTCCTGCACACCGGGACGATTGAAGTTCGTACCGGTATAACCGTCATCCACCAGAATTTTCAGGTTTGTATACCCGTGGTCACGGGCATATCGGGTTAAATACTCTCTCTGATTTGCGATACTGTTACTCTCGCCATCTTGGGCATCCTCATTGCTCAAACGACAGTAGAGAATGGTAATTTTCTGCTGATCCAACATAATATCCTCCTTTGGTTGTTGGTCAGCCGACAGTACCGTTGTGCATACTGGAATTATATCATGCTTTTGTGTCGCAGTCATTAACAAATCACCCCCTTGTCAGAAAAAATGAGCCGTTTTACCTTGTCGGCAAGCGGCTCATTTCCGTCACACTCCGTTTCAATCACATACCATGTGTTCCCAATCTTGCGCTCAATGGTCTTGCAGAAAGAAGACTGTGCCGCTTCCCAACGCTTGCGGCATTCTTCCAGAAAATCAATAGGCGGCTCAAAAATCGGATCGAAGCAGGAACAAATATCAATATAGCCGATGGCATCGTTGATTTCCTCCATCGGGGCATCTTCCATAATCAACTTGTTAATTTCTTCTACGGTTTTATTCATAGGCAAATAGTTCCTTTCTTAAATTTCCATATCCTGCCCACGCTTACGGGCAGGGTGTTTGTGTTCCTGTGTTTCCTTTCCTCTGGCGAGGATGGAATTGACAAAAGCCCAAACCTTTTCAGATGCAATCGCTATCGCATCTAAGAAAGGCTGGGCTTTTTGTTTCAGTTCCTCATAGTCTTTATTCAGTTTTTCAAAACGGTCTTTCCAGATTTTTGCGCTTTTATCTGCCTGCTCGAATTTCTGTTTGTATTTCAGCTTCTCTGCCTTTTCTGCAAAGCTACTGACCGCATAATCCTTTAGGGTGCGGCACTCATCCGGTGTCAGCGTGATATTTCCGGTAATGGGATGCTTCTTACCCATCGACTCCATTTCCTGTGCAGTCATAGCAACAGCCCTGACGGTCTGGGTTTCCTTTTTCATAGCTTCCAGTTTCTTTTTCTGCTTCTCCGTGGCAGCTTTTGTATCCTCCAAACTCTGCTCAGCCTGTGCTACCTGTCCGGTCACAGCGTCCAACCGCTGCTGTTCCGCCTGTACCTTGAACTGTGTCACCGTCAGATGTTCCTCGGTGCTGCCACGCTCTCCACGCTCCACATCGGTATATCCGGCATTTCGCATGAAATTGAAAAAGTCATCCTGCAACACACTGTAGGACGACTTCAAAATCTTTTTCCCTTTTGCGTTCAGCATTGGATTTCCCTCAGCATCCAGAACGGGCTTGGACTCCCATTTCTTACTGCGGCTGACCTGCGTGATTGTTTCCTTTACCGTTCCCCGGAGCGCTTCATCCTTGCACCGCTTCGACCAAAGGATTTTCTTTTCCACAACCGGAATATAAACCACGTGGAGGTGGTAGTGATATACATCCTCGCCCAGTGCTTCGGACATTGCCCGGTTGCGCTCATCGGCGTGCATCACAGCGGAGAGGATATACTGCTCATCGCCCACGATCTCCACGGCAGCTTTATAGGCATCGGCATAAAACTGTTTTGCAAATTCATAGCCGCCGTGGTTGTAGAAGTAAGCGGAGTTCACATCAAATACCAGCTCGCCGTATTTGACGGCACCCGGTTTCAGACCTCTGGTGGAGATCACGCCGTCCTGTTCCATCTGCTCAAACATTTTTACATAATCATCCGTGGGAGCCTTGAAGTGGACGTTCAGCGGAGTACGTTCCGGCACGATGTCCACATTGGAATAACGGTCTTTTTCACGCTCATTGTGTTCCTGTACTTTTGCCACATCATCCGGGGTTTCCAAGTCCTGATTTCTGGCTAAGGTACGGTCAATTCCATCATTTCTTGCCATTGATTTTTCTTCCTTTCTTTGGGATTTGCAGACAGCGGAGGGCTGGGGGACGGCACTTTTTCAAAGTGTAATAACCCACTATGACACTTTCATCCATACTGGCTGCAAAGTGCCGTGGGCTCTCCGAGGGCTCCTCCGGAGGGGGAGTGCGGTCACTGCGGTGACCTCTGCTGACCAAGGCGAAAATGTCTGCACCTTTTCTTATGGTCAGCCCGTCTGCATGACGCTGTTCTGCGGAACTTGCTCTTGCAGACGTTGGCATCGAAAACCGTATCTTTCACTGCCTATGGGGACGGGAAATACGGGGCTGTTGCCGGGGCATCACTTCTCCCGTCTTTGCTGCCATACGATGTCGTATCCCAGCACATCGGCAAGCTCCAATACTTCCTTGTATCGGATGCTTTCCCGCTGCAATTTTGCGGACAGGTTGGAAACGCTGTCGCTCCAACCGTATTCGTCCGAGAGCAGGTCAACTACTTCCTGCATGGTCATTCCGGCACGGATGATCTGTGCCTTGATTTCATTGCGTACATTCATATTGAAAAATCCTCCATACTTTTTGATTTGTGATTCGGTGCAATGGCAAATCCCCGAAGCGGAGCAGATGCACCGAACAGTGAAAAATCCGGCAACTCCAAAATCGTTTTATTTTCGTGGGTGCGATACTCTGTCCATATAGGCGTATATCCCATTTTGCTGTTCCGTATGGTTTGGTCTGGAACAGTGAAAACACCCATTGTTCCGTGAACAGGGTGCATGGTTTGGAGAAGCACGATTTTGTGAAATGATTTCGTCCTGCGGTCAAAAACTTTTCTGTTTTCATTACCATTGATTTTCGATGCCCGAAAACGGGGTGTCTGGCAGCGGCTTTGAAGAATAAAAGTGAAACGGACTGAAAAGTACGTGTACCAAGTGTACTTCCGTACTCTGGCACACTTGGTACGGATGGTACACGTATTTTCGGGTCAATATCATTTTTACAGAAACGGTCTTTGCAGAACCTCAATGCCGACAAATCCTCTCGCAAACCGCCCACAGCCGATACTGACCTTGTTGGTGTACTCGATGTTATACCGTCGCTCGTTCTGTTTGAGGAAAGAGCAGAAACTCTTTTGGGAAAGGGCTGTTAGAGCGTTATCCTCGCACCACTGCTTGTAAACGGCGTACAGGTCTTTGGAACTGACTTCATAATCTGCCTTGAAACGGATATACCCCTCAGAGCTTAAAAACTCGATGATGTTATTTCCGTCCGATACGGCAGCATCCATGTTATCCTGCGCCGACTGGCTGACTGTGAACTTGTAATCGTTGGCGATTAGACGGTGCAGCCCCTCCAACGCCCACAGAAAGATGCCATCTGCTTCAGCACACATCTTCTCTGCGATATAGGGATCGTCCTTGCGGTTCGGGTCTTTATCCTTGGTAGAGAGGATGATCTGTCTGCGGAAAAAGCCCACACTGCGGTCATATAGGGATTGCAGGACGCCGTTGCCCAAGCCGATAAAGCGCACATACAAATCCCCTTGATAACTCTGCTGTCCCTTTTTCTCCAGATCCATTGGTAACTCCGCTGTGATGATTGCCTTGATGTTGTTGGTCTGGGGCAATGCTTCCAGCTTCATATCATCGTCCAGCATCACAAGTTCGTGTTCCAGATCGGCACGAGCGAAAGGGCTTGTCTCCACTTTGGCGATACTGCCTGTGTTCATGTTGCTGCCCAACAGCGCACGAAGCACGATACCGATGCGGCTTTTGCCCTCGCCACCCTTACCGATCAGCAGAAGCATCTTCTGTCCTTTTGTAGAGGGGATAAAGCAATATCCCATGAACTCCTGCAAGGTCAGAATGTCCTCCGGCTCCAAAAGCTGGGACAAAAAATGCAGCCAGACAACCGGCTGCGGTGCATCGGGATTATAGGCAACAGGCAGACGATTTCGGCAGAAATCCTTTTCGGGGCTGAATGTGCCGTTCAGATAGTAAGTGCCATTCGCCACATGGATGCGGTCTTGATATAGGGGCAGCTTGGCTACGCTGCACTCCATACGCATGACATCAAGCAGATTGGTGACTTTCTTTGCTACGCCGCTGGTCACATAATACTTGATACGGTCATAGACTACTTTCTTCAAGCGGTTTTCATCGTGTACCCTACCATTGACTGTGAAAAAAGCTCCATTCACAGTAACCATGGGATAGTCCCGGAGAAATTCTTCACAGAACATGGTTTCATTGATTTTCTTCCCGTCAAACCACGCAGGATTTTCAAAGTGTGTGGTCTGCATCATTTCCTCGCTCATGGCGCACATCCTCCTTTTTCTTTCGTGCGGTGTACTCTTTCAGAAAGGCGATCTTGCCGCCTTTCATCAGCTCGTCCACCACGGCAACACGTTCTTCCAGATCGCCCACAGTCAGCACATCTGCCATATATTCGATATGACAGTGCATCTGCAATGCTTCCACGAAGCGGTCATCCAGAGCATCGTCTGGCGTCTTGGGTGCATACTGCACTTTCCAATCTTCCAGCAGATGCAGATAATCCGTCAGCACCCGGAAGCACAACATTTCATCCTCCCTGAACTGACGGATGTAGGGGTATTTCGGCTTGTGGGGAACTACTGTTGTCTGTCCCGGCTCGGAGCAGATACCGAAATTCGCAACCAGTCTTTGTGCCGCTTCATAGTTGTCCAGATCGAACAACTTCGCCACGAAGTCGATCACATCTCCCTTGGCTCCGCAGCCAAAGCAGAAGAAATAATCCTCGTTCAGCTTCAGGCTCGGATGCCGGTCATTGTGGAACGGGCAGCAAGCCATACCGTTGCGGTTTACTTTCAGCCCATAGTGTTCGGCGGCTTGCTTCACGCTGATTGCCGCCTTGATGGTTTCATAGATTGTCATAGAAAAACCTCCGTTCATAATAGTCTTGAAAGCACAAAACACCCGCCGGATTGGCAGGTGCTTCGCCCTTTCTACTATGGTTATGACGGATTTTTCAAAAAACAGGCTAATGACAGGACAACCCTGTTTCAAAAAACAGGACAACTATCCTGGCGATGTAGATTTCTTTACATTTGCGTGGTATAATTAGAAAAGTGAAAAAACAGGACAGGAGGGCAAGCATGAATCAAGAACTGATGACATTGGATTTTTGGCAGGATACAGTCATATATGAGGGCAAAACATTTCCTGTCGGCACTCTTGCCTGTGATGCGCTGAATGTTCCTGCGGATACCATTGCAAAGATGAATGACCAATGCGAGAAAATCAATCTGCTGCTTGGTCTGCTGAATGCCGGACAGGATGCTTCTGCACTCTTTCCTATGGCAAGGGACGCTACTCTGACGATGTTGGATATTCTCAGTAAAACGCCACCGTTCTCCTATATGAACATATCACAGCACCGGGAACGAATAGAAAAGGTCTTTACTGCCGACAATGCGCTGAAATATGTGGAGTTTGCTATAAAAGCCGCAACCAATTCTTTGCAGTTTGAAGAAGTCACGAAATATGCTGATGTAATCATGCTCCAACGCTATACCGCTGTCTTCGGGCATCTTGCATACTCCCTCGGGGAATATCAAAAGGCAATGCTTGACTTTGCGGAAAAATCAGATGGAAACGAAGCAGACCGCACCGCAGAGGGTTTCGCAAAAATGTTTGGCAGCTATTTCCCGCCGGAATTTTCTATTACCGAGGGAAATGCCTGGATGTCCGTATCCAATCAGTCTGTTCAATATGTGTCCACCATCCGTCCCGGCGAGGATGTGGCGAAGCTGGTCAAACGGATGCACTTCGTATCCTTTGTTGGAATGTTCCGTACAGACTTGTTTGAGGGCTTATGTGTTGGTCATGCGCCAAAGAAATGCAAAATCTGCGGTAAATGGTTTCTGACCACCAACGCAAGGCACACCAAATACTGCGGCGGTTATGCACCGGGAGACAAGCTGCGCCGCACTTGCCGACAGGTCGGAAATCTGAAAGGTAGAGAGCAGCGGGAGCTTGCAGACGATCACCCGGTTATCCAGATATATGAAAAGCGTCTGAATACCATAAACCGCTATATCAAGCGTGGAAAACTGGATGAGAACTTGGCAGAGGTTATGAAGAAACTGGCAAAAGATAAAGAACTCCGGGCAAAAAGTGATGTTGCTTATGCCAAAGGAGCTTATGAAAAAGAAATGGAACAGGCTGCTTTGCTTGCAGAAGCTAAGATACATATTTAGTGGGGGAACAATATGAAACAAATATATGTGCATGGATTAGGACAAACATCTGACAGTTGGACAAAAACAATAGATATTTTGCAAACTACTGATTACAGCTTGTGTCCGAATCTTCCTGATTTAGTTCATAGCAAAGAAGTGACCTATGATAATCTATATGCTGCATTTTCAGATTACTGCAATCAATATGATGAGCCTATTGATTTGTGCGGTTTATCGCTTGGGGGCGTATTAGCTCTGAACTATGCTATACAATATCCGAAAAAAGTTCGCTCCTTGGTGCTTATCGCCACACAATACAAAATGCCCAAGAAGCTTTTGAAATTTCAAAATCTTCTCTTTAGATTTATGCCTAAATCCATGTTTCAACAAATGGGATTTAGAAAAGCTGATTTCTTACTTCTATGCGAAACCATGATGGAGTTGGACTTTAACAATTCTCTGCATAAAATATCATGCCCTACACTATTGTTATATGGCGAGAAAGATACTGCGAATAAAAATGCTTCTATTGAATTGGCAGAATTGCTTAAGAACGTGGAATTAAAAACGATTATTGGTGTCGGACATGAAGTTAATATTGAATCATCGCAGGAATTAGCAGAAATACTTCATGCTTTTTATGAAAGAATGTCTTAAGGGATTCTTATAGAAATGAGAAAGGAGGTGCGCTATGTTGAATGATTTTACATGGAATATGACCGGATACATACCAAAACACCAAGTCAATCCGCACGGTGACGGTATCATTCCCTACGTGGCAGAGCGCATCTTTAAACTGGAGCCGGAGCCACCAGCGGTGAGCAGTCTGAATGAATATATCCTGTCTGCATTGCAGGAAAAGAATTTGATATATTTCTCGTTTTTCCTCCACTACTACGAACCACAGCTTAACAAGCGCATCAAATCCTTTCTTGGTGTGGATGGCGGCGATCTGTACGACACAGACCGATTTACAGATATAAAGCTCTCCTGCCGGGAACAAATGCTCCAAAAGCTGATGGACTATGATCCTGCCAAGGGTGCAGAGTATGCCACCTACATTTTCCCTTTCATTCGGGATGCTATGCTCCGTTTCCGTATGGGCGAAGAAAAATGGTCGGTATCTTCTCTGACCAATTACAAAATGGTGCGGTCAATGGCTTGGCTGTACCATAACACCAAGGATGCGGTCAGTGAGTTTTCCAAGAAGTATAACTGCGATCTTGCCCTTGCGGAAGAATATCTGAAAGTAGTCCGTGGCATCCGCAATCAGCAGCCGTTCTATGTGACAGATGAGGACGGCGAGGAAACAGGCGAAGATGTTGCCCTTGACGATAGCTGGAACTACACGGATATTCTCTGGAACGGCATACAGGCCGAAAAGGTGCAACGGGCTTTTGAGAAGCTGAACTACCGAGAACAGACCTTGCTTGAAAAGCGGCTGGCAATCTGCATGACCTGTGGACGTGTCGGCTCATGGAAGAACCGCCCCACCTTTGAAGAACTGGCAGTTATGTTCGAGGGAAGCACTGCCAGCGGTGCAGAGCGAGCCTACCGGAAAGCGATGGACAAGCTGACGGAACTTCTGGTTGCCGAAGGTGCGCTCCATGCAGTCCGGCTGAAACAGAAATCCAAAACAAAGCGCAAAAAGAAAATTGCCGCCGCAATCTATGAATACCAAGCAGACTGTGACGGCGAATGGGGCGAGATTTCATTTGATTTTGAGAGCAGTACAGCCGAAATTATCCGTCTTGCCGATTGGGATACGATGAAAACAAATCGTTTTGCAAATAAAGCGATAGCGTATCTTTTGAACTGTGAGAATGAGAAAATGCCCAGAAGTGCGATAATTATTTTTGAAATATAATTGCATTATTTCTATTCACAAAAAGTTTACATTATTTGATTTAAAAGAGTTGATAGTCGTACACACCAGATGATATAATAGAATTGCGGATAGTTTAGGCTATTTGACATTTGACTAAATAGGGAGGTGGCATCATGTTTCATCATACTGCTTTGCAGTCCGGATTTTTGTTCGCTCGATACATGTGTAACTCTCAGTTGTGGAGAGGGCGAAACAAAAATATTCATGTAAGCGCATGAGCCGGACTGTTATTCACGGCTTATGCGCTTTTTTAGATGCCTATTTTACTTGAAAAATATGGCATAAAATACTTTCAATAATAGAAATGGAGGTAAAATATAATGAAAAGATTTATTGCATTGTTATTATCAATTCTGATGTCCCTTTGTGTAATGCCCGGCATTTCTGTCGCCGCTGCTGAGGAGATTCCGCTGTCTGTTATGGACATACTGCAAGAATTAGGGGCGCAAAATCCGACAGTTGTTCCCCAAACTCGCTCGTCCGATCATGGCGATAACCTTGTCGAAAATCCGGCAACAACCATAGAGTTTAGCGATACAAGCTATGCTTTTTTGGATGACAATGGGGAAATTATTAGAATCAAGCGTGTAGATGAAATCAGAACTCAAAAGAATATGCGTAATGCTTCTGTCTCGAAGTTTGAAAGCATTGATGCATTGAAGACTTATATTGAAGAAAATCTGATTGGTGATGGATATACTTTAGTAGACGAATACTATTTTTCGGAAGAAACTCTTTCTTTGCGATATGAGAAAATTCTCTTTTCTGGTGCCTTGGATCGATATGATTATGTCTCAGTCAGAATCAACACTTCTTTGAATGAACTTGAAACGTTCTACAAAGTAAGCAGTGGTTTCCAGTTAGAAAAAGATGCAAGTGTGATTTCCGAAGAGAAAGCGATTGCGGTTGCAAATGATATTTTGGGAACAGGCGAGAGAATTACAAATATTCGTTTGGCAACAGTGAAAACAAACAATTATTTCGAAAACGCAGTTACAGAGGATGATCTTCGTTTGGCCTATATGGTAAGTACGGCAAGTAGTGTTGTATATGTCGATGCTTATACCGCTGAAGTTGTTGGTGGAGATATATATAAAGCGGTTCGTGGTGGTGCAATTGGTGCATCTGAACTGTCCACTTCAAGTGCAAGTATTAACCTTGCCAAATCATCTCTTGAGGATATGGGATACACAACTACTACAAAACTTCTATCGTCTCAGTTTGGTACAGATGTTCCATCGCTCCTTAAATCAGCATTTTATTCCTGTTCTCATGGCAATGCTACAATGATTTCTTCCAGAAAGGACTTGGATGATGAAAACAGAGCATTTTATTCTTCTGATGTCCCAACTGGAACATACAAATTTGTCTTCTTAGATGCTTGCGAGACTGCATCTACTCAGTGGAAGAACGCTTTTGGTATCTCGAGTTCTTCTACAAATAAAGCGTTCCTTGGTTGGACGGAGACTGTGACAACGACTGCATCGTATAATTTCTGTGTTGATTTCTGGAGCTATATATCTTCGACTTATACAGTTTACGAAGCTGCTCAAGATGCTGCTGATAACGATGCCAATAAGCCAATACAGTTCACAGGAGATACCGACTATAATGGATATTATTAAGAAAAGAATTAGTCCCGTTTTTGCGATGTTGTGTATATTCATGTTGCTATTTGTTGGCTGTAGCACAGACAAAAGGAAAGAGGGAAACAACATATTTAACTACGATGAGAAAATTCAAGTTTTTTTTGAGGATGCGTCATCTGGCAAATTAGAAAAAACAGAAATTTTTCTAAGCGAAGACGAAGCAGAGAATTTAGTTAATTCACTTGCCACATATAACAACAAATTGTCTGACGATACATTGAAAAAAGAGTTTTTGCTTTGGTATACTGTGAAACTCAATGATGACACCACACTCCAAATTGATGCTGAGCTTAACTATTCTGATAGCAGCGATCTAACGTATATGTATGTTATACAGCACAATACAGAACCGGCAACGCTATATGGCACTTTCATCGATAGCTCCATTATAGAGCAACTAAAAAAATAAAGAACGAAGCTGTCACAGAGCGGACGCGCTCAGTGACAGCTTTGGTGAAGAACTAATTATCTAAAGGTCTGTATTCGGTCACGTTTTTTAAATATGTTTCAAGATTATCGTTCAGTATCAAGTTGGCATATCCGATTGGGTCGTTGTAGATCAAATAGTCCAACTCTGAACGCTGATACATATTGTCGGCGACCTCATTTTCCACGGCGATAGTGTCAATCGCAATCATGCTGCCATCGGTGAATTTCAGTTCAACACAACAGTTGTCCATATTGTAAGCACAAGATATTAAGGTTTTCATGGTACGTCCTCCAAATTTCGTGATATAAAGTGAAAATCCCGTCTGACTTCCTGTTAGAAATCAGACGGGATTTGTCCGTATGCACCCCGGAAACCGTCAGCTAACAGTTGATAAGTAAATTAGTTCCTTATCACTGTTAAACCTTGGAATTGCTGGATTTTTGAGAGAATTACTCATCTGCAAAACCCTGATGCCCCGGTTCGAATCCGGGTGTTGCCTCTGAAACCAGTTCCTGATCGGACCGTAACAGGTTTGATCAGGAACTTCTTACTTTATGCCGCTGGCGGCACACGGATCACAAGGATTTCAAAGCGCTGGACAGTCTCTGCCGAAGCGAAAAAGGGTACAGGCTCGTACTGAGCTTGTACCCTTTTTGGTTTACCGCAGGCGGATCTGGCTGTGATGATTACGTTGAACTGATTTACACAATCGTGGTGCTGATGGCGAGGGCGGGCTGTGTAGTGTCCACCCGAGTATACTGGACGGCAATCTCCTGATCACACTCCACGACAACGGCGTAGGGAACGCCCCGGGGAACAGGAGAGCCCTCCAGCTTGTCCATGCGGATATGGAGGGTGCGCTGGGCGGGGATCACCTTGGAGATGCCGGTGAGAGGCTCCCGATCCTCAAAATACAGAGTGAGACTGACGACAGCGTCAGTGGGATTGGCGTTGAGAACACAGATTGCCTCGTGGCTGACATATTCGTTTCCAGTGGTGACTGCAGGCCAATAGCAGTCGGGAATAAGCCATTTCATGAAAAACGCTCCTTTCGGTTGTGTCCAGCCGTGCTCAGACTGGCTCTGATAATTGAATTATACATAAAAATGCCAAAAAAGCAATATCTGAGTGAAAATATTTCCGGATTTGGAAAAGCGGGAAAACGGCGGGAAAACAATTTTGACACAGCGAGAAAAAAGGAAACTGCAAAAGATAATAGAGATAAAATGTAATTAAATAAAGGTAAAATGATATATTTAAATAATAAATGCGGTAAAAATACAGAAAAGGACTTTTGAAAAGTATACAAATAATGATGGGTTTATTTTACGGTCAAGGCTGGATTTTGACCTTTTAAACGAAAATGTATGACCTGAACTTGTAAGTATTTACAAAATGGACAGCCAATGGTATAATTTGAGCATGAAAGACAGGAAAACGTTTTCTAGACAATTTCCTGAAAAAGGACGTGAAAAGAGTGAATGAACTGCTGAGAAGACTCCGGGAACAGAACCCCGGAAAGACCATTCTGGACGTCACAGACCCATCTTTTGCAACCTATGGAAAGGTTTTGACCTATGTTCAGACCCCAGAGATGAAGCGGTATCTGTACGAGCAGACAGAAATGCCGGAGACAGAATTCTATGTCCCTTGTTCCGAGGAACTCATGGCGATGGATGAGGCGCTGCAGTTTACCCAGTTTATCTACGGGGAGACGGCCTGCCAGGTGGGTTATTACAACGGTTATCCCTCCAAGCTCAACGCCCTGGAATATCACAAGTGCAGTGAGGTTCTGGTGGAGTTCGAGCCCTGTGTCCTGATTGTGGGCCATATCTGGGACATCAAGGAGGATCAGGTGGCGGCAGAGGATCTGAAGCTCTTCTATGTGCCTGCCGACCTGTGTGTGGAGCTCTATGCAACCACCCTCCACTTCGCCCCCTGCATGGCGACTGCCCGGGGTGTCCGTCAGGTGGTCTGCCAGACAGCTACCACTAACACGCCGCTCCACCACCCGGAGCGCACCGATTCCAACGGCGAGAACAAATACCTCTATCAGCGCAACAAGTGGGTGCTGGCTCATCCCGAGGCGGCGGCTGCCTTTGACAGCCGGGTGGCCTTCGGCATCACCGGGGAAAACATTTGCATTGAACCGGTACAGGACGTGCAGTAAAATATACCTATACATCCACTGTAGGGGGTTTTCGCATGTCCAATATCAAGGAGGTAGCCAAGAAAGCGGGGGTCAGCATTTCCACCGTTTCCCGGGTTATGAACAACAGCAAGCGGGTGAGCCCGGAGCTGGCGGAAAAGGTGCGAACGGTTGCTTTTGAACTGGGGTACAGCGCCAATAACGCCGCCCAGAGCCTGAGAGGTGCTCAGAGCAAGCGGATCGCCGTCATCATCACCTCTCTTTCCAGAACCTTTTTTACCACGGTACTGGAGGGCATCAATAAGATCGCCGATGATTATGGCTACACGATTCTGCTGGCGGAAACTCACGATGACCTCACCAAGGAGATTGAGCTGGTCAATAACTTCGTTGCCCAATGGGTGGACGGAATTATCCTGGCCTCCAGCGCCTATGGCAAGGACCGTTTTACCCGAAACTACATCTCCAGCCTGAGCGGTCTGGAGAAAAAGGAACACCGGGTGCCGGTGGTGACGCTGGAATACGCCTTTGAAAACACCGATATCGGCGCTGTGGTGATTGATAGTGAGAAGGCCGCCTACGATGCGGTGACCTACCTGATCCAGAAGGTGGGAAGGCGGGACATTGTCCATATCTCCCTGCCCAGTATCCATCTGCTGGGACAGCAGCGTATGGCCGGCTATATGCGGGCGCTGCATGACACCGGCATCCCGGTACGCAGCGACTACATTTTCCAGGGAGATTACACCACCTATTCCGGATACCGGATCGTGAAGCTGCTGATAGAGACAGGAAAACGGTTTGACGCCATTTTCTGTGCCAACGACCAGATGGCGGTGGGCGCCATCCTGGCCTGCAACGAGTGCGGCATCGCCATTCCCGAGCAGGTGGCTATTGTGGGAAACGACGATATCTTTGCCGCTTCGCTGGTGCGTCCCTCCCTCACCTCCATCCAGGTGCCTAAGTATGAGCTGGGCATGTCCGCCATGCTGCTGCTCCAGGAAATGCTGGAGGAGGAGCACTCTTACAAAAAACGTATCGTCACTCTGCAGACCCGTTTTGTGGAGCGGGGCTCCACGCTGAAAGAATATCAGGAAGACCTGAAACATCTGGTCTGGTAGCGGAAGCTTGGCTTCTCTGCAGACCGATTTCAGAAAAACAAGGGCGTTTCGGCGCCCGGGCTGAAACCAAGGAGGAAGAACAATGAGCAAAGTCGAACGTAATTATCAGATCGCCAAGGAAATGTACGCCGAGATGGGCGTGGACACCGATGCCGTTCTGAAGAAACTGGATGAGGTGCCGATCTCGGTCCACTGCTGGCAGATCGACGATCTGCAGGGCTTTGAGTTCCCCAGTGCCGAGATGAGCGGCGGCATTGCCGCTTTCGGCGACGCTCCCGGCAAGCCCCGCAATCGCGAGGAGTTCATGGTCAACCTGAACCAGGCCCTGGATCTGATCCCCGGCCATACCAAGCTGGCCCTCCACTCTACTTACATGAATAAGCACGGCAAGAACATCGCCCGCAATGAGATCGGCCCTGAGGAGTTTGTGGAGTGGGTGGACTTCGCCAAGGAGCGGGGCATCGGCCTGGACTTCAATCCGACCTACTTCTCCCATCCCGACTACGACTCCAGCTCCACGCTGACCAACCCCGACGAGGGCGTCCGCCGTTTCTGGATTGAGCACGGCATCGCCTGCCGCCGGATCGGCGATTACTTCGGCCGTGAGCTGGGCGAGAAGTGCATCACCAACCACTGGATCGGCGACGGCAACAAGGACATCACCGTGGACAAGCTCCGTCCTCGTCTGATCCTGAAGGATTCTCTGGATCAGATTTTCGCCGAGAAGCTGGAGCACAACATTGACTCCTGCGAGTCCAAGGTCTTCGGCCTGGGCAGCGAGTCCTACGTCCCCGGCTCTCACGAGTTCTACACCGAGTATGCCGCCCACACCGGCAACTGCATCGTCTGCATGGACGCCGGCCACTTCCATCCCACCGAGACCATCGGCCCGAAGTTCTCCAGCTATTTGGCCTTCGGCGACGAGATCATGCTCCATGTCTCCCGTCCCGTCCGCTGGGACTCCGACCATGTGGTCATCGTGGACGATCCCACCAAGGAGATCATGGAAGAGATCGCCACCTATGACGCCTATGACAAGGTGCACATCGGCACCGACTATTTCGACGCCTCCATCAACCGCATCGCCGCCACCGCCATCGGCGCCCGCAGCGCCCGTAAGGCTCTCATGCTGGCTATGCTCCGTCCCATCGATGAGCTGAAGAAGCTGGAGTATGAAGGCAACACCACCAAGCGTCTGGCTCTGATTGAGGAGCTGAAGACCATGCCCGCCGGCCTGGTTTGGGATTACTTCTGCGAGATGAAGGGCGTCCCCGGCAAGGAGTGGATCCGGAATCTGGCCACCCGCTGAACGGTAAGCATTGATCTCCGGACGCCCTGAGGGCGTCCGGAGGATCGGTAACATATTGAGGAGGCAATTATGGAACACAATATCATGATTCCCAACACTGACCTGAAGATCTCTCCCATGGGTCTGGGCACCGTGGACGCCGGCGTCCGCTGGGGCAAGGACGCCGCCAGCGCCGACTCCATGTTCGGCACCTTTACCGACATGGGCGGCAACCTGATTGACTGCGCCCACGTCTATGCCGACTGGCAGATCGTGGACGGCCGCCAGGAGACTGCCCGCGCTGAGCGCGTCACCGGCGACTGGATGCAGCGCCAGGGCAACCGGGACAAGATCGTGCTGATGACCAAGGGCGGCCATCCCGTCTACACCCATCCCAGCATGGATCTGCACATCAACCGGGTCACCAAGGCCGACATGAGAGGCGACATCGAGGGCTCTCTGCGGATTCTGCGCACCGACTACATCGACATCTATTTCTATCACCGTGACGATCCCCGCATCCCCGTGGAGGAGATGGTGGAGACCATGCAGGACTTTATCCGCGAGGGTAAGATCCGCTATTTCGCCGTCTCCAACTGGTCTGCTGACCGTCAGAAGGCCGCCGATGCCTACTGCAAGAAGATGGGCTATCGCGGCATCGTGGCCGACCAGGCTCTGCTGAACCTGGGCGCCAAGTACATGAATCCCCTGGATGACGATACTCTGGTCTATGTCAAGGGCGACCTGTATGACTACCACAAGGAGAACCGGAACAACCTGCTGATGCCTTACATGGGCAACTGCTCCGGCTTCTTCCACATCTATGCCGCCAAGGGCGAGGAGGCCGTCAAGGGCCATCCCTATTCCACCGAGGGCAACCTGCGCATGGCCCGCCGTCTGCCTGAGCTGATGGAGAAGTACGGCTGCGCCGTGACCAATATTGTTCTGGGCTACTTTACCCAGGAAGCTTTCCCCTGCGTTCCTCTGTATGGTCCTCTGGATGAGGCTTCCATCGTGGAGGCCGCCAAGACCTTTGATATCCGGTTCGATCCCCAGGACTACGTGTTCTGATCCCTGCTTCGAGCACAACCGGCTATCCCTGAAGCTGTCTTTTGCGGCATGAGTCGACGTACCCTTTGCCGCGAAAATAAACCGTCTCAGAGCGTCGGATCGCCGGCGCTCCGGGGCGGTGAAAACAAAAGGAAAAAGGAGGAATTGCTCTATGGGCGCTCAAATTAATTTCTCTGACGTCATCCTGAAGTTGGAGAACATCAACAAGAGCTTCCCTGGTGTCAAGGCGCTGCAGAACATGCAGATCGAGCTGGCTAGAGGCGAGATGCATGCCGTCTGCGGCGAGAACGGTGCGGGCAAATCCACGCTGATGAAGGTCATCACCGGCGTGTACAAGGCCGACAGCGGCGATGTGTATCTCAATGGCGAGAAAGTGACCATTCGGGAGCCCAACGACGCTTACGGCAAGGGAATTGCCATCATCTTCCAGGAGACCAGCCTGTTCAAGGATCTGAACGTTCTGGAGAACATGTTCATGGGCCATGAGCCAGTGAAAAAGGTGGGCTTCGTCAAGGGCATCGATTACGCAGCCATGCGGAAGAAAGCCGATGAGATTTTCGACTTCCTGGGCATCTCCGGTCAGATCGACTATGACGCCAAGATCGACACCCTGGGCGTGGCTGCCAAGCAGATGGTGGAGATCGCCAAGGCGCTGACGTATGACGCCAAGGTGCTGATTTTCGACGAGCCCACCGCAGCACTGACCAACAAAGAGGTGCGGGCGCTGTTCCGCACCATCGCCCGGCTGAAGGAGCAGGGCATCAGCATGCTCTACATCAGCCACCGTATGGAAGAAATTTTCGAGATCGCTGACCGGGTCACCGTCATCCGCGACGGCTCCTATGTCCGCACCGCCAAGATTGAGGACGTCACCGAGCAGCAGCTCATCGCCTGGATGGTGGGCCGTGAGATGAACGAGATGTATCCCAAGGCACAGGTGGAGATCGGTGATACTGTTCTGAAGGTTGAGCACCTGACCCGTTCCGGCGAGCAGGACGGCTTCCCCCTGGACGATATCTCCTTCGAGGTGCGCAAGGGCGAGATCTTCGGCGTGGCCGGTCTGGCCGGCGCAGGCCGGACGGAAATGGCCGAGTGCCTGTCCGGTCTGAGAAAATACGACTCCGGCACGGTCACCCTGGAGGGCAAGGAGCTCCACATCCGCCACTACCGTGACGCCATTGACCAGGGCTTCATCTATGTCTCTGAGGACCGGAAGAAGTATGGTCTGGTGGTTCCCATGTCCATTGAGGATAACCTGACCATGTCTATCCTCTATCGGCTGACCAAGCACAAGATCATCGACTTCGACGCCGAGGATCAGCTGGTGGACAAGTACATGGCCGACCTCCGGGTCAAGGCACCCAACCGTGAGTTTGTGGTAGAGAACCTGTCCGGCGGCAACCAGCAAAAGGTGCTGGTGGCAAAGGCCCTGTGCGCGGAGCCCAAGATCCTGATCTTGGACGAGCCCACCCGGGGCGTGGACGTGGGCGCCAAGTCTGAGATCCATCGGATTGTCAGCACCCTGGCCCAGTCCGGACTGACGATCATTATGATCTCCTCTGATATGCCTGAGCTGCTGGGTATGTGCGACCGGCTTATGGTAGTCAAGGCGGGCAAGAAGACCGGCGAGCTGAATCGGGACGAGTTCTCTCAGGAGAAAGTCCTGAAGCTGGCGCTGTAAGAAAGGGAGGATTAGGCAATCATGAAGAAAAGAAATCCAATTGCCCAGTTCTTCTCCTCCCGAGAAGGCATTTTGGCAATCTTCGTCATTATCTGCTTTGTGGCGCTCTGCTTCGCCACAAACCTGGTGGGCAGCATGTACGTCTTCCTGCGCGACCTGTCCTACCTGATTGTGGGCGGCCTGGCCCTGATGATGGTCATCCTGCTGGGTGAGATCGACATCTCCTCCGGTACGGTACTGGGCCTGATCGGCTTCTGCTCCTTCACCCTGGTGCAGATGGGCGTGCCCCTGGTGGTGTGCATCGTGGTGGGCATCCTGGTGGGTATGCTGAACTCCTTTGTGGTTGGCATTATCACCGTCCGCTTCCGTGTGCCTTCCATGATCGTGTCCCTGGCCATGGTGAAGCTGCACATCGGCCTGTTCTCCCTGCTCCCCAACGCGGGCTATGTCTCCAACATCAAGCCTGAGGTCACCGCCATCGGCAACCTGAAGATTGGCTCCGTCCCCGTGATGCTGTTCATCTCCCTGGCTCTGCTGGTGTTCTTCTGCTGGCTGATGAAGTATACCCCCTATGGCCGCAAGGTCTACGCCGTGGGCGGCAGCCGCGAGTCCGCCGTCCTGGCCGGCATCAATGCTGACCGCGTGACCCTGAAGACCTTCCTGATTTCCGGCGCTCTGCTGGGCGTGACCGCCGTCATGTACTGGCTGCCCCGTACCCAGGTTCAGCCCTCCAGCTGCAACGGCATGGAGATGTTCTTCCTCCCCATCGCTGTGGTGGGCGGCATCAATATCGCGGGCGGTTCCGGACGGCCCATCGGCATCCTGGTGGCCGGCGTTCTGATCGCGCTGCTCCAGCGGGCCAGCTACCTGTTGGGTCTGGGCACTCAGTGGATGTACCTGAGCTACGGCATTATCGTCCTGGTGGCTGTGTACAGCATGTTTGTTGACATTCCCTTCCTGAACAAGAAGAAAAAGGCTGTGCCGGGAGGTGACTCCAATGCGTAAGAAATTCAAGCTGTCTTATGAGCTGGTCATGGTGCTGATTCTGGTCCTGATGATCGTGGGCTTCGGCCTGCTGACCGACGGAGCGTTCTTCAAGCCCAATATCATGATCGGCTGCACCGCCGACGTGGCCTACCTGGGTGTCCAGGCTATGGCTATGACCCTTATCATCCTCACCGCCGGCATCGACCTGTCCGTCAGCTATCAGATGGTCTGCTCCGCCATGGTCTGCGCATGGACCTTCAACAAGCTGAGCGGCGCGATGGGTATGGGAACGATCCCCGCCATCCTGATCGCCATTGTGGCCTGCGTCCTCTCCGGCTTTGTCTTTGGCGGGGTGAACGGCATCATCGCCGCCAAGACTCCCATCAACCCCTGGCTGATCACCATGTCCACTATGTACATCTTCCAGGCCATCAGCTGGTTCTTCGGGACCTCCTTCGCCTTTGCCGCCGGCAACCCCGTGGTTGACATCGGCAACCTGAAGCTGGGCGGCGTGGTTCCCACGCAGCTGATCGTGCTGATCATCGCCTTCATCATCTTCTGGATTGTGGAGAAGAAGACCACCTTCGGACGCTATGTCCATGCCATCGGCTACAACGAGAACGCCGTCAAATACTCCGGTGTGGACACCAGCAAGATCAAGTTCTGGATCTACACTCTGGGCGGACTGATGAGCTCCGTAGCCGCGCTGATGTACATGGGCAGAAGCTGGCAGGTAAACCAGGAGACCGGCATGAACATGAACATCGAGGTTATCGCCCTGGTCGTTCTGGGCGGCACCAGCACCGCCGGCGGCGTTGGCGGTGTGACCGGCTCCCTGCTGGCCTGCCTGATTATCGGCGTGCTGAAGAAGGGCCTGGCTCTGATGGGCCTGCCCGGCACTGTCTATAACTTCGTAGTCGGCATCGTCCTCATCGGCTCCCTGATCCTCTTCGCCTATCTGGAGAAGCGGAAGAAGCTGGTCAGCCGGAAGATGGCGATCGAGAACATGAACGAGCAGAAGGTGGAGGCCTGAGCCTCCGCCCCTGCTCCCCGGAATTCCCTCAGTCATTGTAACCGGAAGAACCGGTACAATAAAAATTTTTCATGGAGGTAAACAAAATGAAAACACTGAAGAAACTGCTCTCCCTGCTCCTGGCCCTGGCAATGGTCCTGTCCCTGGCCGCCTGCGGCGGCTCCAGCGGCGGCTCCACTTCTTCTGATAGTGGAAAAGCGGACACCGCTCAGAGTGACGCCGCTGAGGGCGGAGACGCCGCCGAAGCTCCTGCCGCTGGCAGCGTGAAGATCGCCTACATCCCCAAGGAGCGCAACGAGTCCTTCTGGCAGGCCGTCGAGGCCGGTGCACAGCAGGCTGCCGCCGACCTGGGCGCTGAGCTGATTATGTACGGTGACGCCGCCGGCGCCAACACCGCCGCCAACCAGTCCACCTATGTTGAGACTGCTACCGATCTGGGCGTTGACGCCATCGCCTTCGCCGCTCTGGACGCTGACTCCACTGACGCCGCCCTCCAGGCTGCTCAGAATGCCGGTATCGCCGTTGTCGGCTTCGACTCCGACCCCGGTGAAGAGGCCCGCGACTGGTTCGTGAACCAGGTTGACCCCGCTGAGCTGGCCGTCATCCTGCTGGACGACCTGGTGGAGAACATTGGTGACAAGTACTCCGCTGACAGCCCCGCTGTGGTCTATCTGGTCTCCACCAACCTGACCACCCCCAACCAGAACACCTGGATTGAGCACATCAAGGCTGCTTACTTCTCCGACTACGAGATCGCCATGACCGACACCGGCGCCATCGACTTCGACACCTGCAAGGACAACACCCGCAACAACACCTACACTGTCAATGAGAAGTACGCCATGCTGGACGTCAAGGTCAATCCTGACAGTGAGATCATCTATGCCGGCGACGGCGACGGCCTGACCGAGATCGAGGCCACTCTGTCCGCTCATCCCGAAGTCAACGCTCTGATCTCCCTGACCACCAACGTCATCGCCTCCTGCGCCACCGCTATCGAGAGCTGCGGCCTGTCTGAGACCTGCATCTTCAACGGCATCGCCACCCCCACCGACTCCAAGGCTTATCTGGAGAGCGGCATGATGACCACCGTCGTCCTGTGGCAGGCTTATGACCTGGGCTACCTGGCCGTGAACGTCGCCTATGCCGCTGCCACCGGCGAGTTGGAGCAGGGCGCTACCGAGTTCGTCTCCGGCCTGTCCGGCCAGACTCAGGTTGAGGGCATCTCCACCTATCCCGACAGCCACAAGGTTGACGGTGTCACCGTCTACCTGGGCGGCCCCGCTACCTTCCATCTGGACACCATCGACTGCTGGAAGAACTGATTTCGGGTTTCCTCCTATTCCTTTCCTTTTTCCCATGGCGGGGGGAAGCGCTCCGGCGCTTCCCCTTGCCGCATTTCTGAAAATAACTCTGACGGAGGACTAAGCTATGAAATATTTGATGGGAATTGACAACGGCGGCACCTTTTCCAAGGCGGCTCTCTTTGACGAGAACGGCAAGCAGATCGCCAAGGCCAGCGTGCCTACTGTCACCATCACTCCCAAGCCCGGCTACACCGAGCGGGACATGGACGAGCTCTGGCGGGTCAACGCCGAGGCCGTCCGAAAGACAATCGAGAAGAGCGGCATCGATCCCCGGCTCATCGCCGGCGTCTCTTTCTCCGGACACGGCAAGGGCCTCTATCTGGTAGGGGAGGACGGCACCGCACCCTATAACGGCATCCTCTCCACCGATGCCCGGGCCTGGGCCTATCCCAAGCAGTGGCTGTCCGACGGCACGGCGGAAAAGGTCTATGAGAAGACCTTCCAGACCATTCTGGCCTGCCAGCCGGTGAGCATCCTGGCCTGGTTCCGGGACAACATGCCCGAGGTGCTGGACAAGACCAAGTACATCTTTGCCGTGAAGGACTACATCCGCTACAAGCTCACCGGCGAGGCTTATGGCGAGTATACCGACTTCTCCGGCGGCAACCTGGTGAATCTGGCCACCAAGTCCTATGACCGGGAGCTGCTGGGCTATTTCGGCCTGGAGAGTGTGTATGACAAGCTGCCCCCCCTCCGGTACGCGTCTGACATCTGCGGCTATATCACCGAAGAGGCCAGCCGTGAGACCGGTCTGCCGGTGGGCATCCCGGTGGCTGCCGGCATGTTCGACGTAAACGCCTGCGGCATTGCCTCCGGCCTGGTCAGCGAGAACGAGATGTGCATGGTGGCAGGCACCTGGAGCATCAACGAGTTCATCCGCAAGAGCCCTGTGACCAACGGGACCGTGGATCTGAACTCTATGTTCTGCATGAAGGACTACTACCTGGTGGAAGAGAGCAGCCCCACCTCCGCCGGCAATATGGAGTGGTTTATCCGCAACCTCCTGAGCTGTGAGAAGGCGGAGCTGGAGGCTGAGGGGAAGTCCATCTACGATCTGACCAATGAGTGGGTGGCCTCCATTGAACCCCAGGACTGCAACGTGATTTTCCTGCCCTTCCTGAACGGCTCCAACGAGAATCCGCTGGCCAAGGGCACCTTTGTGGGCCTGACTGCGTTCCACAACAAAAAGTACATGCTTCGGGCGGTCTATGAGGGGATTGTCTTCAGCCACCTGACCCATGTGAAGAAGCTGCTCCGGAACCGGGAAAAGCCGGCCAGTATCCGTCTCTCCGGCGGCGCCGCCAACTCTCCGGTTTGGGTTCAGATTTTTGCCGATGCTCTCCAGATTCCAGTGGACACCATTGGCGACAAGGAACTGGGCGCCCAGGGCGCGGCCATCGCTGCCGGCATTGCGGCGGGCATCTATCAGGACTATGCCGAGGCGGTGCAGCGCACCGTCCAGATCACCGGTACAGTCTATCCCCGCCCTGAGTACAAGGAAGTGTATGAGGAGAAATACGCGACCTACCGCCGGGTGGTGGACAGCCTGAATGACGCTTGGGATCGGTTTGAAAACTGATTAACTGTGATCTGATACGAATTATTTGCGGCGCTGAGTGGATACAGGTCGCAGAGCGAAAAGCCCAATTCGGCCTTGTGCCGGATTGGGCTTGCGTGTTATACTCTGCTGCACAGAGATGGGAGGGATGAAAATGAATTTGCAGAGAGTGAGCAAGGCGCTGTCCTATCTGCTGCGGCACTGTCAGGAACCCCTGTATATTGACCTGAACGGCGGATGGGCGGACATTGATGAAATTGCCTCGGCGCTTCAGAAGAAGTACCGGGGTTTCAATAGGGAGTTGCTCGCCCGGATTGTGGCGACGGACGAGAAGGGCCGCTATTTCTATGACCTAGGGGGCGGGCGCATCCGGGCAAATCAGGGCCATTCTATCTCAGGCGTGGTGATTGAGATGGAGGAGCCGGAGCCGCCGGAGCTGCTGTATCACGGGACGGCGGAGCGATTCCTTCCCTCCATCCTGTCTGAGGGCCTGCTGCCCATGGGGCGGCAGTTTGTGCATCTCTCCTCCGACATCCCGACTGCCCTGAAAGTGGGCAGCCGCCACGGAACGCCGGCTGTCCTGGCGGTGGAGGCCGGGAGATTTGTGGCCGACGGTCATACTCTGAAGCGGTCGGAGAATGGGGTGTGGCAGGCGCAGGCGGTGCCGGCCGGGTATCTCCATGTGCTGACTGACTTGCGGAGTGACGGGAACGGAACGCGCTGAGGCGACACAACCCTGATTTCGGCAGGAGAATCTTACAGGTTATAACACTTTGCGCAAAGCCCTTGCCAACCTTTCCTGAAAGTCGTATAGTGAAATCGGAAACAAAAGGACGCGGCGGAGAACGCCGGAGGAAAGGATGTGCGTGATTATGAAGAGAACGAGATTGGCGGCAGGCCTCCTGTCTGTGGCCCTGTTGATGAGCGCGCCTGGGGCAATTCAGACTGCCCTGGCGGTGGGCGACACCCTGGCTTCGGCCAATGCAAGCACAGCGCAGATGGCCAGCAATGCATCCAGCAAGAGCTATCAGGTCAAGGTGACGGCGGACTGGCTGAACATCCGCAAGAAGGCGGATAAAAACAGTGACATCACCGGGACGTTGAAAAAGGGCGACAAGGTGACCATTACCAGTGAGTCCACCGACAGCCGCGGGGTGGTCTGGGGCAAGCTGGACAGCGGCAAGGGTTGGATCAACCTGAGCTTCACCCAGAAGACGAATGAAAGCTCTTTCAGCAGCTACAAGGTGAAGGTGACGGCAAACAGCCTGAACATTCGCAGTAAGGCGGATAAGAGCAGCGAGATCAAGGGCGTGTTGAAAAAGGGCGATGTGGTCACCATTGTGGCAGAGCAGAAGGACAGCCGTGGGGTCACCTGGGGCAAGCTGGACAGCGGCAAGGGCTGGATCAGCCTGAGCTATACCCAGAAGACGACGGAAAGCTCCTTCAGCCAATACAAAGTGAAGGTGACGGCGGAAAGCCTGAATATCCGCAGCAAGGCGGACAAGAGCAGCGCCGTCAAAGGCGTGCTGAAAAAGGGAGACGTGGTTACCATCGTGGCGGAACAGAAGGACAGCCGCGGTGTCACCTGGGGCAAGCTGGAGAACGGCCAGGGTTGGATCAGCCTGAGCTATGCCAAGAAGACGGAGGATACCCCCTCCTTCAGTAAATATCAGGTGAAGGTAACGGCGAGCAGCCTGAACATCCGCAGCAAGGCGGGCACCAGCGGCGCCATTAACGGTGTGCTGAAAAAGGGCGAGGTGGTCACCATCGTGGCGGAGCAGAAGGACAGTCAGGGCACCACCTGGGGCAAGCTGGAGAGCGGCAAGGGTTGGATCTGCTTGAAGTATGCACAGAAGACCACCGGAGATGCCGCTCCCGTGACCAGCTATCAGGTGAAGGTGACTGCGGACACGCTGAATATCCGCAAGGAGCCGAACAAGAACAGCGATGTGGTGGGCTATCTGAAGAAAGGCAACGTCTTCACCATCGTGGAAGAGGCCACTGACAGCCGGGGCGTCAAGTGGGGCAAGCTGAAAAACGGCGACGGCTGGATCAACCTGAATTACACCAAGAAAGTATAAGGCGGATGTTACATCCATTGCGGCGCACAGTCAGAGGCTGTGCGCCGCAATGCTTAAGAATGACGAAAGACTCCCTTAAGGTTGGAAAAACCTCGTTGAATCCCCCGGTTTCCAGTGCTACACTGAGAAAAAACGGAGAGGAGAGGGAATATGAAAAGAATGCGCTGCCCGGGACGGATTATGCTGGGTCTGCTGCTGACGGCTGGACTGCTGGGAGTGGGGCTCCTGGCCCTGCGCCCGGATCTGCGGTATCTGGCAGGGGATATGCTGACCCGGTGGAGCCGCAGTGCGCCTTTGGAGAAGATTGACCAGGAAGAGCTGTTGCTGACTGAATTTACCCTGGAAGCCTTACGCAGCCGGGCGGATGTGGAGGAGAACCGGAATCTGATGCTGATCAACCCGGAGCATCCCATCTCTGAGGCGTTTCAACCCCAACTGGATGCAGATGGCGTGATGGACGAGACGATGGCGGAGGACTACGCCGCCCTCGCCGGGCAGATCAAGGAGCGCTTTGGCGAAAGGCTCATCATTCGCAGCGGCTACCGCACCCGGGAGGAGCAGGAGAATACCATTCAGCAGGACGGGGAGATTGCGGCCTCCCTGGACGCCAGCGAACACCAGGCGGGGCTGGCCCTGGACGTCTGTGTGCCGGGCTACGGCGGCAGGGCCCTGCTCAAAACGGCGGCAGGCCGGTATCTTAACGACAGTTGCTGGGCCTATGGCTTTATCATCCGCTATCCCTATTACGGCACGGAGGACACCGGTATTGGCTACGAGCCCTGGCACCTGCGCTATGTGGGCAGTCCCCACGCCCGGATTATGATGGAAAACAGTTGGACGCTGGAGGAGTATTTCCGCCGGTTGGAGCCGGGCGTGTTCTATCGGAGCAGCGATGTGCTGATTACCCGGCAGGCGGGGGAGACCTTTCGGCTGCCGGAGGGCTGGAGGTCGCTGAGCATGTCCCCGGACAATCAGGGATACTGGGTTTTTACGCTGACCATGGAAACGGAATGAAAGTGCCTCTCCCGTGGCGGAATGCCGTGGGAGAGGCCTTTTGCCGTTATTGAGGGGTTTGTTCCACCTCGGTCTGCTCCGCAGCTTGCGACTCTGCCTCATGCAGCAGCGTCACCGCGTAACGGCGGTAGAGGAAGGAGCGGATGGCCGCCTCCAGCAGCGGGGGATGGGGGGAGACAGAGAGAGATTCGCTGCCGTTCAGGCTGGAGAGGGTTTCCTCCAGCAGTTGAACAAAAGACTGATAGGCGGACTCGGTGTGCTCTGGGGGAAACTCTCGCTGGAGCAGGGTGCGAATCTCCTCCATGCTCAGCACCTGTTTGAGCAAAAAGGTGACATAGAGGCAGATGACCTGCTCTCGGGTGTATTTTTTCCGTTCAGGCGGGGTGATCACTTTGAGCTTGACATAGTTGTTGATCATAGCTGCCGTCACCGGAGCCTGCTCTTCGTTATAGAAGGGGGCTACCGCCTGGGTGAGAAAGGAGACAACCTGATCCTTATACAGGGGAATGGCGGGGAAGTCCTCATAGCGGGGACAGCGGTACGAGGTCAACGGTTCCAGCTGGTTCATGAAGATCGATCCTTTCCGAAAATATAAATTGTTAAAATCTAGTATAGCAAATGTGAATGATTTGTCAAGAAGTGAGAAACCTATTGACAAGAACTTTCGAACGCTGTAATATAATATTGAATACCAGATTAGATGATTTCAAAGGAGCGCTGAACATGGAAATGCAGACTGGAGCCATCCCCGCCACGGGCTTTAACACCCCCACCCTGTTTCGGGCCAGGGATCCGCTGAGCGCACTGAGCCACTTTGTGGGCTTTCTGCTCTCCATCCTTGCCGCCTTTCCGTTGCTGGTCAAGGCGTCTTATGTGGGCTGCAGTTTGGCGGAGATTCTTTCGCTGTGTGCCTTTATGGTGGGAGCCATCGCCCTCTATGGGGCTAGTACCGCCTACCACACCTTCCGGCTGGGCCAGAAGGGCTACCTCCGACTCAAGCGGCTGGATCACACCATGATCTATCTGCTCATTGTGGGCTCCTACCTGCCCATCTGCGTCTTCTGTCTGTGGGACGGCATCGGCAAGCCGCTGGCGGCGGTGGTAACCGGGATTGCCGTGGCAGGCGTAGTTTTCACTATGTTTTGGGTTACCTGTCCCAAGTGGCTCTCTTCCTGCATCTATATCGCTCTGGGCTGGATTTCTGTCCTGGCCTTGCCTCAGATGCTTCAGACCATGGCGCCGCAGGCCATCGGCTGGCTGGTGGCAGGCGGGCTGCTCTACACGGTGGGCGGCGTCATCTATGCCCTCAAGCTGCCCGGCCTGGAGCGGCGGTTCCCCGGCTTCGGAGCCCATGAGCTGTTCCATCTCTTTGTCTTGGCGGGCACTGCCTGTCACTATATCATGGTATTTCAGTATCTTGTGGTATGAACCCGGGGGATAGCCTGGCGGCAGAGCGGAGAGAACGCTCTGCCGCCAGATTTTTACACGGAATTGTGGAAAAGGACTTGACAAGTGCAGATTGCCATGATAAGATATTCAGGCTGGTAACGGCCTGCGGGTGTAGTTCAATGGTAGAATCCCAGCCTTCCAAGCTGGTCGCGTGGGTTCGATTCCCATCACCCGCTCCATATGCGCCTGTAGCTCAGGTGGATAGAGCAACTGCCTTCTAAGCAGTGGGCCGGGGGTTCGAGTCCCTCCAGGCGTAGTACGGCCGCTCCTGCGGGCGAGGCTCTATTCCCTGGGAGAGCGGCGGCAGAGAAGCCAGCAAACACATACATGGTGGGTATAGCTCAGTTGGTTAGAGCGCCAGATTGTGGCTCTGGAGGCCGACGGTTCGAATCCGTCTACCCACCCTATTTCCTGCGTGGCAGGGAACGAAGCCAGTACGGTGTGTCCCCCCGAGCTGGCTTTTCTTTTAGCTATGGTGGGATGTCGCCAAGTGGTAAGGCACGGGACTTTGACTCCCGCATCCGTGGGTTCGAGTCCCGCCATCCCAGTATGACCCGTTAGCTCAGTCGGCAGAGCACCTGCCTTTTAAGCAGGGTGTCCGGGGTTCGAATCCCCGACGGGTCATGTAAATACATTCCGGATTTTGCTTTGAATAAGCAGAATCCGGAATTTTTGCTGTTTTTGAAAGGTTCTTTCTGCTGTCAGCTTGTATTTGGAACCGGAACACGGTATAATCAATTCAATGGTCTGTCCATTACACGGCGGTACAGCTACGCCGGTTCATATTCAGGAGGTTGGAAATATGGAAAATTTACTGCGGCTGCTGGAAGGGGACTGCACCCTGTCCAAAAAACAGCTGGCTGCCATGGTAGGTGCTTCCACCGAGCGCGTGGAGGAGATTATCCGGGATTATGAGAAGAACAACATTATCCTGGGCTATAAGGCGGTCATCGACTGGGACGCTACCGACCGACAGGACGTCACCGCCCTCATCGAGGTCAAAGTAGAGCCTCAGCGGGACGACGGCTTTGACCGGGTGGCAGAGCGAATTTATCAATATGAAGAGGTGGAGTCCTGCTATCTCATGAGCGGCGACTTTGACATGACGGTGATCATCTCCGGGCGCAGCCTTCAGGAGGTGGCCCGGTTCGTCTCTCAGAAGCTGTCCACCATCGATGCAGTCAAATCCACCGCCACCCACTTTATTCTCAAGAAGTATAAGGAGAGCCACCTGATCTTCAAGAAGCAGGAGAAGCAGGAAGAAGGGTTTGTCTTTGTATGATGGACTACAGTAAGATTCTCAACCGCCGCATCACGTCGGTGGCCCCCTCCGGCATCCGGAAGTTCTTCGACCTGCTGGAGGATATGCCGGACGCCATCTCCCTGGGCGTGGGCGAGCCGGACTTCCGCACCCCCTGGCACATCCGGGATGCGGGCATCTACTCCCTGGAAAAGGGCTTTACCCGCTACACCCCCAACGCCGGCCTCTCTGAGCTGCGCCGGCAGATTGCCGCCTACCTCAACCGGCGGTTTGATCTGCGCTACGACCCTATGGGGGAGATTCTGGTCACCGTGGGCGGCAGCGAGGGCCTGGATCTGGCGCTGCGCTGCATCCTGGAGCCGGGAGACGAGGTGATCATCCCTACCCCCTCCTTTGTCTGCTACGGCCCCCTGGTCTCCATGTCCGAGGGCGTGCCTGTCTATGTCCAGACCCGGGCGGAGGACGAGTTCCGTCTTACTCCGGAGCTGCTGAAAAACGCCATCACGGACAAGACCAAGGCGCTGGCGCTGCCCTATCCCTGCAACCCCACCGGCGGCATTATGGAGCGCTCTGACCTGGAGGCCATTGCCCAGGTACTGGAGGGCACGGATATCATGGTGATTTCCGACGAGATCTATGCCGAGCTGACCTACAGCGGCCTGCACCACGTCTCCATCGCCAATATCCCCGGCATGTGGGAGCGCACCCTGCTGGTCAACGGCTTTTCCAAGGCCTACTCCATGACCGGCTGGCGGATGGGCTTCCTCTGCGGCCCCCGGGACCTGATCGGCCAGATCATCAAGCTCCACCAGTACGGCATTATGTCTGCCCCCACTACCAGCCAGTATGCCGCCATCGAGGCGATGAAGAACGGCGATGGGGACATTGAGGCCATGAAGGAGGAGTACGACGGCCGCCGCCGCTTCCTGCTCCAGGGCTTCCGGGACATCGGCCTGGAGTGCTTTGAGCCCAAGGGCGCCTTCTACATGTTCCCCTGCATCAAGTCCACTGGCTTGGACTCCGACACCTTCTGCGAAAAATTCCTCATGGCAGAGCAGGTGGCGGTGATTCCCGGCTCCGCCTTCGGCCCCGGCGGCGAGGGCTTTGTCCGCTGCTGCTATGCTGCCTCCATGCAGGAGCTGGCCACCGCCCTGGAGCGGATGGAGCACTTTATCAAGCACCGCTGAATGCCCTGTACACTTATAACAATGTCAGCAGCCGCTTGCACCCCATAGGGGCGCACACTGTGCGTCCGCAAAAGGGAAAGACGAATTGGCTGCAAAAGGAGAGAAAGAAAATGATGTATGTCACCTGCCTGGATATGGAGGGCGTGCTGGTTCCCGAGATCTGGATTGCCTTCGCCGAGGCCACCGGCATCCCCGAGCTGCGCCGTACCACTCGGGACGAGCCGGACTATGATAAGCTGATGAAATACCGCCTGAACATCCTCAAGGAGCACGGTCTGGGCCT
Source organism: Candidatus Onthomonas sp. (assembly GCA_051866815.1). GTDB lineage: Bacteria > Bacillota > Clostridia > Oscillospirales > Oscillospiraceae > Onthomonas. The sequence goes on along the minus strand of JBJDXS010000004.1, from coordinate 39,245 downwards.
GAAGGAGATTCAGGAGGTTATCGCTACCATCGATCCCCTGCCCGGGGCGAGGGAGTTCCTGGACGAGCTGCGCAGCTTCACCCAGGTCATCATCCTCAGCGACACCTTTGAGCAGTTCGCCATGCCGCTGATGAAAAAGCTGAATTGGCCCACCCTCTTCTGCAACACCCTGGAGGTGGCCCCCGACGGGGAGATCACCGGCTACCGGATGCGGGTGGAGAAGTCCAAGCTGACCACCGTCAAGGCCCTCCAGTCCATCGGCTTCCAGACCATCGCCGCCGGGGACAGCTACAACGACCTGGCCATGATCCAAGCCAGCAAGGCGGGCTTCCTCTTCCGCAGCACCGCCAAGATTCAGGCGGATCACCCGGAGCTGGCCGCCTACGAGTCCTTCGACGATCTGCTTTCCGCCATCCGTGGAGCGATGGACTGACTGCTGCCCAAATAGACCGACAAGGAGACAATTTATGAACCCCCTGTTTGAGGGCCTGGGCTTTGGCCCGGCCGATATTCTGATTCCCCAGAACTGCGACCTCTCCAAGTGGAGCGTGGTGGCCTGCGACCAGTACACCTCCCAGCCGGAGTATTGGACCCGGGTGGCGGAGACGGTGGGGGATGCCCCCTCCGCCCTGAATCTGGTCCTGCCGGAGAGCAAGCTCCGCCGGCCTGACTGGGAGGCGGAGGTGCAGCGCATCAACCGCACCATGGATACATATCTGGCGGAGAACCGGTTCTGCCTGCTGCCCGGGAGCCTGATCTATGTGGAGCGTTGGCTCTCCAACGGCAAGCTCCGCCGGGGCCTGGTGGGCATGGTGGATCTGGAACAGTACGACTACACCCCCGGCAGCGACGCCCTCATCCGGGCCACCGAGGGCACCGTCCTCTCCCGGATTCCCCCCCGGGTGGCGGTGCGGCGGGAGGCCTCTCTGGAGCTGCCCCACGTCCTCATGCTGCTGGACGACCCGGACTGCCAGGTGATCGAGCACCTCACCGCCGAGAGCGGGGAGATGGAGCGGGTCTATGACTTCGACCTGATGGAGCAGGGGGGCCATATCACCGGCTACCGGCTCACGGAAGGGCAAATCGCTGAGATGGCGGGACTGCTCGCCGCATTGGCAGAACCGTCTGTTTTTGAAGCGAAGTACGACGCCCCGGGCAAGGCCCCTATGCTCTTTGCTGTGGGCGATGGCAACCACTCCCTGGCCTCCGCTAAGGCGGCCTATGAGGAGAAGAAGGGAACGCCTCAGGCGGAGCTGGCCCGGTATGCCCTGGTGGAGCTGGGCAACCTCCACGACGAGGCCTTGGAGTTTGAGGCGATTCATCGGGTCTGCTTCGATGTGGATGGCCATGCGTTGCTGGACGCCCTGCTGAGCTGCTATCCCGGCGCCCATCTGGGCGAGGGAGCGGGCCAGTCCTTCCGCTATGTGATGGCGGGGGAGGAGGGGGTTGTCACCATCCCCAATGCTCCTTATCAGCTTGCGGTAGGCACCCTCCAGGCCTTTTTGGACGACTATCTCCCCGCCCACAATGGCCGGGTGGACTACATCCACGGGGCGGACGTGACCCGCAGCCTGAGCGCTCAGCCGGGGAACATCGGCTTCCTGCTGGAGCCCATGGCCAAGGACGCGCTGTTTAAGACGGTGATCTTTGACGGCGTGCTGCCCCGGAAGACCTTCTCCATGGGGGAGGCCCAGGACAAACGATTTTATCTGGAGGCGAGACGGATCAAATGAAGACGCTGACCGAACCGGCCTATGCCAAAATCAACCTCTCCCTGGACGTGCTGGGCCGCCGGGCGGACGGCTATCACGACCTGAAGATGGTGATGCAGTCGGTGTGCCTCTGCGATCAGGTGACCATGACCCTGGGGGAGACGGAAGAGCTGACCCTCTCCACCAACCTGGGCTTTCTTCCAGTGGATGAGAAGAACATCGCCGTCATGGCCGCCCGGGCCTTTGCCCGTCACACCGGCGTGGCATTGGACAGCCTCTCCATCCGCATTGACAAGAGAATTCCCGTCTGTGCCGGCACCGCCGGAGGCAGCAGCGACGGCGCCGCTGTCCTCCGGGGACTGAACCGGCTGTATGACACCGGACTCTCTCCGGAGCAGCTGGCCAAAATCGGGGAAGAGGTGGGCTCTGACGTGCCTTACTGCGTCCTGGGAGGCACCGCCCTGGCCCAGGGCCGGGGCGAGGTGCTGACCCCTCTGACGCCTCTGAGTCCCTGCCACATCGTTATGTGTAAGCCGGGCTTTCCTATCTCCACGCCGGAGCTGTATCACGCCATCGACGGCATCCGGCTCCGCTGCCGTCCGGACACTGCCGGGCTGCTGGGTGCTCTGGAGCGCCAGGACCTCCGGGGAGTGGCACAGCGGATGTTCAACGTCTTTGAGCAGGCCCTGCCTGCCAAGCGCCGGGCGGTGATCGAGGAGATCAAGAATACTCTCATTCAGCACGGGGCGTTGGGGGCCTGTATGTCCGGCAGCGGCCCCACCGTTTTCGGCATCTTCCAGAGCGAGCAGGGAGCGGAGAGTGCCGCCCGGGAGCTGGAGCAGACCTATGCTGAGACCTTTGTGGTGCAGCCGGTGTGAGCTGACCTGATTCTGCCTTTGAACCGGCGGGGGCAATCCCCCGCCCGACGGCAAAAAAGTGTTTGGAACGATGTGCTTGATGGCTCATAGACCAGCTTGGACGAAGGAAGGAAAGGAAGCGCAGAGGTAATGCGTACAGCAATTATGACAGTTGTGACCCTGCTGATCAGCTTTTTGCTGGTGGGAGGCTGTGTGCAGATGGTTGAGGAATCGGGCAGCGACATCTCGGGCGGTTTGGTATTTTTCTTGCTTCTGATTGCCGGCTTCTTTATTGCTGTTTTTCTGGATACCATGTTCAAGGGAAAAAAGTAAACGGCAGAACGGGGCGAAGCTGCTCTGCAGCTTTTCTCGCTTTTCCGCATAACGCTGTATGATTTGCAAAAAAACCGTCTATCCTGTTACTACTTCCAAAATAGTTGCGGATAGGCGGTGTTTTTATGAAAAAGAGGCTGGAACGGCTGCGCTGGTGGGAGGCGGCTCTGATGGCCGTCTTTGCGGTGCTGCTGCTGTGCCTGGCCCTGGGTGGCCGGGAGCAGCGGACATTGGCAGAGCAGGTGGTGCGGCTGCACGTGCTGGCAAACTCCGACGACCCGGCGGATCAGGCCCTCAAACTGGAGGTGCGGGACGCCATCCTGGCTGAGGCGGAGCCGTTGCTGGCAGAAACCCTCTCCCAGGCTCAGGCGGAGACGGCCCTCCGCGGCAGTCTGGATGACCTGGCCCGGGCGGGGCAGGAGATAGTGGAGCAGGCCGGATATGACTACCCGGTGCGGGTGGAGCTGACCACCAGCTATTTCCCCACCCGAGAGTACACCGACTTCTCCCTGCCCGCCGGGTATTATCGGGCCCTCCGGGTGGAGATTGGTGCGGCGGAGGGCCATAACTGGTGGTGCGTGGTCTATCCGCCCCTGTGCAGTGTGGGGGTCACCGAGGCGGAGCCGGCCTCTCTGGGCCTGACGCAGGATCAGCTGTCCCTGATCACTCAGGAGGATTCCGAGTATGTGCTCCGGTTCCAGTGCGCCGAGTGGTGGGGGGAGCTGACCCGCTGGCTGACCGGCCAGTGAGATGGAACAGCCGCAGGGGATGAATGCCCAGCACCCAGAGGGTAGTGAAGTAGAGAAACAGTCCCACTGTGATACAACTCACCAGCACCGCCAGCGGCGGACAGCCCCTGCGGCCCAAGGTGAGGTAGAGCAGCCGGACGCACAGGCCAGACAGCAGTGCCCCCAGGCCTGGCCCGGAGAAGGACTGAAAGAGATCCAGCTCCAGCCCCGTCCAGCGCAGCACCAGCAGCAGCCGGAGCAGCACACCTAACATGGAGGTAAAAATGAGGCCGAAGAGGAAGCCCTCCAGCCCGGTGCCCAGGCAGGTGCAGGCCAGCTGAAGTGCCCCGCAGAGCAGGCTGATGCCTGCTGACCAGGTCTGGCGGCCGATTCCGTTGAGGACGGCGGCCAGTACCGACTCATAGCTGCTCAGCACCACTCCCAGAGACAGGGGGAGCATATACCCGCCCACCGCCTCGTTCTGAAAGAGAAACTGGCCCAGGTCCGGCCCCAGGGTCACCAGCAGGGCGGTGGCGGGCAGGACGATGACCGAGGCGGCCAGCAGCGCTTTGGAGACCTTCTCCCGGCACTCCCGTCCCTGCTTCATGGCCTGGCACCGGCTGAGCCGGGGGACAATGGCCAGGCACAGGGCGCTGATAAAGGCGGAGGGCAGGTTGAGCATGGGCAGCGTCATGCCGAAGACCACCCCGAAGGAGCTCATGGCCGCCGCCTCAGAGAGCCCTGCCGCCATCAGCTTGCGGGGAATGAGTACCGAGTTGGCCGAGGCCATCAGATTGCCCAGCAGGGCGGTGGTGCCCACCGGGATGGCCACGCTGGCCATCCGCCGCCGGAGCAGTCCGGGGTTTTCACCATGCCCGGTGGGCGCTCCACCCCTGTGTCGCCGGCGGAGCCAAGTGAGGGTGGAGGAGGAGAAAACTTCGCTGGCCAGCATGCCCAGGACAATGAGCCCCACCGTTAGAGCGGGATCCTCCGGCAGGAAGAACCAGACTAGTCCCAGCACGGCGGCGGTGCGGACAAACTGCTCCCCCAGTTCCACCGCCGCCGGGAGACCCACCTGGCCCATACCGTAAAAGTGGTGCTTGGTGAGATTTTCCACCCCGGTGAGCAGTAAAACGGGGAGCAACAGCACCAGCCCCAGCCGGGTCCGGCTGTCGCCCAGCAGTTGGGCGGCGATGGGCTGATTGAAGAACAGGATGACCAGGGCTAGGGGCAGCCAGAGCAGTACCAGTCCCTTCAGCCCGGTGGAGAGAATTTGCCCCACCGCCTTGTGGTTGCCCTTGGCATAGTACCCGGCGGATAGGGAGGAGATGGCCACCGTCAGGCCGGTGACCGCGATGGAGAGCAGGATGGAGTACACGGGCAGGATCAGCTGATACAGCCCCATGACCTCCGCTCCCACCAGCCGGGAGAGGATGACCCGATAGACAAAGGACAAGAGCTGCGCCACCAGGCCCACGGCGGTGAGCAGCATGGTGGAGCGGGTGAGCGATGTGGTCTGTTCCTTCACGGGGGCACCTCCCGGGGGTTAGTCTGAGAAAGCATATGTCCGGAGGTCGGAAAAAAGAGGAAAAGTCTTTGACATTTTTTGCCTTTCGATCATGGGCTGTGCACAGGCTTGTTTACATAAATTTATCAGAAGAAAACTGATCTGGTTCTCAGTTGGAGAATCAGATCAGTTTAATTTTATAAAATAATACATTCACCTTGACTTTAATATTATTAAAATATATAATAAAGAAAATGAAAGAAGGGAGGGACAGATATGGCAATCGAGCTGCTGCCGGACTGGATGACCGGCCTGGAGGAGGAGGACGTGGCCTTTATCAAGCGGTTTGTTCTGGCCTCCGGGTCACTGAAGGAGGTGGCCAAGCTCTACGGGGTGAGCTATCCCACCGTGCGGCTCCGGCTGGACCGGCTGATTCAAAAGATTCAGATGAACGACCGGCAGGAGGCGGAGCCCTACATCGCCACCATCAAGCGGCTAGCTCTGGACGACCGGCTGGACTTTGAGACGGCCAAGCTGCTGATCAGCGAATACAAAAAGACGAAAAAAGGGGAGAACTGATATGGCAATCGCGTCGGTGAGCATTCTTGTGTTTCTGCTGGTACTGCTGGCAGTTTTTGTGGGATTCCTGTTTCTGGAGCGGTTCCTGGCCCGGCAGGAGAGTAGATATCCGGGTCTGATTCTGCCCGGCATCCAGATTCTGGGCAGTCTGATTCCGCTGCTCAACCTGACAGATACCGGCTCGGCGCTGGGCAACGCCTGGAGTATTTTCCTCGCCCTGCTGCTGGGCAACATCCCCACCGCTCTCTACCTGGCCATCTATTTTTCCTGCCGGAAGAGGCGGAGCCAGGACAGCGAGCGGCAGCGGATGAACATTCAGGATCTGGACTGACAAGCACAGCAACGCCCCTGCGGACATAGAGCCGCAGGGGCGTTTTCACGTCTTTTAGGATTTATTGGTTGAGAATCTGCATGAACTCCTCGCCGGTGATGGTCTCGCGCTGATAGAGGAACTGGGCCAGTTCGTCCAGCTTGTCCCGGTTTTCGGACAGGATCCGGAAGGCCTTGGCGTGCTGGCGCTTGACCAGCTCTACCACCTGGCTGTCGATCTTGGCCTGGGTCTCAGCGGAGCAGGCCAGGGAGGCGTCGCCGCCCAGGTACTGGTTGGTCACCGTCTCCATGGCCACCATATCAAAGTCCTCGCTCATGCCGTAGCGGGTGATCATGGCCCGGGCCAGCTTGGTGGCCTGCTCAATGTCGTTGGAGGCGCCGGTGGTCACCATGCCGAAGATCAGCTCCTCAGCCGCCCGGCCGCCGGTGTAGGTGGCGATCTTGTTTTCGATCTCCTCCTTGCTCATCAGGTAGTGGTTGCCCTCCTCCACCTGCATGGTGTAGCCCAGGGCTCCGGAGGTGCGGGGGACGATGGTGATCTTCTGCACCGGAGCGGAGTTGGTCTGCTTGGCAGCCACCAAAGCGTGGCCAATTTCGTGGTAGGCCACGATCTTCTTCTCCTGGTCAGTGAGGATGGCGTTCTTTTTCTGGTAGCCGGCGATGACCACTTCAATGCTCTCCTCCAGATCCGCCTGGGTGGCGAAGCGGCGGCCGTCCCGAACTGCCCGGAGGGCGGCCTCGTTGACGATGTTGGCCAGCTCCGCACCGGAGGCACCGGAGGCCATCCGGGCGATCTTGGAGAAGTCCACATCTTCGGCGACCTTGATCTTCTTCGCATGGACTTTGAGGATCTCTTCACGGCCCTTTAGGTCGGGCAGCTCCACCGGCACCCGGCGGTCGAACCGGCCGGGACGGGTGAGGGCGGGATCCAGGGACTCCGGCCGGTTGGTGGCGGCCAGAATGATGACGCCGTTGTTGCCCTCAAAGCCGTCCATCTCGGTGAGCAGCTGGTTCAGGGTCTGCTCCCGCTCATCATTGCCGCCGATACGGCCGTCCCGCTTTTGGCCGATGGCGTCGATCTCATCGATAAAGACGATGCAGGGAGCCTTCTCCTTGGCCTGCTGGAACAGGTCACGGACCTTGGAGGCGCCCATGCCCACGAACATCTCCACAAATTCCGAGCCGGACATGGAGAAGAAGGGGACGTTGGACTCGCCGGCCACCGCCTTGGCCAACATGGTCTTGCCGGTGCCCGGAGGGCCTACCAGCAGCACGCCCTTGGGCATGGAGGCACCGATTTCTTTATACTTCTCTGGATTGTGGAGGTAGTCCACGATTTCGGTCAAGTTTTCTTTGGCCTCGTCCTCGCCGGCCACATCGCTGAACTTAATGCCATCGGAGGACTGGACGTAGACCTTTGCGCCGCTCTTGCCCATGCCGCCGGCGCCGCCCATGCCGAAGAGCATGGAATTGGGACCGGTGGCCCGGTCGGTGAGTTTTTTGCTCATGTAGCGACCGATGGCGATAAAGATGACAATGGGCAGCACCCAGGTCAACAGCAGCATGAGCAGGGGGGACTGCTCTTCAATGATCTCGCTGGCAAAGACAGCGCCGTGGTCATAGAGCCGCTGAGTCAGGTCGGGGTCGTACATCAGGCCGGTCTTATAGATCTGAGTATTATCCCGGTCAGTGAAAACGATCTGATTATCCTGGACATCCACCTGACCGATGTTGTCGTCGTAGGTCATGGACATAAAGGTGCCGTAGTCCACTTGCTGCACACGGCCCTGGGCCAGCATAGGCATAGCAAGGAAATTAAACAGTAGCAGCAGGATGAGCACAATGATGTAGTAGAAGGCCAACGGCTTCTTTGGGGTTTTGACTTCTTTCATGGTTTTCCTCCCTCTTCGTTCGGGATGAGGCTGATGGGGAGGGCAATGGTTCGGTTCCGAATATTACCCATGAAAATAATTTAGCACAGTGGAAGCGGGGAGTGGTGGGAATTGTGTGAAGAATTTGTTGACGATTTGTGAATGGGAGAGGGGCGCCGGCCCGATGGCTAAAAAAATCCCCCGGCTGCCGCCGGGGGACGGAAATCATGCCTCGCTGTAGAGAAAATCCTGCAAATTGGCCCGCAGTACATCCCAGCTGGTGGGCACCAGGACAGCCATCTTTCGCACCCACTCGTTGGTGTAGCCGCCGTCCTCCGGGATCCGGTACTCCTGAATAGAGTCTGTGCCCATGCTGTAGACGGTGAGAGCTGTGGACAGCATTTCATCGTTGGTCATATCGGTAGAGATGTCGTCGGCCACTGCGTCGTAAAGCGAGAGCAGCTCCGTCCAGGGCTGCTGCTTCAGTGCCTGGAAGACGGTCTGGATGACAATGCGCTGCCGCTCCGTCCGGCCGAAGTCATCCCTGGCGTTTTCCGTGGCCACATAGCGGGTGCGGGCGTAGGCCAGGGCGGCGTCCCCGTCCAGATGATTCATCCCCGCCTGGAGGCCGGAGATGGGGTCGGTACCACTGTGCTTGCGGCCGTCTTCGGTGACGCCGCTGAGATAGTCCACCTCCGCCTGGCTGAGCCGGAGGTCAATTCCGCCCATAGCGTCGATAATGTCCTTGAAGCCGTTGAAATCCACCGCCACATTATAGTCCACAGAGATGCCGAAATTGGTCTCAATGGTGCTGTCCAGCAGCTCAAAGCCCCCGAAGCGATAGGCGGCGTTGATTTTATTGGGCTGGTAGCCGGGGATCTGGACGTAGAGATCCCGCATGAGGGAGACCATGCTCAGCTGCTGCCGGTTGCTGTCAATGCTGAGGAGAATCATCGAGTCGGAGCGGGCCCGTTCCCCCTCCTCCCGGGTGTCCTGGCCCACCAGGAGGATGTTGGTCACTCCCTCCTTGGCGGTGATGCCGTTGAGCTTGCTCCACTCCACGGCGTCCAGGGTGTCCTCGTGGTCGCCGTCCGCCTCGAAGTCCTCGGCGCCAAATTGGGTTTCCCCGGCGGTGAGCCGGCCTACCTTGTCCAGCTGGAGCTGGAGAAAGGCATAGGCTCCTATGACCAGCAGGGCGAGGACGGCGAGGAGCAGCAGGAGCGTTTTGCGCAGCTTTGACATGAGGGTGCCTCCGTTCATGTTGACTGTCGACAGCCGCAAAAGGGGTTGAAAGGCTGTCAATATGAATCCAGTTTAGCCCAGCAGCGTGAAAAGGTCAAGGGCGGGCGGATGTACTGAGGGGCCGGATTGTCTTAAAAAATCTGAAAGCCGCCCGGCCGAACACTCGACCGGGCGGCGATGTATCGATGGAGCGGGAGAATTACTTGCCGGCCTTGGCAGCCTTGATCTCGGCGATCAGCTGCGGCACCACCTTGAACAGGTCGCCCACGATGCCGTAGGTGGCCACGCCGAAGATGGGGGCGGAGTCATTCTTGTTGACAGCGATAATGGTCTCGGAGTCCTGCATACCGGCGGTGTGCTGGATGGCGCCGGAGATGCCCAGAGCCACATAGATGCGGGGATGGACAGTCTTGCCGGTCTGGCCCACCTGATGGTCGGCGGAGATCCAGCCTGCGTCCACCACGGCGCGGGAGGCACCCACGACGCCGCCCAGAACACCGGCCAGCTCCTCGGCCAGGGCAATGCCCTTGTCGGGGTCAGCGCTGATACCGCGGCCCACGGAGACGATCACATCGGCGCCGATCAGATCCACCATCTTGCTGGCGGTCTTTTTGATCTCCAGGATCTCCACGCCGATGTCCTCGGGCTTCAGCTCCACAGCCACGTTCTCAACGATGGTCTTGGCAGCGCCGGCCTCGTCGAATTCCTGGGTCTGCATGACGCCGGGACGGACGGTGGACATCTGGGGACGGAACCGGGGGCAGATAATGGTAGCCATTAGATGGCCGCCGAAAGCGGGACGGGTCATCTTCAGGTTGGTGTTCTCCTCGAATTTGGTGTTGTCCACGTCGATGTTGGAGGTGGTCTTCAGGAAGGCCTTGTACTTCTCCACATCCACGTCCAGATGGGTGCAGTCGGCGGTTAGGCCGGTGTGCAGACGGGCGGCGCAGCGGGGGCCCAGATCACGGCCCAGGTTGGTGGCGCCGATGAGGACGATCTCAGGCTTCTTCTCCATGACCAGGTCGCACAGCACCTTGGTGTAGGCGTCAGTGGTGTAGTTCTTCAGCAGAGGATGGTTGCAGTTGTACACGCGGTCGGCGCCGTAGCCGCCCAGAGCCTTCAGATAGGCCTCGGGCACCTCGCTGCCCATGACCACGGCGCACAGCTCCACGCCCAGATCATTGGCCAGCTTGCGGCCCTCGCTCAGCAGCTGATAGCTGATCGACTGGAGCACGCCGTCCCGCTGCTCGCAGAACACCCAAACGCCGTGGAATGCGGCGGTATCCGTGAAATTGTACTCAGACATTGTTGTCGCTCCTCTCTCAGATCAGATGCTTGTCGTTCAGGATGCTGACCAACTGGCCAGCGCCCTCCAGCATGGTGCCGGCGCCCTTCTGAGGCGGGGTGAAGGACTTGTACACGTTGGTGGGGGAGCCCTTCAGGCCGATGGTGTCCACCTCGATGAGGGGATCGTCCTTGAGCGCCTCATAGTCGAAGATCTCCATGGGCTTGGAGTAGCACTCAAAGATGCCGCTGACAGACATGTAGCGGGGGGTGTTCAGCTCCTTGACGCAGGTGACCAGGCAGGGAGTCTTGACCTTGAGCAGCATGTAGCCGTCCTCCAGCAGGCGCTTGACCACCAGGGAGCCGTCCTTCATCTGGATGTCGGCGGCATAGGTGACCTGGGGCAGGTGCAGCTTCTCGGCGATCTGGGGGCCCACCTGGGCGGTGTCGCCGTCGATGGCCTGACGGCCGCAGAAGACCACGTCATCTGCCTCCACGCCGATCTTGTTGACGGCGGCGGCGAGAATCTGAGAGGTGGCGAAGGTATCGGAACCGCCGAACTCACGGCCGCAGACCAGCACGGCCCGGTCGGCGCCCATGGCCAGCAGCTCCCGGAGCATGCCCTCCGCGGGAGGGGGGCCCATGGTAACCACGACCACTTCGCAGCCGGTAGCCTCCTTGAGCTGGATGGCGGCCTCGACGGCGCTCAGGTCGTCGGGGTTGGTGATGGTGGCCATAGAGGCGCGATCCAGAGTGCCGTCGGCCTTGACGGCAACCTTGCCGGAGGTATCAGGTACCTGCTTGACACAAACAATTGCTTTCATAGTCGAAATAACCTCCTTACTTCAGCAGATCACCGGAGATGACCATCATCTGCACTTCGCTGGTGCCCTCGTAGATCTCGGTGATCTTGGCGTCCCGCATCATGCGCTCGATGGGATAGTCACGGGTGTAGCCGTAGCCGCCGAACAGCTGCAGGCAGCGGCGGGTCACATCGCTGGCGGTACGGGAGGCGATCAGCTTGGCCTCGGCGGCCTCCACGCTGTAGCGCACCTTGGCGCCGTCCATGACGGCCTGCTTCTTCAGCGCGGCGTTGTAGACCAGGAACTTGGCAGCGTCGATGCGGGCCTTCATCTCAGCCAGTTCGAACTGGGTGTTCTGGAACTGGGCGATGGAGCGGCCAAACTGCTTGCGCTCCTTGACATAGGCGATGGTCTCGTCCAGAGCGCCCTCGGCGATGCCCAGAGCCTGAGCGGCGATGCCGATCCGGCCGCCATCCAGGGTCTTCATGGCCAGAGCGAAGCCCTTGCCCTTGACGCCCAGCAGACGGTCCTTGGGAATGCGGCAGTCCTCGAAGATCAGCTCGCAGGTAGAGGAACCGCGGATGCCCATCTTCTTCTCGTGCTTGCCCACGGAGAAGCCGGGATCGGTGCGCTCCACGATGAAGGCGGAGATCTCCTTGCTCTTGCGGCCCCGCTTGTCCAGCACGGTGCCGGTGACGGCGATGATGATGAAGACGTTGGCGTAGCCGGCGTTGGTGATGAAGATCTTGGAGCCGTTGAGCACCCACTCGTTGGTGGCCTCATCCAGAACGGCATAGGTCTGCTGGCCCTGGGCGTCGGTGCCGGCGCCGGGCTCGGTCAGGCCGAAAGCGCCGATCCACTCGCCGGAGCACAGCTTGGGCAGATACTTGGCCTTCTGCTCGGGGGTGCCGTTCTCAAAGATGGGAGCGGCGCAGAGGGAGGTGTGGGCGGACAGGATAACGCCAGTGGTGCCGCAGACCTTGCTCATCTCCTCCACGGCCATGACGTAGCTCAGCACATCTGCGCCGGCGCCGCCGACCTCCTTGGGGAAGTAGATGCCCATCATGCCCAGCTTGGCCATCTTCCGGACGGTTTCCATGGGGAAGCGCTCGTTCTCGTCCACATCCTGAGCCAGGGGCTTGACTTCGTTCTGGGCGAATTCCTGGTACATCTTCTGTACCAGCTTCTGCTCTTTGGACAGATTGAAATCCATAAGAAAGAATCCTCCTATCAAATATGTGCGGCCATGCGGCCCGTGTCAGGCCGCATGGCGGGTTTGCCTGGATTAGAGCTGATCCACCGGGGTCTTGGTGCGGTCAGCGTTGTAGACATAGAAGCCCTTGCCGGTCTTGCAGCCCAGCTGGCCGCCGCGGACCATCTTGCGCAGCAGGGGGCAGGCGCGGTACTTGCTGTCGCCGGTCTCCTTGTACAGCACGTCCATAATAGCCAGGCAGATGTCCAGGCCGATGTAGTCGCCCAGCTCCAGGGGGCCCATGGGGTGGTTGGCGCCCAGCTTCATGGCGGCGTCAATGCCGGCGATGTCGGACACGCCCTCCATCTTGATGAAGGCGGCCTCGTTGATCATGGGGATCAGGATGCGGTTGACCACGAAACCGGCGGCCTCGTTGACCTGGACAGGGGTCTTGCCGATCTGGACGGAGATCTCCTTGATCTTCTCCACGGTCTCAGCGCTGGTGTTGGCGCCGGCGATGACCTCGACCAGCTTCATGCGGTCGGCGGGGTTGAAGAAGTGCATGCCGATGACGGGGTGGTTGATGCCCTTGCCGATCTCGGTGATGGACAGGGAAGAGGTGTTGGAGCAGAGGATGCACTCGGGCTTGCAGATGGCGTCCAGCTCGGAGAAGGTGGTCTTCTTGACGCCCATGTCCTCAAACGCGGCCTCCACGATCAGATCGCAGTCGGCGCACAGATCCTCCTTCAGACCCGGGGTGATGTTGCCCACGATGGCGTCCACCTTCTCCTGGGTCAGCTTGCCCTTGGCCACCAGACGGTCATAGCCCTTCTGGATCTTGGACTTGCCGCCCTCGGCCCACTCCTGCTTGATGTCGCACAGAGCGACCTGAATGCCGCACTGGGCAAATGCCTTGGCAATGCCCTGGCCCATGGTACCTGCGCCGATAATGCCAACTTTCATTGTAATGACCTCCTAAAATGATTCATTGAATATGGAATTCTGCCTGTGCAGTATCAATCAGTTATTAGTAAACACGGGGCGGGGCTTCGGCTTCTCGCGGCTCATAAAGCAACCCATGCCCTCGACCTGGTCGTGGGTCTCGAAGCAGGAGCCAAACAGGCCCTCCTCCAGCACCAGGGCGTCATCCATGCCCTTCTCCAGGCCCTCGTTGATGGCCTTCTTGCAGGCCCGGACGGCGATGGGGGCGTTTTTGGCGATGCCGGCGGCCATCTTCAGGGCGGCGGGCATCAGCTCCTCCAGGGGATAGACAGCGTTGACCAGACCGATGCGCAGGGCCTCGTCCGCCTTGATGTTGCGGCCGGTGTAGATCAGCTGCTTGGCCATGCCGGGGCTGACCAGGCGGGCCAGACGCTGGGTGCCGCCGAAGCCGGGGGTGATGCCCAGGCCCACCTCGGGCTGGCCGAAGACGGCGGTATCAGAGCAGATGCGGATGTCGCAGCTCATGGCCAGCTCGTTGCCGCCGCCCAGAGCGAAGCCGTTGACGGCTGCGATGACAGGGATGGGGAGGGTCTCAATCTTGCGGAAGACGTCGTTGCCCTTCTTGCCGAAGGCCTCGCCCTCCGCCTTGGTCAGGGTGCTCATCTCGCCGATGTCGGCGCCGGCCACGAAGCTCTTCTCGCCGGAGCCGGTGATGACCAGGCAGCGGACAGCGTCCAGGTCAATGGCGGAGACGGCGGCGTCCAGCTCCTCCAGAACCGCGCTGTTGAGAGCGTTGAGCGCCTTGGGACGGTCGATGGTCAGCACGGCCACCATGCCCTGAACCTCATACTGGATGAATGACATAGTTGCTTCCTCCTTGTGTGAAATCGGATTGGCAGATTTTTGAATTCGTTATTTATTTAACGTTCGACTATAGTATACTCGCTTTGCCTGACAGACGCAAGGGGGAAAGCAGATTTCTTTGTTAATTTTTTGACAGCAAAATAGAAGAGAGTATGAAAAAAGTGCCCAAAATTGGGGCGGGAAGGCAGAAAAAAGGGCCTCCCCGGAAGGGGAGGCCACAGACTGCCAAAAAGTTTGTCTGGCGATTTAAACGGGGACTAAAAACTCAGAAAACCCCTCAGCGGTTACCGGGCGTCTTCCGCCTGCGCGGTGAGCCGACCGGCCACCCGGTTGAGTTCTCCGGCGCCCACAGTGAGGATCAGATCCCCCGGCTGGGCCAGAGACCGAAGAACGGCCTCTGTCTCCTCCAGAGTGGCGCAGTAGACGGCCCCGGGGATTTTCTCCGCCAAATCCCTTGAGGAGATGCCGGTGGTGTTGGTTTCCCGGGCGGGGAAGATTTCCATCAGCACGGTTTTGTCCGGCCGGGAGAGCTGCTCCACAAAGCCGTCAAAGCAGGCGATGGTACGAGTGTAGGTGTGGGGCTGGAAGGCGCAGATCACCCGGTTGTAGCCCAGGGTTTTGGCGGTGGTCAGCAGCGTCTTCAGCTCGCCGGGGTGGTGGGCGTAGTCGTCGTAGACCTTGGCCCCGTTGCAGGTGCCCCGGTACTCGAAGCGGCGCCCTGCCCCCTTGTACTGGGAGAGGCCCGCGGCGATGGCGGCCCCGTCGATGCCCATGCACAGGGCGGCGGCGGCAGCGGCCAGGGCGTTCAAGACGTTGTGCCGGCCTGGGACAGCCAGACGGATGTGGCAGATATATTGCCCGTTATCAATCAGATCGAACCGGGCCAGGCCCTGCTGGTAAATCAGATTCTGGGCGGTAAACCGGGCGGGACGATCCAGGCCGAAGGAGGCCGTCTTCCGGTCAAGCCCCTCCAGGGCCCGGACGGTGTTGGCGTCGTCGGCGTTATAGACCACCCAGCCGTCCTCCGGTACCAGCCCGGCGAAGGTGCGGAAGGACTGCTGAATTTCCTCCAGGCTGTGGAAGAAGTCCATGTGATCCTCCTCCACATTGAGCACCACCGCCACGGTGGGCCGGAAGGAGAGGAAGGAGTTGCAGTATTCGCAGGATTCCAGCACGATGGTGTCCCGCCTACCGATCCGGTAGCCGCAGCCCAGCAGGGGCAGGTCGCCGCCAATCATGACGGTGGGATCCAGCCCCGCCTGCATGACGATGTGGGTGCACATGGAGGTGGTTGTGGTCTTGCCGTGGGTGCCGGAGACGCACAGGGCGTGGTTGTAGTCGCTCATCAGAGCCCCCAAGGCTTGGGCACGCTCAAAGACGGGAATGCCGGCGGCCCGGGCGGCGGCGATCTCCGGATTGTCATCGTGGACGGCGGCGGTGCGGATGACCAGGTCGGCTCCCTGGATATTTTCCGGGAAATGGCCAAGATGAATGGCCACTCCCTGGCTGCGCAGGTGGGCCAGATGGTCGGAGTCCCGCATGTCGGAGCCGGAGACAATCAGGCCCCGGCTGAGCAGCATCTCGGCCAGAGGATACATGGAAACGCCGCCAATGCCTACCAGATGGGCCCGGCAGCCGGGCTTGAGCATGGCTTTCAATTCAGATACCTTAGACATAAATCGAACCTCCCGGTACGATAAAATGATTGATACATGTTCATGAGAATTATAATACGCTTTCCCGGCGCTGGCAAGGGCAAAAGCATGGGTCATCCTAACCGTTTCCGGAAGAATTGATACGCTGGCATTGTGAAAATGGGAGAATTGTGCTAGAATAGCGGCATCATTTTGAAAAAAGGAAGAGAGAGCCATGAAGCAGCAGCGCAGCTATCCCGCCCTCCGGATCAGTCCCAAGGCGGAGCGGTCGGTGAAAAACGGACACCCCTGGATTTACGGGGAGGAGATCAAGGAAGTCTCCGGCACGCCGGAAAACGGAGGACTGGTGGACGTGTTTGCCGGAAACGCCTGGCTGGGAACCGGCTTTTATAACGCCAACTCCAAGATCACCGTCCGGCTCCTGAGCCGCAACGCCAATGACGTCTTTGACGAGGCCTTCTGGCAGCGCCGGGTGAGCTACGCCATCGCCTACCGGCAGACGGTGATGCCGGGGGAGGACTTTAAATGCTGCCGCCTGATCCACGGGGAGGCGGATCAGATGCCGGGGCTGACGGTGGACCGGTACAACGACCTGCTCTCCGTCCAGGTGCTCAGCCTGGGGATGGAGCGGGTCAAGCCGGTGGTGCTCCAGGCCCTCTATGACCAGCTCACCGCCCTGGGAGAGACTATCCGGGGCATCTACCTCCGGGACGACGTGGCCATCCGGGAGCTGGAGGGGATGGAGCAGTTCAAGGGCTGGTGGCCCATCCCGGGACGAGAGGTTCCGGAATCTCCCGTCACCGAGATCACGGAAAACGGGGTAACCTACCTCGTAGACGTGGAAAACGGACAGAAAACCGGCTTTTTCCTGGATCAGAAGTATAACCGCCGGGCGGTGGCCCGGCTGGCAAAGGGCAAGCGGGTGCTGGACTGCTTTACCCACACCGGCTCCTTCGGACTCAACGCCGCCCTGGGAGGCGCGGAACATGTCCTCAGTGTGGATATCTCCCAGGCCGCCATCGACATGGCCCGGGAAAACGCCAGGCGCAACGGCCTGACCAACATTGACTTCCAGACGGCGGACGTGTTTCAACTGCTCACCGATCTGTGCGGGCGCAAGTGCCATGATTTTGACTTTGTCATTCTGGATCCCCCCGCGTTTACCAAGTCCCGGGGAACGGCGGAGCGGGCGGCCGCCGGCTACAAGGAGATCAACCTCCGGGCCATGAAGCTGCTGCCCCGGGGGGGCTATCTGGCCACCTGCTCCTGCTCCCACTTCATGAGCGACCGGGATTTCCGCTTTATGCTCAAGGACGCCGCCCGGGACGCCGGGGTCTCCCTCCGGCAGATCGAGGCCCGGCAGCAGGGGCCGGATCACCCCATTTTGTGGAATGTGCCGGAGACGGAGTATCTGAAATTTTATCTGTTCCAGGTGGTGTGAGAAAACTGCGCGCTCTGTACTGCGTCCCGCCCCGGTTCTAACCCTGTTCTCCGGCTCATAGACTGCACCGAAATCCAAAGACAGGAGTGCGGTGCCATGCTGACAGACTGGAATGAAAACCGGGCCAGGCTCACCGGCCAGGCCATGGAGGAGCCGGAGTATTCCCACACCAACCACGGAGAGGACTTTTTTCGCTTCCCCCTGCGCAGCCGCCGGCTCTCCGGGGCGGCGGATCAGCTCAACCTGTTGGTGTCCCGGACGGTGCTGGAGAGCCAGAGCGTCCACCCGGGAGACCGGCTGACGGCGGAAGGGGAGGTGCGCTCCTACAATAACCGCTCCGGGGTGGGAAGCCGCCTGGTGATCACCCTGTTCACCAAGCAGCTGACCCCGGCGGGACAGGAGCCGGATGACAACCGGCTGACCCTGGCAGGGGTACTGTGCAAGCCGCCCAACTACCGCACCACCCCTCTGGGCCGGGAGATCTGCGATTTGATGCTGGCGGTGAACCGGAAGTACGGGCGGGCGGACTACCTGCCCTGCATCGCCTGGGGGGTGCTGGCCCAACGGGCCGCCGAACTCTCGGTGGGGGACGGGCTGCGGCTGGAGGGCCGGCTCCAGAGCCGGGCCTACACCAAGGTCACCGAGACAGGACAGGTGAAGCGGGTGGCCTTCGAGGTGTCAATTATGACCATGGAGCCGATGGAGCTACAGACAATCGTATAGCATGTGCCATAGCGCCGTGACAGAGCAACGCCTCTGCTGCGGCGTTTTTTCTGTGTTTACAAAAATTGTAAGAATATTGCAAAAACATAAGAAAACGGATACAGAAACGTGATAGTAGGAAACTGTCATGTCAGCTAAAATGGATTTGTAATCAGTGGGTTCCCTTCAGGGGGCGGCACTGGCTGCAAAGTCGAAATGGGGAATCTGGGGCCGGACAGGCACGCTGCCGGCTGCTGGGGATTTCCCGGAAATTAACTGGGACATAGGAGGTTCATATGAAAGTAAAAAAGAGATGTCAGTATGTACTGGCTGCGCTGCTGAGCGTGGTTCTGTCGCTGTTTATGCTGGCGGGGCTGCCGGTGCAGGCCAGCGCCGCCGACACCAACGAGGAGAGCTACTCCCGGGTGACCAAGCTCAGCGATGTCACCAGCGGCGGCAGCTTTGTGGTGGTGGCCGAGTATAACGGCAGATACTACGCTATGACCAATTACAATGGCAACTACCCCGTGACTGCCCGTGCGGTCGATGTAACTGACGACACCGTGTCGGTGAGCTGGGGCATAGAGAACGCCGCCTGGACGGTGTCCGCCTGCGGAGACGGAATCTCCCTCTACGGCGCCAGCTCTTATCTGGGCTACAACGCCTCTACCAACAAGACCAGCTGGTCTACCACCACCGCCTATGAGTGGGCGATCTCTGCTAACGACGACGGAACCTTCCGGCTGGCAGTGACCGATGATGGCGTGGACAAGTCTCTGGGCTTCTACGTCGGCGGGTCGGACAGCGCCCCGGCCTACTATTATGGTACCCGAGCCAGCGACACCACAAGCGCGAAGGACAATATCAACCTGATGCTCTTCAAGTTCGGCGGCGGTACCAGTGACGACAAGAAGATCAGCGAGCCCGGCATTGAGAAGTACGTTCTCGACAGCGAGGGCAATCTGGTCACCAACATCTCCGCCGCAGCCGGTCAGGAGGTAACCTTTGTCCTGAAGACCAACGTCCCCGAGGACCTGGTCAATTACATTGACGAGGCCGAGGGTTATGTGCTCACCTTCCACGATGATGCGGATGATATCTTCTCCTTTGCCAACCCAGACAACCCCTATAAGGATATCACAGTTGCAGTGAACAATCGGACGGTGGAGGAGTACTACGGAACCAATCTGGAGTATCGTGATCTGAACGACGGCTGCACCTTCCACTTCACCATGGATCTGGCAAGGTACTATGATGAGGGCGTGATCTACGACTTCGACATTGAGAACTCCAACGAGATCACGCTGACCTACAAGGCCAAAGTAGCCGACGACGTCACCGCCGGTGAATACGCCAATTCGGCCAAGGTCACCTACACCCGAGACGGCGCCGAGGCTAGTTCAGTGGAGTCCATGGTTACGGTAGATGTCTACGGCATCAAGGTATACAAATATGCTCAGGACGACAAGACGCAGGGGCTGGAGGGCGCCACTTTCGGCCTGTACAGCGATGAGAACTGCACCACACTGCTTCAGGAACTGACCACCGATGAGAGCGGCAACCTGACCTTTGAGGGACTGGCCGCCGGGACCTACTATCTGGCCGAGACCGAGGCGCCGACCGGCTATGTGAAGGGCAGCGACGTGGTGACTGTGACCCTGGCCGACGATGCCGGTTCGGATAACTACGCCAGCGTGGAGTTTGCAAATTCCTCCATCCCCCACACCGGCGGCACCGGTACTGTAGTGTTCACTGTCGGCGGCATTGGCATGATAGCGGCCGCCGGTCTGATGTATCTCCTCTCCTGGAAAAAGCGGGAGGCTCAGGGCTGATTCCAGACCTGATTCCATGATACCCAATGGGCGGGGGCAGTTTGCCTTCGCCCATGTCGGGTATTTCAGCGAGAAATACAGCGAAAGACAAAAAGTGATATGGCATGAAGAGAAAAGAAACTGTCGTCAATCTTCTGCTTCTGCTCCTGCTTTTTGGCGGGGTGGGCTTGCTCCTATACCCCACAGTCAGCGACCTGTATACCAAATGGCAGCTCAGCGGGACTCTGGACGAGTATAATCGGGTGGTCGAGGCGGAGGAAGAGGACTACGCCCAGTTCTGGGAGGCAGCGGAGGGCTACAACCAGTATCTGGCAGAGAAGGAATCTCAGTTCGCCATGGGGGAAGGGGAGAAGGAACGTATCCGCACCCTGCTCAACCCCTTGGGAAACCAGATGATGGGGTATATCGAGATCCCTGAAATTGACGTCCGCCTGCCGATCTATCAGGGGACAGAGGAGACAGAGCTCCAGTCCGGCGCAGGCTGGTGGGTTGGCACCTCGCTGCCCACCGGCGGGGCGAGCACCCACTGCGTCATCACTGCCCACAGCGGGTTGGTGAAGTCCAAAATGTTCACCGATCTGGATCAACTGGAACTGGGAGACACCTTCACCATCACCGTGTTGGACCGGGTGATGACCTATGAGGTGGATCAGATTCTGGTGGCGGAGCCTGACGATTTCAGCGCCATGACCATTGTGGAGGGAGAGGATTTGGTGACCCTCTATACCTGTACTCCCTACGGCATCAACACCCAGCGGCTGCTGGTGCGGGGCCACCGGGCCGAGGCGGATGAGACAGAGATGGCAGAGGCGACTGGCATATGGAGCTGGATTCCGGTGGCCACTGGGCTGGCGCTGCTGTTGGCAGCGATTCTGATCCTGTTTTTACTCCGCAGAAGGAGAACTGGAGCGAAGTCCTGGCGTTTCTCCGGAAAGCGAAAGAATTTGCGCGCCAAAGCCTATGGAAAAAGAGAGACAGGGAAGTCTTGACAAATAAAAATCCGGCCGCTATAATATGCTCATAATTTGCAATGAAGGGGACCGCCTCTTTCATAATCCCGCATCAGAGAAACTGGGTCATCGGCTGAAAGCCCGGCTGGCAGGAGAAAACGGCGCAACACCCCGGAGCTGGACGTTCGAGCGGCCAACAGGCCGGGAGGACGCCCCGTATCCCCTGCGTTAAAGGGTTCAAAGTGGTGCTGACAAGGAGGCCAGCGCAATTCGGGTGGTACCACGGAGATACTATGCTTTTTCCGTCCCGGACTGAGACAACCAGTCCGGGGCGTTTTTCTATGCTCCCGGACACAGTAATGGAGTTAGGAGCGAGTGACATGAAATTTGTAACAGGCAAAACCGAGACAGGCCGGCTGGAGCTGGCCCAGCTCAAGACCGGGGTCTATTTCGGCCAGACGGTGCAGGTGCACGGCGCGGTGCACGCCAAGCGCCCCATGGGCGGCGGCCTCACCTTCCTCACCCTGCGGAAAAAGGACGGCGTACTTCAGTGTGTGTGCGGCGCTGAGGTGGACGTGTCCGACCTGACGGAGGAATCCGCCGTCATCGTCACCGGCGTACTGAACCAGGAGGAGCGTGCTCCCGGCGGAATGGAGATCCAGGTGCAGTCGATTCAGGTGCTCTCCCAGCCGGCGGAGCCTATGCCGGTGCCGGTGAACAAGTGGAAGCTGTCCCTTAACCTGGACACCGAGCTGGCCCTGCGGCCGGTCATCCTGCGGCATCTGAAAAAGCGCTCTGTGTTCAAGATTCAGGAGGGGCTGGGCCGGGCCTTCCGGGAGTACCTGTCCGGCCAGGGCTTTACTGAGATTCACACCCCCAAGATCGTCCACGCCGGAGCCGAGGGCGGCAGCAACATCTTCCGGCTGGAATATTTCACGAAAAAGGCCTTCCTGGGCCAGTCCCCCCAGTTCTACAAGCAGATGATGGTGGGTGTCTACGAGCGGGTCTTTGAGGTGGCCCCCGTCTTCCGGGCGGAGAAGCACTCCACTCCCCGGCATCTGAACGAATACACCTCCATGGACTTTGAGATGGGCTATATCCAGTCCTTTTACGACATCATCGAGATGGAGAGCGGCTTCCTCCGCTACGCCATGGAGCTGCTGAAAAGAGAGTACGCCGACGATCTGAAGCGGTTGGGGGTTCAGCTGCCCAACGTGGAGAACATCCCCGTCTGCACCTTTAAGGAGGCCAAGGAGCTGGCCGCCGCCAAGTACAACCGGCCCATCCGGGATCCCTACGACTTGGAGCCGGAGGAGGAGCATAACATCGGCCGCTACTTCCAGGAGGAGTACGGCGCGGACTTCGTCTTTGTCACCCACTACCCGGTGAAGAAGCGGCCCTTCTACGCCATGGACGACCCGGAGAACCCGAAATATACCCTGTCCTTTGACCTGCTCTTCCGGGGCATGGAGGTCACCACCGGCGGTCAGCGCATTCACGACTATCAGATGCAGGTGGATAAGATGCTGTCCAAAGGAATGCACCCGGAGGAATTCCAGTCCTATCTGATGATTCACAAGCACGGCATGCCCCCCCACGGCGGCCTGGGCATCGGCCTGGAGCGGCTGACCATGAAGTTGTGCGGCCTGGACAATGTCCGGGACGCCTGCCTCTTCCCCAGAGATTTGAGCCGGCTGGAGCCCTAAACGGATTCAGGAATGAAAACGGGCGGCCGCAAGGGCCGCCCCTACAAGAGAGTGCGATAGACAATGTAGGGGCTGGGCTTGCCTCAGCCCGTCCCAAAAAGGAGTATAGAATATGAAAATTACCGAAGAGATGGTGGATTACGTCTCCATCCTTTCCCGGCTGAAGCTGCCCCAGGAGGAGAAGACCCGTATGACCGGCGAGCTGGAGCAGATCATCGGCTATATGGACATCCTCAACCAGCTGGATACCAGCAAAATCGAGCCCATGAGCCACACCTTCCCGGTGAAGAACGTGCTGCGGGAGGATGAGGTGGTGCCCTCCTTCCCCCGGGAGGCGCTGCTGCAAAACGCCCCGGTGCCGGACGGCGAGGCCTATCTGGTGCCCAAGACGGTGGAATAAGGAGGACGGAAGATGAGCTTACTGGATTTGACTGCCCTGGAGCTGGGCAGAGCGATCAAGCGGGGAGAGGTCTCGGTGCCCGAGGCCACTCAGGCGGCCCTGGAGGCCATTCAGGCGAAAAACGCCGAAAACAACGCCTTTATCACCGTCCTCAACGACCGGGCCATGGAGCAGGCGGCGGAGATTCAGAAGAAGATCTCCGCAGGAGAGCTGACCGGCCCTCTGGCCGGCGTGCCTCTGGCCATCAAGGACAACATCTGCACCAAGGGGGTCAAGACCTCCTGCGCCTCCAAGATTCTGGGAGACTTCCGGCCCCCCTATGACGCTACCCTCACGGAGAAGATTACTGCCGCCGGCGGCGTGGTGCTGGGCAAGCTGAACATGGACGAGTTCGCCATGGGCTCCACCTCGGAGACCTCCTTTTACGGCCCAACCAAGAACCCCTGGGATCTGGGCCGGGTGCCCGGCGGCTCCTCCGGCGGTGCGGCGGCTGCCGTGGCGGCCCGGGAGTGCTGGTACGCCATCGGCTCGGACACCGGAGGCTCCATCCGCCAGCCCGCCAGCTACTGCGGCGTCACCGGCATCAAGCCCACCTACGGCACCGTCTCCCGGTACGGCCTGATTGCCTACGCCTCCTCTCTGGATCAGATCGGCCCCCTGGCCCGCACCGCTGAGGACTGCGCCGCCGTGCTGGACGCTATCCAGGGCAAGGATCCACGGGACGGCACTAGCTTGGACGTGCCCTGCGGCCATCTGCTGGAAAGCCTCACCGGCGATCTCACCGGCATGAAGATCGGCATTCCAGCCGACTGCTTCGGAGACGGCCTGGACGGCGAGGTCTCCGCCAAGGTGCTGGCGGCGTCTGAGGTGCTGAAAGCCCGGGGGGCCCAGGTGGAGCAGTGCAGCCTTCCCATTATGGAGTACGTGGTCCCCACCTATTATATTATCGCTGCCGCCGAGGCCAGCAGCAACCTGTCCCGGTTTGACGGTGTGAAATACGGCTGGCGGGCGGAGGGCTATGAGGATCTGACCGACCTCTACAACAAGACCCGCACCGAGGGCTTCGGCGCGGAGGTGAAGCGGCGGATTCTGCTGGGCACCTTCGTCCTCTCCACCGGCTATTATGACGCCTACTACAAGAAGGCCCTCCAGGTGAAGGCGGTCATCAAGCAGGCTTTTGACGAGGCCTTCCGGAAGTATGATCTGCTGCTCATGCCGGTGGCCCCCACCACCGCCCCCAAGCTGGGGGAGAGCCTCTCCAACCCCCTGCAGATGTATCTGTCTGATATTTATACGGTATCCGTCAACCTGGCGGGCCTCCCCGGCATCTCCATCCCCTGCGGGCTGGACAGCAAGGGGATGCCAGTAGGCGCCCAGCTCATCGGCCCTGCCCTGGGCGAGGGCAAGGTGCTCAGCGCCGCCCACGCCTTCCAGCAGGAGACCGACTATCACAAGCTTGCACCCACAGAAAAAGGAGGTGACCGGTAATGGATTGGGAAGTTGTCATCGGTCTGGAGACCCATGTGGAGCTGGCCACCAAGACCAAGATATTCTGTTCCTGCACCACTGAGTTCGGCGGTGCGCCCAACACCCACTGCTGCCCGGTGTGTACCGGTATGCCCGGCACCTTGCCGGTGATGAACAAAAAGGTGCTGGAGTACGCCACCAAGGCCAGCCTGGCCCTGAACTGCCAGGTCACCCGGTACTGCAAGTTTGACCGGAAGAACTACTTCTACCCCGATCTGCCCAAGGCCTACCAGATCTCCCAGCTCTATCTCCCCATCGGACGCAACGGCCGGGTGCCCATCACC
Organism: Candidatus Onthomonas sp.; assembly: GCA_051866815.1. Lineage (GTDB taxonomy): Bacteria > Bacillota > Clostridia > Oscillospirales > Oscillospiraceae > Onthomonas. The sequence goes on along the minus strand of JBJDXS010000004.1, from coordinate 14,504 downwards.
GTGGGCAGCGAGGAGAAGGTGATCCGCATCCACGAGCTGCACATGGAGGAGGACGCGGGTAAGCTGGTCCACGACAACTGGATTGACCAGACCCGGGCGGACTACAACCGCTGCGGCGTGCCTCTGATCGAGATCGTCACCGAACCGGACTTCCGCTCCGCCGACGAGGTCATTGCCTATCTGGAAAAGCTCCGCTCCACCCTGGAGTATCTGGGCGTCTCCGACTGCAAGATGCAGGAGGGCTCCCTCCGGTGCGATGTCAACCTGTCCGTCCGGCCCATGGGCTCGGTGGACTTCGGCACCCGTACCGAGATGAAGAACCTGAACTCCTTCAAGGCCATCGCCCGGGCCATCCGCTACGAGGCCCGCCGCCAGCAGGAGCTGATCGAGATGGATCACCGGCAGGTGGTTCAGGAGACCCGCCGCTGGGACGACAACAAGGACGCCTCTTTCTCCATGCGCTCCAAGGAGAATGCCCAGGATTACCGGTATTTCCCGGAGCCTGACATCCCTCCCATGGAGCTGTCGGAGGAGTATCTCACCCAGCTCAAGGCCGGCCTCCCCGAGATGGCGGACGTGAAGAAGGCCCGCTATGTCAAAGACTTTGGCCTGCCCGAGTATGACGCCGGCCTGCTCACCGGCACCAAGGCCCTGGCCGACTTCTTTGAGGAGACGGTGGCCCTGGGCGCGCCTCCCAAGGAGGTCTCCAACTGGATGATGGCCGAGCTGCTGCGGACGCTGAAGGAGAAGAGCATGGAGCCCAAGGACATGCTCTTTGCCCCGGAGACCCTGGCCGCCATCATCAAGCTGGTGGCAGAGGGCAATCTGAACCGGAACACTGCCTCCAAGGTATTCTCCGCCGTCTTTGACGACAACGCTGATCCGGTGGCCTACGTCAAGGAGCACGGCTTGGAGCAGATCAGCGACACCGGCCTGGTGGAGTCCACCGTGGCCTCCATCCTGGCGGCAAACGCCTCCCAGGTGGAGGAATACCGGGGCGGCAAGCAGAAGGTTTTCGGCTTCCTGGTGGGCCAGTGCATGCGGGCCCTCAAGGGCAAGGCCGACCCTAAAGTGGTCAACGAGGTGCTGAGAAAGCAGCTCGACGGATAATTGCACAGCAAAACTCGCCATCCATTTCGATGGCGAGTTTTTGCGTGTTTTGAGGCATGACTGTAGGGCGGGGGCTTGCCTCCGCCGCCCCTGCGGCAAAGTATCGTAATTCGCCCGATGTTTTTGAGCAAGTTCTTTCCCCCACCCGCTCCGCATACCCTCTCCCAAGGGAGCGTGATGGGCATGGAAGAGCGGCTGCCGCTGTATCAGAACGGAGGACAGGCGGGAGTGCTGCTGCGCCGGGAGGAGGGACTGCACACGGTGTTTGCGGCGGACTGCTCCGGCGGAGCGGGACTGCGCAAGGTGTGGCTCCGGGGCGAGGGAGGGGCCAGCCTGCTGCTGGGCACCCTGACGCCGGAAAACGGCCGCTGGCGGCTGACCCGGCGGGTGGCCCGTTCCAGCCTGGAACGGCAGGGCCTGGCTGGAGCGGTTTGGGGGGAGGTGCTCCCGGGAGAGCAAACGCCCCAAAGCGGACAGAACCAGAGGCCGCCGGAGCCGCCAAAGCCTCGGGACCGGATGCCCATCACGCCAAAGGATCCGGTGATTGCCGGGGCGCTCGCAGGGGAGAACCGGGGCCGCTGGCAGCGGGAGGGCTCGGCCTGGCGGCTGACCCTGCCCTGGCAGGTGGGACAGCCCTTTCCGTTGATTCCACTCTTCTGCTTTGCCCGGGTGGGCCGGGGAGAGGTCAGCTTTCTGCTGGGGGAGCAGGGATATCCCGTTTTTCAGGAGGAATAATTCTGTCCGGCGAGGGCAAGCTAGGGTCAGCTTTCCAAAAGGAGATGAAGATTCCATGGCCAATCTGACCAGCAAGGAGCTGTCCGCTCTGGAGGATCAGCTCGATTTCGAGCACGTCTGCGTCTGTAAGTACCAGGCGGCCGCTGCCGAGACCCAGGAGACCGCCCTGCGGGACTGCTACAACCAGCACGCAGGCCAGCACCAGCAGAACTTCAACACCCTGCTGACCTTTCTGAAGTAAGGAGGAACCCCAATGAACGACCAGGAGCGGATCACCGATCTGATTCTGATGGAGAAAAAGATGAGCTCCAACTACAACGAGTTTGCCAGCGAGTGTACTAACCCCCAGCTGCGCAGCCAGTTTCTTGACCTGCTGAACCAGGACCACAGCATCCAGGAGAAGCTGTTCCAGGCCGCCCAGAGCCGGGGCTGGTACCAGACCCAGCCTGCCGACGGGGCCCAGATCAACCAGGCCTACCAGAAGTATTCCAAAATGGGCTGAACCAGATGCCCCGGAGGCGGCCGCTTCCGGGGCACAGTTCGGCAATTGACTGGAACAAAATGGCGGAAAACCCTTTTCAAAATAAAAAATTGTGTTATAATATTCACAATCAGATGAATAAGAGAGGAGCTGTGGTTCCATGAAATGTCCCTATTGCGGCCAGGTGGAGAGCAAGGTGGTAGACTCCCGGCCGGCAGACGACGGAGAGAGCATCCGCCGCCGTCGGGAGTGCCTGTCCTGCGGCAAGCGGTTCACTACTTATGAGACGGTGGAGACGCTACCCTTGATTGTCATCAAAAAGGACGGCAGCCGCCAAAGCTTTGAAAAGGACAAGGTGCTCAAGGGGATCATCCATGCCTGTGCCCAGCGTCCGGTGCCCATGGAGACCATGATCCGTATCGCCGATGAGGTGGAGCAGGAGCTGCAGAACTCCATGAACCGGGAGATCAGCGCCACCCGCATCGGCGAGCTGGTGATGGACAAGCTGAAGGCGGTGGATGAGGTCTCCTATGTCCGCTTCGCCTCGGTCTACCGGCAGTTCAAGGACATCGACTCCTTTATGGAGGAGCTGAACAAGCTGCTGGCCGAGCGGTGACCAGTCGTTTTCCCCAGATATCGTTCATGTGTTCCGGTCTGACTGCGGTCAGGCCGGAATTTTTTCTGTGGAAACAAGTCGGCAACAAACCGGAAGCTAATTGCAAACAGTGCCGTTTTAAGATAAGTCCATTCCGCGAGACAAGAAGCATAGGACAGACTGCGGAAAATAGGAACTGTGCAATTTGGAGAAGGGAAATTTTGTTTCCCTTGTCCTGGACACTATCGGGCTTTTCCTGCTCGGCATCGGCATGTGCGCGGTCTGGATCGGCCTGATGCTGCCGGGCATCCTTGTGGGCTGCGTGAGCATCGTGCTGCTGCTTTTGTTGATTCCCATGTGCAAGGGACTAAGATAAGGAGGAAATATCAATGCCAGACTACAAACTGAAGACCCCCAAGGCGGTGGAAGACGCGGTGGTGGGTACTTATCAGAAGATTGAAGACACTGTGGTGGGCGCCTACCAGAAGGTGGAAGACGCCGTAGTGGGTACCTATCAGAAAATCGAGGACAAATTTGTCCAGACTTTCCTGGAAAAAGACGAGGATGACGCAGAAAAATAAGCCGCCGTCCCGGCCCGACAAAACAGAAAGCCCCGACGCCCATCCGGCGTCGGGGCTTCTGTTTGAGAGAAAAGAGAGAGAAAGAAAAGAGAAGGAAATTTTATTTGATTGCTTCGTTCCTGACAATGAGAAGTATATCAGACTGCCCGCCCTGATGGATGAAGAAACTGTGAGAGGTTTGAGAACGTTTTGTGAACGGCGGAGATTTGTCTGTGCCCGGCAGACGCGATTGCGATTGCCGGGCACAGTGTTGGAAAGATATTTCAGACGGCGGTGGGCTCCGTCCCTCTTCACAAGGGAAAGTATAGCAGAGTCCACCGTCGAAGAGATGGAAAATCTCTGCCCCAATGGAGAATATTTTATAAATCGGAAGGGGGAAAAAGAGGGAAATCGGTTGACCGGGAACAAAATTTGCGCTATGATGGCAGAACTTGAACTATGGAGGGAGATTCCATGAAGATTCTGGTCAGCGCCTGCCTGCTGGGCGTTGCCTGCCGCTATGACGGCCGGAGCAAGCCTTACTCCGGCTTAGAGGGGCTGATGGACCGTCATACCCTGATTCCCGTCTGTCCGGAGTGCTACGGCGGCCTGCCCACCCCCCGTCCTCCGGCGGAACAGAGAGGGGACCGGGTGATCACTCAAAACGGCCTGGACGTGACAGTGCAGTATCAGAAGGGGGCTCAGGAGGCCCTCAAGCTGGCCCGGCGCTATGGCTGCACCTGGGCAATCCTCAAGGAGCGCAGTCCCTCCTGCGGCGCGGGCACCGTCTATGACGGCACCTTCAGCCATACCCAGGTGCCCGGGGACGGCATAACCGCCCGGCTGCTGGCGGAAAACGGCATCCATGTCATCGGAGAGAGCCAGCTGGATCAGCTGCCGGAGGAGTGAGCGGTGCGGTATCCCAATCTGACCGAGGCGGTCTTTGTTCGGCGGCCCAACCGGTTTATCGCCCAGGTGGAGCTGAAGGGCCGGCTGGAGACAGTGCATGTGAAAAACACCGGCCGGTGCAAAGAGCTGCTGGTGCCCGGAGCCCGGGTCTGCCTGGTGAAGTCGGACAATCCCACCCGCAAGACTGCCTATGACCTGGTGGCGGTATGGAAGGGAGAGCGGCTGGTAAACATGGACTCCCAGGCTCCCAACCATATCCTGGCGGAATATCTCCCAAAATCCGGCCTCTTCGGCCCTGACCTCTCCATCTGCCCGGAATATACCCACGGGGACTCCCGGTTTGACTTTCTGGTGGAGAGCGGCGGCGTGCGCCACCTGATCGAGGTGAAGGGAGTGACTCTGGAGCAGGACGGCATTGCAAAATTCCCAGACGCCCCCACTGAGCGGGGCGTCAAGCACATCAAGGGCCTGATCCGGGCCCAGGAGGAGGGGTTCCGGAGCTGGATTTGCTTTGTGGTGCAGATGGAGGGCATCACCGCCCTCAGGCCCAACGACGAGACCCATCCCCAGTTCGGTCAGGCGCTCCGGGCGGCAGAGGGCGCGGGGGTCCGTATCTTGGCCCTGGGCTGCCGGGTGGAGCCGGGATTGGCGGAGATCGCCTACTCGATCCCAGTGGAACTTTGAAATGACAGGTTGCCAAAACTATTGTGCATAAAAATTCCATAAAGACGGGTTTAATTTCGTCATATCCTCTGAAAGTGAATCAGGGGGCTTGACTTCCTGCAAAAATGTGGTAAACTTCATTTCGTCAAGGCAAAGGGGCCTGAAATCAAGAGGATTTCAGGTCCCTTCTGTTTTTGAACTGCTGCAGCGAAGGAAAACAGAACAAAAGAAGAATCGACACAATGACGTGTTTTCCAGGAGAGAATGGGAAACGCGTCAACTTTTTTGGGAGGAAAGACTTATGGACGAAACTGCCATTCTGGAATTGGTTTCCGGCCAAACTTTCGGCGTATGGTTTCTGATCGGCGCCGCACTGGTCTTCTGGATGCAGGCCGGCTTTGCAATGGTGGAGACCGGCTTCACCCGTGCAAAGAACGCCGGCAACATTCTGATGAAGAACCTGATGGACTTCTGCATCGGTACTGTGGTGTTCATCCTCATCGGCTTCAGCCTGCTGCTGGGCGAAGATGTGCTGGGCCTGATCGGCAAGCCCGGATTTGATATCTTTACCGCTTACGAGAGCTTCGACTGGTCCAACTTCGTGTTCAACCTGGTCTTCTGTGCCACCACCGCTACCATCGTCTCCGGCGCTATGGCTGAGCGGACCAAGTTTCTCAGCTACTGCATCTACTCTGCTGTCATCTCCGCACTGATCTATCCCATCGAGGCCCACTGGATCTGGGGCGGTGGCTGGCTGGCCCAGCTGGGCTTCCACGATTTCGCCGGCTCCTGCGCCATCCACATGGTGGGCGGCATCTCCGCCCTCATCGGCGCCAAGATTCTCGGGCCCCGGATCGGCAAGTTCAAGAAGCAGAAGGACGGCACTATTAAGGTGCATACCTTCCCCGGCCACAGTCTGCCCCTGGGTGCCCTGGGCTGCTTCATCCTCTGGCTGGGCTGGTACGGCTTCAATGGCGCCGCTGCCACATCCATTGAGCAGCTGGGCTCCATCTTCCTGACCACCACCGTGGCCCCCGCTGTCGCCACCGTTGTCTGCATGATCTTCACCTGGGTCAAGTACGGCAAGCCCGATGTCTCCATGTGTCTCAACGCCTCTCTGGCCGGCCTGGTTGCTATCACCGCTCCCTGCGACACCACCGATTGCTTCGGCGCCATCATCATTGGCGCTGTGGCCGGCCTGCTGGTCTGCTTCGGCGTCTGGCTGCTGGACTACAAGCTGCGCATTGACGACCCCGTGGGCGCTGTGGCTGTCCACTGCCTCAACGGTATCTGGGGCACTGTTGCCGTGGGCCTGTTCTCCACCACCTCCGCCCCCGGCAACGACTCTGTAGTCGGTCTGTTCTACGGCGGCGGCTTCGGCCAGCTGGGCCTGCAGATCCTGGGCGTCCTGGCCGTCGGCCTCTGGACTGCTGTGACCATCACCATCACCTTCCTGGTCATCAAGGCCTGCGTTGGCCTGCGGGTCAGCACGGAGGAAGAGATCACCGGTCTGGACAGCACCGAGCACGGCCTGCCCTCTGCTTACGGCGGCTTTGACTTCAGCGACCGTGACACTGACACCAGCGATGTCATCACCGGCAAGGTTCCCGTGGATGCCGCCGTCCAGGTGGAGAGCGTCCAGCAGACCGAGCCTGTGGCCGCCACTGCCGGCGCCTCCTACGGCGCATACACCAAGGTCAGCATCCTCTGCCGCCAGAGCCGCTTCGAGGCCCTCAAGAGTGCCATGGCTCAGATCGGCGTGGCCGGCATGACCGTGACCCAGGTCATGGGCTGCGGCGCCCAGAAGGGCAAGGTCGAGTATTACCGTGGTGTTCCTCTGACCATGAGCCTGCACCCCAAGCTGAAGGTGGAAGTGGTTGTCTCCACTGTCCCTGTGGATCAGGTTGTGGCTGCCGCCAAGATGGCGCTGTATACCGGCAACCTGGGCGATGGCAAGATCTTCATCTACAACGTGGAGAATGTCATCCGCATCCGCACCGGCGAAGAGGGCTATGCCGCCCTCACCAACGACGAGCTGCCTGAGCCTGTGAAGTAAGGGCGCCGTCCTTCCTGATTTGCTTTCACCAGGCCGCACACCTGTGAAAGATATGTCTCCTATACTCCTCCTGTTCTGTCGGGATGGCACGAACCTGGCGGAACAACGGAACCCCCCGCGCTTCGGCGCGGGGGGTTCTGTCTTTCCACGTCATTCCATACCCTGTCGGACGGAAAAACGTTCTATGCCCCGACTGGAAGCGTTTTTAGCGACAAACCGTCCTTTACTGTGCCGGCACTTTCAAGTCAAAAACAGATTTATTTGAAAGAAAAAGAGAGTATCAACGGCAAAAATGCGAGAAAGCTGTATAAAACAACAAAAATACAATTGACTTTTCCGGCGTTATACGCTAAACTAAATAAAAGTACAAAACCAGTGGTAATGGGTGCTTCTTCGCCGCAGCACGCGGTTTGGAAAGGAGGAGGCGATATGACGATCAAGGATATTGCACGGATGGCCGGTGTATCTGTCAGTACGGTATCCCGGGTTCTGAATCACCACCCGGACGTCAGTGCACCCATTCGTGCCCAGGTGCTCAAAGTGGTTGAGGAGCAGCACTTTATCCCAAACAGCGCCGCCCGGAATTTGGTTCGTTCCCAGCGCAATACGGTTGGTGTCATCTGCCGGGAGACGGGCAACCCTCTCTACAGTCCCATTATTGCCGCCATCGAGGAGGAGCTGGAGGCGCTGGGCTGGGCCCTCTGTCTGCGCCAGGCCCCCGGCGGGGAGGAGGCCCTGAGCTATGCTGCTCAGCTGGAGCGGGCCGAGAAGCTGAAAGGTATTATCCTGCTGGGCGGCCGGGGGGACTATACCGCCGCCATGGCGGCGCCCCTCAATGTTCCTTTTGTCTGTTGCACGTTCACCCTTCCCTTTGGAGATCTGAAGCCGGATCAGTACTCTTCGGTGAGCATCGATGGCCGGGCCGCCGCCTACCGGGCGGTGGAGTATCTCTACGGTCTGGGCCATCGGGAGATTGCTTTCCTGGCCCCGGATGTGGAGGATCGCTCGGCAGGGGAGCTGTGCTATCAGGGCTATCGGCAGGCCCAGCGGGCCTATGACCTGCCCCAGCGGCCGGAGCAGCTGATTCTCTGCGGCGGCGACGCGCTGGATCGGGCCTATCAGGCGGTGCGGGCGCTGGCGGAGGGAGGGACGGAATTCTCTGCCCTGTTGGCCTTGTCGGACAGTCTGGCCCTGGCTGCCATCAAGGCGATGCATGACAGCGGCCGCCGGGTGCCGGAGGACTGCTCGGTGATGGGCCTGGACGGCCTGGAGACCACCCGCTATACCCTGCCGTCTCTTACCACTCTTGTTCAGCCCCAGGGAGAGCTGGGCCGTCAGAGCGTTCGTATCCTAGCCAGTATGATTGATGAGGGGGCGGCGCACCAGCATATCCTGCTCCAGCCTCTCTTCCGGGCGGGCGAGTCGGTGGCAGAGCCTGGGCAGGGAGAATGATTTCCCTGTTTTAACCATTTTTTACGAAAGGCTTCACAGTTCGTTCATTTCTTTTGCTTCGGAACGGATATAATATTTTTATCCGAACAAAAGAGAGGTGCTTTCTTATGTTGAACTTTTTCCGCCAGTGGAAACGCCAGAGTTTTTGGGGCGCTATTGTCACCATTGTATTGGGCGTCATTCTGTTTTTTGCACCGGAGAGCCTGCTGGGTCTGGTGCTGGGTGTACTGAGCTGGGTGCTGCTGCTGGCAGGCATTGGCTCGATTGTCGCTTTCATCTTTAAGCGGAGCCTGACCATTGGCTACAGCCAACTGATTTACGGTGTCATCGAGTTGATTTTTGGCCTGTGGATTGTTCGAAATCCCAGCGGCCTGGTCTCTCTGGTGGCCAGCGTAGTCGGCATTCTGATGCTGATCCATGCCATCTCTGATATCCAGTACACAGTAAGTGCCTACCAGGCGGGGGCGGCTAACTGGTGGACCGGCGCGCTCAGCGGCGGCGTCACTTTGATTCTGGCCCTGCTGATCCTGTTTCGGCCTGTGGGCTCGGTCATGACGCTGGCCAGCTTTGCCGGCATCTGCCTGGTGGTGGATGGCGTCAGCGATCTGCTGATGATTCATCGGATCGGGGACTATTTCTAAATAACGACACGCAAAATCCCTCTCTGATTTTCTGTCAGAGAGGGATTTTTGCGTCATCCGTTTTCCAGGACCAGCGCCAGCGCCCGTTGGCCCAGACCGTCCGCCTGCCAGTCCGGAGTGCCGGAGAGGTGGATCAACTGCGGGCCGGAGCAATACCAGAGCTGATGCCAGCTATCGGTGTCCAGCGAGGCTTCCTCCGGCCTGGTTAGGGCTGCTTCCGGCACCAGGTCATCCCAGAGCAGGTCGGTGAGACCGGGAAGGGTGCAGGTGTACACCGTGACCTCCAGAGCAGTTCCGTCCGGCCAGGACTCATGATAGACTTCCTGTTTGACCAACAGAGACTGATCACAGCGATAATAGGCGGTGACCTGCCGGCTGTCCTCCTCCAGACCCAGCTCCTCTGCCCGGAGGATGGGGAGTCCCGCCTCCTGCCGCCAGCTTGTCCCCTGGGCCACGGTGTCCAGCTGGAGCGGGGAGACTGTCCAGCCCAGCACCATGGACAGCAGGAGGCACCCAAAGATGCCGAAGCCCAGTACCAGTGTCTGCCGCTGCCGATCATTTTTGCTGACTGCCGGGGCTAAGAGCAGGGTCAGTGCCAGCCCCGCGCCCAAAGCAAGCCGCATCCACAGCCGAGGCACCTGATCTGCCCACAGGACAGCCAAAGTGACCAGCACCAGGCCCAGGGCCAAAACCTGTAGTCCGCCCCGAAGCAGCAGCATCCACCGGCCACAGGGCCTGTGGGGCCGGCACCGCCGGAGCAAACAGAAGCTCAGCCATCCCAGCCACAGCAGAGCCAGGGCCGCTCCCAACGGGAGGGCCAGGCAGAGCATTCCCCTGCTGTCTGAGAGGTACCATTGGTGGGAGAGGGCCGCCCAGTCCAGGCTGAAGGCCCGGCTGATCAGCCCCAGGGCGACAAGAGTTACCCCCAGAAAGGCCAGACTCCACAGCAGCCAGCTGCGAAACAGGGCCTGCCATTCACGGTAGTCTTCAGCTGTCCGGCAGGGCGCCGGAGTCTGGCAGGGGAGGGATTGGTAGACGTCCATCCCCCAGAGGGTGTCCACCGGGCTCCAACCCTGACTCTCCCGCAGCTGTATCTCGTGGGCCAGATCCTCCGGGCTGCGCCGGGGGGCGGCTGGCACCACGTCATAACACAGCTCCTGCCGGGTGGTGGCCTGAAAGCGGGCGGTGATCAGCCCGAACCTGCCCCCGAAGGCCCAGCCCTGGGCGGCGCGGCGGTTCAGCTCCTGCCGCACCCCCTCGTAGTCTCCAAAGGGAAAGGCGAAAAAGAAAATTTTGGTCTTGGGTTTCATAGCGGTGCCCTCCTGTATTGTGGAGATCATTTTACCACAGGGCAGACCGGAGGAAAAGCATTTTGCAGCAGTCTCAGGTATGCAGATCTCATCTGAGAACAATCGCAGTTGACAAGGAAAAATTCCCATGGTAATATAACCTATAAACATACTATGTTAATTATATTTTGTGCAGAGAGCTAAATGCAGCGGCGTTTACTGTTGACTGCGGACATCTGACAGCTGGGGTAGAAATTGCAGTTTTTCCGCATTCCAGCATTTCAGGTCTCTCTGCTGCTAGGAGCTTGTGCCATGAACAATCCACTGCGCTACCAGATCTCAGAATATGACTGCGGTCCGACCTCCATGCTCAATGCGGTCAGCTATCTCTTTCCCCGGGAGGCTATTCCACCCGAAGTGATCCGCAGCATTATGCTGTACTGCCTGGACTGCTTTGGTGCGGACGGTGCCTGCGGCAAGTGCGGCACCTCCTGCACGGCCATGATGTTTCTCAGCAATTGGATCAATGGCTTCGGCCAGGTGGGACAGCTCCCCATCTCCAGCCAGTATCTTTCCGGTCGAGCAGTGAATTTCGCCCAGAATGGCCGGCTGCGGGATGCCCTGCACCGGGGCGGCGCGGCAGTAGTTCGGGTGGATTTCGAGGGCTGGCACTATGTGCTGCTGACGGATGTCCGGGACGAACAGGTCTATCTGTTTGACCCTTACTATCGGGCTGAGCCCTTCCAGGACGCCGCGCTGCAGATGGTCACTGACCGGCCGGCGGAATTTAACCGGATTGTCCCGGTTGGATATTTTGAGCGGGAGGTTCAGGACGTCTACGCCTTCGGGCCAATGGAGGGACGTGAGGCGGTTCTCCTGTTCAACGAGAGCACCAGGCTGACCGAGGAGAAAACGGTGGAATACATGATTTGACAGCTCAAATGGGAAGCTTCGTTCTAAATCTGGCCTTATCAAAAAAGCGAAATCTGATACTTCTCAAAAGATCAGATTGTAGTATGATAATATTACCAATTAACCCAGGGGGTAAATGAAATGGAAAAGACCAGATATGAACTGAATAAAGAATTGGCCCAGATGCTCAAGGGCGGCGTCATTATGGATGTGACTACGCCGGAGCAGGCGAAGATTGCCGAGGCCGCCGGCGCCTGCGCAGTGATGGCGCTGGAGCGGATTCCGGCGGATATCCGGGCGGCGGGGGGTGTCTCCCGGATGAGTGATCCCAAGATGATCCGAGGGATTCAGGAAGCGGTGTCCATTCCGGTGATGGCCAAGTGCCGCATCGGCCATTTTGTGGAGGCCCAGGTGCTGGAGGCCATTGAAATCGACTACATTGATGAGAGCGAGGTGCTCTCTCCGGCCGACGACGTGTATCACATCGATAAGACTCAGTTTAAAGTGCCCTTTGTCTGCGGCGCCCGTGACCTGGGGGAGGCGCTTCGCCGGATTGCCGAGGGAGCCTCTATGATCCGGACAAAGGGGGAGCCTGGCACCGGCGACGTGGTGCAGGCGGTGCGCCACATGCGGGCCATGAATGCGGAGATCCGCCGGGTGCAGAATCTGCGGGCAGATGAGCTGTATGAGGCCGCCAAGCAGCTGCAGGTGCCCCTGGATCTGCTGCGCTATGTCCATGAGAACGGCCGGCTGCCGGTGGTCAACTTTGCGGCCGGCGGCGTGGCCACCCCTGCTGATGCGGCGCTGATGATGCAGCTGGGCGCTGAGGGCGTGTTTGTGGGCTCCGGCATTTTCAAGTCCGGCAATCCGGCTAAGCGGGCTGCTGCCATTGTCCAGGCGGTCACCAACTTCACGGACGCCAGGCTGATTGCGGAGCTGTCTACCGATCTGGGAGAAGCGATGGTGGGCATCAATGAAAATGAGATTGCCCTGCTGATGGCGGAACGGGGGAAGTGAGATGACGGTAGCCATTCTGGCGCTTCAGGGGGCTTTCGCGGAGCACGCCGCCATGCTGGATCGGCTGGGTGCAGAGCATTTTGAAATCCGCCAACTGCGCGACTTGGACCGGCCCTTCGACGGGTTGATTCTCCCCGGTGGGGAGAGCACCGTAATGGGAAAGCTGCTGCGCGATCTGGACCTGTTTGCGCCGCTCAGAGCGCGGATTGCCTCCGGTCTGCCCGTGTTTGGCACCTGTGCCGGGCTGATCCTGCTGGCCAAGTGGGTGGATGGCGGCAGCCCCTGCTTTGGAACCATGGATATTTCCGTCAAGCGCAACGCCTATGGCAGACAGCTGGGCAGCTTCTATGCGGAAGCGGACTGCAAGGGGATGGGACGTATCCCCATGACCTTTATCCGTGCGCCCTACATTGAAAAGGTCTCCGGAGACGCCCAGGTGCTGGCTGCGGTGGACGGCAATCTGGTGGCTGCCCGTCAGGGGAATCAGCTGGTGACCGCCTTCCATCCAGAGCTGAGCGATGATGTGACGGTGCATCGATTCTTTTTGAAGCTCATCGAAGACTGGAAGCGGAATGAAACGCGGCAGGCCTTTGCCGCAGAGACGGCGTAGCATTCCTGACATGAATCTGTTATGATACCATCAGAGCGCCCGGTAAGGGCGCTCCGGTGCAGAAATGAACAGTTCTGCCAGGCACAGTACAAAAGGAGAGTGGCCCCATGTCAGATTGGAAGGAAGCACTGGGGAAGGAAAGAACGTATCTGACTGCGCTCCGGCGGGAATTTCATCAACACCCGGAACTGAGCATGCAGGAGTTCCGCACTGCTGGGCGAATTGAGGAGGAACTGGATCAGTTTGGCATCCCTCATATCAGGGTGGGAGAGACCGGTGTGCTGGGTACCGTGCGGGGGACCGGCGTCGGGGAAGGCGTGGTGGCCCTGCGAGCGGATATAGACGCATTGCCCATCCAGGAGACGAGCGGGGCGGAATACCGCTCCCTGACGCCGGGTGTGATGCACGCCTGCGGCCATGATCTCCATACTGCCTGCCTGTTGGGTGCGGCGAAGCTGCTGGCAGAGCGAAGAGGGGAATTCGGAGGCGAGGTTCGGCTGATCTTCCAGCCCGCAGAAGAGATGGGGCAGGGCGCCAAGCCCTTTGTGGAGGCCGATGCGCTGGCGGGCGCGGAGCGGGTATTCGGCCTTCATGCGGCCCCTGACCTGCCAATCGGCACGGTGGGACTGAAGCCGGGGCTGAATAATGCGGCGGTAGACCATTTCTGCATCCAGGTGCAGGGAAAGTCCGCCCATGTCGCAACCCCGCAATTGGGGATTGATGCGCTGTACATCGCCAGTCAGATCGTGGTGGCCCTTCAGGCGCTGGTTACCCGGCTCACGTCTCCGGTGGAGCCGGTCATTATCGGTGTCGGTAAGCTGAGCGCGGGAACCACCTACAACGCCCTGGCGGCCTCTGCCGTGATGGAAGGCACTACCCGGACGGTGTCTCAGACGAGCAGGGAGCGGATCCGGGAGCAGATTACCATGACTGCCCGGAACATTGCGGAGATTTACGGCGGCACAGTGGAGCTCCGGTGGGTGGATTTTGCCTCGCCGCTCATCAATGACAGTCAGGTGTGTCAGGAGGCGGCGGAGGTAGTCCGGGAGCTGTGGGAAACCGGAAAGGTCACTGCCGGGCGGGAGCTCTCCATGTGCGGCGATAACTTTGCGGAGTATCTGCTGCACGTTCCGGGGGCGTACGCATATCTGGGAACGGCGAATCCTGCGCTGCCCAATACGCTGGCATCCACGCATAACGGCAATTTTGATGCCGACGAAGAGGCGCTGGTTCTGGGGGCGGGGCTCTATGCCGGCTACGCGCGCGCATATCTGCGCAAAGGGAAATAAGGAATTTCGTATAGCCGAAGAATACCTTTTAGAGTTTATAGGGCTTAATCAACAGCTTTCAGACAAGCTGCATCATCTGCGAGGGTATTGATGTACTGATTCGAAAAGACATAAAGAGCTAACTGACCTAATGGTACTGTCAAGAATAATGCGCAAATAAGTTTGCAGACTCTGGCTGAATGAGG
>JBJDXS010000003.1:0-3904 GCA_051866815.1 Candidatus Onthomonas sp. | reverse complement strand
GACTTCTATCAGGAGGTGCGCTGGCTGGGCACCTATCTGCTCAAGCGGGGCGTCCGGGGCCGCAAGATCGCCATTATGGGCGAAAACTCCTACCAGTGGCTGCTGGCCTATTTCGCCATTGTCACCTCCGGCAATGTGGCGGTGCTGCTGGCCAAGGACTTCAGCGAGGAAGAGGTGACCGTGCTGCTGAATCAGACGGACACCGAGCTGGTGGTCGTCAGCAAGAACTGCCTGAGTGTGGTGGAATCCAGCAAGAAAAAGCTGGGCAAGCTGCGCATCCTGCCGATGTCCGAGATGGACGAGTGGATTGACAAAGGCCGCAAGTTCTATGAGCGGGGGCGCAATCTCTATGACGCCCTGACGATGGAGCCGGAGCGGCTGGCCACCATCTTCTTCACCTCCGGTACCAGCGGCATCAGCAAGGCGGTCATGCTCAGCCAGCACAATATGGCCCGGGACATCTCTCTGACTATGCAGCTGTTCTATCCGCCGGAGGGAGCCACCATGGCGGTGCTGCCCTTCCACCATGCCTTCGGCCTGGTCACCGCCGTCATGAAGGCCTTCCACTACGGCCGGCCTATCTTTATCAACTCCAGCCTGGCGGACTTCATGAAGGAGATCCCCATCGCCAAGCCCAAAACCCTCTTCCTGGTGCCCCTGTTCGTGGAGACCTTCTCCAAGACCATCTGGCGCACCGCCCGGAAGACCGGCCAGGAGAAAAAGCTCCGCCAGGGCATGAAGCTCAGCGACGCCATGCTCAAGGTGGGCGTGGATAAGCGGCGGGAGCTGTTCAAGGACGTGCTGGACAAGTTCGGCGGCGAGCTGGAGTATATCATCTGCGGCGGCGCCCCTCTGGATCCCCGGTATGTAAAGGAGTTCCGCTCCCTGGGTGTCAGCATCCTCAACGGCTACGGCATCACTGAGTGCTCCCCCGTCCTGTCGGTCAACCGGAACTACCACTGGCGGGACGGCAGCGTGGGCCAGATTGTCCCCAAGGTCTCCATTCGGGTCTATGCCCCGGACACTGACGGCATCGGCGAGATTCAGGTCAAGGGCGACAACGTGATGATGGGCTACTACCGCAACGACGAGGCCACCGGTGAGGCCTTTATCGACGGCTGGTACCGCACCGGCGACCTGGGCTATGTGGACAAGGACGGTTTCCTGTTCATCACCGGCCGGGCGAAGAATTTGATCATCCTGGCCAACGGCGAGAATGTCTCTCCTGAGGAGCTGGAGCAGCTCATTGAGCGGATCCCCGAGGTGGCCGAGGTGGTGGCCTACGAGGAGGACGGGGCGATCACCGCGGAGATCTTCCCCGACGATACCATCGACCTGCCGGAGGAGCAGGTGCGCAAGTCCATCGAGGAGCAGGTGAAAAAGCTCAACGCCACCCAGCCCAACCACAAGAAGATCCATAAGATTCGGTTCCGCAACACGGAATTTGAGAAGACCGCAACTAAAAAGATCAAGCGCTATCAGACCGGCAAGAAGGCCTGATCAACACCCCGGAGGGAGCGGCCGCTCCTTCCGGGGCGTCAGACTGTCAAAAAAGTGTGTCTGGCAATTTTAAATGAGGGCTAAAAGTTTAGGAAGCCCTCCGCAGGAGTTTTGTTGCGACAGCAACAAAACAAAGTGAAATATGTGCTTTTAGCCGGACCTGTGCCGGCAAAAAGCACACAGGGAGGCCGGGAGTGTGCCCGTAAGGGCGCGCGGTTCGGCCGCATTTTCGAACCGAATGCTTGCATTCGGTTCGAGACGCTTCTTCCGGGGCGTTTTGCCTTTCTGTAAACTCAGGCTTGCCAGGGTCGAGAAAATATGGTAGGATATCAGCGAAATCTCATACTGTTCTGACGCCGAAGAAGTTCTGAGGGGAAAGACGGAAAACCGCCCTGCGGGGTGGACTGTCCATGCCCTCCGGCATGGACTTTTTTGCTGCCGGAATTTTGATTGAGATAAGAAATTGCGCATCAAGGAGGAACTGAAAATGAAGAAACTGCTTTCCCTGCTGCTGGCTCTGGTCATGGTGCTGTCCCTGGCCGCCTGCGGCGGCAGCCAGGGCGCCAAGGAGGAGGCCCCCGCCGAGGAGCCTGCTCAGGAGGAGACCCAGGAGCCGGAGACCGCTCCGGAGGAAGAGCCTGCGGAAGAGCCTGCGGAAGAACCCGCCGAAGAACCCGCCGAAGAACCCGCCGAAGAACCCGCAGAGGAGCCTGCCGAGGAGACCGAAACGGTCGTCACCCGGGTGGGCTCTCTGAAGGGTCCCACCTCCATCGGCCTGGTCAAGCTGATGAGTGAGGATAATGCCAATTACAGCTTTACCATGGAGACCGATGCCTCCGCCCTGATGACCGGAATGGTTTCCGGGGATCTGGACATCGCCCTCATCCCCGCCAACGCAGCCGCCATCTGGTACAGCAAAATTGAGTCCGGCGTCACCTGCCTGGACGTGAACACCCTGGGCGTCCTCTATGTGATCAGCGCCGACGACTCCATCGCCTCCATTGAGGATCTGGCGGGCAAGACCATCTATCTCCCCGGCCAAGGCACCTCTCCCGACTATGTGCTCCAGTATCTGCTGGCCCAGCACGACATGAGCCTGGAGGACGTCAACGTCCAGTATCAGTCTGAGGCCACCGAGGTCATTGCCGCCCTGACTGCCGACCCCGAGGGCGTGGGCCTGCTGCCCCAGCCCGCCGTCACCGCCGCAGTCTCCAAGCTGGAGGGCTTCTCCGTGGTGCTCAACCTGACCGAGGAGTGGGACAAGGTCAGCGAGACCTCCCTGCTCACCGGCGTCACTGTGGTGCGCAACGAATTCCTGGCTGAGCACCCTGAGGCGGTGGCGCAGTTCCTGGCCGATCACCAGGTCAGCACCGCCTATGTGGCCGAGGACGTGGCCGGAGCCGCTCAGCTCACCGAGACCTTCGGCATTATGGAGAAGGCCGCCGTGGCCGAAAAGGCCATCCCTGCCTGCAACGTCACTTATGTGGACGGCCAGGAGATGAAGGACATGGTCTCCGCCTACCTCCAGGTGCTCTTTGATCTGAACCCCGCCTCCGTGGGCGGCAATCTCCCTGGAGACGACTTCTACTACCTTGGCTAAGCCGGGCTGGAAAAAAGCACTCATTGCCCTGGGCTGGTTGGCGCTCTGGCAGCTGGCCAGCCTGTGGGTGAATCAGAGCGTCATCCTGGCTGGGCCGGTGGAGGCCTTTCGGGCGCTGCTGACCATGGGGGTGACAGGGGAATTCTGGCAGACGGTGGCCTTTACCCTGCTGCGCATCGCGGGAGGCTTTCTGCTGGCCTTTGGCGCCGGGGTGGCTCTGGCCGCCCTGGCCCACCGGTGTCCCCTGGCGGGGGAGATTCTCGCCCCGGCGGTCACTGTCATGAAGTCGGTGCCGGTGGTCTGCTTTGTCATTCTGGCTCTGGTATGGGTGGGCTCTCAGAATCTCACCTTTGTCATTGTCTTTGTCATCGTCTTCCCCGTCCTCTACCTCCAGACCCTGGAGGGACTGGCCCGGGCGGACGCCAAGCTGGTGGAGATGGCCCGGGTGTTTCAGCTGAGCGGCTGGAAGCGGCTGCGTTATGTCTACCTGCCCGCCCTGCTGCCCTCCCTGACCAGCGGGTGCCAGCTGGCCCTGGGCATGAGCTGGAAGTCCGGCGTGGCGGCGGAGGTCATCGGCACCCCGCTGCACTCCATCGGCCAGCAGCTCTATTTTGCCAAGATCTATCTGGAGATCGACCGGCTCTTTGCCTGGACCTTTGTCATTGTCATCCTCAGCGCCCTGTTTGAGCGGGGCTTTCTGTGGGTGCTGGGCTGGATTGCCAGCCGAATGGAGGGAACCGATGACCTGCGGCTGTGAGCATCTGACCAAGCGCTACGGCGCCCAGACGGTGCTGGAGGATCTGA
>JBJDXS010000002.1:0-3952 GCA_051866815.1 Candidatus Onthomonas sp. | reverse complement strand
GCCAGGCCTTCGCCGTGGCCGCCACCGGCCGGCCCGGCCCGGTGCTCATCGACTTCCTGAAAAACGTCACCGCCCCCAGCGAGATGATCGACTATGAGTTTATCCCCTGGTACGAAAACCGCACCTGGGGCAGTGTCCGGGAGCTGAGCGAGAGCCATGGCCTCAAGGCTCCGGAGCCGGATCACCAGGACATTGAGATTCTGGCCCGGATGATCGAGCAATCGGAGCGGCCCTTCCTGATCTGCGGCGGCGGTGTGGTTCGGGGCCGGGCGGACAAGGAGTTCCGCACGCTGGCGGAAAAGCTGGACGCCCCGGTGGCCATCACCGTCATGGGCGGCGGCGGCTTCCCCGGCGGCCATCCCCTGGCCACCGGCATGATCGGCATGCACGGCAGTCAGGCCTCCAACCTGGCCTGCGACGAGTGCGACCTGCTCATCGCCGTGGGCTGCCGGTTCTCCGACCGGGTGGCCCTGAATCCCAACACCTTCGCCAGCCAGGCCAAGATCGTCCATATCGACATCGACCGTGCGGAGATCGACAAAAATGTCCTCACCGACCACCACATTGTGGGCAGTGCCCGGCGGGTGCTGGAGCTGCTCAACCAGCGGGTGGGACAGTACAGCCATCCGGAGTGGAAGGAGCGGATTCTCACCCTCCGCCGGGAGCGGGATCAGGTGGCGGACGACAGTACCGCCCTCACCCCCCGCCAGGTGCTGGAGACTATCCGGGAGATGGCGCCCAAGGACGCCATCGTAGCCACTGACGTGGGCCAGCATCAGATGTGGTCCATTCAGCACTTCCACTTTGACTACCCCGGCCAGCTGCTCACCTCCGGCGGCTTCGGCACCATGGGCTTCGGCCTGGGGGCCGCCATCGGCGCAAAAGTGGGCAACCCGGACAAGGTGGTCATCCACACCACTGGCGACGGCTGCTTCCGGATGAACTGCCATGAGCTGTGCACGGTGGAGCACTATCATCTGCCCATTATCACCGTCGTCTTCAACAACGGCACCCTGGGCATGGTTCGCCAGTGGCAGAACCTGATCTATCACAAGCGGTTCTCCGAGACTACCCTGGACCGGGGGCCGGATTTCGTCAAGCTGGCCGAGGCCTACGGCCTCAAGGGCAAGCGGGTCACCAACCGCCAGGAGATGGAGGAGGCCATGCGGGAGGCCCTCTCCTGCGGCTGCGGCTATGTCATCGACTGCATGCTGGACATGGACGAGATGGTGCGGCCCATGGTGCCCGGCGGCGCCCACATCACCGATTATCTGCTGACCTGAGGGGGTGTACCTGTTGAAGCGTGAATTTGATACGGAAAAGAAGCTCTACACCCTGTCCCTGCTGGTGAAGGACATTCCCGGCGTCCTCTCCCAGGTTGCCCGGCTGTTCTCCCGAAAGGGGTATAATATTGAGTCCATCGCCTCCGGCGAATCCAATGAGCCGGGAGTCACCCGGATCACCATTGTCATCCGGGGAGACGAGCTGATGATCGACCAGATCGCCGCCCAGTGCCGCAAGCTGCTGCCGGTGATTGCCGTCAAGGTACTGGATCAGGCCAACTCCCTCCAGCGGGAGTTCACCCTCATCAAGGTGAAGGCGGCGGACCTGACCAGCCGGGGCGAGGTGATTCAGATCGCCGGGCTGTTCCGGGCCAACGTCATTGACGTCAGCAAGGAGACTCTCACCGTGGCCATCTTCGGCGACGGGGAAAAGACCAAAGCACTTCTGGACCTGATGAAGGAATTCGGCGTCCTGGAAGTGGTTCGTACCGGTACTATCGCCATCGAGAGAGGGCGTAGCACAATATATGACGAGACAAAACTCAAGGAGGAATATACCTATGGCAAAAATGTACTATGAGAAGGACTGTGACCTGTCCGCTCTCGACGGCAAGAAGATCGCCGTCATCGGCTACGGCTCCCAGGGCCATGCCCATGCCCAGAACCTGCGGGACTCCGGCTGCGACGTGATCATCGGCGTCCGCCCCGGCAAGAGCTTCAAGAAGGCTCAGGACGACGGCTTTGAGGTCTACACTGTGGCCGAGGCCGCCAAGAAGGCTGACATCATCATGATGCTGGTCAACGACGAGCGGGCCGCTCAGATCTACGCCGAGTCCGTGGCTCCCAACCTGGAGGCCGGCAATGCCATCGCCTTTGCCCACGGCTTCAACATCCGCTACAAGCAGATCGTGCCCCCCGCCGACGTGGACGTGTTCATGGCTGCCCCCAAGGGCCCCGGCCACACCGTCCGTTCCCAGTATGTCGCCGGTAAGGGCGTGCCCTGCCTGATCGCCGTGGAGCAGGACGCCACCGGCCACTGCCGTCAGATCGCCCTGGCCTATATCGCCGGCATCGGCGGCGCCCGCGCCGGTATCATGGAGACCACCATGGACATCGAGACCGAGACCGACCTGTTCGGCGAGCAGACCGTCCTGTGCGGCGGCGTGGTCGACCTGATGCAGTGCGGCTTCGAGGTGCTGGTGGAGGCCGGCTACGATCCCGAGAACGCCTACTTCGAGTGCATCCACGAGATGAAGCTGATCGTCGACCTGATCAACAAGGGCGGCGTGGCTGCCATGAACTACTCCATCTCCGACACCGCCGAGTACGGCGAGTATGTCTCCGGCCCCCGCGTCCTGCCCTACGAGCAGACCAAGGCCAACATGAAGGCTGTCCTCTAGGACATCCAGGACGGCACCTTCGCCGGCAAGTGGATCGCCGAGAACAAGAACGGCCGCTGCTTCTTCAACTCCAAGCGGGCCAAGCTGGCCAAGCACCCCATGGAGATCGTGGGCAAGGAGCTGCGGGACAACATGCTCTGGAAGGACTCCGCCGAGGGCGACAAGGGCCTGGACTCCGCTTCCAACTGAGTTTATCTGTGCCCTTTTTCCACAGGGCGGGCTTATGCCCGCCCTGTATTCCTACCGCCTGTAGGGGCGCACAGCGTGCGCCCGTCACTGCGGTTTTTCCCGGCGGGCGCACAGTGTGCGCCCCTACAGGCAGCTATTTTCTCTGTTTTAAGGAGGAATCCATCATGCGTTCCGATAATGTCACCAAGGGCGTGGAGCGCGCCCCCAACCGCTCCCTGTTCTATGCGCTGGGCCTCACCGACGAGGAGATGAAGCGCCCCCTCATCGGCGTGGTCAGCTCCCACAACGAGATCGTCCCCGGCCACATGAACCTGGACAAGATCGCCGAGGCGGTCAAGGCCGGCGTCCGGGCCACCGGCGGCACCCCCATTGAGTTCCCCGCTATCGCCGTCTGCGACGGCATTGCCATGGGCCACATCGGCATGAAGTACTCCCTGGTCACCCGTGATCTGATCGCCGACTCCACCGAGGCCATGGCCATCGCCCACCAGTTTGACGGACTGGTCATGATCCCCAACTGCGATAAGAACGTCCCCGGCCTGCTCATGGCCGCTGCCCGGGTGAACGTGCCCACCATCTTCGTCTCCGGCGGCCCCATGCTGGCCGGTCACCTGAAGGACGGTCGCCGCACCTGCCTGAGCCATATGTTTGAGGCGGTGGGCGCTTACCACGCAGGCACTCTGGATGAGGAGGGCGTCCGGGACTACGAGGAGTCCGCCTGCCCCTCCTGCGGCTCCTGCTCCGGCATGTATACCGCCAACTCCATGAACTGCCTCACCGAGGCCATCGGCATGGGCCTGAAGGGCAACGGCACCATCCCTGCCCCCTACTCTGCCCGGATCCGGCTGGCTAAGGAAGCCGGTATGAAGATCATGGAGCTGGTGGAGCGGAACATCTGCCCCCGGGATATTATGACCGTTGAGGCCTTCCACGACGCGGAGATTGTGGACATGGCCTTGGGCTGCTCCACCAACACCATGCTCCACCTGCCCGCCATCGCCCACGAGTGCGGCATCACCATTGACCTGCACCAGACCAACGAGTTCTCTGCCAAGACCCCCAACCTGTGCCACCTGGCCC
>JBJDXS010000001.1:0-4047 GCA_051866815.1 Candidatus Onthomonas sp. | reverse complement strand
CAACTTAAGAATTCTTGAATCCAGTCCAGTTCCGGCAAAATGCCCGCCGTCCCTTCAGGGACAGCGGGCGCTACGCTTACGGAATCAATTTTTTCGGCTTAATGTACCGCTCCTCCTCAGAGAAGATACAGCCGCAGTATTTCTGCATGTACATGCCCAGTTCTCTGGCCCGGTCCTGACCGGCGCGGAAGAGGGGGCGGAAATCCCGGTAGAGAAACTCCACCCCGTATTCCTCCCCGGCCCGCTGGGCCACCTCACGCATCAACTCGTGCTGCTGGTAGGGGCTGATGAACAGGCTGGAGGTGAAGCTGTCAAAGCCGTTTTCGGCGGCGTACTGGGCCGCACGGTACAGCCGCATCTCATAGCACTTGACGCAGCGGTGGGCGATGTCCTCCGCCACCGCCCGGATAAAGGGGCGCAGGGCGTATTCATTGACCACCACCAGGGGCAGATCGATGGTCTTGGCGTATTCCTCCAGGGTGTTCCGGCGGGCCCGGTACTCGGTGACCGGATGGATGTTGGGATTATACCAGAAGCCGGTGACCTCCCGGCCCTCGGCGCGGAGGGAGTCGATGCACTGGTTTGCGCAGGGGGCGCAGCAGCAGTGGAGCAGGGTCTTCATAGACGGCGCTTCCTTTCCTGAAAAACTCGTGAACTGTAGTATAGCACGATTTCCCCTGCAAAAAAAGAGTGCCGCCGGCAGGATTTCTCCCGCCGGCGGCACTCTCTGTCATAATATTCAATGGAAGTGTTGTTTGAGAAATTACTTGCTCAGCAGACCCGCCTTCTTCAGCCGGTCCTGAATCACGGGGCCCAGCACCAGGGCGATCACCATCTTGATCAGATCCCCGGGGATGAAGGGGATGACGCACATGCCCATAGCCTCTCCCAGGGGGGTGCCGGACTGGACGCAGAACCAGGCGGTGCCCAGGGCGTAGAGCACGACAGTACCCAGAATCATGCCCAGGAACTGGACAATCCGGTTGTCATACCGCTCCACCAGGATTCCGGCGACGATGACCAGGGGGATATAGCCCACAATGTAGCCGCCGGTGGGGCCGGCCACCTTGGCAAGGCCGCCGGAGAAGTTGGAGAACACCGGCATGCCCACCAGGCCCAGCAGAATGTAGACCAGGCAGCTCACCGCGCCCCGCTTCCAGCCCAGCAGATAGACGGACAGGTAGAGGGCCAGGGTGCACAGGGAGATGGGGATGGGGCCGATGTTGATGCTGAAGGGGCTGACCACACAGGTCACAGCCGCCATGACGGCGGTAATCGCCATGGGATAGACGGAACGTTTGGATGCTTCCATACTTTTCTTTCTCCTTTTCTTCCGGCGGCATCCGCTGACACCGCTGCAGATTGTAAACCTTCATTTCGATGGTAGTATACATTCTATCCCCTCAATTGTCAACCCGTCAGTTTCAACAAGTTTACATCCGCAGAGCATCTCTCCTTTTCCCCTTCCTTGACAATTCAGGGGAGATCAGGTTAGAATAAGATGAATTATTATGGAGTGTGAAAAGTCTATGGCACCACGCAAGAAGAAACCGGAATACGGCAACGAGTCCATCTCCTCCCTGAAGGGCGCAGATCGGGTGCGCAAGCGCCCCAGCGTCATCTTCGGCTCGGACAATCTGGAGGGCTGCGAGCACGCCGTCTTTGAGATCGTCTCCAACGCGGTGGACGAGGCCAAGGAGGGCCACGGCGACCTGATCATCGTCACCCGCTACGCCGACCATTCCATTGAGGTGGAGGACTTCGGTCGGGGCTGCCCGGTGGACTGGAACCCTAAGGAGGGGCGGTATAACTGGGAGCTGGTGTTCTGCGAGCTGTACGCCGGCGGCAAGTATGGGGACGACTACGGCTACTCCCTGGGCCTCAACGGTCTGGGCTCCTGCGCCACCCAGTACGCCTCGGAGTATTTTGACGCCGTCATCCACCGGGACAACAAGCGCTATTCCCTTCATTTTGAGAAGGGCGAGAATGTGGGGGGGCTCAAGAGCGAGGACTGCCCCAAGCATAAGACCGGCTCCCGGTTCCGCTGGCGGCCGGATCTGGAGGTCTTTACCGATATTGACATTCCGGCGGAGTACTTCACCGACATGATGAAGCGCCAGGCGGTGATCAACGCCGGCGTCACCTTCCGGTTCCGCAACCAGGTGAACGGCAGTTTTGACACCACCGATTTCCGCTACGAGAACGGCATTCTGGACTATGTGGCGGAGCTGGCCGGAGAAAATTCCCTGACCCAGCCCGTCTTCTTCCAGGCAGAGCGTCAGGGCCGGGACCGGGCGGACCGGGAGGAATACAAGGTCAAACTGAGCATGGCCTTCTGCTGCTCCAACACGGTGAATCTGGTGGAGCACTACCACAACTCCTCCTGGCTGGAGTACGGCGGCTCCCCGGAAAAGGCGATGCGCTCCGCCTTTGTCTCAGCGGTGGACGCCTACCTGAAAAAGCAGAATAAGTATCAGAAAAACGAGAGCAAGGTGACCTGGAACGACATTCAGGACTGCCTCATTTTTGTCTCCAACAACTTCTCCACCCAGACCTCCTACGAAAACCAGACGAAAAAGGCGATCAACAACAAGTTCGTCCAGGACGCCATGACCGAGTTCCTGCGCAGCCAGCTGGAGGTCTATTTCATCGAAAATCCCTTTGACGCGGACAAGATCGCCGGGCAGGTGCTGGTGAACAAGCGCAGCCGGGAGACGGCGGAGAAGGCCCGGCTGAACATCAAGAAAAAGCTCTCCGGCAGCATCGACATCTCCAACCGGGTGCAGAAGTTTGTGGACTGCCGGAGCAAGGACGTGAGCCGCCGGGAGCTGTATATCGTGGAGGGCGACTCGGCTATGGGCGCGGTCAAGCTGAGCCGGGACGCGGAGTTTCAGGGCATCATGCCCATCCGGGGCAAGATTCTCAACTGCCTCAAGGCGGACTATAATAAGATTTTCAAGAGCGACATTATCACCGACCTGGTCAAGGTCATGGGCTGCGGCGTAGAGCTGCCCGCCCACACCAAGGCAAAGAACAAGGATCTGGCAGACTTTGATCTGAACAGCTTCCGCTGGAATAAGGTTGTCATCTGCACTGACGCCGACGTGGACGGCTTTCAGATCCGCACCCTGGTGCTGACCATGCTCTACCGGCTCACCCCCCAGCTCATTGAGCAGGGCTATGTGTATATCGCTGAGTCCCCCCTGTACGAGATCACCTGGAAGGAAAAGACCTGGTTTGCCTACTCGGACAAGGAGAAAAACGACATTGTGGCGGAAAACGCCGGCAAAAAGCTGGAGGTGCAGCGCTCCAAGGGTCTGGGTGAGAACGAGCCGGACATGATGTGGCTGACCACCATGAATCCGGAGACCCGGCGTCTGATCAAGGTGATGCCGGAGGATGTGGTGCGCACCGCCCAGGTTTTTGACCTGCTGCTGGGAGACAACCTCCAGGGGCGGAAGGAACACATCGCGGACAACGGGTACAAGTATCTGGAGCTGGCGGATATTTCGTAACTGTACCTTGTTTTCCAAATGGAACGCGCTCAACAA
The DNA here is from genome assembly GCA_051866815.1 of Candidatus Onthomonas sp. GTDB lineage: Bacteria > Bacillota > Clostridia > Oscillospirales > Oscillospiraceae > Onthomonas. The sequence goes on along the minus strand of JBJDXS010000001.1, from coordinate 496 downwards.
ATTGCAGGCATTCTGTAGGGGCGAACATCGTTCGCCCGCTGCTGTTCAGGAACCCATCGGGCGCACACTGTGGGCCCCTACGTCGATTCCGCCTGTTCTGATAAGGAAGGAATTCCATGGCAAAAAAGAAGACACCCAAAGACAACTCCCATAAGGACAACCCCAACGTCATGGGCCTGCGCCCGGAGGTGCTGGAGCAGCCCATTACCGAGACGCTGGAGATCAACTATATGCCCTACGCCATGAGCGTCATCGTCTCCCGGGCCATCCCGGAGATTGACGGCTTCAAGCCCAGCCACCGCAAGCTGCTGTACACCATGTACCAGATGCACCTGCTGGGCGGGCAGCGCACCAAGTCCGCCAACGTGGTGGGCGCCACCATGAAGCTGAACCCCCACGGCGACGCCGCCATCTATGAAACCATGGTGCGCCTCTCCCGGGGCTACGGCGCCCTGCTCCACCCCCCGGTGGACTCCAAGGGCAACTTCGGCAAGGT